>JBFWYP010000006.1:0-168977 GCA_050186295.1 Thermoanaerobaculia bacterium | reverse complement strand
AGGAAGTCCAAAAGATAGCATGGTGCCCTTGCGCCCCCCCGTCGACGAGCGCGCGCTCTCCGCCGAAAGCGGCGCCGCCCGCCTGCGCTGGTGGCAGCACGCGCTCGCACTTTCGGCGATCGCGGCAGTGATCGTCGTCCGCTTCCTGCCGTCGCTCGAGAGCCGCGTTCCGCTCGGCGACGAACTGGCCCAGGAGCGAGCTTTCCAGCTCGAAGCCTCCGGGCTCTCCCCTTACACCGACGGCGACTACGTCTACCCACCGTCGCTTCTCCGACTCGACGGCTTGCTGCGGCCGCTGCCCTTGCGCTCTCCGTACCTGCTGCTGCGCGCCGCCTCGGTCCTCGGTCTCTCGCTGATCCTCTGGTGCGCCAGCAGCTGGCTCGCGTGGACAACGTGGAAACGCTTCGGCCTGACCGTGCTCTACGTTCTGTTCGACCCGGGCGTCCGCCAGGGGATCGAATTCGGCAACCTCTCGTTCGCAGTCGGTGGACTGATCCTCCTCGCCCTGCTGCTCGAGGAGCGGAGCCCGGTCACGACCGGGGTGCTCCTGGGAGCGAGTCTGCTCGTGAAGCCGCTTGCCCCGGCCGCCGTCCTCACGCTGCTCTTCGATCGCACGCGGCCCGGCCGGTGGCATTGGCTCGCCGCGACGGTGGCGGTGCTCTTCGCCGGATTGCCGCTGCTCGCCGACCCGGAGCTCGCCGCCTTCGTGACGAAGGGCTCCTCCGTTTGGGCGATCGACCGCACGGTCTCTCTGCATCGTTTCCTCGCCCTGAGCGACCACCGCGAGGCGGCGAAGCTGCTCACGATCGTCCTCCTCGTGCTGGTCGCATTCGTCGCCCGGCGATTCGCGGTCGATCGCTCGACGCGTCTGGCGATCACGCTGGCAGGTTGTGTCACCGCCTCGCCGGTCGTCTGGAACCACACGCTCGTCCTGACCCTGCCCCTGCAGGCGATGGCGTTCGCCCTCGCCGTCGCCCGGTATCGACGAGGAAGCGGGGCAGCGCGGCGCGAGCGGCGGTGGGAGGTCGCCGGCATCGGACTCGCCGTCGCTGCCCTGACCTTTGCCGAGGGGGCAACGGGGATCGACGACCGCGGTCGAGCGTTGCAGGTTCTCGCGACGCTGCCTCCCGCGATCGCTCCCGCAGCGCTCGTCGCCTACGTACTCCGCTTCCATCGCCCGGCGAACGCTACGCCGGCCGCTCCGACGCCGGCGGATCGACCGCCGGCGCCTCCCGCCGCATTCGTCTGAGCGGCTTCGGATAGCATCCCGCCGATGCCGACCACCGAGAACAGGACGCCGAACCCCGCGCCGTTCGACACCATGCCGGCGATCCGCGTGATCATGATGCCGAAGGACACCAATGCGCTCGGCACGATCTTCGGCGGCGTGATCCTCTCGTACATCGACCAGGCGGGAGCGGTCGAGGCGCACCGGACCTGTCCGGGCCGGATCGTCACCGTGTCGATGCACGAGGTCGTCTTTCACGCCCCGGTCTTCGTCGGCGACCTGGTCAGCTTCTTCACCCGGACGACGCGCATCGGCAATACGTCGGTGACCGTCGAGGTCCTCGTCGAGGCGGAGCGCGGGCACCCCGGCGGCCCGAAGGTGAAAGTCACGGAGGCCGAGGTGGTCTTCGTCCACGTCGGCCAGGACGGGCGGCCACTGCCGATCCCCCGGCCGTAGGCCGGCGGCGGCCCGCGGCCGCGACCGACTTCAGGCCCTCGATTCGTAGATCTCGTAGCAGCGCCGGCAGCGTGCCTCGTAGGCGTCGGCATCTCCGACCTGCACCTGGTCGACCCCACCCGCGACGCGCTGGCTGTAGTGAGCCGGCCCGCCGCAGCGCACGCAGACGGCGTGCATCTTGTCGACCATCTCCGCGAGGGCGAGGATCCCCGGCATCGGTCCGAACGGGCGCCGCGAGAAGTCCTGGTCGAGCCCGGCCACGACGACCCGCACGCCGGCATCGGCGAGCTCGGTGACGAGATCGACCAGCCCGCCGTCGAAGAACTGCGCTTCGTCGATCCCCACCACCTGCACGCCGAACTGGAGCTTGGAGCGCAGGTCGGCCGAGTCGTCCACGGAGACCGCCGCGAGCTCCCGCAGATCGCGGGTGACCAGCCGGTCGGGATCGTGACGGACGTCGGTCAGGGGTTTGAAGACCTGGACGCGCTGGCGTGCGATGGCGGCCCGCCGCAGTCGCCGGACGAGCTCTTCGCTCTTGCCGGAGAACATCCCCCCGGCGATGACCTCGATCCGTCCGTTGGCGCGCTCCATCCGCCGAAGATACCGGTCGCGAGCCGTTCGTGGCAACGCGCCGGTGCTATCGTTTCGCCATGACGAAGCGCGCCTCCCGCCACTGGAGCTACGACGAGGCGCTGGCGACTTTTCCCGTCGTTCGCGACCTCACCGAGAACGCCTATCGCCAGGCGGAAGCGCTCGGTCACGAGCTCCGCCTGAGCGACGACGAGGCCGAACGCCGGGAGGAGCTCGAGACCGCGCGCCGTGCGATCGTCGAGCAGTGGACCGAAGAGGTCCGTTCGCTCGGCTGCGAGGTCAAGGGGCTCTGGCTCGTCGACTGGGACGCCGGCGACGGCTACTACTGCTGGAAGTATCCCGAACCCAGCCTCGGTCATTTCCACGGCTACGAAGACGGATTCGCCGGCCGCGTGCCGGTCAACTGACCAGGAACCGGCTGCCGGTCAGGGAAAGAGCTCGCGCAGTCCGGCGATGCGCACCCCGCGGATCGAGTCGACCCGCGCCTCGGCCGCGGCAAGCTCCGCCAGGGGATAGCTGTGCCCCACCGCCAGCGTCCGCAGACCGGCTTCGGCGGCGGACGCGACGCCCGCCGGGCTGTCTTCGATCGCCAGAACCTCGTGCGGGTGGATCAGGCGCGAAGGAAGCGGCGGCTCGCTGTTGAGCGCCGCGATCGCCAGCCGGTAGCCTTCGGGATCGGGCTTTCCGCTGGCGACGTCCTCCGCCGCGATCACCTTCCGGACCAGCGGAGCGAGCCCTTCCTGCCGCAACGCGCCGGCGATCTCGCTGCGGAGCGCTCCGCTGACGATCACCAGAGGCAGCTCGGCGGCGGCTTCGCGCACCAGCTCCACCGCTCCGGCGAAGAAGGGAAAGCCGTCCCGCTGCACCGCCTCCAGGTAGTAGAGCGACTTGCGCGCGATCAGCCGCGCGCGGAGTTCGGGAGCGATCGGCCGGCCGCGATCGCGGTAGATCGCTTCGAAGGCGCCGCGGTCGTCGAAACCGAGATAGCGCTCGTAGTACTCCTCCGTTCCGAGCGCGATCCTCTCTTCCGCGAGAACGCGCTGGAAACAGGCGAGATGCACTGGCTCGTCGTTGACCAGGACGCCGTTGAAATCGAAGGCCAGGGCGCGGAGCACCCCGGGATCATAGCCGCCGTCCGCGCCCGCTCCCGGAGGTGAACTAGAATAGACGGATCCTCGGCCGGAAGAAATCGGCCCGGGGGCGCGTTCTCATCCGTGAAAGGAACTCCCATGAGCCTCGAAACGCAGCCGAACCCCACACCCACTCCGACCGGCGTCGAGCCGGTGCCGGTGCTGATCACTTCGAAGGCGGTCGAGATGGTGAAGACCACCCGTACGCAGGAGGGAATGGACGAATCGTACGGCCTGCGCGTCGCCGTTTCCGGCGGCGGCTGCAGCGGCTTCCAGTACGCGCTCGACTTCGAGCAGGAGGCGCGCGCCACCGACACCGTCTTCGAAGTCGAGGGACTCCGGGTCTTCGTCGATCCCGTCAGCGCCCGCTACCTCGAGGGTGTGACGATCGACTACGTCTTCGGCATGAACGGCGCCGGATTCAAGTTCCACAACCCCAAGGCGACCGGTACCTGCGGTTGCGGCTCGTCGTTCGCCGTCTGACGGCGCCGTTTCCGGCGAGAAAAAAGGGCCCGCGATCGGTATCGCGGGCCCTTTTCGTTCGCGCCACAGGCGCCCGTCAGCGGCTCAGATAGGAACGGTACAGCAGTCCGGCCACCGCGGCACCGACCAGGGGCGCGACGAGGTAGAGCCCCAGGTGCGCCATCTGGTCGGCAGCGAGAGCCGGTCCGAGCTGTCGCGCCGGATTGAAGATCGCACCGGTGAGCGGTCCGCCCATGAGGATGTTGAAGATCAGCGTCGAGCCGATGGCGAGCCCGGCCAGGTTCCCCGCCTTGCCCGAGACCGCCGCGTTCAGGACCGTGTTGACGAGGAAGAACGCGAGCAGCGCCTCGAGGAAGAACCCGATCGGTGGAGTGATCGTGATCGAAGCGCCTCCCGCCTGGAGCGAACCGGCGAGCGCGCCCGCACCGAGATTTCCGACCGCACCGCCCAGCACCCACTTGAGGGCGTAGCCGCCGAGGACGCCACCGATCAGCTGGAAGACGATGTACGACCCCGCCTTGGCGGCGTCGATCTTCCCCGCCACCAGCAGACCGACGGTCACCGCCGGGTTGACGTGCGTCCCCGAGAGGTGGCCGAAGGAATAGGCGAACGCCAGGACGACGAGCCCGTGCGCCAGAGCGACTCCGGGAAGACCGCCGAGACCGAGCGCTCCGGCACCGGCACCGACGAAGACCAGCGCAAACGTACCGATCAACTCCGCGACCAGCGCGGGACCCAGCTTGTTCGTCATCGCACTCCTCCTTGGACGTGGAACGGCAACGATACAACCTCGGCGTGACCGCCGCTCGCGAGCTCGAGCCGCGAACCCGGCTCGGCGCCGCGCCGGTGGACGATCGCCAGACCGACCGGGCCCAGCGTGGGCGAAGTGGCGGTGCTGGTCGCGCGCCCGACGGGCCGCCCGTCCGCGAGGAGCCCGGCGCCGGCTGCAGGAGGATCGCCCGCGAAGCGCAGCCCGACCGGAACCCGCTGCACGCCGCCGCGGTAGTGGATTCGCGCCACGACCTCCTGGCCGAGGAAGCAGCCCTTGGTGTAGCTCACCGCCTCCTCACGACCGGTCTCCTGCGGAAAGTTGCCGTCGTCGAAGTCGATCCCGCCTCGGAGCTCACCGTCCTCGATCCGCGCCAGGTCTCCGGTGGCTTCGTCCACCAGGGCGAGACCCAGCGCTTCGGCGAGCTCCCTTTCGCCGGCGCTCTCTCCGGACACCAGGAAGAGCCGGCCGTGCGCGGAGAGCGGATCCGGCAGCAGGACAGCACCGGCCGCCGCCGCGCGGGTTTCCAGCGCGGATCGCTCGTCGCCGCGACGCGTCTCGAGGATCGTCGCAGCCGACGCCGGAGAGATCGCGACGTCGGCCATCAACTGGTACTTCGCGAGGTGGGCACCGACCGTGACCGCCGAGCCCGCCGGGAGCAGCAGCAGGAGGCGGTCGGTCCGCGCGAAGAGGCGGAAGTCGGCGAGGATGCCGCCCTTGGCGAGAGTGAAGAATCCGTGCCGCGATTCTCCGGCCGCGAGGTTCCGCACCTCCGCCGTCACCAGACCGTGCAGGAGCTTCTCGCGATCGTTGCCGGCGACCTCGAGAAGCTCGACGGGCGCGCGAGCGGCGGCGGCGCCCCCGCGGAGAGCGGTGAGCGCGCCGTCCGGACTCAAAGACTCGGCTGCAGCGGGCCGCTGACGAGGCTCCACCGCGAAGCGTTCCCGCGCTCGAAATCGTCCGAGAAGATCGGACCACCGGGGATCGTCACCGAGTAATTGCACCCTGCCGATCCGCTGTTCGTGTTGTAGATCCCCGCCATCGTCGCGAGCGTCGCCGCACCGTAGCCGAGCTCGGCCGCCGCCTGCGTCACGGCCTGCGCCGCAACCGCGTGGTTGGCCGTGCTGCCGGTCATCGAGAGCCCTTCGATCATCGCTTCGTCCATCACGTCGTAGCCGATGATCTCGGCGATGTCGATGTTGCACGAAGCCCAGAACTGGCCGGTCGTGTGCAGGCCGCCCATCCCGGGCGTGTAGAGGTGGTTGTCGTTCCAGTTCGTGAGGCGCCCGCCCCAGAACGGGTTGTGGCCGTCCCAGCTGAAGACCCAGTTGTACTGCGGGTCGGACGAGCTCCACTGGCCGCCGAACGTGCGGCTGTAGGAGACCGCGAAGTAGTCGCCGACCCCCTCGCTCAGTCCGTCTGTCTGCGACAGGTTGCCGTTCGTGACCCAGTCGTGGATGCCGTGGCCCAGCTCGTGGATGACGACGTCGGCGTCTTCGGAGTCGTCGACCCCGCCGTCACCGAAGGCCAGGATCCCGGCGCTGGTGTAGTGGGAGTTGTCGGCGCCGCTCAGTCCGTGCGGATCGAACCTCACTCCGCCCGCGTACTGGAACGGCAGCACCGGGATACCCAGCGTCTCGTTGATGTAGCGGAGAAACGTGTCGAGGTGGTAGTAGACGTTCATCTCCTCGAACAGGTCGGACTCACGACTGGCGGGAACGAGCCGGAAGTCGGTGTCGGCGCTCGTCGTGCAGGCGACGAACGGGGACTCGAGATCGCCCCGGCAGTCGGCGTACGGCCCCTTGAGGCTGTACGAGCCGCTGAAGGTCAGGTCGCGGAGGGTGACCTCGAAAATCTCTCCGGTGAGCTGGGTCGTGTTGGCATCGCTTCCGTCGACGAAGCCGGTGTCGCCGTAGGTCGCACCCGCCGACGAGAGCGGATCCGGCAGGAACGCCTGACCCTGGCCGTCGTCGTAGAGCGCCCGGTCCTCGACGCGCAGGACTTCGCCGCTCGCCGCGTCGATCACCACCTCCCAGTCGCCGACCGGCTCGCCCTGCGGCGCCAGCCGGCTGACCCAGACCACCCGCGCGCCGTCGGCGCCGGGAAAGATCTCGAGCGTGGTGAGGTCGACGTTGTATTCCCCTGACGCCCCGAGCCGCGCGACCGCGACGCCTCGCGCCGCCTCCCGCGCCAGATGCGAAGCACCCGCCGCAGCCGCGAGCGCGGCAGGATCGCCGAGAACGGGCTTGAGATCGTTGGCGACGAAGATCGCCTCTCCGGCGCGATTGAACGAAACCGCGATGCCGCCGCGCAGGACCGGCAGTCCGGCTGCGAGCTGACGGAACCGGACGACGTCGATCGCCTTGCCGCGACGCACCGCCTGGAGCTCGAGGTCAGCGTCGGTGGCGAGACCGAGCGCCGCCGCGTGGCGGGTCAGGACCGAGCGGGCCATGGATTCGAAGTCCCCGCCTGCCGCCGGTTCGCGGAGATTGACGAGCGCGGCCACGGCACCGGTCGCCGGCGCAGCGAATGCGGCTCCGGGGCTCTCGAGGAGGTCCGACTTCGACTTGAGCGCGCCGGCCGGCGCGAGCGAGGTGAGAAGGGACGAAACCGCGAGGACGAGAATCGGGATTCGGCGCATCGGGAACCTCCAGGAAATCGTTGTGGGGTCCCGCGCAGCTTATCCCAGACCGGCCGGTCGGGGCGTCAGGCGAGAAGCCGCGCCACGATCTCGGGCAGCGCCCGGAGATCGTCGACCGCATGCGTCGCCCCGGCAGCGGTGAGGTCGGCGGTCGAGCTCCGTCCGGTGGCGACCCCGAGACAGCGCAGTCCGTGGGCGCGCGCGCAGTCGACGTCGAGCGGAGAGTCGCCGATGATCCAGCTCTCCTCGGGCGGAAAGCGGCGGCCGTGGCGCGTCTCGGCGAGACGCAACGCCACCGGAGGCAGGTCGCGGCGGTTCGTCCAGCCGTCCCCGAAACTGCCGAAATCGAAGTAGCGCCCGAGGCCGGCGCGTCCGAGCTTGATCCCGGCGCCGCGCTCCCAGTTGCCGGTGAGGAGCCCCAGGGCGACATCGGTCCGGGCGGCGAGTGTCTCGAGGAGCTCGACGACCCCGGGGAGGATCCGGATCCCCTCGGGGTCGAGCGCCCGCTCGAGCCGGTCGAGGTAGGCGTCGCGTACCCGCGGCACGCCGTCGAGAACGGCCTCCCGGGCGTGCCCGGCGCCGGCCAGCAGCTCGACGACGATCTGGGGATCGGTCTTGCCGGAGAAATCGTAGCCGTCGATGTCGCCGGTCTCGCCGAAGACCTCGACGAGCGCCTCGGCGAAGAGCGGCTTCGGCTGCCCGCCGCACGAGAGGAGCGTGCCGTCGATGTCGAAGAGGAGGAGCCGCAAGCGGAACCGGCTCAGCGCTCGGTGGTGAGTCCGAGCGAGCGCTTGATCGAGAACCAGCTGTTGCGCAGCTTCCAGAACCGGCTCGCTTCCATCGCCGCGATCCGGCCCTCGAGCTCGGCGATCCGCGCGTCGAGGCCGGCGCGCCCCTGGAGGGCGAGACCGACGATCTCCTTGCGCACCCGCTCGGCCAGCGGATTCTCGAAGCCGCGACAGCCGTCCACCTCGAGCACGCGGTGGGCCGAATGGATCGCGTTCACCGGCTTGCCGGCGGCGTCCCGCGGCAGATACGGGTCGACGTAGGTGCTGCTCACTTCGTGCGTGTTGGCGAGGCTCGACAGATGCACCACGAAGCTCTTGCGGGTGGCGCGCGGATCGGTCGGCATCGAGCCGCCGTGCAGGAGGCTGTGGTGCCAGATCAGCACCTCCCCCTTGCGGGCGAGGAACGGCACCGGTTCGAGCCCCGCGGCCCGGCAGCGGTCGAGATCGGCCGCCTCGCCGGCGCGCAGCGTCGCGAAGTCGTCCTTGCCGATGTCGGCGTAGTAGCGGCCCGGCTCGAACTGGTGGTACGGCACGCGGTGCGAGCCCGGGACGTAGGTGAGCGGTCCGCTGCCGGCGCTGATGTCCTCGAGGGCGATCCAGGCGGCGACCAGGTGGCTCGCCGGGTGGACCCGGACGTGGATCGGATCGCGATGCAGCGCCTGGCCGCTCCCCCACTCGAAGAAGATCGACTGCTTGGCGACCGGCGGCTCGTCGAGGATGAGCTCGGCGTAGCGATGGATCTGCGGGTTCAGGTAGAGCGCCTGCGCGGCCGGGGAGTAGCCGTGGAAATCGCCCAGCCGGCAACCCGGCTGACGGTTGTCGCCGTCTCTCCCGGAGAAGCGGGTGAGCAGGCTCTGGTGCGCGAATGCGGCGTCGGCCGGCTGCTCCTTCCAGACGCGGTCGACGTCGGCGAGGAGCTCGTCGAAGAGCCGCTCCGGGATCGCCGGCCGGAAGACGAAGTAGCCGTTGTCGATGAAGTCGGCGAGATGGTTCGCCTCCTCCTCGGAGATCGCGCCGCTCGCCTGGCGGCGCGCGAGCTCCTCCTTGGCATCGGGCTGGTCGATCCAGAGGTCGCTCTCGAGAAATCCGTCCGGCGTGAGCCGCCCCGGAGGGGTCCCGGGCGTCGACGTCATGTGCATGGCCTGATCTCCCTCATGCGTCCGGCGGCGTGCGCCAGTCGGGGGTCCGCTTCTCGGCGAGGAACGTCGCGATGCCGCGCCGGCAGTCCGCTGTGCCTCGTGCCGCGGCGTTCGCGGCCGTCGCCGCCGTCAGCCGTTCGTCCAGGCTCATCCCCTGGATCTCGAGCAGCAGCCGCTTGGTGCGCGCGATCGACTCGGACGAGGCCTTCCCCAGGATTCCGGCCGCGAGCTCCTTCCCTGCCGTTGCGAGTCCGGCGCGCGGCACGACCCGGTTGACGAGCCCGATGGCGAGCGCCCGTTCGGCCGGCACGAAATCCGGATCGAGCAGCAGCTCGCGCAGGTCGCTGCCACGCACGCGGAGCGGCAGGAAGGTCGCGACGAGGGCGGCGACGAATCCGATCCGCACCTCGCTGTAGAGGAAGCGCGCATCGTCGGCGGCGACGACGAAGTCGCAGGCGGTCGCGAGGCCGCAACCTCCGGCGACGCACGATCCCTGGACGAGTGCGACGGTCAGCGCCTCCTGCCGCAGGATCGCCTCGAACAGATCGCGCAGACGTCCGGAGTCGAGCCGGTTGTCGAGCTCGCTCGCCGACTGCAGTGAGGCCAGGTGCTCGAGGTCGGCGCCGGCACAGAAGTGACGGCCTTCGCCGGCGAGCAGGATGGCTCGCACCCCTTCGGCCCGCCAGTCGCAACGATAGAGAGCGGTGACTTCGGCGGCGAGCGCCGGAGAGAGTGCATTGGCGCGCCCGGGATCGTTGAGCGTCGCGAACAGGAGATCGTCTTCGCGACGGGTGACGAGGAGACTCAGAGCAGCTCCTCCGGAATCTCGATCTCCATCTCGAGCATTCCCTGTCCGTGCGTCTTCCCCTGTGCGTCGGTGAGCAGGCTCGCGGTACCGCCGCCGCCGAGCGAATCGTGGAGGAGGAAGTTGAGGGCGTGGAGATTGGGCACCTCGAAGCGCTCGACGCGGCCGCGACAGATGCCGGAGAAATGCTCGGCGACCCGCTCGGCCGTGACCTGGCGCACCAGGTGTTCGTAGAGCGCCGGGGTATTGGCAATCAGACCGACGTTGGAGGCGTCTCCCTTGTCGCCCGAGCGCGCGTGCGCGACCCGCGAGAGAAGGACCCGCTTCACGCGATCGCCTCCACCGTGACCTCGAGGCGGCTCTCGATCTCCTCCCGCGCCAGCAGGGCGGGCCAGTAGGCGACCACCTCCTGCGCCTTGGGCCGTCCGCCCGCGAACCCGGTGACTCCCGGCGGACCGGCGGTCACCAGTGGTGCGATCTCCTTGCCGAAGCGGTCGACCTTGGCACGGTCGCCGTCGCGGACCGCGAGGCGCAGCACCACCTCGGGCGGATCCGCCGGCGGCGCGAGGATTCCGGGCAGCACCGCCGAAACGCCGAGGAGCTCGGTCACGCGATCGCCGTCGGCGAAGGTCACGCCGGCGCGCTCGAGCCGCTTCCAGACGAGCTCGGCCGCGAGCTGCGCCTTCTCGACCGCCCGCGGCCCGCTGACCGTGACCTGTCCGGTCGCCTTGTAGCCGTCGAGGTACGACGCCGAGATCTTGAGGAACGGCGTCCGCGGCCGGCCGCGGATCCCGGAGACCCGCACCCGGTCCGGCCCCTCGGCGGCGAGGCGGATCGAGGTGAAGTCGGCAGCGACGTCCGGCGTCAGGTAGCTCACCGGGTCACCCATCTCGTAGACCAGCTGCTCGGAGACGGTGTCGACCGTCACCATGCCGCCGGTTCCGGGATGCTTGGTGACGACGAATTCGCCGCTCTCCTCGACTTCGGCGATCGGGTAGCCGACCTTCCAGAGCTCCGGGACCTCCCAGAAGCGGGTGAAGTTGCCGCCGGTCGCCTGGGCGCCGCATTCGAGGATGTGCCCGCAGATGGTGCCGGCCGCCAGACGATCCCAGTCGTCCGCGGCCCAGCCGAACTCGTGGACCAGCGGTCCGAGCGCGAGCGCCGTGTCGGTGACGCGTCCGCAGAGCACGATGAGCGCGCCGCCGTCGAGAGCCTCGGCCACCGGTCGCGCGCCGATGTACGCGTTCGCCGAAGTCACCTTGCCGACCACCGACGAGATCGGCTCCCCGCTGTCCATGTTCTCGAGGCGATGTCCCGCGGCGACGAGCTCGGGGAGCCGCCCGAGCAGGTCGTCGCCGTCGACCACCCCGACCTTGAATCCGGAGACGCCGAGCTCGCGCGCGACCTCGAAGATCTTCTCGCGGCACGCCTTTGGATTGAGCCCGCCGGCGTTGGTGACGACGCGGACGTTCTTCTCGACCAGCGTCGGCAGGGCGCGGCGGATGAACTCGATGAAGTCGGTGGCGTAGCCGGCCGTGGGGTTGCGGAGCTTCTGCCGCATCATGATCGACAGGGTCACCTCGGCCAGATAGTCCATGCCGAGGTAGTCGACCGGCCCCCCCTCGATCAGATGGATCGGCGCATCGACCGAGTCTCCCCAGAACCCCTGTCCGTTGGCGATCCGAACCCGCTTCATGACCCGCAGAGGCTATCACCGGGGCGAGCGGCCGCCGGCCCGGTTTGAACGCAAGAACCGGGTGGCCGGAGCCTCCGCGCGAGCGCTAACTTCGACTTCGGCGAGCGCGGAAATGGATCCGACATCGCCACCGAAGGAGTCGACATGGCCGAAGCAGCGATCCTCGCCACCCTGCCCCCCGCACCGGCGCCCCGCCCGACGTTCGCGCCGCCAGTGCTAACGTCGCCGGCGATCCAGGAGAATCTTCCTTCCCCGTCCGTGGCCAGACCGTCCCGATCCGAAGCCGCACCGCTCCCCGGCGCCGACCGGGAGTCCGACGAGTCGTGCTGGCGCGCCGTCACGGAGCGCGACGGCAACTCCGACGGTCGCTTCGTCTTCGCGGTGACGTCGACCGGCGTCTACTGCCGGCCGTCCTGTCCCGCGCGCCGGCCGCGGCGCGAGAACGTGCGCTTCTTCGAGGACGGAGCGGCGGCGCGTGCCGCCGGCTTCCGCGCCTGCAAGCGCTGCCGGCCGGACGAGTTGCCGGCGATCGAGCGCGCGATCGCCCGCGCCCGCGAACTGATGGACGAGGCGGAGGGCGAAGCGATCCCGCTCGCGCAACTCGGCGCGGCGACCGGCGTCTCGCCGTTCCATCTCCAGCGTGAGTTCCGCCGGCGGCTCGGCATGACCCCGAAGCAGTACGCGCTCGCGCGGCGCGCCGAGCGGCTGCAGACCGGGATGAAACGGTCGCGCACGGTGCTCGACGCCGGCTTCGAGGCCGGCTACGGTTCGTCGTCCCGTCTCTATGCCGAAGCGAGCCGCCGGCTCGGAATGACCCCGGGGCGATTCAAGGACGGTGGGGCCGGCGCCGAGATCCGTTTCGCTACCGGATCGAGCCCGGTCGGCGCGGTCCTCGTCGCGGCGACCGAGCGCGGCCTCTGCGCCGTACGTCTCGGCGCTTCGCCGGTGGAGCTCGAGCGCTCGCTGCGGCGCGACTTCCCCCGGGCGAACATCGTCGAAGACCGGCGGCGGCTGCGTCCGTTCCTCGCCGCGGTGAGCGCGCGTGTCACGCGCGCCTCCGAGCTCGACCTGCCGACCGATCTCGCCGGCACCGCCTTCCAGGCCCTGGTGTGGGAGGAGCTGCGCCGGATCCCTTCGGGAGAGACGCGCAGCTACGGCGAGATCGCCCGCGCGATCGGCCGGCCGCGTGCCGTCCGCGCGGTCGCCCGTGCCTGCGCGACGAATCCGGTCGCTCTCGTCGTCCCCTGCCACCGCGTGGTGGGGAGCGACGGCGCGCTCACCGGCTACCGCTGGGGGGTGCGCCGGAAGAAGGCGCTGCTGGCCCTCGAGGCGGAGAGGTGATCAGCCGCGAGCCGCGCTCGTAGGTGAAGTACGACCAGATCCACTGCGTGAAGACCAGCAGCTTGTTGTTGAAGAGCGCCAGGAACTGGATGTGGACGAATGCCCACGCGAGCCAGCCCGGAAAGCCGGAGACGCGCAGACGGCCCCGTTCGAGAACGGCGAAGTTCCTGCCGACGACCGAAATGTCGCCCTTGTTGAAGTAGCGGAACGGCGGCAGTGGACGCCGGCCGGCGAGACGAGCCGAGATCAGCCTGCCGACGTAGCGGCCGCCCTGGATCGCCACCTGGGCGACGCCGGGAAGCGGTCGGCCGTCCTGTTCCCGGCTGGCGACGTCCCCGATGACGAAGATCTCCGGGCGTCCGGGAACGGAGAGATCGCCCTCGACCTTCACCCTGCCGGCGCGATCGGTTCCGGCGCCGAGCCAGGCGGCCGCCGGCGACGGCTTCACCCCTGCGGTCCACAGCACCACACCCGCTTCGATTCGCTCCCCGCCGACGACGACGCCCTCGGCATCGACCCGCTCCACCGCCTTCCCGCAACGGATCTCGACGCCCATCCTCTCGAGCTTGCGGTGCACCCGCGCGGCGGACAGTTCGTGAAACGTCGGCAGGATCCGCGGACCGGCTTCGAGGAGGACGATGCGGGAACGGCGCGGATCGATGCGCCGGAAGTCCCCGGCGAGCGTCGCCCGGGCGAGTTCCGCCAGCGCCCCGGCCATCTCCACGCCGGTCGGACCGGCGCCGACCAGGACGAACGTCTGCAGCTCCTGGCGCCCTCCCGGCCAGGGCTGGAGCTCGGCGCGCTCGAAGGCACCGAGCACGGTACCGCGCACCGCGGTCGCGTCTTCGATCGTCTTCAGTGCCGGCGCGAACGGAGCGAACTCGTCGTGCCCGAAGTAGCTCTGGGTGACGCCCGTGGCCACGACCAGATAGTCGTAGTCGATCGAGAGCTCGCCGTGCTCGCCCGCGTCGAGCGCCACCCGTTTCCTCGCCGGGTCGATCCCGATGATCTCGGCCATCGCCACGGTGACGTTCTTCTGGCGCCGAAACACCTGACGGATCGGGGCGGCGATATCGCCGGGAGCGAGACCCGCTGTCGCCACCTGGTAGAGGAGCGGCTGGAAGAGGTGGTGGTTCTTCCGGTCGACGAGAGTGATGCGGACCGGCGCGCGGCGCAGCGCCTTCGCCGCCGCGAGCCCCCCGAACCCGCCCCCCAGCACCACCACGTGCGGCCGTTCGTCGTTCCGACCCGACATTCCGCCCTCCGAGCGCGAAGCCTACCGCCTGCCGTAGCATCCGCCGCATGGGAAAGAAGTCGTCGCGTTCCGATCTCGCCGATCTGCCGGGCCGTTACCGCGTCACCGACGGCCGCCGCTTCCGCCTCTCGGCATTCGATCCCGCCGACACCGCCGGTTTCGACAAGGGCGACGTCAAGGGAACGCTCGCGCACGGTGTCGAACGTCTGGGCGAGCTCCAGGAGCGCCTCTACGCCCAGGATCGCTGGGGCGTCCTCATCATCTTCCAGGCGATGGATGCCGCCGGCAAGGACGGCACCATCAAACACGTACTGTCCGGAATCAATCCGCAGGGCGTCCAGGTCTTCTCGTTCAAGGCGCCGTCGGCGGAGGAGCTCGACCACGACTACCTCTGGCGCAGCTCGAAGAGCCTCCCCGAGCGCGGCCGGATCGGCATCTTCAACCGCTCGTACTACGAGGAGGTGCTGGTGGTCCGCGTGCATCCGCCGATCCTCGCCGGGCAGCGGTTGCCGGAGGCGCGGGTGACGCCGCGGATCTGGGACGAGCGTCTCGAGGACATCGCCGCCTTCGAGCGCTACTTCGCGCGCCAGGGCTACCTGATCCTCAAGTTCTTCCTCCACGTCTCGAAGGAAGAGCAGAAGGAGCGCTTCCTGTCCCGACTCGACGAGCCGGAGAAGAACTGGAAGTTCGCCCTCGGCGACGTCCGCGAGCGGCAGTATCTCGGCGACTACATGAAGGCCTACGAGACGGCGATCCGCGCCACCGCCGCCGACCACGCCCCCTGGCACGTCGTGCCGGCCGACCACAAGTGGTTCACCCGGCTGGTGGTCTCCGAGACGATCGTCCAGGCGATGGAGGGTCTCCATCTGCGCTGGCCCGAGCCGAACCTCAAGCCGGACGATCTCGTCGCCGCGCGCCAGGCGCTCGCCGAGGACTGATCCCCCGCGTCAGGATCCGCTCCGGCCCACCTCGGCGTGGCGGAAGCAGTCCACCACGTGGTCGTTCACGCAACCCACCGCCTGGAGCCAGGCGTAGACGATCGTCGAGCCGACGAACCGGAAGCCGAGACGCCGGAGCTCCTTGGCGAGCAGATCCGATTCGGGACTCGTCGCGGGTACTTCCCCCGGTCGAAACCGGTTCCGTCGCTGCCGCCCGCCGAACGGCTGCCAGATCAGGTCGGCGAGAGAGCGTCCGGTGTCGCGGAGCTCGAGCCAGGCCCGGGCGTTGCCGATCGCCGCGGCGACCTTCAGGCGATTGCGCACAATTCCCGGGTCGGCGAGCAGCGCGGCGACTTTCGCCGGCCCGTAGCGCGCCATCCGGACCGGATCGAAGCCGTCGAACGCCGCCCGGTAGCTCTCGCGCTTGCGAAGGATCGTGATCCAGGAGAGACCCGCCTGCGCCCCCTCGAGGTTCAGCATCTCGAAGAGGTGACGCTCGTCGTACGACGGCACGCCCCACTCGCGGTCGTGGTAGTCGCGATAGAGCGGGTCGCCGCCGCACCAGCTGCAGCGCGGCAGCTCCACCGGGCTCTTCCTCCGCGGGTTCAAGGCTTCGCTTCGCGCAGCCCTTCGAGATCCTTGTCGTTCGCCGCCTGCCGGGCGAGCTTCGGATTCAGCGCCAGGGCACGATCGAGAGCACGCTGTGCGCCCGCGCGGTCGCCGTTCGCCAGCCGGATGACCGCCGAGTCGTAGAGAACCTCGGGCAGGACCTCGGCGTGCGACGCCTCCGCCCGCGCGAGCGTCGCCTCCTGCCACCTCAGGTCTTCGCCGCGACGGCCGTTCAGGAACGCCGCCCAGCCGCGATTCCAGAGGTCGTTCACCAGCGCCAGGTCGAGCAAGCGGCCGAGCTCGACGATCGGCTCCTTCGCATCGTCGACCCGGATGTCGATGGCGCGGTCGTCGAACCCGCCGTAGCCTCCGCCGGCGCGCGACACCAGGAGCACCGCCGACTGCTTGCCACGGCTGTCGCCACCGGCTGCGTCGCCGGCGACGATCGCGGCGTAGAGGCGCTCGGCGAGCGGCTTTCCGGCGCTGTCGAGGAACGCCTTCTCCATCGCCGCGACGACGGGCTCTCCCGTCAGGATGTTGCCCTGTACGGCGTAGCCGGGCCCGCTTCTGCCGCCTGCCCAGGCGTTGCAGTCCGGTCCGCTGTAGGTCGCCGACTCTCCGGTGGCCGAGACGACCCCGGCCTGCCGCTGGGCGCGCCCCTCGTCGGCCCGCGTCAGGATGGCGAGCGCCTCGGCAGGGCTGGCCCCGAGTGCGAGCAGGTCGAGCGCCCCCGGGCCGTACGACGTGTTGGCCGAAGCCTGCGTCGCAACGGCGCCGACACCTGCTCTCGCGTACGGGACGACCGCACCCACCGCGAAGAAGCGACTGGCCACCGCCACGCCGACTTCTCCGGTCGCCGGATCGGCGGCGACGATCGAGAACGTCGAGGGGCGGTTCGGCTCGGCCGAGGCGAATCGCTCGGTCCCGGATCCGGGTAAGGAGACGACGGCTGCCACGAGAAGGACTCTCGCGGCGGCGCGATCGAAGCGGCGGGTGGTTCGTTCCATGGTCGGGCTCCCTTCGGGCGAAACTGATTCTCTCCCGGAAAGCTCCGCCGCACCCGCCGGCGCGGAAGGATGTAACCAACGACCCCCCTTCCCCGTCTCAACCTCCGAGGAGAAGGGAATGCGCACCTTCGCAGCAGCTTGCTGGATCCTGGGCGCCTCGCTGGCGTCGCACGCCGCGGCGTCCGCGCCGGAGGTGCGGCCGTGGCAGCCGCCGTTCGAGGCCGAGACGATCGACCTGCCGCGTTCGGCGAACGGCGTCGGCTACCGGCTGTTCGTACGCCGACCGCTGCTCCCGCCGGCCGCGGGCGAGAAGGCGATCGCGATCTACGTGCTCGACGGTCTCTGGGACTTCCCGGCCGTCGTCGCGAGCCAGTCGAACGCCGAGTTCCTCGGCCACTTCCCGCCCATCTACTATGTCGGCATCGGCTATCAGGACGAAAACGAGGGCGTGCGGCGCGAGGAGAACCGGACGCGCGACGACACGCCGACGGCCTGGGCGCCCGCCGATCCGGCGAAGCACTTCCTCGCTCCGCAGGACTACGTCGGATCGGGCGGCGGCGACGCCTTCCTCGAGGCGCTCGCTCTCGACATCGTGCCGTTCGTCGAACAGCGGTATCCGGTCGATCCGTCGATCCGCGGCATCGTCGGCAAGTCGATGGGCGGACTTCTCGCGACCCACGCCTTGCTCCGTCGCCCGGAGCTCTTCTCGCACTACCTGATCATCTCGCCGGCGCTCTGGTGGGACGACTACTTCCTCGACCACCGCGACCGGGCGGTGATGCGTGAGGAACGTGCGTCGCACGACCGCAGGCTCGCCCGCCCGACCCGCGTCTGGATCGGCGCGGGGTCGGAGGAGGAGCGCCTCGGGATGCTCGCCGACGTCTACGTCCTGGCGCGGGCGCTTCGTCTGCGCAACGACCCCGGGCTCGCGCTCACCGTGGAGATCCTGCCGGGCGAAGCACACGAGCGCATCTTCTCCGCCGCCTTCGCCCGCGGTCTCCACGCACTCTTCTGGCGCTGAGGTCCGGCGCCGGGCGTCGACCGTGGACGAAGGCGCTCAGCTACCCTTCAGCAGCGCCGCTCCGAGCGCCGCGACCTGACGCTGGAAAGATGGGGTCGCCGGCTTGCCGCGGACGATCTCCTCCGCCCGCGCGAGGCGTTCCCGGGCATGCGGAACGGAATCCGGTCCGCGTTCCGCGAGATCGATGAAGGCGAGCTCGATCTCGGCCTCTGCGACGCGCTGATGTTCCGGTCCGAGTTTCTCCCTGGCGAGAGCGAGGGCCTCTTCGACCGTCGCGCGCGCCTCGGGGAGCCGCCCGGACCGGCGCAGCGCGGCGCCCCAGCCGATGCGCATCCGCACCAGCCGCGGATTGTCGAATTCGCCCTTCTCACGCAGCGTCGCGATGGCGCGATCGAACGTCCGCACGGCTTCGCCGGGACGGCCCTGCTCGTTGATCACGGCAGCCTGGTTGCCGAGCGCCACCATCGTCATGACGGCGTCTGGACCGAGATCGCGGCTGAACCGCGCGACGGAACGTCCGAAGGCGCGCTCGGCTTCGGCGAAGCGGCCGAGGTCGACGAGGACGAGCCCCGCGTAGTTGTCGACCGACGCGAGCTCCGGGTGATCGATCGGCGCGTAGACCGCTCGCGCCTCCTCCAGCGCCGCGAGCGCCTCCTCCTGCCGCCCGGCGCGCGAAAGACGAATGCTGGTGACGACGAGCGCTTCGGCGAGCGCCGGATGGCCTTCGCCGTAGATCTTCCGCCGGCCGGCGACGACGCGCTCGAAGAGCGGCAGGGCCTCCGCGTTCTCGCCCGCCGTGTCGAGCGCCGTCGCCAGATTCAGCACGACCGCGAGCACCTTCGCCGAATCCCGGGGCTCGTTCTTCTCCAGCGTCGCGAGGATGCTGCGGAAGATCCGCGCCGCCTCGGCGAAGGTGCCCGCCTCGGTCTCGATCACCGCCAGATTCGACAGGTGCTCGAGGGTCTCGCTGTCGTCCGGGCCGAGGGCCGCCGCGAACAGCTCGTGGACCCGCGTTTCGTCGGAGCGCGCTCCGGACAGATCGCCGTTCATCATGCGCAACTGGGCCCGCGCCGAGAGCGCCCGCGCATACCGCGCCGACGAGGTCTCGCCCGCGGCCTCGAAGCGCCCGAGGGCGTCCGCCACCGTGGTCTCGGCCTCGGCCTGCCGCCCCTGCGCCAGCTGCGCGTAGCCGACGGTCGTGAGGCTCTCGGCGGTGGCGGGCGACGCCGCTCCGAGGAGCCGCGTGCGCTCCGCGGCCGAGCGCTCTGCGCTCGCGAGCGCCTCGTCGAGCAGTCCGAGACTCGACTGGATCCGCGACACGGTGTCGAACAGCTCGGCCCGGACTTCGGGCTCGTCCGCCAGCTCGTGCTCGAGTCGCTGCGCGCCCTCGCCGAGGATCTGCCGTGCCGGCATCTCGGCGCCCATCGTGCGCGTCGGGTCGGCCTGTTCGAACACCGACACCAGGAACCGCTTCACCCTCTCGGCGCGCTGCGCCTCCGTTCGGGCCGTCTCGGCGGCGGCGTTCGCACGCGCAGTCTGGCGGATCGAGATCGCCAGTCCGGTCACCAGCGAGAGGAGGACGGCCACCGTCGCGGCGACGGCGAACCAGTTGCGGCGGACGAACTTCGACGCCCGGTAGCCCAGGCTGTCGGCACGCGCGGCGATCGGCAGCCCGGCGAGATGGCGCTCGACATCGAGCGCGAACGCCGCAACCGAGGGATAGCGGCGCTCCGGCTCGCGCTGCATCGCCCGGGCGAGGATGACGTCGAGGTCACCGGCGAGCGGTCGCGCCGCCGCCCGGGCCTCGGCGCGGCTTTCGCCGGACTCGAGCGCGCGGCGCTCGACCCGGAGCGACGCCCGCTCGAGCGTCTCGTGCAGCACTTCGCGTGCGAGGCCGGCGTTCGAAGGGGAGCTCCGGCGATGCGGCAGCTCCCCGGTCAGCAGCTGGTAGAGCAGCACCCCGAGCGAATAGACGTCGGTCGCGGTGCTCACCGGATCGCCGAGCACCTGCTCCGGCGCGGCATACGCGGGTGTCAGGGCGCGGAGCTCGGTGCGGGTCGCTCCCTCCGCGGCCTCCTCCTCCAGCAGCTTCGCGAGCCCGAAGTCGAGAAGACGCGGCGCCCCGCCCGGCTCGACGAGTACGTTGCCCGGCTTGATGTCGCGATGCACCACCAGGCGACGGTGCGCCAGCTCGACCGGCTCGGCGATGCGCAGAAAGAGCCGCAGCCGGTCGCGGAGCGGAGGGCGCTCCCGCTGGACGTAGTCGAGGAGCGGTACCCCGTCGACGAGCTCCATCGCGAACCAGGGGCGACCGTCCGGAGTCAGACCGCCGTCGAGGATGCGCGCGATCGCCGGATGCTCCAGGCGGGCGAGGACCTGCCGCTCGAGCAGAAAGCGGGCGACGACCTGGCGGCTCGCCATCCCGGCGCGTACCAGCTTGATCGCCGCCCGCTGCGCGAAGCCGCCCTCCTGCCGCTCGCCGGACCAGACCTCGCCCATGCCACCGACGCCCAGGAGCGCGCCGAGTCGCCAGGCGCCGAGCATCGCGAACGGCGGATGCTGCGGAGCCGGCGGCTCGCCCGTCGCACCGGACGAGGCGGCCGCGATCGATCCAGTCGCCTGGTCGAGGACACCCGAGGACAGCCGATCGGCCTCGAACAGGCGTTCGACCGCCCGCGCGAGCGCCGGGTCGTCGCGTCCGATCGCGGCGAGCCGACGGCGCCGTTCCTCCTCTTCGAGGTCGGCGAGCTCGTCGAACAGCGCCAGTTCGCGGATCAAGATACGCGGCCGGTGGTAGGTCGGTGAGTGGAGCTCAGGTCTGCAGGACGCCGGTCCGGAATTCGGGGATCTCGGCGTTGCAGGCCGCGGCTTCGAAAGCCCGGGCGACGACTTCGCGCGTCTCTCGCGGGTCGATGATCGCATCGACCCAGAGCCGCGCCGCGGCGTAGCGCGGGTTGCTGGCGTCGTCGTAGCGCTTCTGGATGTCGGCGAGGAGCTCCTTTTTCTCCTCTTCACCGACGTCCGCACCGCGGTTCTTGAGCTGGATGCCGAGGAGCGTCTTCGAAGCCTGCTCGCCTCCCATGACCGCGATCGAGGCCGAGGGCCACGCGAAGAGGAAGCGCGCGCCGTACGCCTTGCCGCACATCGCGTAGTTTCCCGCGCCGTAGCTGTTGCCGACGAAGACCGTGACCTTGGGCACGACCGAGTTGGCGACGGCGTTCACCAGCTTGGCGCCGTCCTTGATGATGCCGCCGCGCTCCGAGCGCGAGCCGACCATGAAGCCGGTGACATCCTGCAGGAAGAGGAGCGGCAGCTTCTTCTGGTTGCACAGCTCGACGAAGCGCGCCGCCTTGTCGGCGGAATCGCTGTAGATCACGCCGCCGATCTGGAGCTCCTTGTCCTTCGGTTCGAGTCCCGTCCTGCGGTCGACGATCGAGCGTTGATTCGCCACGACCCCGACCGCGTGTCCTTCGATCCAGCCCGTGCCGCAGACGATCGTCCGGCCGTAGGTCTCCTTGAACTCCTCGAACTCCGAGCCGTCGAGGAGGCGCGCCAGCAGCTCGTGCACGTCGTAGGGCCGGTTGCGCGCCACCGGCATGACGCCCAGCAGCTCCTCCGGGTCATGCAGCGGAGGCCGCGCCTCCCGGCGCGCGAACGGCGCTCGCTCGCCCGCCGCCAGCTGCTCGAACTGAGCGCGGATCTTCCGGTAGCAGGCGGCTTCGTCCGGATGGCGATGGTCGACGATTCCCGAGATGTCCGCCTGGACCTCGGCGCCGCCGAGCTCCTCGTTGCCGATCCGCTCGCCGATCGCCACGGCGACCAGGTGCGCACCGGCGAGGAAGATCGATCCCGTCCCTTCCACGATGTGGATCTCGTCGCTCATGATCGGCAGGTAGGCGCCGCCGGCGACGCACGAGCCGACGATCGCCGCCATCTGGAAGACGCCGGCGGCGGACAGTCGCGCGTTGTTGTAGAAGATCCGGCCGTAGTGCTCCCGGTCGGGGAAGATCTCGTCCTGCATCGGCAGGAACACCCCGGCCGAATCGACGAGGTAGACCGTCGGCAGCCGGTTCTCGAGGGCGATCTCCTGCGCGCGGAGGACTTTCTTGATGCCGAGCGGAAACTTCGCGCCCGCCTTGACCGTCGCATCGTCGGCGACGACCATCACGGGCCGGCCGTGGATCCGCCCGACCCCGGCGACCACTCCACCGCCCGGTGCGCCACCCCATTCGGCGTACATGCCGTGCGCGGCCCAGAGACCGACTTCGAGGAGCGGTGCGCCGGGATCGCAGAGCGCCTCGATCCGTTCACGTGCAACCATCTTTCCCTGCGCGTGCTGCTTCGCCTGCCCCTTCTCACCGCCGCCGAGTCGCAGCTCCGCCTGCTCGACTGCGAGACGTTCGAGCTCCTGCTTCCAGTGGATCCGCCGGCGGTCGAAGGCCGCGTCCCGCTTCAATCCCGATTCCAGTACCGCCAAGATTCCTCCCCGGTCCAGCGGCGAATCTATCCGATGCGACCCGGTGCTACCATCCGAGCGATGCGCATCCGCCTGCTCGCCTTCGCTTCCGCCGCCGACGCGCTGGGTCGCGACGCGCAGGAGATCGAGCTCGCCGACGGAGCGGATGTCGCCGCGCTCCGGCGCGAGCTCGCGGAGCGTTTTCCGTCGCTCGCCGGCGTGCTGCCGCGCGCCGCCATCGCTGTCGACGGCGAGATCGGCGCGGCGGGCCGGCCGCTCGCCGGCGCGACGGAGGTAGCGATCCTTCCTCCGGTCTCCGGTGGCTGAGAGAGCACGTCTCACCCGGAAGCCGATCGATCCTTCGTCGGCGCTCGCCCCGGTACAGTCCTGTGCCGCCGGTGCTTCGGTGCTCTTCCTCGGCACCGTCCGTGACCTGCACGAGGGCCGGGCCGTGGCCGGCATCGACTACTCCGCCTACGAAACCATGGCCGAGCGCGCGATCGCGAGAATCGAGAGCGAGCTCGAGGCGGCGACCCCGGGCCTGCGCGTCGCGATCGTCCATCGCCTCGGTGCGCTTGCGGTCGGCGAAGCTTCGGTCGCGATCGCCGCCAGCTCCCCGCGCCGCGGCGCCGCCCAGGAGGCGGCGCGGGTCGCCCTCGAGCGCGTCAAGCGCGAGGTCCCGGTCTGGAAACGGGAGCGCTACGTCGACGGCGGGATCGCCTGGCGGGAAGAGGAATCCCTCCCCTGTCCCGCGCCTTCCGGAAATTCCGTCTGATGGCGGCTCCACTCCGGCGCATCCTGCGACTCGGACTCCTCGCCGTCTCGCTCTCCGGCGCGGTCGCGGAAGCAGCCGTCATCGTCGAAGCCGTCCAGGCCCCGGCCGGTCTCCAGTCACCCCTCGAAGTCGGCGACGAGCTCCTGCGCTGGTCTCCCTCCTCCACCTCCGGGCAACCGGCGACGGAGTTCCGGCACTGGGCGGAGCTCGACCTCCTGCCGCTCCTCGAGCTCCCCAAAGGACCCCTCGAGATCGACTTCTCACGGGGAGGTGCCCGCCGCCACACCGTCGTTCCCGCCGCGGCCTGGACCTTCCAGGGGCGACCGACCAACGCAGGTCCGGAGCTGCTCGAACTCGTCGCCGGGTTCAGCTCCGGCGGTTCCACGACGGTCGCACCCGGCGTCGGCGCTGCGGAATTGGAGCGCCGCCTCGCGGGCAGGCCCGACGAGATCCGCAGCTGGGTCTGGACGAGGTTCGCGGAGGCCGCGGGAAAACGCGCCGACTGGGAGACCGCGAGGATCGCCTACGGCCGCGCCGTCACCGCCTCGCCACGGAAGATCGCCGCGCACCTCGGACGGCTTCACGGCGACGCCCAGAGGCGCGTCGGCCAGCTGGACGAGGCGGAGAAGACCTATCGCGCGGCGCTGGACGCCTGGTCGAAGATCGAACCGGACGGGCTCGGTGCGAGCCTGTTGCTCAACTCCCTGGGAAATCTCCACGCCGGCCAGGACGACCTCGCCTCGGCGAGCCGGTATTTCGAGGAAGCGGCGCGGATCCGCCGGCGCGTCGCGCCGCGGAGCTGGCTCTACGCCAACGTACTCAGCAGCCTGGGGATGGTGGCCGGGCGGCGCAACGATCTCGCCTCGGCGGAAAAACACCTCCTCGAATCGCTCGCGCTGGCCGAGCAGCAGGGCGGCGACCCGGCACCGGCGCTGGCCAATCTCGGAATCGTGACTCGGCTGCGCGGCGACCTCGATCGATCCGAGGTCTACACGCGACGCGCCATCGATCTCCTTCGCGCGGCCGGAAATTCGCGGGAAGCAGCACGCAAACTGATCAATCTCGGGAATGTGCTCGGCGATGCGGGCCGCGCGGAAGAGGCGTTCTCCGCCTTCGACGAGGCGTGGGCACTGCTCGACGGTTCGGCGCCCGACCGCAGCGACCTGGTGTCGATCCGCGCCAATCGCGCCCGGATCTTCCAGGACACGGGCAACTTCCGGCGCGCTTCCACGGAGATCGCCGCCGCCCGCGCACTCGACGACTTCGACAAGCCACGCACCGGGGTGGAGCTGCTGATCACCTCACTCGAGGCGCGCGAGGCAGAGGAACGCGGCGACCTGGACGCGGCGACACGATTCGCCGAGCTCACGCTCGAAGGACGCACCCGGATCCAACCGGATTCGAGTTTCGAGGCGGAGGCGGCTTCGGCGCTCGCCGCGATCCTCGACGCGCGCGGTCGTCCCGACGAAGCGGAGCGATCGTACCGGCGCTCGATCCGTGCGCTCGAGCGCCAGCAGGAGCAACTCGGCGGTGGCGATCGCGGCCTCGTGGCGTTTCGCAGCCGACACTCCGGAATCTACCGTGCGTTCCAGGAATTTCTGCTGCGCCACGGCCGTCCCGACGAGGCGTTCGAGATCTACGAGCGCTCGCGGGCGCAGGCCCTTCTCGCCCTGCTGCAGCAGCGCGATCTCGAGCTCGCCGATGCCGACCTCAACCCGGCCGTAGCGCGCACGCGGAGACAGCTCGGAGCGCGGATCGATCAGGCCTACCTCGAGATGGCAAAGTTGCCCGCCACGCCGGCGGCGGACGGGCAGCGGCAGGCGCTCCGCCAGTCGATCGAGGCGCTCCACGAAGAACGGGAACGCCTGAACCGTTCGGCACGCGACGCTTCGCCGCGCCTCCGCGCGATCGAGACGCCCCCCGCCTACTCCCTCGCCGAAATCCGGCAGACTCTCGCCGCCGACACCCTGGTGCTGGCCTACAGTCTCGGCCCGGCAAGTTCGACACTGTTCGCCCTCTCGGGTACCGGCGGCGTCGAGGCCTTCCCGATCGCGGCGAGCGAGGCCGGGATCGCCGCGGACGTCCGACGATGGAGCGAACTCGTCTCCGGCTCCACGCTCCGCCGGGCAGAGCTCGGTGCGGTCGAGCGGAGGCTGTCGCAGCTCCTGCTCGGACCGGCGGCGACTCAGCTGCGCTCGGCCGCACGCCTGCTGATCATCCCCGACGGCGCCATTCACACGCTCGCGTTCGCCGCTCTTCCCGATCCCCAGGCGCCGGACTCGCGCCTGCTCGAGCGCCTCCCCGTCTCGTACCAGGTCTCCGCCTCCGTGCAGGCCGAGCTGCAACAGAAGAGACCGGCTGCAGCGCCGGACCGCGTCGCGGTATTCGCGGATCCGACGAGCTCCGCAGCCGCGACCGCGCAGTTCCGCCGCGAATTCGGGCGGCTCCCCGCGACGCGGCGCGAGGCCGAGAGCCTGTACCATCAGCTCGGGGAGCGCGTTCACCTGTTCCTGGGCGACGCCGCGACGGAGTCGGCGGCGAGGGGAGCGCTCGCGACCGCCACGGTCTCCCATTTCGCGACCCACGCGGTCGTCGACGAAGCCCTGCCGCTCGACTCGGCGCTCCTCCTCGCTCCCGATGCGGACGGGACGGGCGCACGCGAGGGCCTCCTCCAGGCCTGGGAGATCGCCGCGCAGGTGCGGGAGGCGAGCGATCTGGTGGTGCTCTCGGCCTGCGAAACGGCGCGCGGTGCCGATCGCGGCGGTGAGGGAATCCTCGGGCTCGTGCGGGCACTCCAGGTCGCCGGAGCGCGCAGCGTGGTGGCGAGTCTGTGGCGCGTCGACGACGAGTCGACCGCCGAGCTGATGTCGCGCTTCCACCGCCACCTTTCCGCCGGCCTCGCGCGCGACGAGGCACTCCGTCAGGCACAACTCGAGCTGCTGCGGGGACCGGTCCGGATCGAGAGGGACGGGCGGACCGTCGAGCTTCGGACCTCCGACCCGCGCTTCTGGGCTCCGTTCGTCCTGATCGGACCGGTCCACTGAACGGACGGTGTCGGAAGGTTACGGCTCGACGGTCGCGCGGTAGCTGCCGATCGGCGACCAGACCTCGCCACGTCGCCCCTCGAGGTGGATCGCGATCTTCCCGGGCGCGACGGCGTTCGCCGGCAGCAGGAGCGCATAGCCGCCGCCCATCGCGGGGAGCAGACGTGTCCATCGGCGCAGCTCGCGACCCTCGATCGTCGAAAGCCCCGCCCGCACCTCGTCGAAAGACTCCGCGCGATCGGTGACCAGCAGGAGCGTCGTCGCCTCCGACGCGCGGAAGCCGAGCTCCTCGCCGATCGCACCGCGCGTCAAGGAGTTGTCGGGCAGAAGTTCGACGACTGCGACGCGTCCTGCGCCCGAAGGATTCCGGAACGCCGTCGCCAGCCAGACGGAGAGACCGGTGGCCAGTACGACGGAAGCGGCGAGAGCGAGCGTCCGGAACCGGTTGCGATCCAGCGGTCGTGCGCCGGGAACGTCGTCGACGGCGTCGCCGGAGCGTTCCTCGCCGACCACAGAAGGTCGCGACGCGACTCCTTCGAGCTCGTCGCGGCACTCGGCGCAATGCGCGAGATGCAGCTCCAGCGTGGTTCGCTCTGCGGCTGGAATCTCGAGACCGAATGCGTAGTCGACGAGGAGCTCTGCCGGCGGATGGGCCGCGAAGAGTGCGCTCGCCTCCCTGGTCGCGGCGAGCGCCTCGCGGCAGGCCGGGCAGCTCTCCAGGTGGCGCGCGATCGACCGCTGCTCCTCGGGCGCGAGCCCACCGTGCAGATACCAGGGGAGACGCTCCTCCACCGCGCGACAGTCGAGATCGGCCATCTACTCCACTGTCTCCCCCGATCGCCCCGCGTTACCGGCGGCGAGACGGTGTCGTTCCCGGAGCGCCCGCTCGCGGCAGCGCAGAACCCGGACCCGCAGCGTCCCGGCGGCGACGCCCCATCGCTCACTCATCGCTTCGTAGCCCACGCCCCTGTGGATCATCGACCAGAGCTCGCGGCACTCTTCGGACATCGTGGCCAGGACACGGAGCGCCAGGTCGAGCTCGCTCCGCTGTCTCGCGCGTTCGAACGGCGTCGGTTCTGTGTCGACGACTTCGACGTCCGCGACATCGACGAACCGACGGCTCCGTGCCGCCCGCAACCGGTTCAGACACTTGTAGTGGACCATGCGGCGCACGTACGTCGCGACGAGACTCCGGCCTTCGAAGCGGCCCGCGCGCAGGATCTCGAGCAGCTCGATCGCGACCTCCTGTTCGAGATCCTCGATCTCTTCCGCGAGACGGAATCGATAGGGCGTCACCGCACCGCGGACCCAGCTCCGCAACTCCGCGAGAGCCTCCGGTACCCCTTCGAGGAGTGCCCGGATCCGGGCCTGCTCGTCGGCAGTGGCGTTCGACGGCCGGCCCTCCGCCGCCTCGACGGGCGTCGGCTCAGGCGTCATGAGGCGCGCCGGGTACCCATGGCCGGACTCTACCGCGCCGGCCGGCGCATCCTCGCGGCCTACTGCGACGTGAGCAGGAGCTTGACCAGCTCGACCTGGCGGGTCGTGCCGAGCTGGGAGTAGACCGATCCGAGGCAGGAGGTGATCACTTCGACGGGCACCTCGAGCTGATCGGCGATCTCGGGGATGTTGCGGCCCCGCAGCAGCAGGCCGACGACCTGCGTCTGCTCGAACGAGAGGTTGTGGCGCACCGCCAGGACGACCGCCGGATTCCCGGCATCCTGGGACGGATCGAAGATCAACGCCACGGCCGCCGCGGACGGGAGCGCGTCGGCGAAGCGCGGCGAGACCACGACCAGGACTTCGAGGGCGCCGCCGGTCGTGCGCGGCAGGAGGATCGATTCCGTCGCGACGCGCTTCTCCTCGGGCCGGATCTCTGCCGTCAGCAGGCGGGCCAGCGAGCGCTCGAGGCTCGCGTTCTCCGAATGCAGCCGGTGTCCGTCGAACTGCAGGCCGCGCTGGGTGTCGAGGAGACGCCGCGCCGCGCTGTTGGACTGCAGGACCAGACCGTCGCGGGCCAGCACGACGACGCCGGTCGGCAGCGGCTCGATCGACCGCGAACCCCAGGCCTGACGCCGCTCGCTGGCAGCGAAGAGATCGGTCAGCCGCCAGGCCGAGGCAAGGAGCGGCGCCAGTCGCTCGACGAAGGCCAGAGTCCTGTGGTCGAACGGGACTCGGTCGACGAGCAGCGCGAGCTTGCCTTCGCCGGGCAGGAGGAATTCGCGGTGCTGCGGCGGGCAGGCAGGCCAGGTCGCATCGGGATCGCCTCGCCGGCCGGCGAGGGTCCGGATCTCCCCCGGATCGAGGTCGTTCGTGGCGAGAATCGAACGCCGCCCGCCCTCTCCGCGCAGGAGCATCGCCTGCTGGCAGCGCAGCATCGTCGCCAGGCGCCCGAGCGTCGCGGGCCAGTGACCCGGCTCCTGGGCAGCCTTCAGCAGGTCCGCGGCCAGGTCGAGGAGCTCTTCCTGACGCGAGCTGGCGAGGGAATCGATCATTCGCCACTCCGGAATTGCACCATTCAGGCCAGCCGGCCCGACCCGGGTCTCGCTCGTATGTCGTTGATTCGAAAGATCGATCGGTTCCAGAACGACGAATTTTCGCGATCTGCGCGACCCGTTCTCGACGAAAATTTGTCAGCTGTCGGATTTCGACCGCTGCGGGAGGGGCGGCAGCGCCGCAAACTCGCTTTCCAGCCAGGCGGAAAGGCTGGCCTGAATCTCCGGCCAGCTCCGGTCGAGCCCGGCCCGCAGGCTCTCGAGATCGACCGGCTCCCCGGTGGCGATCGCGTCGAACCAGCGACGAAGACGCCCGGCGAGCTCCTCGTCCGCCAGGATCCAGCGCAGAAAGGCGTTCGCTGCGGCGTAGTGGAGCGGCGCCGCCTCCCCTCCCGAGAATGCCAGCCAGTCGAGCTTCAGGGTCGCTTCGAGGTCGAGCGGTGCCCGGGCTCCGCCGTCCGGGCGGCGCAGCGCGACGACCAGCTCGCGCAGCGCTGCCTCGCCACCGTCGATCCGCCAGCCCCCGGCGCTCGGCGTGAGGATCCGCGACCAGGTACCGGGCCGCAGCTCACCGGCCGGTCCGATGACGCACGAGGAGAGATCGTCGGCCGTTCCTTCCTCGAGCCAGGGCGGCAGCGCCGGACCGATGGCGCGGCGATTGAGCAGGTGCACCCATTCGTGCGCGAGCGTCGCGAGAATCTCGTCGTCCGGGCGCGACTCGCGATAGGTCGCGATCAGTCCGAATCCGGCGAGACCCGACGCCCCTTCGAGCTGGGCGAGCAGCGGCTCCCTGCGCTGGAAGGCGCGGTAGTCCGCCTCGCGGGCGAAGAGCACCACGCTCTCGCGCGGTCGACCGACAGGGGTGAGACCGTAGCGGGCCGGGTAGGCTGCTTCGAGCTCCCGCGCGAGCGCTGCCGCGCGCTCCACGAGCCGCGGAGCGTCGACGTCGGTAAGGAGGGTGTAGGGGCCGATCGTGCCGCTCGTGGCGGCATCGCCGAGGAGCGACCGCGCCGCGGCCAGGCGCGACGGGTCGGCAGGACGCGGCGGGAGCGGCAGCGTGAGCTCGACTCCGCCGCCCGGCGCGCTGCCCCCCGGCTGCGCGGTGGCGATACCCGTTGCCCCGAGGAGCAGCAGGGCCGGAAGCGCCGCGGCGAGGAATGCCGCACGGTTGCCGGCCTTCCTCTCTTCGAGCTCCTCGAGGCTCTTCGGCCAGTCTCCCTTGAGGAGCTTCGACAGGACGCGATCCGCGAGGAGCTTCCCGCCGGTCTGACAGCCGGCGCAGTAGTTCGCTTCGTTCTCGGCGTAGAGGATCCGCTGCACCGGCTCACCGCATCGCGGGCAGGGCTCGCCGAACCGGCCGTGCACGGCCATCTCCGGCCGGAAGGCGGTCACCCGCGAAGGGAAGCCACCGTCGCGCTCCGTGCGCAGGCGGGCGACCCACTCCGCGAGCGTCTCCCGCACCGCCCGGTGGAGCCCGCTCCAGCCCGCGTCGTCGAGATCGCCGGTGCGCGCGAACGGCGAGAGGCGCGCGCGATGCAGGATCTCGTCCGAGTAGGCATTGCCGATTCCGCTCACCAGGCGGGGATCGGTGAGCGCCCGCTTGAGCGTCCGGTTCTCGCGCACGAGCGCCGCCCGGAACTCCTCGGGGCTCGCGGTCAGCGGCTCGATCCCGCCGGGATCGTGCGCACCGAGACCTTCCCGCCCCCGCACGAGGTGGATCGAGGCGCGTCGCTTGGAGCCCGCCTCGGTGAGCGACAGCCGGCCGGCCGGAGCGTCGAAGGTCGCGAGCGCGATCCGTCCCGGCGGCCGCGCGCCCGGCGCTTTCCACTGCAGGCGTCCGGCGATCATCAGGTGGAGCACCACGAACCGGTCCCCTTCGAACACGAAGACGAGGCGCTTGCCGAGCCGCTCGAAGCTCTCGATCCGACGCCCCACGAGCTCGCTCGCCGGCGGATCGACCGTCCGGAGAACGAACGGCGAGTGCCAGTGGATCGCCTCGAGCCGCTCCCCGATCAGGCGCTCCTCGAGCGCTTCGAGGTAGGCCGTGAGATCCGGGAGCTCCGGCACGGCGAGGTCAGGGCTGGAGCGTCAACGGATCACGCAGCGGCAGATGCTCGACCTTGCCGCCGGCGAACTGCTCCATCGTCGCCCGTCCTTCGGGATCGCCGGGAGCGATCTCGCTCCACTTGCCGACCACGAGGGTGACGAGCTCGTCCGGGTGGAGGTACTTCTGCGCGACCGCCAGCACGTCGGCGGCGGTGACCGCTCCGATCCGGGCGCGGTAGCCGGTCCAGTACGAATGCGGGCGCCCGATGAGCTCGTCCTGGGCGAACGTTCCGGCGATCTGGGCCGCGGACTCGAACGCGCGCGGGAAGGTGTCGATCGCCGAGCTCCTGGCGATCGCGAGCTCCTCCGCCGTCACCGGCTCGCGGCGGATCCGGTCGACCTCCTCCAGCAGGATCTCCATGGCGTACGCCACCGTCGGATTCTTCGACGCGTAGCCCATCCCGAAGACGCCCGGCCAGAAGACGCCGAGGCCGTAGTTCGATCCCGCGCCGTAGGCGAGCCCCTCGTCCGAACGGATCCGCTTGACGAGGCGCGAGGTGAAGCCGCCGCCGCCGAGGATGTCGTTCATCACGTCGAGCGCGGCGAGCTCGGGGTTCGACCAGTCGGTGACCCGGATGCTGCGGTGCCCGATCGAGACCTTGCCCTGGGGGATGTCCTTCTCGACGTGGTAGAGCCCGGGCGTCGGCCGGTAGTCGGATGCCGGCGGCGGCCAGGGAGCGCGCTCGCCGGCACGGAAGCCCCGGAGCCGGCGCGAGAGATTCGCCACGATCGCCTTCGCGTCGACGTCGCCGGAGACCGCGATCACCATCTCTTCGGCACCGTACGTCCGGCGGTGGAAGTCCACGAGGTCGGCGCGGGTGATCGATCCGAGCTGCGCCGCCGTGGCGCGACGGCTCGAGAAGTGATCACGGCCGTACATCAGCCACGACCACTCGCGTGTCTGGATGTCCCCGGCGTCGTCGTTGCGCTGCTTCATCGCTTCGAGCGCCTTGCTCTTCTCGATCGCCAGACGGCTGTCGTCGAAGCGCGGAGTGCGCAGCATCTCGAACAGCAGATCGAGGCCGTCGTCGAGCGAGGTCGAGAGGACGTTGAGCGATACGCGCGCACCGGTGTCGCCGGCGCTCGATCCGATCTGCGCCGCCAGGAAGTCGGCCCGTTCGTCGAACTCCTCCGGCGTCCGCTCCGCCGTTCCGCCGACGCGCATCAGCGAGGCGGTCATCGAAGCGACTCCGGGCTGCGCTGCCGACTCGCGGAAGGCGCCCGTGCGGAGATGGAGCACCACGCTGACCAGCGGCAGCGACCGGTCGGGCACGACGTAGGCCACGATCCCTCCGGGAAGCTCGTGGCGGAAACCCGAGGCGTCGGGAACTTCGAACCGGAGCGGGCCGTAGGCGAGCTCCTCGGGCCGCTCGGGGATGGACTGCGCGAATCCGCCGGCGACGGACAGCACCGTACCGACGGCCAATGCGACGGCGATCCTCAGCATCTGGCTCCTCACTTCGACTCCTCCTTCCCGGCCGCCGCCGAGAGCTCGTCCAGCCGCGCCCGCGCCGCCTTCCCGAGCAGGTCGATCGCGCCCTTCATCTCCGGCGGAACCGCGTCCTTCTGCTGCTCGACCATGCCGAGGAGCTGCTCGAGCTGCGCCGGATCCTCGACCGTGCGGATCTGCCGCAGCTGCGCCATGACGCCGTTGCGCACCGGATCGGGAAGACCGGCGAGTTCCGGCGGGACCTCCTCCGCCACGCTGCCGGCCTTGCGCGCGTAGGTCGCGACGGTCCGGCCGTCGCGGGTGAAGTACTCCTTCGCCACCCGCTGGACGTCCTCCGCGGTCACCGCGAGAGTCTTCTCGGCGGAGGTGTTGAGATAGCCGGAGTCGCCCCAGCCCTCGTAGAACAGGATCTGTACCAGCAGGAAGAACGGACTCTGCAGTCGCCGGAAGGAGTCGGCGAGGACCGAGTTCTTGACCTTCTGCAGCTCCTCGGCCGGCACCGGCTCGTTCTGCAGCCGCTCGACCTCCGTCCAGAGCGCGGCTTCGAGATCGGCCGGCGAGGCGTCCCCCTGGGTCTCGGCGGAGAGCGAGAAGAAGCCGTTGTACTTCCAGCTCTGCTGCGACGACGACGCCGACGCGGCGATCTTGCGGTCGAGGACCAGACTCTTGTTGAGGCGCCCGGTCTGGCCGTTGAGGAGACCGGAGATGACGTCGAACACATACTCGTCGCGATGTCCGAACGGCACGGTGTGGAACTGCACCGAGACCTGCGGCTGACAGTCGCACTCCGCGTTCATCCGCTTTTCGGCGAGCTGCGGCTCCTCGAGCGTGACGACGTCGGGGACTTCCGTCGCGCCGCGCGGAATGCGTCCGAAGTACTTCTCCGCGAGCGCCTTCACCTGCGCCGTGTCGAAGTTGCCGACCAGGGCCGCCGTGATGTTGTTCGGCGCGTAGTAGGTGTCGAAGAACGACTGCGCGTCCGCCATGGAAAGGGTCGAAAGGTCCGACATCCAGCCGATCGTGTCCCACTTGTAGGGGTGGCTGGTCCAGAACATGGCGTTCAGCTGCTCGTCGAACGGTCCGGTCGGTGTCGATTCGACCCGCAGCCGGCGCTCCTCCTTGACCACGTCGCGCTCGGCGTAGAACTCGCGGAAGACCGGTTCGAGGAGGCGCTCCGACTCCATCCAGAACCAGAGCTCGAGCTTGTTGGCGGGGACCGTGATCCAGTAGATCGTCGAATCCCAGTTGGTCGTGGCGTTCATCCCCGAGCCGCCGGCTTCGGTGTAGATCTTGTCGAACTCCTCCTTGATCATGTTGGCGCGCTGCTGCTCGACGAGACCCGCGAACTCCGCCTCGAGATCGCGCAGCGACTGCGGGTAGGTCGCGGGATCGAACGGATCCTCGATCTCGCCCCGGCGCATGCGCTGGCGCTGGATCCGGTACTCCGCCCGGATCTTCTCCTGCACCGCCTCCTGCTCCGCGATCAGCCGCTCGTCGAGCGCTTCGTCCTTGACCCCGATCTTCTTCGAACCCTTGAACATCATGTGCTCGAAGAAGTGCGCCACGCCGGTGATCCCCGGCCGCTCGTTCGCCGAGCCCACCTTGGCCACCCAGCCGGCCATGACGGTCGCCTGTTCCGGTCGGCGCACGACCAGGAACTTCATGCCGTTGCCGAGCGTGAACTCCTCGATCGGCACCGAGGCGCGGGTCGCCGCGCCTCCGGCCTTCGGAGCGGCCGGCTTCTTCGCCGCGCCTGCCGGTGCTTGAGGGAGGATCGTCGCGACCAGCGCGGCCGCAGCGAGGATGCCGGGGAGACTCCGAATCCGCATGCCTGGACTCCGTTCGGGATGGACCGTTGTCGGCGACACTCGCGCGCCGCCGTCAGAGGATACGACGAAAGGTCGCCCCGGGTTCTCCGCGAAGCGGGACCGCGCCTCAGTAGCGCGGCACGTCGGGGTCGATCTCGCGGCTCCAGGCGTCGATCCCGCCGGCGAGGCTGCGGACGTGCGTGTGGCCCGCTTCGCGCAGCAGCTCGGCGGCGAGGAGCGAGCGGACACCGACGTGGCAGAGCGTGACGACGGCCCGATCACGTGGCACTTCGTGAACCCGCGACGGCAGCTCGTGCAGAGGGATCGCCAGCACACCGGTGATCGCGGCCAGGTGGAGCTCGTGCGGCAGGCGGACGTCGACGATGACCATCGGCTCCCCGGCGCCCTGCCGCCGCGCGACCTCCCGCGGCGTGATTTCGAACGCCTCCTCCTCGGCGGGCGTGAGACAGTTGTCGTCGTACTCGACGAGCCCGGTCTGCGAAGGGGACTCGCTGCAGAGCGGGCAGTCGGCGGAACGGCGGAATCCGACCTCCCGGAAGTGCATCGCCAGCGCGTCGAAGAGCAGCAGCCTGCCGACCAGCGGCTCGCCGACGCCGAGGATCCACTTGATGGTCTCGTTCGCCTGGATCGAACCGATGATGCCGGGCAGGACGCCGATCACCCCCGCCTCGGCACAGGAGGGAACGGCTCCGGGCGGCGGCGGCTCGGGGAAGAGACAGCGAAAGCAGGGGCCGCCCCGCGCGCTCGCCGGCGCGAACACCGAGGCCTGGCCTTCGAAGCGGAAGATCGAGCCGTAGATGTACGGTTTGCCGGCGAAGAAGGCGGCGTCGTGCACCAGGTACCGGGTCGGGAAATTGTCGGTGCCGTCGACCACCAGATCGTACCCTGCGACGAGCTCGGCGACGTTGCCCTTCGCCACTCTGGCGGCGTGCGGCTCGAGCACGACGTGCGGGTTCGTCTCCCGGAGGCGCGCGACGGCGGCGTCGAGCTTCCCCTTGCCGACGTCGCTCTCCCCGAACAGGATCTGACGCTGGAGGTTGGAACGGTCGACGAAGTCGAAGTCGACCAGACCGATCGTTCCGACCCCTGCCGCCGCGAGATAGAGCGCCGCGGGCGAGCCCAGGCCGCCGGCGCCGACCACCAGCACGCGCGCCGCCTTGAGCCGCTCCTGCCCCGCCATCCCGACCTCGGCGAGCGAGAGGTGCCGGGCGTAGCGCGCGATCTCGGCAGTGGAGAGGTCGTTCCCCATCCCCTCCATGCTACTCCCGTCCGGCGGGATAGGATCCACTCCGATGACCTGGAGCCCGACCTACATTCTGCTCGGCTTCGCGGTGGTGCTGCTCCTCCTCCTGGTGGTGAGCTTCGCCTCGCGTCCGCGGGTCTTCAGCCAGTACCTCAAGACGATGACCGGCATCGGCATCTCCTCCGCCGAGATCCGCCGCGTCTTCAAGCAGCGCGGCCGCTCGGGCGTCCGTGAGCTGTTCCTCGACCTCCTCATCCGTGAGGATCTGCGCGAGGACGGGGTCGATCATCCGGATTCGCGCCCCTCCCGACCGGTCGCTTTCGAAGTCGACGCCGCAAGGAAGCGGTAGGCGCGGTGCGCGCCTCGGTCGAGGCCGTGCGGGCCGAACTGCCCCTGCTCGTGGGCACACGCGGCACGTGGGCCGTCCTCGCGGCGGCGAATCTGCCCGTCTTCCTCGCCGATCACGCGGTGTGCGAGCAGCAGGTGGCGATGTATTCGCTGTCGCTCGCCGGCTACTACCCCGACGATCTCGAGCTCGTGGAACGGGCGGGGATGCTCGCCGCGGAAGAGGTCCAGCATTTCCGCCGCGTGGTCGCGATCCTCAAGAAGCGCGGCTGGGCGCTCGCCGGCCGGCGACCGAACCGCTGGGCGCAGGCGCTGCGGCAGCGGATCGAGACCGGGCGCGAGCCGATCACCAAGGTCGACCGCCTTCTGTTCGGCGCGCTCATCGAAGCGCGCAGCTGCGAGCGCTTCACCTGCCTGCTCGACGAGATCGGCGACAGCGACCCGGAGCTCGCCCGCCTGCTGGAGGATCTCGGACCGGCCGAGAAGCGCCACTGGGAGATGTTCCGCGACCTCGCCGCCCGCGAGATCCCGGCCGACGAGCTCGCCACCCGCTTCCGCCGCTGGCTCGACTTCGAACGCGACCTGCAGCAGGGGCTCGGCGTCGAACCGACCGTCCACGGCTGAAGGAGGACGCAGCATGACGATCTCCACGGGCTTTCTCTCCGACTACGACTTCGAGATGGCCGGAACGCGGCGCGCTCTCGAACGGGTGCCGCTCGAACGGTACGACTGGATGCCGCACCCGAAGTCGTTCTCGCTCGGGCGCCTGTCGAATCACCTGGTGGGTCTGCAGCTCTGGGCGCGGGCGACGATGGCGAGCCACGAGCTCGATCTCCTGAATCCGGGCTTCGAGCGCACCGACTACCGCACGACCGAAGCGCTCGTCGCCGGCTTCGATGCGGAGCTCGCCCGCGTCCGCTCGGCGATCGCCGCGGCGAGCGACGAGGAGATGCTCACCCCCTGGACCTTGCGGCGCGGCGACCAGCTCCTGTTCACCCTGCCGCGCGCGGCGGTGCTCAAGGGGATGGTGCTCCACCACACCATCCACCACCGCGGTCAGCTCACCGTCTACCTGCGCCTCCTCGACGTCCCCGTCCCCGGCCTCTACGGCCCGTCCGCGGACGAGGTGTAGCACTCGCCGCCTCAGTTCGTGGCCGTGAACTCGAGGAAGTCGCCCTGCTCGAAGGCGGCGCGGAGGACCACGTCGGCCGGCATGATCTCGATCACGTCGGCGTCTCCTCCCTCGACGGCCAGCGGGTCGCCCAGCGGATCGAAGAGCTCCGTCGCCGGTCCGAGGATCAGATTGGCGATGGCACCGACCGGGAGGCCGGAGTCGGTCACCAGCACCACGGCAAAGACCATGCCGTAGAGCTCTTCGTTCAGGTCGCCGTCGGGCGAATGGAACGTCGCCAGGACCCGACCGGGGGTCGACACGTCGAGCGAGTCGATCACCGCCGATCCGAAGCGCGGATCGATCACCAGGTCGGGAACCCCTCCGGCGAGCAGGGAATCGAAGAGGATCTCGACCGTTCCGGAACCGATGGCAAACGGTCGGCCGGTCTTTGCACCGAAGACGACGACCTCGCCGGCGGGGATCTCTCCGCCGAGCGGAGCGATGTCGGCCGTACCGGGGTCGGCAGGACGCATCCGCAGGCGGCCGCGATCGGCCAGGACGTCGAGCAGCTCGGCGGTCGGCGACCAGAGCTCGGTCAGCCCCGGAACGACCCGGAGATCGAACCTCTCGTCTTCCGGCAGGCCGGGCTGGAGCCCCAGGCGGATCGAGACCAGCGGGCCGAACGCTTCGTTCATCGTGCCGGAGGCCGACGCGAACGAGACGTCGATCCGCTGGCTCGGGACGTCGAGGACAGCGGTCGCCGTCGCGTCCGCGGCGGTGGAATAGGCGGTCGCCGAGACGACCGAAGCGAACGCCAGAGCATTCCCGCCGTCCTTGTCGATCGCCTCGAGCACGAACGAGCCGTTGGCGACGGCGCCCGGGACCGTGGTCCGGACGACGAGCGTGACTTCGGTGTCCGCCGGATCGGCTTCGAGGGAATCGACGACCACGAGGATCGGTGTCGGCTGGGCGGATGCCATCGTCGCGAAGAGCGCCATGGCGGGTGCGGCGAAGAGTCGCGTACGGAACTGAGCCTTCATGATGCCCTCCCCTGGCGACCTGAGGGGCCGCACGAGGTATGAGACAGCGGATGGATCGGTTCGGAACAGCCCCCGCGGGGTAGGGGCCGCGAGACCGCCCCCTCCGGCCGGGGGGCCCGATCGACAGCGCACGGCCGATCCCTGCAATTCCCGGCCCGGCGGCGGCTCCTCCGGCCGCGATCGCGCCATTGGGCCGTCAGCTGCCGACGGCAGAGCCGGGCGCCGTGATCCACGAGTCGTGACGCTCGCGGATCTCGCACAGCGCCTCGACGAAGCGGGCCTCGAACTGGATCCCCGCGAGGCCGCGGAGATGCCGTTCGACGATCTCGGGCGACCTCGCCGGACGGTACGGTCGCGCCGCCGTCAGCGCCTCGTAGACGTCGGCGACCGCCACCAGGGCGGCCTCGGTGTCGATCTCGCCCCGCCGGAGTCGATGGGGATAGCCGGAGCCGTCCAGCCGCTCGTGGTGCTGCCAGACGATGCGCATCAGGTCCTTCAGGCCCTCGACCGGCTCCAGGATACGCGCCCCCTTCTCGACGTGGGAACGCATGATCGCCATCTCCGCTTCGCTCAGGCCACCCCTCTTCTCGAGCACGGCGCTGGGCACCCCGATCTTGCCTACGTCGTGCACGAGGCTGCCTCGCCGGATGCGACGCACTACTTCCTCGGGAAACCCGCAATGATGTGCGATCGACGTCGCGATCTCCGCCACCCGGATCGAATGTCCGTGCGTCCACGACGACTTCTCGTCGACCGCCCGCGCCAGCGCGGTCAGGGCGCCCCAGTTGGCGCGCTCGAGGTCCTCGAGCAGCCGCACGCGGGAGAGCGCGAGCGCCGCCTGCGCGCACGCGCCGTCGAGCAGAGCGGCGCGATCGACAGCCGCTCCACCGCCCGCGGCGAGAACGCCGACGAACGCCAGGGTGCGCTCGCCTCGACGCAGTGCGCGCCACACGGATTCCGAGGGGCCGGCGATCCAGCCGTCCGCGGGAATTCGCGAGAAGTCCGGAAGAGTCCGTTCGAGCTCCCCCGGCGCTCTGTCCGGCCGCCCTTGCGGCCGAAAGATGGCGGGGCGCGCATCGGGATCGTCATCCGCGAGCACGAGGACGACCTCGCGGTCGCCCACGATCGGAACCACGCGGTCGACGAAGACTTGCGCCACTCCTTCGACCGTCGGCGAAGAGGTGAGCGCGCTCGCGGCGATCCCCTGGATTCCGTCGGCCTGGTAGAAGTGCTGCTCCAGCCTCTGCGCCATTCGATTGAACGCTTCGGAGAGTCTGCCGACTTCCGCGCCACCGCGCACCGATACGCGCGTCTTGAGATCGCCCTGCTCGATGAGGTGGGCGCCGACCGTCAACTCCTCGAGCGGTCCCAGGTCCGAACGCAGCCGCCGGATACCGATGAGGGCGATGAGGAGGAGGGACGCCAGCGAGACGAGCAGCAGGATCCGGCGCAGCGCCCGCACCGCCGAGCCGACCCGGTACGGCTCGGTCACCAGCACCGTCATCCCGGGATAGCCGAAGTCGTAGCGCAGCGGTGTCGTCCAGTAGTGCGCCAGCTGCGGTTCGCCGCCGGGTCCCGACCAGCGAAAGCCGTCGCGTGCCGCCTGCCGTCGGCCCTCCAGCGCTTCGAACAGACCGGCCGGGACGTCCTGCGACGTCGCGATCGGACGCTTCCGGTCCTGACCGAACAGGAGCCAGGCGGCCCCCTCCTGCACGACGTCCTCGGATTCCGGCCAGAGGCGCTCGATCCTGGCCCGCGCCCAGATCGTGACCTCCGACGAACCGCTTCCCGGAATCACCAGCCAGATCGCCGGCCGATCCTCCGAGGAGCTCTCGACCAGAACGGCCTCGTGCCGCTCCCGGAGCCGTTGCCGCGAGAGCTCGTCGAGGGGCGGCAGCTCCCCCCCGCCGGCCGGGGCCGGGTCTCCGGAAACCGCCCAGAGCGAGACGAAGCGATCGCGCCAGCCTGCCCGCATGGCGAGGAGGTCGACGGACCCGGAATCGACCTCCAGTTGTGGGGCCAGTACTTCGAGGTCGGCACGCATCGACTCGAGGCGGCGGAACAGCTCGAGCCCCGACGCCTTGGCGAGCTCCGCGAGCCGCGAGTCCGCCTCGGCGGACATCCGTGCCTGGTATTCCGAGAGTGAGGTCCAGGCGAGAATCGCCAATGGGAGCCACGACGCCAGCAGCACGAGCGCCAGCATCCTCCGGGCCAGACGCCCTTCGAGGGCGGCGCGACGGAAGCGCACCGGCAGAGCGGCCTAGAAGTCCCGTCCGAGGCCGTAGAACGCGCCGTCGTTGGCGCGCACGATGTCGTCGTGGCTCACGGGATTCTGCAGCGGCGGCCGACTCTTGCCGTCCCGACCGACACTGTAAAGGTCGAACGAGCTGTTGATCGGCACGAGGAAGCGGTCCTTCCGCGCTTTGCCGCGCCAGCCCGGTCCGCCGTACTTGAAGTAGACGTAGGGGTGGCCCCACGGGTCGAGCGGCGCGTGCGGCATCGCTTCTTCCATCTCGGCGGGAAGACGGGTGTAGAGGTTCTCGAAGTTCTGGATCTCGAACTCGATCGCCCGGAGGTCGGCGATCGCCCGCTGGATCTTCACACGTTCGATCACCTGGAGCAGAGACGGAATTCCCAATGCCGCGATGATCGAGATCAACGCGATGATCAGCAGGAGCTCGACCAGCGTGAATCCGACCTGACGCCATCGCCGCGGAACGGAGCGGCGCCTGTGCGCGCTGCCGTTCATGGCCGTCGCTCCCAGTGGATTCCGGGCTGGCTGCGGATCGCGAGTCCCGGGCCCGCGACGAGGAGCTCGAGTTTCCCTTCGGCGTTCCCTTCGTCCTCGAAGCCGTAGCGCACGACGTACGTCGACGACGCACCCGGACCTTCGACGCGGCGGACACCGAGCACCGGATGCCGCGACTCGCCCTCGTCGCCGAGTCCGAACGCGATCTCGCTGCTGGAGATCTCCAGGTACCGATCGCCGTAGCCCGGCGCATCCGTCGTCCAGGTGCCGGCGATTTCGGGGGTGACTCCGACTTCGATGCCCGGTTCGTGGCGCAGGAGACGCAGTGCGAGCAGCAGGGCGACCAGCACCCCGAGCACCACCAGCCATCGCCCACCCACCGACTTCCCCCTCGACATGGATCAGGAGATGAGACTAGCGCACCTGGTGCCCGGCGGGCCGGGGATCCGGCCTTCGGGCGATCTACTCCTGTTTCGGTGGCTCGAGCCGCTGCACGACCTCGGCGACTTCGAGCTCCGCCTTGCGGATCTTGCCGCGACAGAACTCGAGCAGCTCGGCGGCGCGCTCCAGCTCGGCCGCCAGCCGGTCGATGTCGAGTGAGTCGTCCTCGATCCGGCCGAGGAGCGCTTCGAGCTCGCGGATCGCTTCGCCGAAGCCGGGCTCGGCGCCCTCCTTCTTTCCGCTCTCTTTCCTGGTCATGACTCCTCCACCCGGCTGATCAGACGCCCCCGCGCCAGCTCCGTCGTGATGCGCATTCCCGGCAGGGCCGCGGCCGCGTCCCTCAGCACCGATCCGCTGGCGTCGCGCGTCAGACTGTACCCGCGCGCCAGCACCCTCTCCGGCTGGTAGCCGGCCAGGAGCCGCGCCCAGCCATCGAGCCTCAGGACCGAGCTTCTGAGGCGATAGTCGGCCGCGCGCTTGAGCGCCTCGGCGAGCGTCGCGAGTCGCGCCCCGGCCCGCTGCAGTCGCTGGCGCGCCGTTGTTGCCCGCCGCTCCGCCCGGCCGAGACGATTCGTCGCTTCGGCGAGGTTGCGGCGCGCTTCGCGCAGCAAACGATCGGAGAGCCGTGCGATCGACTCTTCGGCCGCGGCCACCGTCGCCACCAGGTACTCGGCGACCTTGGTGGGGGTCTTGAACGACAGATGCGCCGCGAGATCGGCCACGGATTCGTCGATCTCGTGCCCGAGTCCGGTGAGCACGGGCAGCGACGCGCGCGCCACCGCCTCGGCCACCGCCCGGCTGTCGAACGCCGCCAGATCGCTCTTCGATCCGCCACCGCGGATCAGCACCAGCGCCTCCGCGCCGGCAGCCGCTGCCAGTTCGATGGCCGACGGCACGTTCCGCTCCGCTTCGACGCCCTGCACCGCCGCGTGCACGAAGAGCACGCGAAAGCCGTAGCCGCTCTCCGCGAGCGTCGCCAGGAAGTCATGGTAGGCCGCGCTGCCCTGCGACGTGACGAGGCCGATGCGCAGCGGAATCTCCGGGAACGGCAGCGCCTTGTTGCGCTCCAGGAGACCTCCGTCCGCGAGCGCGCGGATCGTCTCCTCGCGCCGGCGGGCGAGCTCGCCCAGGGTGAAGTTCGGGTCGACCTCGCGGACCTGGACCTGGAGGCGGCCGCCGGGCGGGTAGAAATCGACCGCGACGCGGCAGCGCACCTTCTGTCCGTCGGCGAGCTTCGCGCCGGCGCGATCGAGCGCCGCCCGCAGGCGCAGGAACTCGCCCTTCCAGACGACCGCCGACAGGACGCCGACGATCCGGTCGCCTTCCCCCTTCTCGACCAGGTCGAAATAGTGGTGCCCGGATGCGCTCGCCTTGTAGCGCTGGATCTCGCCCGCCACCCAGACCGAGGCGAACGCCCCGCCCAGGAGCTCCTTGATCTCGCGCCCGAGCGCCGATACCGAGTAGGTCGGCTCGAACGCGCTCTCAGTGATAACTCTTGAGCTCCTTGGAAGATGTCAGGTGGAGGCCTTCGGCCCACTCGAGCGCCTTCTTGTCGCCACCGGTCCGCTTCTTGAGGAACTGCACCGCCTCCTTGCGCTCCTGGAACAGCCGGAAGATGAAGGTGTGCCCGGCCGGGGCGGTGAAGTAGGTGAAATCCTCCGGACCGCGGGAGAGGGCGATGCCGATGTCGGCATCCCCGTTCACACCGACGCAGGCGGCTGCGATCGCCCGGTGGGCGAGGACCAGCGACTTGAGGGCGTCCTCGTGGTCTGCCAGCTCCTCCTTCGACTGCGGCGAATGCAGGATCGAGATCCGGTTCGCCTCTTCCTCGGCCAGGAGGTTGTACGGCACGTCGTGGCGGTCCATCGACTCTTTGGTTTCGGCCGAGGCGACGAACACGTCGTCGGTTCCATGGACCTTGTAGGCGATGCAGAAGCTCTGCTGTTCGAACTTCGGGAACGCTTCGGCGAGGATCCCTTCATCCTCGACCGTGAAGTAGTAGATTCTGTTCAAAAGGCGGCGAGAGCCCATAAAGTTCCTCCGATCCGGATTCTTATATCAAAGATGCGGCCCTTTCCCTTCGTCGAACCCGTCCAGCGCGTTCTCCCCGCGGCCGCCCTCCTGGCCTGGGATCCGTCCGGCTCGGGGGCGATCGAACGCCTGACCGCCGCGGCAGCCCGCACTGCCGGCGTGATCCCGGCAGGTCCCGGTTGCTGGCTCCTCCTGCCGGTGCCCGGCGACCCGGCGATCTTCGACCGCGCCGTGGCGCTCGCCGGCGATCTCGTCCGGGACGATTCCGGCGGCAAGCGCCCGGTCACCGCCCGGCTGGTCGTCGTTCCGGCGGCCGCCCGGGTCGGCCCGGGTGTGGAGCTCGTCGCCGAACCGCTGCTCGAGGAGCTGCGCGCCACCCGGCCCGACCTGGCTCCAGGGAAGATCCTCCTCACGACCCATGCCGCGCTCCAGCTCGAGGGGTCGCACTCGGTCGAAGCCGCCGGCAACCTGTCGCTCGGTGCCGGCCGGCTGATCCCCTTGACGTCGGTCCGGCCCCGCGCCGTCGCGATCCCGACCTGGCGCAATCCGGAAGTCCTCTCGCGATCGATCAAGTGGGTCGGGCGTCCGGTGATCGAAGCCGACCTCCGACGGCGGCTCAAGGAGCCGGTGCTGCGCCTCGAAGGACCGTTCGGGGTGGGCAAGACGCGCCTCCTCTGGGAGGTCCTGCGCGGGGCGGGCGAAGCCGCGATCTGGCGCGACGCCGGCAGCCGGATCCTCACGCCGATCGCGCGGGAGCTCGCCGGCGAACCGCTGCGGCCGATCCGTGTGGTCTACGACCACCTCGACGTCGCGCCACCGACGGTCTGGGCCGAGATCGAGGAGCTCGGAAAGCATCCGGGCCTCGGAAGCGAGCTGCAGATCGTCCTGGTCTCGAGAACCCCGATCGACGTCCTGCGGGATCTCTCCGGCGATGCCCCCCTCTTCGTCGACGCTCCGGACGAAGCCGCCTGGGGACAGTTGACGACGCAGCTGTTCCGCGGTCTCTCTCTGCCCGAGCCGGTCGCCCAGGAGCTGGCGTCGGGCGTAGCGAGAAATCCGTTCGCGCTCGAGGAGTCGCTCCTCTTCCTGGTGCGCGACCGCAAGCTGCGTCAGGTCTTCGGCTCCTTCTTCTTCAGTGGCGCCGAAGGTCCGACCCGCCTGCAGCCGAGCCGGAGGTTCATTGCCCATGTCGAGGCCGAAGCGATGCGCCACGGCGCCTCGCTGGCGCTGCGACTGCTGACCCTGGCCGAGACCGCGGTTCCCGCGAGCGAGCTCGGATCGGCGGCGCTCGCCCTCGGAGGAGAGCGACCGGAAGGAGACTGGAGCGCGGGCAACCTCGCCGCCGGGCTGGTGGTCGCCGACGCGGGCCCGTGGGGGGACGGCATCGCCCTCGCCTCTCCGGCGATCCGGCGAGCCCTCGCGGACACTCTCGAGGAGCCGGTTCGGGAACGCCTGCGCAGCGAGCTCGGCGAGCTCCTCGCCGCCCGCTCCTCGACGGCCGAGGAGCTCTGGGCCTCCTACGGGATGCTCAAGGGTACGGAGTCGGGAGCCGGAGTGCTGATCGACGCGGTCCGGAGCTCGAGCAGGCTCCCCCGCGAACCGCTCTTCACCGCCCTCCGCCTGGAGCTCGCCAGCCTCCAGGAGCGCGGCAACGAACCGCGTCTCGAGAACGACCTCCTGTGGATCCTCCTGCCGCTCGCCCGGCGACTCGGCCGTCTGCACGAGCTGGCTCCGGCCCTCGAACGCGGATTCGAACTGGCGCGCGACCAGCCGCAGCGCTTTCTCGCCATCGCTTCGCTGCGGGCCGATCTGGCCCAGATGGCGGGGCACTACCCCGAGGCCGAGGCCGTCCTGCGACAGGCGCTCGCGGCGTCGCGCGACGGCGACAACCGGCGCAAGGAGATGCTCCTCGTCGAGCTCGGACGGGTCCTGGTGAGACAGGGCAAGACCGCCGAGGCGAGCGATCTGTTCGCCAAGGCGCTCGCCGTCGCCGAGCATCGCGGTCGGCGCGGCTTCGCCGCCACCTGCCGCTTCCTGCTCGGCAACGTCGCCTTCCACGAGTTTCGCCTCGAGGAGGCACACGCACTCCACATCGAAACGCTCGAAGCGCGGAGACGCGAGGGGGGCGGTGGAGTCGCGGCCTCGCTCACGGCCCTCGGCGCCGTCGCCCTGGCGCGCGGCGACGCGCCGAGCGCGCTCGCCTACTTCGAAGAGGCACGGGAGCTGCTCGCCAACGATCGCTCCGAGGCCGAGGAAGCGTTCGCCCTGGTCGGTGTCGGCAGGGCGATGAACCGCCTCGGAGACGTCGCCGGCGCCGCCCCGGTCCTGCGCCGCGCGCTGGCGCTGCGCGAAGGGCGCGACGACACCATGGGCGAAGCGATCGCCCGGCTCGCGGTGGCGGAGAACCTCCTGCTCCTCGATCAGCCCGACAACGCGCTGGCCGAGGCCCGGAAAGCGCACTTTTCGCTGTCGCTCCTCCCGGCGGGCGAGCCGCTCGCCGACGCCAATCAGCTCCTCGGTCGGATCCAGTCCCGCCTGCGCCGCTACGAGGCGGCGCTTGCCCACTTCGACGAGGCCGCCGACCTCCACGAAGCGCTCGGCAAGTCCGCCGGCCGGCTCACGGATCTCGCCCACCGGATCGAGGCCGAGATCGGTCGGGCACGGGCGGAGGGAGTACGGACGACCTACGAACAATTGCAGCGGGAAATGGAGAGGCTTCCGCTCGCTCCGTCGCGCGAGCTGCTCGACTTCCAGCTCTACCTCGCGGCGGAATGGCTCGAGACGAAGTTCAAGGAGCGCCTCGCCCCGGTGAAGCACCTCGAGAAGGCGTTCGACGAGCTGATGCGCCTGACCGCCTTTCTCGAAAGCTCGAAGCGCCAGCGCTTTCTCTTCCAGGTGCCGCTCAACCGGGCGATCATGGAGGCGGCCACCCGCAAGGATCTGTCGCTGCCGTCGATCTGATCGCCGGTCGGCGTCGCTTCAGGGCGTCACCAGCGTGTCGAGCTCCCGGCGGTTCTCGTCCGTCAGATCGGCGTCCTGGAGAACGAAGCTCTGCCCGGACGGGATCGGGAGTTCCGGCCGGGTCAGCGCCTTGTCGAGTCCGCGGCAGTCGATCGCTCCCAGGGTCATCACCGCCGCGTTGTCGCACAGTGCGAGGATCTGATTCACCTTCTGCGACTGGACGGCGACGCGCACCGAATCGGGCAACGAATTGGCCGTCACCGAGTAGCCACCGGCCACGCGGCTGATGCGGATGTTCCCGGCGAGAGAGATCGTCTGCGGCGGAACCACGACTTCGTCCGGGAACTGCTGCGCCACCGGTCCGAGCGCGACGTCCGCGACCAGCGAGCCCTTGCCCTGGATCTCGAGATCGATCTCGGCGTCGATGGTTCCGTTCTCGAGCGGCGTGAGGCGGATCGTGTGATCGCGCAGGATCAGCGTCTGCCGGGGCGAGGTCAGCTTGACCACGACCCCGCCCTCGTCCATTCCCGCCAGCGGCGGCACGAAGTCGGAGTAGGTCCGGTTGAGGCGCTCGAGCTTCATCTCGACGTGCACCGGCGGATCGGGCGGCGCAGCGACGGAGACGGCGCCACCGACGAGGAGGGCGATTGCGAAGGTGACGCTCTTCATGTCAGGGATAGTAGCCGCGCGGCGCCCGAACCTTCAAACCGCTCCCCGCTCGCACTTCGACCGGAGCGAAGACGCCGCTCTTCGCCTGCGGCGTCGGCGCGAAGGCCAGCAGGTACTGACTGCGGAGCTCGCGCTCGATCTCGCCGTAGACGCCGGCGAGATCGCTCGCCTTCGAGACGAAGAACGATCGTCCGCCGGTCTCCGAAGAGAGCTTCTCGAGCTTTCCGCGCACCGTCATCTGCGTCTTGCCGATGTCCAGGCCGATGGTGTAGATCGCCGTTCCGCTGCGGCGGGCGAACTCGAGCGCGTCGTCGTATCCGACCAGACTCGAGGTGTCGTCGCCGTCCGAGAGCAGGACGATCGCACGCCGTCCGCGCACCCCCTTCAGCTGGTAGAGCGAGAAGAGGATCGCATCGTGCAGCGCCGTGTTGCCCACCGCCGGCAGGTCGCGAAAGGCCGCCTCGACGGCTCGCGCATCGGACGTGAGGGGCATGAGCAGACGCGGACGGTCGGCGAAGGAGGTGGCGAAACAGCGGTCCTTGACCCGTACCACCGCCGAGAGAAAGTCGGCCGCCGCGCGCTTCGCCTCGCCGATCGTCTCGCGCATCGAGCCCGACGTGTCGAGCACGATCCCGACCGAGAGCGGCAGATCGCGCATCAGCTCGAACCTGCTGATCGTCTGCGGCCGGCCGCGATCGAGAAGGGTGAAGTCGCCCTGCTCGAGGTTTTCGACGATCCGGCCGGAGCGATCGAAGACCGTGGCGAAGATCTCCACCAGATCGACATCGACCTGCTCCGAGAACTGTCCGCCGTTGAGCACCCGGAAATCCTCGACCCGCGTCCCGTCGACGTAGGTCGCGGCAACCGTCAGATAGACCGGATCGGAGCTCGACGGAGCGGTGAACGCGACCTCCCAGGGCGGTCTGGCGAGGGTTGCAAGCACCTCGTCGTTGAGCCGGAACTCGACCGATTCGATCCGCTTCCCTTCGGGGACGACGACGGCGGCGCGCGCCACCGCCCGTCCGACCACCCGCTTGCCACGTTCGGGCGCGAGCAGGCGTACTTTCGGCTCGGCCTGCGGCTCGTTGAGGAAGACCTCGTCCGCGGCGACGACCTCGCCGTTCTCGTCGAGCCCTTCCGCGCGCACCACCAGCTCGGTCGGGAGGTTCGGCAGCCGGAGCTCGGCCGACCAGGGGGCGGTCGAGCGTTCGAGCTGACGGGTGCCGTTGACGTAGAAGGCGACCCGCCGGATGCGCTCGCCGACGACGATCGCCTCGGCGCGCCAGAGCCCGAAGACGACGTCCGAGAGCGGTGGCATCAGGACCAGCGCATCGCGCGCCGCGCGCTTCGTGAGCCCGGTCTCCTGGCCGGCGACTTCGATCGCGCCCTCGGGGCTCGGATCGGGTTCGGGAATCGGTTCGGCCGGAACCGTGAAACCGCGCGAGACAAAGCTCGTCTTGCCCGAGATCTCGTCACGGACCTCGAGGGTCAGGACGTACGGTCCGCCGGCGCGGAACGCACGCTCGGAGATCAGCACGACCGGGGCGGGTCGCTCCGGCGCCACGACGACGAACCGGTTGCGGAACTCGTCGAACGGTGCTCCGGCGAGCTCGACTCTCCCGGTCACCGAGAAGCGCGACTCGCGGCCGCCCTCGACCTCGGCGATCCCCGGCTGGAGACCGGCGGGGAGAAGGATCCGCACCCGCATCTGCAGGCGCTGGTCGATGCGCTCGGGAAAACCGATCCGGATCGCCTCGATCGGCAGCTCTTCGAGGATGGTCATCGGCACCGGGCTCGCGGCGGGAGCGTCGGTCTCGGCGGCCCCGGGTCGCGCACCGTGGCGTTTCGCGGCGGCTGCGGCCGCGGGCGACGGCACGGGCTCGGCTTCCGGCGGCGCTTCGGCTCCGGGCACGATCTGGGGTACGCGGACCACCTCCGCAGCCGCCGCCGTCGCCCAGCCGGCCACCTCGACGGGCGGCGCGAAGAAACGATCGATCGCGGCGTCCGTGGGCCGGTCTTTCTCGAATCCGAACAGACCGTTGACTCCGGTCACCCGGTCGATCAGCTTGCTTTCGTTGCACATCACCCGGTCGGGACGCTTTCCGGAGAGCAGACCGCGCAGCTCGTCCCACTGCTCGAGGTAGTACTCCATCTCCTCGGTGTAGAGCAGGCGCTTCGATTCTGTCGGCCGCCAGGCGACGAAGTAGGAGTCGGGTCGCGGCCGGAAGAAGACCAGGCTGCGCGGCGCCTCGACCGGCCCCCAGCTCCAGACCTCGGCCGGCCGGTAGGTCTCGCCACATTCGATCCGGACCCGCTCGCGGGGAGGGCCGAGAAGGAACCGGGCCCGGGCGCGTTCGTCCCCGAACGCGAGGCCGTCGGCCCAGATCGCCCGCCGCCGGCGTTCGATCCCTTCGACGAGCTCGTTTCCCGGGGTGGACGGTACCGGGTCGGCGGCGAGGAAGGCGCGGATCGCCGCGAGCGCCTCTCCCTCCGGCAGCCCGCGCAGGCGCTCCTTCTCGGCAACCGGCAGGAGCCAGGCGGGCCCTTCGTCGAAGAAGCGCCGCAACTCCTCTGCCGGCGGGAGCGCGGTGTCCGCTGCGGGAGACGGTGCCGCGACGAAACTCGCGATCGCGGCGAGGAAGAGGGTCCAGTGGGCCAGGCGGGTGCGGCACCCGGGGCGTCGGGGACGGGTCACGACGGATCGGCGCTCATGTCACCGGACTGCCGAGCAAGTCGTGTACCAGGGTCGATCCGGCTTCTCCGCCGTCTATACTGCCGGAGCGCTCCGCATCGACGGAGCCGATGCGAGCCGAAGCGGGAGTCCTGCGGGCTTCACCGAGGCGAACGGAGCCCTGACCAGATGCCGAATCTTGCGAAGAACCAGCCGATCGCGACCTGGAACGCCGGCGACGCCGTCCAGGGATTCGCCTACCTGAAGCGCAAGGAGATCCGCCAGGATCGCAGCGGGCGCGACTACCTCGACCTCGAGCTCGCCGACGCCAGCGGATCGATCCTCGGCCGCGCCTGGTCGGACAGCTCGGCGATGGCGACCGAATTCGCCGCCCGCGGCTACGTCAAGTTCCGCGGTCAGGTGCAGAGCTACCGCGACCAGCTCCAGCTCAAGGTCGATCAGTGCCGGCAGGCCGGCGAGAGCGATCGCGCGGAAGGCTTCGACGAGGCGCTCCTCGTCCCTTCGACGAAATTCGACCTCGACGAGCTCGACCGCCGGCTGCGCGAGCTCCTCGAGGGACAGGTCCGGCGCCCGATGCTGCAGCGCCTCGCGACCGAGACCCTCGCCGTCCACGGCGCCGCGCTCCGCACCCACCCGGCGGCGAAGGGGATTCATCACGCCTTTCGCGGCGGCCTCCTCGAGCACGTCGTCTCGATGATGGAGCTCGCCGTGCGTTTCGCGGACCAGTACCCGGAGCTCGACCGCGACCTCCTGATCCTCGGCGTCCTCTTCCACGATCTCGGCAAGATCCAGGAGCTCGGCGCGATGCCCGACAACGACTACACGCCGGTCGGGCGCCTGGTCGGCCACGTCGTCCTCGGCCGCGATCTGCTGCGCGAGCGCGCCGCCGCGATCCCCGACTTCCCGCACGACCTCCGGCTCCAGCTCGAGCACCTGGTCCTCAGCCACCAGGGGCGCAAGGAGTACGCCTCGCCGGTCGAGCCGATGACCGCCGAGGCCCTCGCTCTGCACGCCATCGACGACATCGACTCCAAGCTCGCGGTCCTGCGCGGGATGCGGGAGAACGGCCGCGGCTTCGTCTGGGCCCGCAGCATGGATCGGTTCATCTGGCTCGGCGAGGGAGTCGCCGGCGAGGAAGCGGACGATCCCGACGCCGAGCCACCCGGCTGACTCCTGCTCCTGCGCCTAGATCGTCAGGCGATAGAGCATCCAGTAGACCACCACGCCGGTGACCGAGACGTAGAGCCAGATCGGCAGAGTCCAGCGGGCGATCCGGCGGTGACGGTCGTATCTGCCCGCGAGCCCGCGCCAGAGCGTCAGCGGCGCGAGCACCGGGATCGTCGCGGCGAGCACGGTGTGGGTCAGCAGGATCGCGAAGTAGACCGTCCGGATCGGACCGACTCCGCGGAAGCGCACCGAACCCACCTGGAAGTGGTAGACGAGGTAGGAGAGGAGGAAGAGGCTCGAGCAGACGAAGGCGGCGATCATGACGCGGCGGTGCGCCGTGATCCGCCGGCTCCGGATGAGCAGGAAGCCGGTGACCAGGAGGAGCGTCGCGGTGGCGTTCAGCGACGCGTTGAGGGCCGGGAGGTCGGCGAGCTCCAGACTCACCGCCGCGCCTCGCCCTCGATCACCGCGAGGTCGAGCAGCAGCCGGTCGAGCGCTTCGGGGTCGAACGCCTCGTAGGTCCCCCGCAGGTTGCCGGCGGCGTCGACGATGGCGAACCGGTTGCTGTGGAGGATCGGATTCGCCACGTCGTCCTGCGCCTCGACCGGCAGCAGGAATCCCTTGCGGATCAGCGACCAGACGGCGTCGCGCTCTCCGGTGACGAGCATCCAGCGCGGATTGCGGATCTGCCAGCGTTCGGCGTACGCGGTCAGCACCGCCGGCCGGTCGAACTCCGGGTCGACCGAGATCGAAACCATCCGCGCGGCGGAGCTCGCGGGCAGACGGGCGCCGAGATCCTTCATCTTCGCGGTCAGCCGCGGGCAGGCGGCGGGGCAGCGGGTGAAGACGAAGTCGGCGATCCACGGCCGGCCGAGCAGACTCTCCCGGGTCACCGTCTCGCCCGATCGCTCGAGAAGCTCGAACTGCGGCAGCGAGGAGAGGACCGGGGGCGACTCGCGCGGCGGGCGGCCGCAGCCGGCAGCGCAGGAGATCACGAACAGCAGGACCGGCAAGGCGACGGACCGCGGCGACCGCAGCGATCTCGACATGGCGAAGAGTCCGGACCGGAGCACGGCGACCGCCGACTCAGCGCAGATAGAGATGGTCGGCCACCGCGACCGAGAGCACCGCCGGAAGGTAGAGGACCGAGGAGAGCAGGAGCCGCCGCGCGGTCGCCTGCGACTGCTGGCGCGCGAAGCGCCAGGCAGCCGCGAGGAAGAGTCCACCGAAGGCAAGCGCACCGAAGAGGTAGACCCAGCCGGTGATTCCGAGCGCCGACGGCATCAGCGACACGGGCAGCAGAGCCACCGCGTAGAGGACCGTCTGGCGCGCCGTCGAGTGGCCGTCGGGGTCGTTCACGGTGAGCAGCGGCATCCCGGCCCGGCGGTAGTCCTCCCGGTACATCCAGGCGATCGAGAGGAAATGCGGGAGCTGCCAGAGGAAGAGGATGGCGAACAGCACCCAGCCGCCGAGACCGACCTCCCCGGTGGCGGCGGTCCAGCCCATCACCGGCGGCGCCGCTCCCGGGATCGCCCCGACCAGCGTGGCGAGCGAGCTGCGTGTCTTCATCGGTGTGTAGACCGCCACGTAGGCGACGAGCGTTCCGACGCCGATCGCCGCGGTCAGGAGATTCGCGAAGAGCAGCAGGAGAAGCGTTCCCGACACTGCAAGGAGCGCTCCGAACAGGCTCGCCGGTTCGATCGCAAGCCTGCCGGCCGGTAACGGCCGGTTCGCGGTGCGGCGCATGTTGCGGTCGAGATCGCGCTCGATCACCTGGTTGAATACCGCCGAACCTGCCGCGACGAGCGCCGTGCCGGCGAGCGCCGCGAGAAAGGTCGCGAAGTCGAATCGCCCTTCGCTCGCCAGCGCGAACCCGGCCGCCGTGGTGAGGGTGACCAGGAGGGTGATCCGCGGCTTGGTCAGCTCCAGCCAGTCGGCCGGGCGGGACAGGGCGAGAACGCGACTTTCCACGGCGTGGATCCTATCGTTCCCGGGGCATCAACCGAAGTCGCCGACGGCGCCGTAGAGTGAGGCGGTGACGTCCGGAACCCGGCACAACGGTGAAGATCCGCCGGCAGCGGCGGTGATCGAGCTCGTCGCGCTCTCGAAGAGCTACCTCGAAGCGGGCCGGCGGCGGGTGGTACTCGACCGCGCCGACGGTGTCATCGCCCGCGGCGAGCTCGTGGTCCTTCTCGGCCGCAGCGGGTCGGGCAAGTCGACCCTCCTTCATCTCATCGCCGGGATCGACCGGCCGGACTCCGGCGACGTGCTCCTCGAGGGCCGCTCTCTCGCCGGCCTTCCGGACGACGAGCGCACCCGACTGCGCCGGGATCGCCTCGGCTTCGTCTTCCAGTTCTTCAATCTGGTGCCGACGCTGACCGTGGAGGAGAACCTCCTCCTGCCGCTCGAGCTCTCCGGCCGGTCCGATCCCGCGTCCCGCAGCCACGCCCTCGACCTCCTCGCGGAGGTCGGGCTCGGCGACCGCCGCTCGCAGTTCCCCGACCGCCTTTCCGGCGGCGAGCAGCAGCGCGTCGCCATCGCCCGCGCCCTCGCCAACGACCCGGCGCTCGTCCTCGCCGACGAGCCGACTGGCAACCTCGATCTCGAGACCGGCCTCGAGGTGATCGAGATCCTCGACCGGCTCACCCGGCGGGCGGGAAAGACGCTCCTCATGGTCACCCACGGCCGGGAGGTCATGGGGATCGCCGACCGCGTGCTCGCGCTCGAGGACGGCAAGCTCGTCGAGCGTGCGAACCACGACCGCGAGCCGGGTGGAACGATGCCGCCTCCGCCGGCCTCCGGCCGCGCTGCGCTGCCTTGAGCCTGCTCGGCAGAGCGAGCCGCCGCTACCATCTGCGACATCCGGCGCAGTTCGGTCTGGCGCTCGCCGGAATCGCCGTCGGGGTCGCCGTGGTCGTGGCGATCGATCTCGCGAACGAGAGCGCGCGGCGCTCGTTCGAGCTCGCGACGGTCGCCACGGCGGGGGCCGCCACGCACGAGATCCGCTCCTCCGCCGGCGAGCTCGACGAGCGCTGGCTCGCGCGTCTCCGGATCGAAGCCGGCATCCGCGAGGTCGCGCCGATCGTCGACGAGACAGTCCTCGTCGGCGATCCACCCGGGCGCCCGCTGCGACTGCTGGGGATCGACCCCTGGAGCGAAGCGCCGTTCCGCGGTCTCCTCGCCGCGACCGCCACGACCGACCGCGGTCCGTTCGACCTCGTCCGCTTCGCGACCGAGCGCGGCGCCGCGGTCGTCTCGCGCGACACCGCGCGGGCCCTCGACGTCGCGCTCGACGACGAGCTCGAGGTGGCGATCGGCGGCCGCCGCGAGCGCCTGCGGATCGTCGGACTGCTCGAGCCCGGAGACGAGGGCTCGCGCGCGGCGCTCGCCGATCTCGCGCTGGTCGACCTCGCCACCGCCCAGGAGCTCCTCGACCTGCCGGGGAAGCTCAGTCGCCTCGAGCTCCTGCTGCCGGAGAGCGACCCGCGGACGCCGCAGCGGATCGAACGGATCACCGCGCTCCTGCCGCCCGGTCTCCTTCTCGCCCGCACCGCGTCGCGACCCGAGACGCTCGCCCAGATGACCCGCGCGTTCCGCTTCAATCTCCGGGCGCTGTCGCTGCTCGCGCTGCTCTGCGGCTCGTTCCTGATCTACAACGCGCTCACCTTCTCGGTCGTGCAGCGTCGCGATCTCTTCGGCCGCCTGCGGGCGCTCGGAGTGCGGCGGATCGAGATCGTCCGCCGGATCCTCGCCGAGGCGGTCGCCGTGGGACTTCTCGGGAGCGCCGTCGGACTCGCCCTCGGTGTGATCCTCGGACGCGGCGTGACGGCGCTCGTCCTGACCACGATCCGCGATCTCTACTTCGCTGCGGCCGTCGGAAACTTCGGCATTCCTCCCGGCACCCTGCTGCGCGGCGCCGCGCTCGGCGTCGCCGCCGCCCTCGCCGCCGCCGTGGTGCCGGCGTTCGAAGCGGCCTCCTCTCCTCCGCGGACGACACAGCTGCGCTCGGCGCTCGAGGAGCGCGTCCAGCGGCTCGCCGGAGTCGCCGCGCTCGCCGGCGTCGCCTTCCTCGTCGTCGGGTCGCTGCTCTTCCTCGTTCCGACGCGCGCCCTCGCGCTGCCGCTCGCCGCCTTCTTCCTGGTCCTCGTCGGCTGCGCCTTCGCGATCCCCTGGCTGCTCGCGCGCGGCATGAACTTCGCCGCGCGCCGGCTCGCGGCGCTCCACGGCAAGCGGGGCCTCTTCCTCCGCAACGGCGCCCGCGCGGTCGGCGCAGCCCTCTCGCGCACCGGCGTCGCCGTCGCGGCGCTCGCCGTCGCCGTCTCGGTCTCGATCGCCGTCGCGGTGATGATCGGCAGCTTCCGTCAGGCGGTGCAGGTCTGGCTCGACGCGGCGCTCGTCGGCGACCTCTACGTCAGCACGCCGTCGCGGATTCCGAGCGCCGTCCACCTGCGGATTCCTCCCGCGACCGTCGACCGGATCCGCGGCCTCCCCGGCGTCGCGCGCGTCAACACGCTGCGCACCATGCTCCTCGAAGAGCCGGGCGCCGTTCCCGCGCGCGTCGTCGGGCTCGACCTCGATCGCCGAGGAAGGGATGCGTTCCGGTTCAAGGAGGGTCGCGCCGACGAGGTGTGGCGCGCCATGGACGAATATCCCGACGCGACGATCCTCTCCGAACCGTTCGCCTACCGCCGGGGACTCCACGCGGGCGATCGCTTCGAGCTGCCGACGCCGTCCGGTCGCCGATCGTTCCTGGTCGCCGGGATCGACTACGACTACGGCTCCGACCAGGGCGTGGCGAAGTTCACCGACCGGACGTTTCGCGCTCTGTTCGGAGAGACCGACGTGGCGGTCCTCGCCGTCTTCGCCCGCACCGGCACGAAGCTCGAAGACCTCGGCCGGCGGATCCGCGAGACGGCCCCGCCCGGCGCGCTCGAGATCCAGCCCAGCGCGCAGCTGAAGGCGATGTCGGTCGAGATCTTCGACCGTACCTTCCGCATCACCGGCATCCTCCGGCTGCTGGCGATCGCGGTCGCCGTACTCGGCATCCTCGCCGCTCTCGCCGCCTACGAGATCGACCGGCGGCGCGAGCTGGCGCTGCTCCGCGCCCTGGGGCTGACGCGCCGCGAGTTGCTCGCCCAGGTGGGCGCCGAAACGGGTTGGATCGGCCTCGCCGCGGGACTCTTCTCGCTGCCGCTCGGTCTGCTCCTCGCCGCGCTGATGGTGCACGTGATCAACCGCCGCTCGTTCGGCTGGTCGATGGAGCTCCTCCTGCCGCTCCGTCCGTTCGCCGAAGCCGTCGCCCTGTCGCTCGCCGCAGCCCTCCTCGCCGGCATCCTGCCTGCGATCCACCTGACCCGCGCCGATCCGTCGACGGCGCTGCGCGAGGAGTGAGGCCGATGGCGCTTCCCCTGTCCGGCAGAGCGGTCCGGATCGGCTCGATCTGGGTCGCGGTCCTGCTCCCCCTGATCTTCTTCGCCTGGCGGCTCGATCGGAGCCGGGCGGGAAGGGACGAGGTCCGCGCGACGCTCGCGGTCGGCGAGGCGCTGGGCGGCGCGCCGGACCCTGGCTTCACGCGCGCCGAGGTGCCGCGGGAGTTCCGGTTCCCGGTCGATCACGGCGCGCACGAGGGCTTCCGGACCGAGTGGTGGTACGTCACCGCCAACCTGTTCGCCGCCGACGGTCGCGCCTTCGGCGCCCAGCTCACCTTCTTCCGCAACGCGCTCGTCCCGCCCTCCGCGATTCCCGCCAGCCCGTCGACGTTCCGCAATGCCCACGTCTGGATGGCGCACTTCGCGCTCGGCGACGCGGCCAGCGGAACGTTCCGGGCCTTCGAGCGCCTCACCCGGGAAGGCGGAGAGCTGGCGGAGGTCCGGGCGAGCCCCTTCGCGGTCCGGGTCGAGAGCTGGAGCCTCGCGAGCGTCGGGGAACCGTTCTCCCCTCTGCGCCTTCGGGCGCGCGAGTCGGACTGTGCGATCGACCTCGAGCTCACGGCGCTGCGTCCTCCGCTCCTGCAGGGAGAGGACGGCCTCTCGCGCAAAGGCGAGGAGCCCGGCAACGCGTCGTACTACTACTCGATCCCGCGACTCTCCGCGCGCGGCACGGTCGAGATCGCCGGCCGCGAGGTCGCCGTCTCCGGCGAGGCGTGGCTCGACCGCGAGTGGTCGACCAGCGCGCTCGCTCCGGAGCTCGCCGGCTGGGACTGGTTCGCGCTCCAGCTCGACGACGGCCGCGAGCTCATGTACTACCGGCTGCGACGACGGGACGGCGGGGCCGACCGGTGGAGCCGCGGACGTCTCACCGCACGCGACGGCAGCTCGCGCCTCCTCGACGAGCGCAGCCTGAAGATCGAAGAGCTCGCCACCTGGCGGAGCCCGCACGGCGCGACCTATCCGGCCCGCTGGCGTCTCACGGTAGAGGAGGATCTCGTCCTCGAGCTGCGGCCGCGGCTCGCGAACCAGGAGCTCGACCTCTCGGTGCGCTACTGGGAGGGTGCGGTCGCCGTCACCGGCCGCGAGCAGGGCCGGGCCCTCGCCGGACACGGCTTCGTCGAGCTGACCGGCTACGACGGCTCCGGGAATGCGGCGGCGAGCCGCGAAGGGGACTAGGAGGCGAGACCGGCAGCGCTCGGCCGTCGGAGCCGGCGCAGTGCGAAGAGCGCAACGAGCGCGAGCACGGCGATGAGCGCGACATAGCCGGAGCCGGCGAGGGCCGGGACGTCGGGCGCCGAACAAGGCAGGCCGAACGGGTCCACCGCATCGAGGACGAGACCGTCGTCGACCAGGTAGATGCCGACTCCGGGACTGCCGTCGGCGGGCGGCCGCGTCAACGCGAAGCTGCCCTGCAGGACGTGCAGCGCGCCGTCGGCGGGCGCCTCGAGCGGCACGATCTGCGTGATCACGCCGTCGTCCGCGACCTGGATCTCGAACTGTTCCGGCTGCGCCTCCAGGGTGGTGACGACGCTCACCGTGTAGGCGACGACGCAGCCGACCGGAGCGCTCACCTCGATCGATCCGAGCTGCACGGCCTCCGGCGTGACGCCGACCCCGTTCAGAGTTCCCGCCTCTGCCCCGGAGGGCAGGAGGAGGCCGACGCCGAGGCAGAGCCCCGCCAGGCCGGCGAACGAGGAGCGTGCGGAACGGATCACACGGTCAGTTTAGTGGAAAATGTGATTTCCGCAAGTCCTCTCCCCGAGGGAGTCCGATACGGCTATCCGCACGCCCCCGCAGGACAGCCGTCAGGAGAGGAGCGACTCGACCGCGCTGCGCTCTTCGCGGAGCTCCCGGTCGGTGGCGTCGATCCGCCCCTGGACGAACTCGTCGATCGACAGTCCCTGGACGATCTCGTACTCCCCGCCGCGGCAGATGCAGGGGTAGGAGAAGAGCACTCCCGGAGCGATGCCGTAGCTGCCGTCCGACGGCACAGCCATCGAGACCCAGTCTCCTTCCCGCGAGCCGCCGATCCAGTCGCGCACGTGGTCGATCGCCGCCGAAGCCGCCGAGGCCGCCGACGACGCTCCGCGCGCCTTGATGATCGCGGCACCGCGCTGCTGCACGGTCGGAATGAACGTCTCACGGACCCACTGCGTGTCGACGAGCGACGGTGCCGGGCGACCGGCGACGGTCGTGTGGGTGATGTCGGGAACCTGCGTCGACGAGTGGTTGCCCCAGATCGTCATGCGATGGATGTCGCGCACGGCCGCGCCGCTCTTCTCGGCGAGCTGCGAGATCGCGCGGTTGTGGTCCAGACGGGTCATGGCGTGGAACTGCCGAGGATCGAGACCCTTCGCGTTCGAAGCGGCGATGAGGGCGTTGGTGTTCGCGGGATTGCCCACCACCAGGACCCGCACGTCGCGCGATGCACGCGCTGCGATCGCCTTCCCCTGGGGACCGAAGATCGCGCCGTTGGCCGACAGCAGGTCCTTGCGCTCCATGCCCGGACCGCGCGGTCGGGCGCCGACGAGGAACGCGGCGTCCACCTCGGTGAACCCCTCTTCGATGTCGGCCGTCTCGACGACACCGTCGAGCAGCGGGAAGGCCGCGTCACGCAGCTCCATGGCGACGCCGCCGAGCGCCGGGAGCGCCGGCGGGATCTCGATCAGGTGCAGGATGACCGGCTGGTCCGGGCCGTAGAGCTCGCCGGAGGCGAGACGAAACAGGAGGGCGTAGCCGATGTTCCCGGCCGCGCCCGTGACGGCAATGCGCTTGGGTTTGTTCATGGCAGGCGGATTCTACGGGAGGCGGCGAAACAACGCCCGTGACCTGCCGTAGGGCGCGGCAGGAGGAGATCATGAGAATCGATCCCCGCGTCCGCAGCCGACCGATCGTGGAGTTCTTCGCCGTTCCGTTCCGGCTCCGCACCTACGGCAGCATGCTCTACCTCTGGCTCGCCTTTCCGCTCGGCCTGGTCTATTTCGTCGGCCTCACGGTCGGTTTCGCTGCCGGAGTCCCGTTGACCCTGGTCTGGGTCGGACTGCTGCTGCTCTTCCTCACCCTGACGGGAGCGTGGCTCGCGCAGGGCCTCGAGCGGCAGCTGGCGATCCACCTCCTCGGTGCTGCCGTCCCGGAACGACTGGATCCGACGCGCCCCGTGAACGGCAAGCGTCTGGTCGCCATCCGTGCCGTCGGCAGCTCGGCCGCGCTCTGGAAGGGACTCCTCTTCCTCGGTCTCAAATTTCCCCTGGGGCTCGTCGGCTGGGTGGTTTCGCTCGTCACCCTGATCGTACCCGTCGCCTTCGTCGCTGCGCCGTTCGTGTTGCTCTTCGGTCGCGGCCACGTCGAGCTCGGCCCCTGGACTCCGACCACGTTCCTCGGCGCGCTGCCGCTCGCCTTCGCCGGCGCGCTGGCGCTCCTTCTCTCGCTCCACCTCCACAACGCGCTCGGACTGGTCTGGGCGAGGCTCGCCGAGTGGTTGCTCGGAGCCCGGCTGCCGGGGAGCGTCGACGGCGAAGAGGCTCCGGCCGTCGCCGCCTGAACGCGGGCACCCGCGATCGCCGCAACCGGCGCGCATCCCGTTCCACTTCGGAAGGAATGCGCGCCGGCGGGTGCCTTCGACCTCTCCGGGCGGTCAGTGCGCCGGCGCGGCGGGCGGAGCCGGGGGGGGAACCGGATCCGGGACCTTGTTCTTGATCGCCGGGATCGACTGCAGGTAGGCGAAGATCGCCCTCAGATCCTCCTCGGAGAGCGCCATGCACTGCGGCCACGGCATCGGCGGCAGGAGCTCGCGTCCGCGCCCCTGCTTTCTCCCGCTCTTGATCGTGGCGACGAATTCGTCGGCCGTCCAGGAGCCGAGACCGGTCTCCTTGTCGGGCGTCAGGTTGCGTGTGAACGAGATTCCCCACGGACCCGAGATGGCGGTGAAGGTGCCGGAGAAGGCGGCCATCCAGGGGCTCCCTTCCGGAAACTGCACGTACGGCGGCACGCCCGCCGCCTCGGGATGGCCGGAGAGCAGACGCGAGTAGTCGGTCTCGGGGCCGTTCGGCCCCATCTTGGTCGGCGTGTGGCAGTCGTTGCAGCTGCCCATGCGGACCAGGAACTCACCGCGAGCGACCGGGTTGGCGCGCGACGTGGCCGCGGCGAGCGCGGCCTCCGAGAGCGGCGGCGGCAGCGGGGGCGCCTCCCCCTGCGCCAGGAGCGGCGCCAGCGAACCCGCGGCAATCACCCACACGACAACCCCCGAAAACGACATTCTCCCTCTCATCGCATCTCCTTTTCGGACGACTTCGAAACTTCGCCCTCCACGGACGAAGCGCTGCGGATCCATCGTTCCAGGAGCTCGACGGCCTCGCGGTCGACGAGCTTCGTGCCGAGCGGCGGCATCTGCGTCACGGCGACGCGGCTCGAAACCCGCCGCCAGACCGCACTTTCCTCGGGCTCGCCGGCGGCGAATCGCAGGTGCGCCGGCTCACCGGCCGGCTGATAGTGCGCCGGCTGACCGAAGCCGGTCCGGATCGCTCCCGGCACCGGGTCGCTGTCCGGAGCGACGCGCACCTCGAGCGAGAAGCCGAGGTCGGCCAGGGCGCCGCGATCGTTGTGGCAGTTGGCGCAGTTGCCGACGAGATACCCCAGCGCCGTGCGTTCGAGCGGCGTCCGTGCCGGAATGCGCGGCGGCGCCGCGACGAGCGCTGGGGAAAGGTTCCGCACCAGCCCGCGGGCGACCAGGGCCGCGAGATCGAGATCGCCTTCGTTCGGCGCACCGCCGTGGATCGCAGCCGGGTCGCGATCGCTCGACAGCTGGAGCGCGGTGAAGCCGAGCAGGCGCGAGACGTTGCCCTCGTGACAGGCGCGGCAGTCGTAGCGGCTCGGCAGGTCGTACCGGACACCCGGCGCCACGGTGTAGACGCCGCGCTCCCCGAACTCGGCCGCGAGCACGGCGTCGCTGCCGTCCGGCAACCAGCGATACGAGACGAACCGCCAGCCGGAATCGGCGAGCTCGATCATTCGCGTTTCGACACGCCGCTCGAAGGCGAACTCCTTCCAGACCCGGGTTCCGACCGGAAACTGCCAGGCGTCCGGATCGGAGGCGTCGACGAACGTGCCCGGCGGCAGGTAGATCCAGCGCCGCTTCGTCGCGCCGTCGGTCCACAGCGGATACTGCGGAGTGAAGCCGACCAGACCTTCGGCCACGCGCTTGGTGGTGATGTCGGCGTAGAGGCCGGTGGCCGACAGCCGCTCCGGCGGCGGCTCCACAGCCTGCGCTGCGCTCGCCATCAAGGCGAGGAGCAGCGGCGAGAATCGCAGGTACGAGAGGCGCATGGTCGCGTCGCGGATCTCCGTACGGACAGATCTCCCGAGTTCCCAACTTCCAACTCCTGGTTCGTTCCGGGACGCTATCCTAGGATCCGCCGCGACAGTCAAGCGGTGGAACGGGCGGGTGGAATCGCCCGGCGACCGGGCCGGTTATGACTCCCTGAACCGGATCACGAGGTCCCCGGCCCGGTCTCCGCAGCAGGTCGCTCGCGCCCCGGCGCAGGGAGGAGAGCCATGAGATCGCTGGCGCAGTCCGACACGGAACGGTTTGCCGATCAGCTCGAACGTTCGTTCCGCGGCGGCGCCTGGCACGGCCCGGCGCTCGGCGAGACCCTCGACGGAGTCGACGCCGCGACCGCACGCCGGCGCCCGATCCCGGGCTCGCACAACATCTTCGAGATCGTTTCCCATCTCACCTTCTGGCTCGAGGAGACGCGCCGCCGGATCGCCGGCAAGCAGGAGGCTCCCTCGGAGGACGGTTGGCACCGGCCCGACGACGGGAGCGACGAAGCCTGGAGCGATCTGCTCGCGGATCTCGAGACCGCCCATCGCGGACTCCACGCCGACGTGCGCGCCCTCGATGCCGAGCGTCTGGAGGACACGGTCGCCGGTTCCGACCCGACGCTGCGGGGGATGCTGCTCGGCGTGCTGCAGCACAACGCCTATCACTCCGGCCAGATCGTGCTGCTGGCGCGAGCCGGAGCCGCCGGATGACACGGGAAGAGGAGGTCGTCCGCGAGCGACTGACGGCGCGGCGCGACCGCCTCGCCGAGCTCACCCGCGAGCGCCCCGAGGAGCGTCTGGTCGAGCTGATGCGCCGCGTCGACGCGGCGCTCGCCGCGATGGAGATCGGCGAATGGGGCGTCTGCGAGGAGTGCCAGGAGCCGATCTCGCGCCGTCGCATGGCGGCCGACCCGCTGCTCCGGGTCTGCATCGAATGTCTGTCGGAGGAGGCCCGGCACGCCCTGGAGCGGGACCTCGAGGCGGCGGCGCAGATTCAGCGCCGGCTCCTCCCCGAGCGTCGCGTCCGGCACTGCGAATGGGAGATCGCCTATCTCTGGGAGCCGCACGGCGCGGTCTCGGGCGATCACGTCGACGTCCTCCGCCCGCAGGCGAGCGGCGAGCCCCTGCACCTCATCCTCGGCGACGTCGTCGGCAAGGGGGTCGGAGCCTCGTTCCTGCAGTCGAACCTCCACGCCCTCTTCCACGCGCTCAGCGGCGCGCAGCTCGCCCTGCCGGAGCTCGTTCGCCGCGCCAACCGGCTCTTCGCGGACGCCACCGGTTCGGCTTCGTACGCGACACTCACCGCCCTCGCGCTCGGCGACGGCGGCCGGCTGGCGCTCGCCAACGCCGGCCACCCGCGGCCGCTCTTCGCCGACGCCCGCGGCGTCCGGCCGATCGAGGGGGCCGGCCTGCCGCTCGGTCTCTTCGGCGATTCGACCTATGCCGCGCACGAGCTCTCCGTGCAGCCCGGAGAGACGCTCCTTCTCTACTCCGACGGCTGGACCGAGGCGGCGAAAGGCGAGGAGGAGTACGGCATCGGGCGCGCCGCCGCCGCCCTGCGCCGTGCGGCGCACCTGCCGCTCGAGGAGCTCCTCGCCGCCTGCCGTGACGATGTCGATGCCTTCCTCGCCGGCGGTCGGCGCTCGGACGACCTGACGCTGCTCGCCATCCGGCGCACGCCGGACTCCACGGGCGCAACGCCTTTCTGACACCGCACTCCGCAGCGTCTTTCCGAAAACGAAAACGGGCGACGCGTCGCCGCGTCGCCCGTCGATCGGGGGGAATCGATGTGCGTCAGGAGCGGCGCAGGAGCAGCAGCCCGGCGAAGGCCAGCGCGCCCGCGAGCATCAGGAGGCTCGTCGCGGAGAGGGTCGGAATGGCGAGAATGCTCTCTTCGCCGCCGCCGGCGTCGACGAGGTTCGCCTGCGCCTGGTTGGTGAAGTTGAGGACGAAGTAGGTCCCCTGACCCCGGCCCTGAACTACCCCTTGCGTGACCGTAACGATGACCGGGTTGCCCGTGATCGTGACGTTGGAGCTGGTGACGCCGCCGCAGCAGGTCGAGCTCACCGTGATGTTGTAGTTGCCCTGGGCCGGGTAGGTGTGCGAGAAGCTCCCACGATAGATGTGGTACGTCCCGGGGAAGCCGGAAATCGGGGTGCTCGTCGCGACGATCGGGATCCCGTTGGGGTAGGACTGCGGCGACAGGTACGAACCGTCACCCCAGTCGATCGCCGGGCGGTAGAACGTGGGATAAACCGCACTGTAGCCGATGTAGGCCGTGGAGTAGGGGATCGAGCTGCCGTCGTAATACTCCGTGAGGTCGAGATCGACCTGGAGCGTGTTCGGGTCGGCGTTGGTCACAGTCGCCTTCACGCCCGCGACGTGGCTCGCGAACGAGCTCATCGGGAGCACCAGGACCAGGGCGGCGAAGAGTACGACCGTCGTCGTGCGGAGTTTCAGGCTCAATGGAATTCCCCCCTCGTACGTCAGACGCCCGGACCGATCGGGCGGTTCTTGATTGAACGATGCGTTCCCCCCATCTTCCATCGCCCGCGCGACTTCTGTCAAATGCGCCCGCCGCGCGGGGAAACAGCCCCCTGATTCCGGCGGATCAGCCGGGTGGAAGGTCGAGGATCTTCTGCCGCACCTCTGCGCGCTGCGGGTGACCCGGGGGGCTGTAGCGGAGAAAGGCGTTCCAGTGTGTCCGCGCCCGCGCCGGATCGTGCAGCGGCCCGGCATAGAGCGCTCCGAGCTCGTAGTGGACGTCGGGCTGCTGCGGCGCCACGGCGAGCACCGCCTCGATCTCGCGCAGCGCATCCTCGGACCTGCCGGACTTGCGCAGGAGAATCCCCAGATTGAGGCGCGCCTGCCAGTACTCCGGATCGAGCGCCAGCGCCTTCTCGTAGGCCCGGCGGCCACCCGCGAGATCGTCCTCCTGCTCGAGCGCCACGCCGAGATTGTTCCAGGCCTCGGTGAGCTCCGGCGCGAGCTCCAGAGTCCTCCGGGCATAGCGCTCGGCCTCTTTCCACTCCCCCCGCTCCACGGCGATCGCCGCCAGGTTGTTGAAGGCATCGGCGTGGCGCGGGAACTCCGAAGTGAGCCGCAGAAGGTCCGCACGGGCGCCCTCCGCGTCCCCGGCGCGGAAGCGGGCGATCGCGAGATTGTTGCGCGCGCCGGCGTTCGCCGGCTCGACGGCGAGAACCTTCTCGTACTCCTGCTTCGCCTCCTGGTACCGCCCCGACTCGGCGAGCAGCGCTCCGAGACTGACGTGGAGCTCGGCGCGGAAGCCGTTCGCGAGCCGCACGGCCTCGCGCAGCTGCGACTCCGCTTCGACCCGCTCGCCGCGCCGCGCCAGGAGGAGCCCCAGGCTCCCGTGGAGCTCGCCGTCGTCGGGAGAACGCTCGAGGCCGGAGCGATAGGCCGCGACCGCCTCGTCGAACCGTCGGCGCTGCTCTTCGAGCCGACCGAGCACCCCCCAGGCCTGCGCCTGGAACGGGTCGCGGGCGAGGAGGCTCCTGAGCCGCGCCACGGCGCGGTCGAGCTCGCCGGAACGCGCTTCGACGAACTGCGCCTGGAGAATGTTGAGCCGCGCATGCTCCGGCGACTTCTCGAGCGCCGCCTCGAGCGTCGCGCGGAGCTCGTCCTGGCGGCCGAGACGCAGCAGCACCAACGCCCGCTGCGCCGCCATGTCCGGATCGTCTTCGTCCTTTTTCGCGCGCGCGTCGAGCAGCTCGAGAGCCTTCTCCGGGTATCCCCGGCGGAGCTCGATGTTGGAGAGCAGGAGGTGGAGCCGGGCGTAGTTCGGGTCGAGCGACAGGCCGCGCTCGGCGATCCTCAGGGCGTCGTCGAGCCGGTCCATCCCCTGATAGACACCGATCAGATCGATCATCGCCGCGAGATTCTCCGGATCGCGGCGCAAGACCTTCTGCAGTTCCGCCTCCGCCTGCTCGAAGAGCCGGTCCTGCGCGAGCACCCGCGCCCGTTCGAGACTCACGTGCAGGTCGATGAGATCCTTCGGATTCGGCCGGTTCGCGACCTGGCGGGGCGCCGAACCGACCGCGAGATAGCCCAGACTGCGGAGCTGCTCGGCGGCCTCGCGATCGAGGCTCAGGTCGGTCTCCGCCTCCGGATCCTCGACCGACGAGAGCATCCCCTTCAGGTCGCGCTGGAGGTCGTGCAGCGAGCCCGGCTGCTGCGTCGCGATGTTGGTCAGCTCGCGCGGGTCGCGGTGGAGGTCGAACAGCTCCTCGGTCGGCGCCTCGATGTACTTCTGCCGACCCGAGTGGACCGCCTTCAACTTGGCCCAGCCGTAGGTGTAGTACGGCAGATAGGTCTCCGAATAGTAGGTGCGCGCCTCGTCGCCGCCGCGCCCCTCGAGCAGGGGCAGGAGATCGCGGCCCGCAAGCTCCTCGCCTCCAGGTACGTCGATCAGCGAGAGCAGCGTCGGGACGATGTCCACCTGGCCGACGTTCTCCGTGATCCGGAGACCGCGCGGCCCGCCGGGGATCCGCAGGATCATCGGCACGTGGACGGTGCTGTCGTAGAGCAGGATCGCGTGGGTCGACTCGCCGTGCTCGCCGAGGCTCTCGCCGTGATCTCCGACGACCAGGGTCGCTACGTCGTCGTTGCGCAGGGCGGGGTGCTTGAGCAGCATCCCGATCTGCGAATCCATGTAGGCGATCTCGCCGTCGTAGAGCCGCTCCCGATAGTCGTCGCGGAACGGCGGCGGCGGCGAGTAAGCGGCGTGCGGATCGTAGAAGTGCACCCAGAGGAAGAACGGCTCGCCCGGCTTCAGCGTTCCCAGCCACTCCGTCGCGGCGGCGACCGTGGCCTCGGCCGGGCGGTCGGCGACCTGGCGCGGCGAGCGGTCGCGACCGGTCGACAGATCGTCGTCGTAGACCTCGAATCCCTGGTCGAGCCCGTAGCGCTTGTCGAGCACCGCCGCCGAGACGAAGGCGGCGGTGCGGAACCCGCGCGCCGAGAGCCGCTCCGCGAGGGTCGTCACCGACGGCGGCACGTGCTGCAGACCGTTGTTGCGGACCCCGTGCTGGTACGGATAGAGGCCGGTGTTGATGCTGGTGTGCGCGACCAGCGTGATCGGCGCCACGCTGTAGGCGTTCTCGAAGACGATTCCGGACTCGGCGAGACGCTCGAGGCTCGGCGTCGCGACATTCGTCGCACCGTACGGCTCGAGACGATCGGGCCGTGTGGTGTCGGTGGTGATCAGGAGGATCGACCGCCGGTGGCGCGCGATCGGCTCGCCCGGGCCGCGCGAGCCCACACCGGCCCCGCCGCCCGCGCTTTCCCGCACGGCGACCCAGGCGGCGATGCCCGCTGCGAGCAGGACACAGACCACGGCGAAGGCACGTTTCAAGGCGTTCGATCCTTCCTGGAGCGGGTGGAGACGGCTAACATACGGCGACGCGACGCGAACTCACGAATCATATCTTCGCAGGAGAACCGATGAACCGAAGGACGTCCGCTGCACTCGCCGTACTGCTCGCCCTCGCGGCACTGCCCCTCTCCGCCGCCGAGCCGCCGAAGCCCCCCGAACAGGCGACACCTCCTGCGGCGACGAAGCCGACTCCGAAAAGAGCGCCCGCGAGCCCCGAGCAGCTCGTCGAACGGACGACGGCACGGATGTGGTGGAACCAGGAGACCAAGATCCGCGAGCTCGAGCTCACCGCCGCGCAGCGGCAGGCCTGCGACCGTCTGCTGCGCGACTTCCTGCTCGCCGAGTCGACGCCCCCCGCGGAGTCCTACGACGAGATGGGCAATCACCTCGCAAGGGGCGAGGCTGCCGCAGCACGGCAGGCGCTCGAGGAGGTCGCGCGCGCGGTCGCCACGCCGGTGCGCAGGCAGGGTGAGCTGATGATCGGCGTCGTCAGCCTGCTGACCCCGGCCCAGCGCCAGATTCTCGATCGCAGCTACCCGCAGCTGCTGCGCCGCCCCTGGGTGCGGACGATCCGGCCGCGGCGCGGGAACGACGGTCGCGCCGACACCGAAGCAACGGCAAACTGACCGCCGCCGGACGTTCGACCGTCCGGCCTAGAAGCGGTAGCTGTACGACGCGAGAAAGATCATGTCGGGAAAGGCGGCGTCGCCGTGCCGGCCGTTCTCGAGGTCGGGGACGCTCCGCTGTCGGTTGCGGACCACGGCCACCGGGACCGCCATCTGGACCGAGTGCGGACCGCGGCTCCAGCTCGCCGACGGCTCCACCGAGATCATGTAGCCCGGCCGCCGGAACCCGTCGCTCGAACCCACCAGGTCGTGCACCGGGATCCCTTCGATCCGCCCGCCGAGGCCGAACGCCCAGCCGTGCCAGCCGCGCCCGGAGAGCTGCAGCCCCGCGCGCGCCACGTACTGGTCGGAGATCGAGTTGATCTGCTCGCCCGGGGCAGAGCGGTAGGTGTAGACCCCGTTCGTGCCCTCGGGCTCGACGATGTAGGTCGCCGAACCGTAAGCCGCCCAGCTGCCGCTCTCGCCGAAGACCTGGAAGCCGCTCACCCCGAGGATGAGGCCGAAACCGCCGTCGCCGGGCTGCACCGACTGGTCGATGGTCTCGACCGAAGAGACGATCTCGCCGTCGACCCAGCGCAGTCGGGTGTCCGTGACGTTGTTCTGTCCGGTCGGAAGCTTGAGCCCGAGGCTCAGCGCGACGTTCGACTTCGGATGTTCCTGCGGATCCCAGAGCAGGTGCTGTCCGACGATCGTGATGTCGCCCAGGCCGCGCGAGTTGCCGATGCTGCGGCCGATCACCTCGCGGTTCGCGCCGCGGATCGGGCTCGAACGGGTCGCCATGAGATACGGAATGCCGAGCTCGAGGCTGTTGCGCGGGCCGAAGTTGCGGCGGATCGCGACATCGGCCAGATGCACGTCGTTGATCACCTCGCTGCCTTCGGCCTGCCGCTGCTTCTGCTCTTCGGTGCCGACGAAGTGGCGGTCCGACTTGCCGTAGCGCCAGGCGAGCGAGATCTGCCAGGTCTGCTCGGACGCCGCGACGTCCGGGAAGGCGTTGAGGACCGGCGTGTCGAGCCGGGTGAGGACGCAGCTCTGGGCCTCGGCGGTTGACGGCGCGAGGAGCGCCGGCAGGGCGAGGATCGAGAGGAAAAGGACGAGCGGATTCCTGCGCATGCTGTTCTCCGGGTCTTCGACCGGCTCGCGGATGCGGGCCGGCGGGCTGGTGGAAAGCAGGCATTCTAGCTCGGGAAGGACGGCCGCCGGCCGCGCTAGGCTGCCCCTGCGATGCCCCGTCCATCGAGCGTGCGGACATGCGCCCCGGCCTGGATCTTCGCGGCGGCGCTCTTGGTTCTCGGCGCGGCCTGCGCCACGGCCCCGCTCCCGAAGCCGCGAGCGGCGGGCGACGGCCTGCCGGATCCGCTGGCGGCGGGCTGGCGCGGCACGCCCGTGTGCGAGCGTCTCGAAGAGTCCGCCACGCTCCGCGTCCTGCGTTGCACCTTCCCGCCCGGGACCGGTCACGAGCGTCACTTCCACGCGGCGCACTTCGGCTACGCGCTCGCCGGCGGCCGCGTCCGGATCACCGACGAACGCGGCGTCCGCGAGGCCGAGCTCGCGACCGGCAGCTCGTTCTCGAGCACCGGGGTCGCCTGGCACGAGATCGAGAACATCGGCGACACGACCGTCGTCTACCTGATCGTGGAGCCGAAGGAGCGCTGACGCCGCCGCTTCTCAGGGCGAGGCGATGACCAGCCGCTCGCCGGCCGAGTAGGCGACGAACTCGGGAGCGTAGATCGACTGGAGCTGGGCGGGGGCGCTCCGGAACTCGCCGGCCAGGTTCGCCCGCAGGCGGTACTTCATCGTGTACTCGCCGGCCGGCAGCCGTTCGAAGAAGAAGTTCGAGCCGCTGTCGCGCGTTTCCTCGTAGCGCGCGAGGCCCAGATCCCACTTCCACCCCGACACCGCGCGATCGGGCTCGAGCCCGGCCGGGCGCGGATCGCGGAGGTGCACGTACTCGGCCGCCGCCTTCGCACGGACCGAGAGCTGGACTTCGACTTCATCGCCGACCGCGAGGCGCGCGCTGCGGTCGAGCGGACGAAGCGTGACCTCGTCGCCCGTCTTGACGCGCCGGAAGTAGCGCCGCGTGACCTCGAACAGATCGCCGCGCGCCTCCGCCGGCAGCTCCTCGGTCGAGAACCGCCAGGTCGCCGAGGCGAAGAGGAGACCGGGAGTCGTCTTCTCGACGACGACCGTGGCATCGGCCGGCCGCTTCTCCGCGTCGAGCTTCGCACCCTCGACGACGACCTGGTTCTTCCTGCCGGTGAAGCGTTCGGGTTCGAAGACGAACGTCGTCGTCCGGTGCGCCGCGGTGACGGACGCCTCTTCGCGCACCGCGAGCTGATTCGTCGCCCGGAGGTACCAGGCGAGCGAATAGAGCACCTCCGCCGTCGCGCGCGTCGACTTCCAGTGGTTGAGCTTCTTGTTGAGGAACAGCCACTGCACCAGTCCGTCGCGGCGCGGATCGTCGGGGGTGATCTCCATCAGCGCCCGCAGCGCCCAGGCGTGGGTCTCGATCCGGTCGTTGTACCAGAGCCAGGAGCGGTCCTCCGGCTGCCAGAAGGTGCCTTCGTCGCGCGTCGTCTTCGCCGAGTCCATGACGCTCGCGAGCACCAGCTTCGCGTCCGCGGGACGCCCCGCGCGCTGGAGCGTCAGCGCGAGCTGGAGCTTGAGGAGCGGGGCGTGCTCTTTCCAGTGCTTGAACGAGAAGTCGAGGATCCGCTTCCGGTCGGCCGGCTCGAGGAAGTCGCCCACCCACGACTCGTCGGGATACGACGAGGCGACGTAGTTGAGGAACGTGAGGAGCTCCCAGCAGCAGTCGTCGGCGATCGCCTTCGGCAGCCAGTCGCGCTTCGCCTCGGCGCCGAGATAGCTCCAGGCGCGCTGGACCATCGGCTTCGGCACGTCGACACCGAACTCGGCCGCCCGCGCGAAGCCGCTCGCGAGATAGAGAGTGATGTAGGGCGAGGCCGGACCGCCGGAGAACCAGGGGAAGCCGCCGTTCGGCAGCTGCGCCTTCGCGAGCTTGGCCAGGGCGTCGTCGCGCTCGGCTCGCGAGACCGTCGGGTCGAGCACGCGCAGGAAATCGACGCCCTCCGCGCCGGCGGCGCTGCCGCGCGACTCGCGCAGCCAGGGAGTCTCTTCGAGTCCCATGCTGCGGTTCGGATCGGCGGCATCGAAGCGCTCGTACGGCGTCTCCCGCTCCGCCATCTCCGCGGCCATCGCGGCGAGCGCCGGGTAGCCGTCGAAGAGGCTCGCCAGCATCCCGGTCGAGACGAAGCGGTTCATCGTCTGCTCGGTGCACTCGTACGGATAGTCGACGAGATACGGCAGGGCGTCGAGCATCGAGTAGAAGAGCTGGCCGTCGACGGTCACCACGAGCTGCTCGTTCTCGCGCGTCGGATCGGGGAGCTTCATTTCGTCGAACGTCATCTCGCGGCGGTCGGCGTTCTTCAGGGTCACGAAGCGCGACTGCGCGAGCCGGATCCGCGACGGCAGGACCGGAAGCGGCCGCAGCTCGCCGTCCGAGAGATTCCCCGCCGTGGCGGTGACCTTGAAGGCGGTCGGGCCGACGCGGTGCGGCGCCGCGAGCGGAAAGAGGAGGTCGACTCCCCTGCCCGGTTCGACCCGGAACGGCCGCGACGAGGACGAGGCGTCGAGACCGAACTCGCCGAGCAGCGACTCGTTCGTCTCCGGGTCGAAGATCTCGAGTCGCGCCGTGCCGGAGAGCGGCGAATCGCCGGCGTCGTTCACCACCACCTTGAGCTCGGCGCGGTCCCCCTCGCGCAGGAAGCGCGGCAGATACGGCCGCACCATCAGCTCCTTCACCGAGTCGACCTGGCGCTCCGAGAACCCCGAGGCGAACGACTTCGTGAGCGCCGACACCCAGAGCCGCCACGAAGTCACCGAGTCGGGCACGGTGAACTCGATCGTCGCCGAACCGTCGGCGCCGGTGAGGAGCTGCGGTCGCCAGAACGCCGTCTCGGCGAAGTTCGAGCGCAGCGGGACGTCCGCCGTGGGGGCCTCCGACCGCACCGCGAGGCTCTCCGCCACCGCCGTTCCCTGGTCCGCCTCCGCCTCCTTCGCCAGCGGCTGCGGCGGTGGCGGAGCCGAAGCCGGCATCGCCGCGTCGGCCATGGCGACGCCGCCGCGCGCGTAGCCGCCGAAGCGGCGGAACCTCCCGCCCGGTCCGCCGATGCCGTAGGGCGAGATCTCGACGAACGAATCGCCCGAGACGCTGCGCGCCACGCTGCGCTTGACCCACTCTTCGTCGCGGATCCAGACCGCACCGGTCGTGCCGAGGCTGCTCTGCACCGGCGGAAGGGAGGTCGTGGTCGGAAAGAGGGCGATCGGCCGCGGCTGCGAGAACGGGGCGAAGAGGTCGAGGCTGCGGTCGTACATCGAGGCGAGGAGCTCGGCGGCGCCCGCCTCGACGGCGCGCCCCTTCGCGTCCTTCACCGTGACGCGGAAGCTCTCCCTGCCGCCCGGCGTCAGCTTGTCGCGGAGCGACGAGATCTCGACCGCCAGCTCACGGTTCGTCCACGGCACGGCGAGCGAAACGCCGGGCGCCATCAGCTGATGCTCGGCGACCAGCACCAGGCGCGCGGCGAGCCCGCCGCGATCCGCCTCGGCCACCGGGACGTCGAACCAGGTCGTGCCCCGGAGACGCACCTGCTTCCGCCAGACGATCTCGTCTCCGCGGTGGAGCTCGACTTCGGCCGGAGCGTCACCGAGATCGGAGTGCACCCAGAGCCTGGCGGTATCGCCCGGCCGGGCCTCGCCGCGATCGAAGAGGATCGCCGCCGGCAGCGCGAGTTTCGCGCCTCCGCCTGCGGTCGCGGCGACGACGAAGTCGAGACGGTTCTCGAAGGTCTCGCCGAACGGGTCGGTCGTCGCGTACCGCAGGCGATAGGCACCGGCCGGGACGCCCGCCAGGTCGATCGTCGAGCGCCCCCGCGCATCGTGCGCCAGCTCGCCGCGCCGTACTTCGCGGCCGTCGGCGTAGAAGGCGAGCGTGTCGGCGACGGTCGTGCCGCCCGACCAGCGCGGCCGGAGCGCGTCGCCGGGCGTCGCGTACGGATCGTCCTTCGCCGCCGCGTGCGCGGGACGGACGGGGAGCGCGGCCGGGAGCGGCGCTCTCGCCGGCACGTCGAGCGCGACGAGCCGGAAGCTCCCGCTGCCCGGACGCGCGACTCCGTCGAGATCGCGGCGCGTCGCGACGACGGTCATCGCCTCACCGGCGACGAAGAGCGGATCCTCCTTCTCGAGCGTCGCCTCGACCGCCACCCAGCCGAGGCGGAACGTACGGTCGCCGCTCCGGGTCTCGCCGCCGTCGTCGGTGACGTCCGCCTCGAGGCGGTAGCGATAGGTCGCGCCGCTCGTCTTCTCGCGCTCGTCGGCGGCGGGTGTGAAGCGGACGCGGAAGGTGCCGTCGTCGGACAGCGGAGCCACACCGCTGGCGATCGTCTGCGCTTCGGTGGCGCCGCCGGGCGGCGCCCAGAACCGCCACCAGACCGGCCACTCGGGCGTCCGCGTCACGCGCCAGGCGACCCTGCCGCCCGCCACCGGCAGGCCGAAGTAGTAGCGCGCGTTCCCGACGAGCTCGGCGACACGGTTGAGCCGCAGCGCCGAGTCCGGCTCGCCGATCTCGACCTCGAACGTGGGCCGTTTGTACTCCTCCACACGGATCGACGCCGAGCCGTTCGCCGTCGTGCGGACCGTCCAGAGCCCGAGGAGGCGCCCGGCCGGAATCTCGAACGCGCCCGCCGCCGTCCCGAACTCGTTCGTGGTGACGGCGAGCTCCTGCACCTCCTCGCCGTTCGGGTCGAGGAGCGAGACCGTCGCCGGCATCCGCGGCGACGGTACCAGCCGCCCGCGCGCCGGACCGCTGCGGTAGCCCAGGATCTTCCATTCGACCTTCTGCAGTGGCCGGTAGATCGCGCGGTCGGTGAAGACGAGGGCGGCGGTCTGCTCGGAAGGCTCGCTCCGCCGGCCGTAGAGGTAGCGCTGCGAGAAGGCGATGTCGCCCCCGCGCCGCGCCACCACGAGGAAGTTCGTCGCGTCGCGGCCGGTCTCCGCCGCGAGCCGCGCGCGGCCGTCCGCACCGCTCTTCTCCGTCGCGATCCGCTCGGGGGCCCGGCGCCAGGTGTTGCGGTAGAGCGCGACCTCGGCGCCGGCGATCGCCGCGCCGCTTCCTCCCGACACGACGCGGACCTCCCAGGGATTCTCGTTCGCCGCCCCTTCGAGGAGGACGAGGTCCGAAACCAGGAACGGAACCGCCACGCGCCGGTTGCCCCGCGCCCGGAACGACCGGTCGGCGGAGGCGACGACGAAGTAGAGGCCCGCTTCGGCGAGGGGCGGGGTGTCGAACGTGCGGTGCGACGAGTAGTCCGGCGTCGGCGGCAGCTCGGCGGTCCACTCGGCGACCGGTCTGTCGGCCAGCCGGCGCTCGATCTCGCGCGCGTCGTTGGGGAAGACCCCCCGGAACTCCGCCCGCCCGAGCTCGGCGTCGGGATCGACACGGAAGGCACGGAAGTGGAGACGCGGCAGATTGCGGTGCGTCACCTCGAACGACCGCTCCCGCGGTCCGTCCGAGGACATCGCCTGGACCGAGAAGTCGGGCGCCTCGATCTCCTCCCGCAGCTGCCGGCAGCGGTCGGCGCCGTAGCTCCCGGGATAGGCCTGCTCGCCCCGGAGCGTGAGCTCGCGCGCGCGGATCCGGTGATCCGGCGCCGGGTCGTCGCGATCGATGTCGCCGGCGAGGTCGGCGACGCCGACGGCCCACCACGGGTCGTCGCGGTAGCGCGGCAGCCGCCGCTCGAGCTCCGCGCGGAGGCGCCCGCGGTCCGTGGCGCCCTCGCGGTGATCGGCGATCGTCGCCTGCCGCGCGATCCGCGCCTGGAGCTCGGCCCCGAGCTCCCTCCTGCCGCGGTGCCACGCCTCGAGGTCGGCGAGCACGACGGCGGCACGGAGCAGCGGGTGGACCGGCCCCGTCGCGGGCACGACGGGGCGGTCGGCGATCAGGTTCTCGAGGTCGAGTTGCCAGGCCTCGTTCGATTCGGCGGCCGACCAGAAGCGCGAGTTGCCGAGCATCCGCTCGACGAAGAGGTAGGAGACCGCGTCGCGCAGCGTGTCGCGGATCCCTTCGGGGAAGTCGTTCGGGCGCAGGTACGGGAAGTCGTCGACTGCGACGGCGCCGAGCGCCTCGCGGCTCTCCCAGACGTCGAGGAACGCCCGCTCGGCTTCGTCCGCGAGCTGCGCCGCGGTCCAGCGCTCGAGGTCGAGAGTCTCGCCCGAGACGACGAGCTCGCGCTGCCGGATCTCCCAGTCGTAGGCCTCGAGATAGTCGAGCAGGGCGTGCGCGTAGTAGAGCTCGACCGCGGCATGCGCGAGCGGTTTCTCCGGCCAGCGGCTCGCGCGCAGCGCCTCGACCGCGGTCGCGAAGCCGCCGAGGGCGATGCGGAGCTGCGCCCGCCGCACCAGTGCCCGGGCGAGCTCGTCGTCGTTCCGGGCTTCGTCCGCCGCAGCGACCCGGGCATCGACCAGCTTCGCCGCCGCCTCGAGCTTCTGCTCGCCGACCAGGCGATCGATCTCCTTCCAGGTCTCTGGGCCGGCTTCGGACATCGCGCTCTTCTTTCCGTTTTCGACGATCGTCGCGGCACCCGCCTGGCAGCCGGCGACGACGACGACGACGAGACCAAAGGCGACCCCTGCCGCGCACGAACGGGAGGAACCGAACCGGTGGAGAATCCTCGAGAGGCGGAGCGCGGATCGCATGTCGGAGATCTTAGACCCCGCTCGTCGTGCTTCCGCAACCGGCTCGGTTACAATCGCACCCTCGCATGCGGGCGCCGAGTCCGACGCCGAGACCACACCCGGGATCGCCCGCGAACGTCACCCCCGACCGGGAACTCCAAGGAGCCGAAATGCAGCCGAACGCACCGAGAAAGCTCGCCTCCGCCGCCTGTCTCGCCGCCCTCGTCGCCAGCGCGCCGCTCGCCGCCGACAAGGTCCTCGTGATGCGCAGCCACACCGATGCCATGCAGATGATGGGCACCAAGACGCCGGCACAGGACATCGACCACGAATACTGGTTCGGGCCGAACGGCACGCGCTTCGACGCCGGAGAGACGTCGGTGATCGTCCGCACGGACGCGAAGAAGCTCTACTTCGTGAACCACGACGCCAGAACCTACTCGACGATCAACCTTCCGTTCACCTTCGAGCAGATCGTTCCCGACGAGATGGCGCCGATGATCGAGATGATGATGAAGTCGATGGCGGCGTCGACCACGGTCACGCCGACCGACCGCACCGGCGAGTTCGCGGGAGTCTCGTGCAACTACTCCAAGGTGAACATCTCGATGGGCATGATGCAGATGGCGATGGACATCTGCTCGACCGAGAAGCTGCCGATCGACATCTCACGCTACAAGGCGCTCCAGGAGATGCAGGGCGAGCTCGCCCCGAACTCGCAGTGGATCAAGGAGATGGCCGAGAAGATCAAGGGCTTCCCGGTGCGCTCCGACACCTCCACCACCGTCATGGGGAAGACCTTCGGCAGCAGCTCCGAGCTCACCAAGGTCGAAGACCGGCCGGCCCCCGCCGGACAGTACGACCCCCCGGCCGGCTACCAGGAAGTGAAGTACGACCCGATGGCGCAGGCCCAGGCGCGGAAGAAGAAGTAGGCCCGCCCCCGTCCTGTCAGACCGCTCCGAACCGTCGCGCCAGGTGGTACTGCGCCTGACGCTTCCACCAGGTCCACTGGTGGGAGACGTCGTGGCCCCAGATGTCGCGATCGTGGGGGATCCCCTTGGCCTCGAAGAGGTCGGCGAGCGCCTGGGTCTCCTCGATGCAGCCCTCCTCGAACGCCCCCTGGCCGCAGACCAGGACGAGGTGGGCGTTGCGGCGGATGCGCTCGAGCGGCTCGCCCGAGAGGCCGCGCACGTAGGCCAGCGGATTGTTGAAGTAGACGTCGCTGTTGGCGAAGCCGTCCGTGAAGTGGGTCATCGAGTAGCGCCCGCTCATCGACAGCGACCAGCGGAAGATCTCGGGGAACTTGAGCGCGAAGTTGGCCGAGTAGAAGCCGCCGAGCGACGAGCCGGCAGTGGCCATCCAGGTCTGCGGCGCGTTGCAGTCCTGGCGGATGTGCGGCACCAGCGTCTCGATGACGAAGCGCTCGTACGCGACGTGCCGGCCGATCCGCCACTCGGGATCGTTCTCCTTCTTCGTCCAGGCCTCGGAGACGTTCGACTCCGGGCAGTACAGCTTGATCTTGCCGGCGTCGAGGAACGGCTCGAGCGCCTCCACCATCCCCTGCGCTTCCCACTCGTGGGCGAATCCCGCGGCCGTCGGGAAGACGACGAGCGGCTGCCCCCAGTGACCGTAGGTCCAGAGACTGATGCCGCGACCGAGTTGAGGGCTCTGTATCCGTTCCAGGCGCTTCTTCATGGACTTCCTCCGCGAATTCCGAACCGCGAGAGACTATCGCGAGGATCGTGTGCGGTCGCACGTGTGACCCGTGGCTCGGCGACAGGTCGCCCGCTGTGACAATCTGGGCGCCCCTCCGTACGCTGCGGCGGACCGGAGTCCGCAGGCGAGGGACGGCCTGACACGAACACGAGGAGGCCCCGGTGGACGACGAACTGCAGCCCAGCCCCGACTGGAACCCCGATCCCGAGCGCCGCTCCTCGACCGGCACGCTCGCCGCCGCGGTGGCCGCGGTCGTCCTGGCGGCCGCGGGCATCGCCTACTTCGCGTTCCGGCGCACTCCGCCGCCACCTCCGGCGCCGGCGCCGGCCGCCGAAGCACCAGCCGCCGCCGCAACGGCCCAGACGGCCCCGGCCGCCGCGGTGAATCTGCCGGCCCTCGACGAGAGCGACGCCTTCGTGCGCGGACAGCTCCTGCCGCTCTCCGCCTCCGGGATCTGGTCGAGCTGGCTCGGGCACGACTCGCTGGTGCGTCGATTCGTCGCGGCGGTCCTCTCGATCGCCGAGCGCAAGAACCCGCGCCCGGTCCTGGCCGAGGTCGCGAGCGTCCGCGGACCGTTCGCGGTACGTCGCGAAGCGGGCCGGCTGGTCATCGACCCGGCGACCCACGCCCGCTACGACGGCATCGTCGACACGCTGCAGTCGATCGACGTCGGCGCGGCGCGTCCGGCCTGGAAGATCCTGCGGCCGCTCGTCGAGTCGGCCTGGAACGAGGTGGCGTCGCCCGAGCAGTCGCTGGACGCCACGCTCCGCGAGGTGTTCGACCACCTGCTCGCCGCTCCGGTCCCTCCGGAATCGATCGAGGTCGAAGCGCACGAAGGGGTCTACGTCTACCGTGACCGGGAGCTCGAAGCGCTGTCGCCGGCGCAGAAGCTGATCGTCCGCACGGGTGCGGCGAACGGCGCGCGCCTCCACGCTCTGCTCCTCGAGTGGCGCGGTCTGTTCTGAACCGTTCCCGAACCACCGACCGGTTCGCGTACCCGGAGCGCGACCACAGCGCTTCCGCGGTCGCGGTCCGCACACGCGTTCGCCGCCGGCGCGTTGACAACCCCGTTCTACATGTGAAAGTTTTCACAGGTTGTTGCGCCTATTCGAGGCCGTCCGATATCTTGCCGGGAAACTGATAAGAGTCTGAAACCATGGCGCAGATCTTCTCTCGCAGTGCGAACGCCTTTGCGAAGGCGTCGATCTTCGTGGCCCTCTTCCTCGCCGCGGCGGGAGGCTTCGCGCTCTGGCGCGTCGCCCATTCCGGCTACGTGACGCGTCAGGGGATCGTTCTCGAACAGCCGGTGCCGTTCTCCCACGATCACCACGTGGCCCAGATCGGAATCGACTGCCGCTACTGCCACACCGCGGTCGAGAGCCAGGCGTCGGCGGGGATCCCGCCGACCCAGACCTGCATGAACTGCCACAACCAGCTGTGGACGAACGCCCAGCTGCTCGAGCCGATCCGGGCGAGCTACCGCGAAGGCAAGCCGATCCGCTGGAACCGGGTCAACGACCTGCCCGACTTCGTCTACTTCAACCACTCGATCCATGTCGCCAAGGGCGTGGCCTGCACCACCTGCCACGGCCCCGTCGACAAGATGCCGCTCATGTACCAGGGTCAGCCGCTGACGATGAGCTGGTGTCTCGACTGCCACCGCGATCCGGTGAAGAACCTGCGGCCGGCCTCCGAGGTCACCAACGTCTTCTGGCAGCCCCCGGCCGACCTCGCGGCGCAGCAGGCGATCTGGGCCGAAGCCCACAACGTACAGAGCAAGGTCAGCTGCTCGACCTGCCATCGCTAATTGACAGGGGATCCGTGAAGCCCGACATGACCGATCTCGCGCCCCATCCGACCGACGTCGCCGCCGCCGGCGACTGTCACACCGAGTGGAAGAAGGGCGCCGCCCCCGCGACGCCGCTCGACCTCGCGGCCGCGCGCGAAAAGCTCGCAACGCGCCGCGGCCCCGCCTACTGGCGCAGCCTCGAGGAGCTCTCCGAGGCGCCCGAGTTCGGCGAACTGCTCGATCGCGAGTTCCCCCGCTTCGCCGCCGAGTGGCCGGACGGCGTCTCGCGCCGCAACTTCCTGCAGCTCGCGGCCGCGTCGCTCGGCCTCGCCGGTCTCACCGCCTGCACCCGCCAGCCGATCGAGAAGCTCGTCCCCTGGGTCAAGCAGCCGGAGCAGTATCTGCCCGGCAAGCCGCTCTCTTTCGCGACCTCGATGACCGTCGCAGGTGTCGCCACCGGCCTCCTCGTCGAGAGCCACGGCGGCCGTCCGACCAAGGTCGAAGGCAATCCGGAGCACCCGGCGAACCTCGGCGCGACGGATGCCCAGAGCCAGGCTTCGGTCCTCGGCCTCTACGACCCGGACCGCTCGCAGAATCCCGCCCGTCTGGGCCGGATCGCCAGCTGGACCGAGTTCTCGCGTGAGCTCGACGCCGGCCTGACGGCGCAGGAGGCCGTCGGCGGTGCGGGACTCCGCTTCCTCACCGGTCCGATCAGCTCACCCACCGAGACCCGCCTCCTGGGCGAGATCAAGGGGCGCTTTCCGCAGGCGCGCTGGCACCGCTGGGATCCGCTGGCCGACAACGCCCGCCGCAAGGGAACCTCGGACGCGCTCGGGCAGGAGCTCGACCTGCGCTTCGACCTCGCCGCGGCCGACGTGGTCCTCGCTCTCGAGTCCGACTTCCTGACGATCGGACCCGGCGCCGTGCGCTACGCGCGCGACTTCACCGCCCGCCGCAAGGTCGGTGAGGGCGCCATGGCGATGAACCGACTGTATGTCGCCGAATCGTCGCCGACCTCGACCGGCACGATGGCTGACCACCGCCTGCGGATCCGGCCGACGGCGATCCCGCGGCTGGTGCAGGCGCTGGCCGCCCGGCTGGGAGTCGCCGGCGTCGCCGCTCCCGAGCTCGACGCCGAGCGGGCGAAGTGGGTGGCCGCCGTCGCCGCCGACCTCGCCGCCCACCCGGGCCGCGCCCTCGTCGTCGCTGGCGATGCACTGCCGGCTGCGGTCCACACGCTGGTCGCCGCGATCCACGAGCGGCTCGACGCCGCCGGCCGGACCGTGATCTACACGGCCCCGCTCGAAGCCGAGCCGGTCGACCCGCTCGCTTCGCTGCGCGAGCTCCTGGCCGACATCCGCGCCGGCAAGGTCGACCTGCTGCTCGTTTCGGGCGTCAACCCGGTCTACGACGCGCCGGCCGATCTCGAGGTCGCGGCGGTCTTCGGACAGAGCTCCGGTCGCCGCTTCCACCACGGCCTCTACGTCGACGAAACCGCCGCCTACTGCCAGTGGCACCTGCCAGCGGCGCACTACCTCGAATCGTGGGGCGACGCGCTCGCCTGGGACGGAACACTCACGTTCCAGCAGCCGCTGATCGAGCCGCTCTACGGGGGGCGCAGCCTCTCCGAGATCCTCGCGTCGTTCGCCGGCCGCGGCGGCACCGAAGGCTACGACCTCCTCGTCGAGACACACACGGCCGGCGACGGCGCGGCCTCCGAGGAGACGTTCCGGCGCTGGCTGCACGACGGGCTCAAGTCGGAGAGCGCGGTCGCTGGCGTCGCTCCCGGACCGGTCTCGTCAGCGGCGGTCGGCGAGGCGTCGAGCCGCATTTCGGCGCTCCCCGCCCCCTCGGGCAACGATCTCGAACTCGCGCTGCGACCCGACCCGTCGATTCTCGACGGGCGCTTCGCCAACAACGGCTGGCTGCAGGAGCTGCCGAAGCCGATCACCAAGCTCACCTGGGACAACGCGGTCCACCTTTCACCCCGTACGGCGGAGCGCCTGGGCATGCGCGGCGAGCAGGTGGTCGAGATCACCACCGCCGAGGGGCGCAAGGCTTCGGGAGCGGTCTGGATCCTCCCCGGCCAGGAGGACGGCGTCGCGACCGTGCACCTGGGCTACGGCCGGACCGCCGCCGGCAAGGTCGCCGCCGGCGCCGGATTCAGCGCCTACGAACTGCAGACGGCGGAGAGCCGCTGGGGCTCCTCGTCGATCACCCTGCGCGACACCGGCGAACGAATGCTCCTCGCCACGACCCAGGGCCATCACGCGATCGACTGGATGCGCGAAGAGACGGCGGAGGCGGCGGCGCGCTCGGTGGTGAAGGAGGCGACGCTCGCCGAATTCGAGGCCAATCCGCACTTCGTCCACGGCGAAGGTCACGAGCTCGACACCTCGGTCTCGTTCAACCCCGGCTTCGAGTACAAGGGCTACGCCTGGGGCATGGCGATCGACCTCGGCAGCTGCACCGGCTGCAACGCCTGCGTCGTCGCCTGCCAGGCCGAGAACAACATCCCGGTCGTCGGCAAGGAGCAGGTCGCCCGCGGTCGCGAGATGCACTGGATCCGCATCGACCGCTACTTCAAGGGCGACATCGACGCCCCCGACGCCATCGCCTCGCAGCCGATCGTCTGCATGCAGTGCGAGCAGGCGCCGTGCGAGGTCGTCTGCCCGGTCGCCGCGACGGTCCATTCGACCGAAGGCCTGAACGACATGGTCTACAACCGCTGTGTCGGCACCCGGTACTGCGCCAACAACTGCCCGTACAAGGTGCGACGCTTCAACTTCCTGCTCTACCAGGACTGGGACACCGAGCAGTTCAAGCTGCAGCGGAATCCCGACGTCACGGTCCGCAGCCGCGGTGTCATGGAGAAGTGCACCTACTGCGTGCAGCGCATCAACCGCGAGCGCATCGTCGCCGACCGCGACCAGAAGCAGGTCGCCGACGGCGCCATCCGGACCGCATGCCAGCAGGCCTGCCCGACCCAGGCGATCTACTTCGGCAACCTGAACGACGCCTCGTCCGAGGTCGTCGCCGCCAAGAAGAATCCGCGGAACTACGCCCTGCTCGAAGAGCTGGGAACCCGGCCGCGCACCACCTACCTGGCGACGGTCCGAAACCCGAACCCGGAGCTCGTTTGATGAGTGTCGCCCCGATGAATCCGCAGCACCTGACCCATCCCGCCGAGGTGCCGGTGATCGCTCCCGGCCAGTCGCCGGCGACGGTCACCGACAAGATCAGCTCCGTCGTCTTCGGGCGGATGCCGCTCTGGTTCTATGCCGCCATGCTGATCGCCTTCGGCGGCACGATGATGCTCCTGATGGCGCTCACCAAGCTGGTCTTCACCGGCATCGGAATCTGGGGCAACAACAACCCGATCGGCTGGGGCTTCGACATCATCAACTTCGTCTGGTGGATCGGCATCGGCCACGCCGGCACGCTGATCTCGGCGATCCTGCTGCTCCTCAAGCAGGAGTGGCGGACGTCGATCAACCGCTTCGCGGAAGCGATGACCCTGTTCGCGGTTGCCTGCGCCCTGCTCTTCCCGCTCTTCCACACCGGCCGCCCCTGGCTCGCCTGCTACTGGCTGCTGCCCTACCCGAACACGATGGCCATCTGGCCGAACTTCCGCAGCCCGCTGATCTGGGACGTCTTCGCGGTCTCGACCTACGGCTCGGTCTCGCTGCTCTTCTGGTTCATCGGCCTGCTGCCCGACCTCGCGAGCTTCCGCGACAAGGCCAAGAAGGCCTGGCAGAAGCGGGTCTACGGCATGCTCTCGATGGGCTGGCGTGGATCGGCCCGGCACTGGCACAACTACGAGTCGGCCTACCTGCTGCTCGCCGGCCTCTCGACCCCGCTGGTGCTCTCCGTGCACTCGGTGGTCTCCTTCGACTTCGCCTCGGGCCAGGTGCCCGGCTGGCACGCCACGATCTTCCCGCCCTACTTCGTCGCCGGAGCCGTCTTCGCCGGCTTCGCGATGGTGCTGACCCTGATGATCCCGCTGCGCAAGCTGTTCGGGCTCCAGGACTACATCACCATGCGCCACATCGACAACATGGGCAAGGTGATGCTGGTGACCGGCCTGATCGTCGGCTACGGCTACCTGGTCGAGATCTTCACCGCCTGGTACAGCGGCAACCTGTACGAGTGGTTCATGGTCCGCAACCGCGTCTTCGGCCCGTACCGGATCATCTGGATGAGCCTGATCCTGTGCAACGTGCTCTCGATCCAGCCCCTCTGGTTCGCCAAGGTGCGCAAGTCGATCGGCGCGATCTGGATCATCTCGATGTTCGTCAACTTCGGCATGTGGTTCGAGCGCTTCATCATCATCCCGGTCTCGCTCCACCGCGACTTCCTGCCCGGCTCCTGGGGCATGTACTACCCGACGCGCTGGGACTTCGCGACCTTCTTCGGCACCATCGGACTGTTCATGGCTCTCATGTTCCTCTTCGTGCGAGTACTGCCGGCGCTGGCGATGTTCGAGCTCAAAGGCCTCACTCCCGCAGCCAAGGTCAAGGGAGGAGCCCACGGATGACTGCCATGACGGAATCGACGGCCGGCATTTACGGCATCCTCGCGGAGTACGGATCGGCGCAGGAGCTGCTCGAGGCCGTGCGCAAGGCACGGCGGGCGGGATTCAACGCGATCGACGCGTTCACTCCGTTCCCGGTCGAGGCGATCTCGGAAGAGGTCTGCAACCACCAGCGTTCGCGGGTGCCGCTGATCTGTCTCGCCGGCGGCATCATGGGCGCGCTGGGCGGATGGGGCCTCGAGTTCTGGACCTCCACCATCGACTACCCGATGAACATCGGCGGCAAGCCGTACAACAGCTGGCCGGCGTTCATCCCGGTGATCTTCGAATGCACCATCCTCCTCGCGTCGTTCTCGGCGGGGATCGGCATGATGGCGCTCAACGGATTGCCGCAGCCCTATCACCCGGTGTTCAACGTCGAGAGTTTCCGCCGCAAGGCCTCGCGGGACGGCTTCTTCCTCTGCGTCGAGGCCGAGGACGCGAAGTTCGAGCGCACGGCGACGCGCGAGTTCCTGCTCGGCACCGGCGCCCTGGAGGTTCACGATGTCGAGTCCTGACCTCCGCCGCCGGACCGGTCCGGCGCTCGCTCTCTCCCTGGCTGCACTGGCGCTCGTCGCCGCAGGCTGCCGCCAGGACATGCACAATCAGCCGAAGCTCAAGCCGTACCGGTCGAGCGACTTCTTCGCCGACGGCAGCGGCATCCGCGAGATTCCCGCCCACACCGTGGCGCGGGGCGAGCTCCGGGAGGACAAGCTGTTCTTCACCGGCCGTGCCGCCGACGGCTCGATGACGACCGAACTGCCGATGCCGATGACCCGCGCCCTGCTTCTCAGAGGCCGCGAGCGCTACGACATCTTCTGCTCCCCCTGTCACGGCAAGCTGGGCGACGGCCGCGGGATGGTCGTCCAGCGCGGCTACAAGCAGCCCCCCTCGTACCACGAGGCACGGCTGCGGGAGGCGCCGGTGGGCTACTTCTTCGACGTCATGACCAACGGTTTCGGCGTCATGTCGACCTACGCGCCGCAGGTCCCGCCCGCCGATCGCTGGGCGATCGCGGCCTACATCCGCGCGCTGCAGCTCTCGCAGCACGTCGACGCCGGAACGCTCGCTCCCGAGGACCGGGCACGACTCGACCAGCCCGTCGCCGCCGAATCCGACGCCCATTCCGGCGAAGCCGGGCACCACTAGAACGAGGACTCCCGACCGCGCTATGACGACGCTCCATTTCCCACTCCACGCAGAAGACGTCGCGCCCCCCGGCGCGCTCTCGGGCCTCGGTGGCAAGGCGCTCGTCGTCGGAGCCGTCGCCGCCGCGGCCTCGGTCGCCGGTCTCTTCGTCGCCCGCGCCGAGTTCTTCCAGGCCTATCTCGTCGCCTGGCTCCTCTGGTACACCGTCGCCTCCGGCTGTCTCGGCTTCCTGCTCATGCAACACCTGTCGGGCGGCGCCTGGGGCCTCGCGGCACGCCGCATCCTCGAGGCCGGCTCGCGCACCCTGCCCCTTGTCGGCCTCGCCGCGATACCGCTCTTCTTCGGCATGAAGGAGCTCTTCCTCTGGGCCGATCCGGCGCACGTGGCCGGCGACGCGCTGCTCGAGCACAAGGCGCCCTACCTCAACGTGCCGTTCTTCATCGGCCGGACGATCTTCGCCATCGCGATCTTCAGCCTCTATGCCTACGTCCTCTCCGCCAAGTCGCGGCGCCAGGACGCCACGGGCGATCCGGCGATCAAGGGCTCGATGCACAACATGAGCGCCGTCGGTCTGCTGCTCTGGGTGGTGATCAACACCTTCCTCGGCTTCGACTGGCTGATGTCGCTGGATCCGCACTGGTTCTCGAGCCTCTACGGCGGGATCTTCGTCGCCGGCCAGGCGCTCGCCGGCATGTCGTTCGTCATCCTGATCGTCAACTGGCTGCGCCAGCGGGCGCCGATGGAAGCGGTGATCAGCCGCACGCTCTCGCACGACTACGGCAAGCTCTTGTTCGCCTTCGTGATGTTCTGGACCTACCTCTCGATCTCGCAGTACATCATCATGTGGCAGGGCAACCTGCCCGAAGAGGCGATCTGGTTCCAGGAGCGCTTCCACGGCGGCTGGGGGGTGGTGGCTGCCGGACTCCTCGTCTTCCACTTCTTCTTCCCGTTCCTGATCCTGCTCTCGCGCGGCGTCAAGGAGCGCACCCGTTCGCTCGCCCGGGTCGCGGCATTCGTCCTGTTCATGCGCCTGGTCGACCTGGTGTGGCTCTCCCGCCCGACCTGGCACCACGAGGCGTTCTCGATCCACTGGCTCTATCTCGCGACTCCCCTGGCGCTCGGCGGCATCTGGCTCTTCGCGTTCACCCGCGAGCTCGCCAAGGCGCCGCTCCTGCCGGTCAACGCCCCCAACCTCCAGGAAGCCCTCGGCCATGAGTAGTCACTCTCCGTCTCCCGGGCAGTCCGGCGGTTTCGATTCCGAGATCGACGTCCGGCGGGTCCTCGAGATCGCCGCCTGGCTCGCCGGAATCACCATCGGCTCCCTGATCGTCGGCTACTTCCTCTACAAGGCGCTCGGGAGCTGGACCGAGCGGGCCGACCCGAAGCCGTCACCGCTCGCCGAAGCCCGCGTTCCAGCGGTGCCGCCGGAGCCGCATCTCCAGTCCCGGCCAGAGGTCGAGCTCCAGGAGCTCCGCCGGAGCACCAGCGCCGCCCTGTCCTCCTGGGGCTGGGTCGACCAGCGAGCCGGCATCGCCCACATGCCGATCGAGAGAGCGATCGACCGCCTCGCCGTGCCCGAGCCGGCCGCCGACGCCACGGCGACGCCGCCGGTCGCTGCGCCGGAGCCCGTCGCCGCCGCCGCGGCCGAAGAGCACACCGCGCCCGGGTCGGGGCACTGAGTCACGCCGAATGAGTCCGATGCACCCCTCCGTCGCCCACCGCGCCCTGCTGGCGCTGGCTCTCTCGAGCCAGCTCGCCGCGCCGCTGGTCGCCGAGAAGGTGTTCACCGGGCCGGGTCTCGCCCGCCGGGAGTCGCAGCCGGGCGCCCTGACCGCGCAGCAGATCCAGGAGCGCGTCGGCTTCGACCAGCGCCTCGGCGTGAGCGTGCCGCTCGATCTCGAGCTGCGCGACGAGACCGGCCGCGCCGTCCGCCTCGGTGACTACTTCGGCGAGAAGCCGGTCCTCCTCGCGCTGGTCTACTACCGCTGCCCCGTCCTGTGCACGCAGACGGCGATCGGTGTCGCGGCGTCGATGAAGGGAATTCCCTACGCTCCGGGAGACGAGTTCGAGCTCCTCTTCGTGAGCTTCGACCCGACCGACACCGCCGAGCTCGCCGCCGAGAAGAAGGCCGCGATCGTGGCGCGCTACGGCCACCCGGAGCGCGCTTCCGGAATCCACTTCCTGACCGGGGACGAAGCAAACGTCGCGCGGCTCACCGAGGCCGCCGGCTTCCGCTATGCCTACGACGTGACCACCCGTCAGTACGCGCACGCCAGCGGCGTCATCGCGCTGACCGCCGACGGTCGCATCTCGCGCTACCTCTACGGCGTCGAGTACGCGCCGAAGGATCTCAAGCTGGCCCTGTTCGAGGCCGGCGAAGGGCGGATCGGCGGACTCGCCGAGAAGCTCCTCCTGCTCTGTTTCAATTACGACGCCGCGCTGGGCAAGTACACCGCCGGCACCATGTTGTCGCTCAAGGTGGCGGCGACGGTGACCCTGCTGGTGCTCTTCGGCTCGATCCTCTGGATGTTGCGCAGCGAACGCCGGAAACACCGGAGCGCCGGCGCTTCGGTTGAAGGAGTCGCCTCGGTATGAATTTCAAGATTCCCTTCGTGCCCGAACAGGCTTCGGAACTCGCGGGCGAGGTCGATCGGCTGACGTTCTTCCTGGTCGGAATGAGCACATTCTTCACGGTGCTCATCGCCGCCATGGTGATCGTCTTCGCGATCAAGTATCGCCGCCGGAGTCCCGACGAGGTCGGCAGCGCCTTCGAGAACTCCGCCTTCCTCGAGATCACCTGGACGGTCATCCCGCTGCTCATCGTGCTCTTCACCTTCGGCTGGGGCCTCAAGGTCTTCTTCCGCCTCTACAAGCCGCCCGCCGACGCCGTCGAGTACTACGTCACCGGCAAGCAGTGGATGTGGAAGCTCCAGCATCCCACCGGGCAGCGCGAGATCAACGAGCTCCACGTTCCGGTCGGACAGTCGACGCGACTCATCATGACGTCCGAGGACGTGATCCACAGCTTCTTCGTCCCCGCGTTCCGGGTGAAGGCGGACGTCGTCCCCGGCCGCACCTCGAGCCTCTGGTTCAAACCGACCAAGACCGGCCGCTACCACCTGTTCTGCACCGAGTTCTGCGGCGCCGAGCATTCGAAGATGATCGGCACGGTGGTGGTGCAGGAGCCGGGTGAGTATGAGGCCTGGCTCTCGGGCGTTCCGGCCGCGAAGTCGTCGGGCGGCGCCGGCGCGCAGCTCTTCGCCCAGTACGCCTGCGACACCTGCCACAAGGCCGAGCCGGGCGGCCGCGGGCCGATCCTGCACGGCATCGTCGGTACCGAGGTCACGCTCGCCAGCGGCGAGAAGGTCCTGGTCGACGACGCCTACATCCGGGAGTCGATCCTGATGCCGACCGCCAAGATCGTCCAGGGATACGAACCGCTGATGCCGTCGTTCCAGGGCCAGCTCTCCGACGAGACGCTCAATCAGCTGGTCACCTACGTCAAGAGTCTTTCGCCAACGCAATCGGCAGCCAACGACGCCGCCGCCCAGGGGATCGCCCGATGAGCAGCCACGCACCGGCCCAAGGGTCGAACTTCCTCACCGACGGTCACAGCCTGAAGTCCTGGCTGCTGACACTCGACCACAAGCGCATCGGGATCCTCTACCTGCTGAGCGTCTCCGCCTTCTTCCTCCTCGGCGGCATGTTCGCGATGCTGGTACGTCTCGAGCTGCTGACGCCGGCGGGCGACCTGCTCCTGCCCGATACCTACAACCGGGTCTTCACCGGCCACGGCGTGATGATGGTCTTCTTCTTCCTCATTCCGGCGATTCCGGGCAGCCTCGGAAACTTCCTGATCCCGCTCATGATCGGCACCCGGGACGTCGCCTTCCCGCGGCTCAATCTGCTGAGCTGGTACCTGTTCATGGCGGGCGGCACCCTGACGCTGTTCGGCATCATCAACGGCGGCGTCGACACCGGCTGGACCTTCTACCCGCCGTACAGCTCGACCTACACGACCACCAACGTGATGCTGGTCGGCATCGGCGTGTTCATCAACGGGTTCTCCTCGATCCTCACCGGCGTCAACTTCATGGTGACGATCCACCGCATGCGCTGCCCCGGCATGACCTGGTTCCGGCTGCCGCTCTTCGTCTGGGGGCAGTACGCCACGGCGCTCATCATGGTCCTCGGGACGCCGGTCGTCGCGATCACCCTCGTCCTCCTGGTTCTCGAGCGCGCCTTCCATCTCGGCATCTTCGATCCGGCGCGGGGCGGCGACCCGATCCTGTTCCAGCACCTGTTCTGGTTCTATTCGCACCCGGCGGTCTACATCATGATCCTGCCGTCGATGGCGGTGATCTCGGAGCTGATCGCGGCCTTCGCCCGCAAGCGGATCTTCGGCTACCACTTCGTCGCCTTCGCCTCGATCGGGATCGCCGTCCTGGGCTTCCTGGTCTGGGGGCACCACCTCTACGTCTCGGGTCAGTCGGTCTACGCCGGCGCGATCTTCTCGCTGCTCACCATGCTGGTGGCGATCCCGTCGGCGATCAAGGTGTTCAACTGGGCGTTCACCCTCTACCAGGGGTCGATTTCGCTGCAGACGCCGATGCTCTACGGGCTCGGTTTCATCGGCCTGTTCACCATCGGCGGACTGACCGGCGTCTTCCTGGCGACCCTGGGCTTCGACGTCCACGTCCACGACACCTACTTCGTCGTCGCGCACTTCCACTACGTGATGGTCGGCGGAACGATCATGGGCTATCTCGGCGGACTGCACTTCTGGTGGCCGAAGATCACCGGCCGCCTGTACAACGAGTTCTGGGCCAAGATCTCGGCGCTGCTGGTGTTCGTGGGATTCAATCTGACCTTCTTCCCGCAGTTCCTGCTCGGCTACATGGGGATGCCGCGGCGCTATCACTCGTATCCCGAGGAGTTCCAGGTCCTGAACGTGATGTCGACTGCCGGCGCCTCGGTACTCGCGGTCGGCTTCATCCTCCCGACGATCTACTTCATCTACTCGCTCAAGAAGGGCGCTGTCGCCGGCGACAACCCGTGGCAGGCGCGCGGTCTCGAGTGGGAGACGGCCTCGCCGCCGCCGACCGCCAACTTCGACGAGATCCCGACCGTGACCCGCGAGCCGTACGACTATCGCGAGCACGCCGAAGAGCAGGCAGCCGCAGGATATCGCCCGGCAGGTGTCCATTGAACCGGTTCGAGAGCGACGACAAGGAGCCGCCGCGTGTCTCATAGTCACTCATCCGCACTGGCGCATCACTTCGACAGCCTCGAGCAGCAGAAGGAGGCCTCGACCCTCGGGATGTGGCTCTTCCTCGTGCAGGAGATCATGTTCTTCGGTGGTCTCTTCATGACCTACCTGCTCTATCGCTGGAAGGATGCGGAGGCGTTCGCCGCCGGCAGCCACGAGCTCTCGATCTCGCTCGGCAGCTTCAACACCGTCGTCCTGATCGGCAGCTCCCTCACCATGGCGCTCGCGGTGCGCGCCGCGCAGCAGGGCCGCCAGAAGCCGCTCGTTCGGTGGCTCATCGGCACCGGCATCCTCGGTTTCGTCTTCCTCGTGGTCAAGTACTTCGAGTACAAGGCGAAGTGGGAGCACCACCTCATCCCCGGCGATGCCTTCCACTTCGCCGGGCCCGTCGGCGACCGTGCCCACGTCTTCTTCTCGCTCTACTTCGCGATGACCGGAATGCACGCGCTGCACATGATCGTCGGCATCGGCATCCTGGTCTGGCTGCTGCGCAAGGCGATGCGCGGCGACTTCGGTGCCCACTACTACAATCCGGTGGAGAACTTCGGCCTCTACTGGCACTTCGTCGACATCGTCTGGATCTTCCTCTTCCCGCTGCTCTATCTGATCGGGCGGCACTACCACGCTGGCGGGGCCTGAGCACCATGTCCGAACACCACATCGTTCCCCTGCGGGTCTACTTCGCCGTCTTCGCGGCTCTGATGTTCTTCACCGCGACCACCGTCGCGGTCGCCTTCGTCGACCTCGGTCCGCTCAACAACGTCGTCATGCTCGGCATCGCCATCCTCAAGGCGACGCTCGTCATCATGTTCTTCATGCACGTCAAGTACGGCACCCGCCTGATCCCGCTGGTCGCTGCGGGAGGATTCTTCTTCCTGCTCATCATGTTCGGGATCACGATGTCGGACTACATGACGCGCGGCTGGCTCGGCGCCGGCACTCCCTGGCGGCCCTGAGCCGCCGCACCGGCCGCGGTACGCGGAGCGCCTGCGCTCCGGCCGGCCGTCGCAGCGGACCGTACCGATGAAGGGCGCCAACGGAAACCTCCTCGAGCTCCTGCTCGAGCTCCAGACGCTGGACCGCATTCCGCGCAGCGGCTACTTCCTGCGCGGCGTCTCGGACTGCGAATCGATCGCCGAACACTCGTACCACCTCGCCCTGCTGGTCTGGCTCCTGGCCTCGCGCGAGCCGTCGGTCGACCGGACCCGGGCGATCGAGCTCGCCCTGGTGCACGACCTCGCGGAGCTCCGGATCGGCGACCTGCCGCGGACCGCGGGCGCCTACCTCCCACCGGGAGCGAAGCACGAGGCCGAGCGCCGCGCCGCGGCCGACATCCTGGCGCCCGCCGATCCCGCGACCCTCGAGCGCTACCGCGAGTACGACGCCGGCGAGAGCGTGGAGGCGCGGTTCGTGAAGGCCTGCGACAAGCTCCAGCTGATGATCAAGGTGAGCGTCTACGAGCGCTGGGGTCACCGCGGTCTGGCCGAGTTCTGGAGCAACCCGGCCAACTTCCCGCCCTCCGACTTCCCCGCCGTCGACGAGCTGTTCCAGGAGCTCCGGCGGACCCGCGACGCCGCCCGACCCTAGGACGGGAGCAGTTCGACCCGCAGGAAGCCGCGGAGCGCGCTGAAGAGGGCCACCGCTTCGGCCCGGGCCAGATCATCGACCCCCAGGACCGCCTCGCGGATCCGCCCCCGATCGAGCAGCTCGCCCCGCAGCACGCCGGCGAGGAGGCCCGAACTCCGCGACGGTGTCAGCCAGCGGCCGTCGAGCCGCAGCGCCAGATTCGTCCGCGTGCCCTCGGTGAGCTCGCCGCGCCCGTTCCAGAGGATCGCCTCGTCGGCCCCGCGGCTCCGCGCCTCGGCCAGCGTACGGTCGTAGACCTCACGGCGGACCGTCTTGTGGAACAGGAGCGGCGAGGAGGCGTCGACAGGCCCGGCGGCGAGGACGGCCCGCCAGCTCCGGGCCGCGCGCTCCAGCGGCTCGGCCTCCAGGGACGGCGCGCCGCTCCGGTCGAGCCGCAGGCGCAGGCGATGCACCGCCGGCGGCAGCGTCGCCACGACCTCCGCCACCGCCGCCCGCACGCGCCCTTCGTCGAACGGCAGGCCGAAGTAGTCGGCCGAATCGGCGAGGCGGGCGAGATGCCGGGAGAAGCGCCGGACTCCGGACCACGGAGCCCAGCGCATCGTCTCGAGGAGCGCCGCGGGCTCGCTCTCCGCCTCGAAACCGCGCGCCTTGACCAGGCACTCGTCGTACTCCGCCACCGGATCGGAGTCCCAGACGATGCCGCTTCCCACGCCGTAGCGCAGCGCACCGCTCTTCCGGTCGACCGCGGCGGTGCGGATCGCGACGGAGAAGCGGGCCCGGCGGCCCTCCCCTGCCGACAGCGGCATCGGCGATTTCGACGATATCGGCGCCAGCCAGCCGATGGCACCGCAGTAGATGCCGCGCGGCTGGGGCTCGAGGCGGGCGATGAACTCCATTGCCCGCGGCTTCGGCGCTCCGGTGATCGATGCGCACGGAAAGAGCGCGCCGAAGATCTCCGCCATCGGCGCGGTCGTGCGCCCCTCCACCGTCGAGGTCATCTGCCAGACGGTCGGATAGCGCTCGAGGTCGTTGAGGCTCGTGGCGATCACCGACCCCGGGCGCGAGATGCGTCCGAGGTCGTTGCGCACCATGTCGACGATCATCAGGTTCTCGGCGCGGTCCTTCGCCGACCCGGCGAGCTCCCGGCGGAGCGCCCGGTCCTCCTCCGTGTAGCGGCCGCGGGGCCGCGTCCCCTTCATCGGACGCATGACGATGCGCTCCCCGTCGAGGTCGAAGAAGAGCTCCGGCGAGAGCGACAGGATCGCCTCGCCGCCGAGGTCGAGGAACGCGGCCAGGGGGCTCGCGGCCGCCGCAGCCAGACGACGAAAGGCGGTTTCCGGTTCGACCTCAAGGCGGCCGATGAGGGGAAAGGTCAGGTTGACCTGGTAGGTCTCTCCCGCCGCGATCCCGGCGCGGATCGCGGCCACCGCCCGCGCGTGTCCGGCGGCGTCGAGGACGGGCCGGAGAGCTCCCGTGACGGCGACGGACGCCTCCTCTGCCGCGAGCTCGAGCCGTTCGGGCGGACGGAAGAATCCGAACGCGGCGACGGGCCCGGACGGCGGACGGGTCGGCAGGGCGCGATCGAAGCCGGGAGCCGCCTCGTAGCCCACCCAGCCCACCGCCCAGAGTCCGTCCCGCGTCGCCTGCTCGGCCCGCGACAGGAGGGCGGGAACCTCGTCCGGACTCCCGGCGGAGCCGCCCCCGACGGGCGCCGCGAACTCGAGCCAGCCGCCGGCCTCCTCCGGGCCGCGCAGCAGGGCGTGCTGCGGAACGCCGTTCAACGGCGTCGCGCGGAGCGCTCCGCGGCGAGACGCGCGGCGACGATGCGGCCGGCGGTCCGGAAGGGCGGCTCGGCCGCGCGCTCGGCCTCGTCGAGAAGCCGGTCGAGGTCGGCGCCGATCCGCTCGACCCGCTCGACGATGCCGGCTTCGTCGAGCTCCCCGCGTTCGAAGAGGACCGAGAGCAGTCCGCCGGCGTTGACCACGAAGTCGGGCGCGTAGACGATCCCGCGCTGCGCGAGGATCTCGCCCGCCCGTTCGTCCGCCAGAGGATTGTTCGCCGCGCCGACGACCGCGCGGCAGTCGAGCCGCGCCGCGACGCCGTCGTCGATCGCCTCGCCGGCGGCATTCGGCGAGAACAGGTCCGTCGCCTCGTCGAAGATCCGCCCGGGCTCGACCACCCGGGCGCCGGTCTCTCCGGCGACCGCCGCGGCGCGCTCGGGTAGCGCGTCCGAAACGACCAGTCGGCAGCCGGCGGCGGCGAGCCGGAGCGCCAGGCGACGCCCCACCTCACCCACCCCCTGCAGGGCGACCCGGAGGCCTTCGAGAGGCCGCCCGAGCCGTGCCGCGACGGCCCGCATCGCCGCGAACAGGCCGAGCGCCGTGAGGTCCGAGGCGTCGACCGCAGCATTTCCCGGCGTACAGCCGACGAACCTCGTCGCCCGCGCCAGGATCGCCAGGTCGGCGACGTCGATCCCCATGTCGCAGCCGGTGGCGAACCTCCCGCCGAGCTCCTCCACGGCACTGCCGTAGGCGGCGAGGAGCTCCGGACTCTTCTCCTCGCCGGGGTCGCCGTCGATGACCGCCTTGCCGCCGCCGCACCGCATGCCGGCGAACACCGCCTTCGCGGTCATCGCCTGCGACAGCCGGAGGGCGTCGGCGACCGCCACGTCGAACGAGGGATAGCGCCGCATCCGGGTGCCGCCGATCGCCGGCCCGAACGTCGTGTCGTGGATCGCGATGACCGCCCGCAGGCCGACTTCGGGCCGCTGGACCACCACGAGCTGCTCGTGACCGAGCTCGCGGGCGAGGTCGAATACGGAGCGTCCGGCCGGCATGGTGCGACTCTATCCGCTCGACCGGTGCGGTCCGGCCGGCGCCTCCTCCTGCCGGGCGTCAGGATTCCGCAGCCGCGAACCGTCGCAGGCCATCGACGAGGCGCGGCGGCAGCGGGATCGGTCGCAGGTGCTCCCGGTCCACCGCCACCATCGCTACCTGACCGCGGGCGGTGACCGTCGCACGCGCCCCGCTCTCGTCGAGCTTGGCGATCTCGAAACCGAAGCGGAGTGAGGTGCGGCCGAACCGGGCCACCCAGATCGCCACTTCGAGGCGGTCGTCGAGCAGGGCCGGGGCGTCGAACTCAAAGGAGAGCGACTTGCGCGGCAACCAGAATCCGAGCTCTTCGAACACCTTGCCGTAGGGCAGGCCCGCGGCGCGGAAGATCTCGGTCTCGGCGACCTCGAAGAAGCGCACGTAGGCGCCGTAGCAGAGGATCCCCGCCGCGTCGACGTCGCTCCAGCGCACGTAGTCGACGACGTGGAACGCGGCCGGATCGGCGCCCATCCTCAGGAACCGTGCGGGATCAGATAGGCGACCGCGAAGCCGATCTGGGCGGCCATCATCATCAGGTACATCTGCCGCCAGCTGGGGTGATTCTCGGAGCGGGTGAGCTCTTCCGGATCGCGCAGGATGAGGTAGACGGTGTAGATCCCCCAGGCGGTGAGCAGCGCGCCCAGTCCGGTGAGCGCCAGGCGGTTGCCGGTGAGGATGGCGTGCGCGGCGCCGGCTGGCGCCTGCGGATCCGGGAGCCAGGCGAAGAGCGGAATCAGCATCCACGGCAGCACGAAGAACGGAGCGATGATCCAGGCCGCCTTCTTCGCCCCGTGCAGGATCGGCAGCGTCCTGCAGCCGCCGGCGGCGTCCCCCTTCATGTCGGCGAAGTCCTTGGTCGAGGCGGCGCCGACCAGGAAGAGCATGAAGATGCCGCCGATCGCCCACGGCTCCCAGTGGCCGATCCGCGCCACCATCGCCCAGCCGGCCACCTTGAGGAGACAGCCGCGCGGAATGGCGATGGTCCAGTTCGCGAGCATGCCGCGCGCCTTGGTCCGGCCCCACGACGGCACCGAGTAGATCAGCGTGAAGACCAGGCCGGCGAGGTAGATGAAGAAGGTCTCGTGCCAGGGGAGCGGAGCGACGATCTTGGCGCCGAAGTGGGTGTACGGAAAGACGACCACCGCCCAGGTCGGAACGATCGCCAGGGCGTAGAAGATCCAGGTGAACGTCCAGCCCTCGCGGAGCGAGAGCGCACCCGTGACCAGCGGCCGGTTCGGCTTGTTCAGGCGGTCGATGTCGAGATCGGTGATCTGGTTGATCGCGTTCGACGCGGCGTTGAGGAACGAGGCGCAGAGCGATCCCAGCGCGACGGTGGCGAGCACCGAGAGCGAGAGATGGCGCGCCGGATCCGGATTGTGCACCGACCCCCAGGCGCAGATCGCGCCGGAGATGATGCCGAGGAGCGGCGGCAGCAGGGTGAACGGCCGCGAGAGCTGCACGTAGAGGTCGAATTTCTTCATCGGAGTGGATCGTCCGGAGTCTACCCGTTCAACTGAAGTTCTTGATCGACGGCCAGAGTGCTTCGAGGTCGACCCGCGGCTCGCGCGCGATCCAGACCGTGAGTCCGTTCTCGTACGGCATGCAGTCCCGGCAGTGGAACTCGGCGCCCGGTTCGACGCTCGCGAACAGTTTGTCGAGCCGCTCCCGGTCGCGTGCGATGACCAGCAGGGTCGGCTTCCCGAGGCACTCTCCCGGCCCCCAGAGGAACCAGCTGTTGTGTCCCGAGATCGCCGGCGGCAGGTCGAGCTCGGCGGCCCAGCGCTCGACCGCACCGGCCTCGCCGTAGTTCTCGGCGAAGACGCAGGTCTCGCGGCGCTCCGTGGGTGACAGCCGATCCGCCGCCCTCCCGACCGATTCGGCGAGTCCGTGCCACTCCTGCATGTCGGCGTAGAACTGCTTCAGCCGCCCGACCTCCTTCTTCTCGTCCGTCCCCGGCTTCTCGCCGAAGCGGGCCGCGTAACGCAGGTAGCTCTCGACCGGCAGCATCGGCCGGGCGAGCGGCGCGACGGCCAGGGAGAGCAGCACGAGGAGGGCCACGAACGCCGCGCGGATCGCCGTCCTGCCGCGCCACCGCGCCGTCGACCGCTCGATCGCCACGGCGCCCGCGGCGAAGAGCACCGCATAGGCCGGCGCCAGGTAGTACGGCTTCGAGGCCGTGGAGAGCAGCAGCGCGAGGATCGCGAGGTAGGCCCAGCCGAAGGCGCGGAAACGACGGAAGTCGCGGAGGAAGAAGAGCCCCGCGAGACCGGGGAGCCAGACGAGACAGTTCACCGGGCCGGTGTTGAGGAGCTGTTTGCGCAGGAAGTCCGCGGTCGCGAGGTCGGCGTTCTTGAAGTTCCGGGCGTTCTCCATGAACTCGAGCGTCGGCCAGCCGTGGATCTGCTGCCAGACGAGGTGCGGCAGGAAGATCGCGAAGGCGACGACTCCGCCGAGCCAGAACCAGCGGCTCTTCAGGATCTGCCAGCGTCGCGCGAGGGCGAGCCCGCAGACGATTCCGAAGCCGGCGAAGAGCACGCTCACCTTGTTCAGCAGGCCGACACCGGCGACCGCACCGAAGGTCAGCCAGTGCCGTTCGTCCGCACCGGCGAGGAGCGCCACGACGAGCCGCATCAGGATCGCCCAGAAGAGCAGGTCGAAGGCGTTCATCGACAGGACCGAGCCGAGGCCGAGCACGATCGGCGCGAGGCCGAAGGCGAGCCCGGCGAGCGCCGACGCGAACCGCCCGCCACCGCAGGCGCGCGCCGTCGAAGCGACGACCCGGGTCGTCGCCGCCACCGCCAGCGCCGGCAGGAAGCGCAGCGTGGCGAGCCCGCTCCCGAAGAGCGCAGTCCAGGCGGCGGTCAGCCAGGCGACGAGCGGCGGGTGATCGACGTAACCCCAGGCCAGGCGCCGGGCGCAGGAGAGGTAGTAGAGCTCGTCGCGGAAGATGCCGAAGGTGGTCGCATAGATCGTGTGCAGGACGAGGACCGCGGCCGCCGGCCCCCAGGCCGCCAGGAGGTCGAGCGCCCGGCTGGACGTCTCGCCCCCCGCCGGCTTCTGTTCCTTCGCGCTTCGTCCCTTCATGCGACCAGCGGCGCCGCGAAGGCGGCGACCAGCGCTCCGGCCAGCGAGCAGAGGAAGTTGACCGCGTCGTTGTCGAGGAGTCCGCGCTTCTCGAGCGTCGCGCCGACCACACTCTCCGCCGTGGTCGCCACCATTGCCGCGGCGACCACGGCGACGACACCGCTCCCCGGATAGAGCCCGCACGCCGCGCCGATGGCCCCGACGACGAGCGCCGCCAGGAGGCCTGCCAGGGTCCCTTCGAGCGACACCGCACCGTCCGTACCGCGCGGAACGGACCGCAGGGTGGTGATCAGGAAGGTCCGCCGGCCGTAGGCCTTCCCGACCTCCGAGGAGACGGTGTCGGCGGCCGCCGTCGCGAAGGCGCCGGCGAGCGCCAGGAGGAAGAGGGTCGGGCGCCCGGTGGTCGCGGCGAAGAGCGCCGCCGCGGCCGGCACCGAGGTCTTGGAAAGGGCGTTGCCGGGTCCGCGTCGCCCCCCCTTCTCCTGCGCGATCCCGGCGGCCGCCTTGGCCGCGTAGCCGAGCTTGGTCGCGGCCGTCCCGAGAACGAAGAAGACGAAGAGCAGGAGGAAGCCCTGCCAGCCGGCGAACGCCCAGATCGTGCTCCCGAGGAGCACCCCGACGATCGCCCCGGCGCGGCCGACGCCACCGGTCCGCCAGGCCGCCGCCGCGAGGACGACGTTGACGGCGACTCCGAGCGCGGCGGCACGGGCGAATCCGCCGCTCGCGACGACACCCCAGTGACCGGCGGTCATCGTCAGGCAGTAGAGCAGCAGCCCGGCGACCAGTGGCACGCCGAGGTTGTCGTCGAGCCCCTGCGCCTGCGACTCGAGGAGAGCGGCGACGAGCGCAGTCGCGAACGCGATGGCGAGCGCGAACGGCAGCGAGTAGGTGCCCGGAGCGGTCCAGACCAGCAGGAGCGTGGCGCCGATCCCTCCGAAGAGGGTGTAGGCCGCGGTTCCCACCCAGCTCTTGCGTCCGTTCCAGGGCAGCGGATTCGTTCCTCCCAGCGACATGCCGACGAGGCTCGCCATGCCGTCGCCGAAGGCGAGGATTCCCCAGGCCGCCGCCGCCACCTCGAGGCGGGCGTGGAAGGCGACGAGCAGGAGCAGGACCGCCACGGGATAGAGCACGATGCCCAGGGCCCGTCCGCGCTCGGCTTCGTGCGCCCGCCAGAGCCGGCGCCCGCCGTAGAGCGGGAAGAGAAACAGGTTGTGCACGATCGCCGCGGTGGCGGCGGCGAGCGAGCCCCAGAGTCCGAGCGGCCGTACGGCGAAGGCGATCCCGCCCACTGCCATGTGGACCAGCTTCCGCCCCAGCTCGCCCGCGGTCAGCTGCGCCATCGACCGATCTCCCGCAGCCAGTCGAGCGTCTCACCGAGACCGTCGCGGAGCGAACGTGGCGCGTAGCCCAGCTCGCGCACCGCGCGGCTCGAATCGTAGGCCCAGTCGTGACGATAGATCTCGACCAGGTCCGGCGTCAGCTGCGGCACCGTGCCGCGGAGCGCTGCCCAGCCCTTCATCGCGGCACCGGCGAGACGGGCGACGCCGTCCGGCATCCGGCGCGCGGGCGAACGGATTCCGCCGAGCTCGTCGACCAGCGCGTAGAACGCCGCCTGGGTGACGTTCTCGCCTCCGAGTACATAACGTCCACCAACCGGAGCCCGCTCGAGCGCCGCCACGAGGCCGGCGGCGACGTCGTCGACGAAGACGTAGCTCCAGCGCCGCTCCGGCCTGCCGAGCAGCGCCGGGAGCTTGCCGCCGGCGAGGTCCAGCAGGTGGCGCACGACGATGTTCCCCTCGGTGAGCTCTCCCGGTCCGTAGATGACGCCGGGGTAGGCCACCACGAGCGGCCAGCCGTTCTCGATCGCGAAGCGCGCCTGGCGATCGGCCATCGCCTTGGTGCGCTCGTAGTCGTTGATCCAGCGGCGATCGGCGATCGCGGCGCTCTCGTCGAGCTCCCCGCCCGGGCCGTTCTCGGTCGGGCCGAGGGCGATGAAGCTCGAGACGTAGAGGATGCGCGACACGCTGGCGGACCGGCCTGCCGCCAGGACGTTCTCGAGCCCGCCGATGTTGACGCGATCGAACTCGCGCCCCGGCGCGGCGATCTTGACCAGCGCCGCCGCGTGGACAATGGCGTCGACTCCCGCGGTCGCCGCCGCGACGCTCGCGCGATCGGTGACGTCTCCGGTGACGAACTCGACTCCGGCCGGGAAGCGCTCGCGGGAGGCGGTCGGCCGGAGCAGCAGGCGCAGCTGGTGATGCGGCGCCAGGCGCTCGACGGTCCGGCGGCCGAGGAATCCGGTCGCCCCGGTGAAGAGGATCTTCACGCGCTCTCCCGCGCCGCCGCCAGGACGTCCGCGAGGCCCCGCTCGACGCCGCGGCGCGGCTCCCAGCCGAGATTCCGCAGACGGGACGCGTCGCCGCACAGGCGCGCCACGTCGACCGGCCGGAGGCGCGTCGGGTCCTCGACTCGCCGCACCTCGATCCCGGCGAGCTCGACCATCTTGTCGAGCAGCTCCGAGATCGAGCGGTCTTCGCCGCTCGCCAGGTTGAAGATCTCCCCCGGTTGCGGCCGCGTCACCAGCCGTACGAGCGCGTCGACCGCGTCGTCGACGTGTACGAAGTCGCGGCGTGCGGAGAGATTGCCGACGGCGAGCTCGGCCGGCCGCTCGCCGCGTTCGATGGCGGCGAGCTGTGCCGCGAAGTCCGGCAGGGCGAAGTTGGTCGCCTGGCCCGGCCCGATCAGGTTGAACGAGCGCACGACCGTGGCGCCGGCGGCGAGCGCCATCCGTTCGGCGGCCGCCTTGGTGAGGGCGTACGGCGTCCGCGGCGCGAGCGCGCGAATCTCGCGGATCGGCTGCTCGTGATCCGGAACGAGGCCGTAGACCTCGGCGCTCGACATGAAGATCGTCGCGCGCCCGCGGGCTGCGGAGAACAGGTTGCCCGCTCCTTCGACGTTGATCGCGTAGTAGTCGGGGATCCGGCGCCAGGACTCGCCGACGTGCGAGAGCGCCGCGAGATGGACGATGCGGTCGGGTGAGAACGCGTCGACGACGCGCACGAGCGCGCCGGCGTCGCGGACGTCGACAGCGAACCATTCGACCCCGGTCATCTGCGCGGCACCGTCGATCGCCACGCCGCCCACCGCGTGACCCGAGCGGACGAGCTGCGCCACGAGGCGCCGTCCGACGAATCCGGTGGCACCCGTGACGAGAACGCGATGGGCCATCGGCCGGGGGATCCGTTTACGCCGGCGCCGGCAGGCGGCGCGCGACGCGCTCCCGCCAGTACTCGAGGAGGTCGTTCAGCGTCTGGTCGAAGGGGATCTTCGGCTCCCAGCCGGTGTCGGCCCGGAACTTCGAGGCGTCGCCGATCAGGACCTCGACGTCCGACGGGCGGAGCCGCGTCGGGTCGGTCTCGACCTTCACTTCGACCCTGGCCATCGCGATCAGCTTGTCGAGCAGCGCGCGGATGGTGATGGCGTTGCCGGAGGCGAGGTTGTAGACCTCGCCCGGCTTGCCCTTCTCGACTGCCAGCACGTAGCCACGGACCATGTCGCGCACGTCCGTGAAGTCGCGCACCGCGTCGAGGTTGCCGACCCGGATGACCGGCTCCTGGATCCCGGCTTCGATCGAGGCGATCTGCTTCGAGAAGTTCGAGGTCACGAAGACCTCGCCGCGCCGGGGTCCGGTGTGGTTGAACCCGCGCGTGCGGATCGCCCGGATGCCGTAGCTCATGAAGTACTGGTAGGCGAGGAAGTCCTGGGTCACCTTGGAGACCGCGTAGGGGGAGAGCGGCCGCAGCGGATTCGTCTCCCTGATCGGCACCTCGTCGGGGAGCACGAGCCCGTACTCCTCGGACGAGCAGGCGATCTGGATCGCCGGGTCGAGCCCCAGGGAGCGCACCGCCTCGAAGATGTTCGCCTGACCCGCCACGTTGTCGTTCAGGGTCTGCAGCGGGGCCACCCAGGACGACGGCACGAAGCTCTGTGCCGCGAGGTGGAAGATCGCGTCCGGGCGGCAGGTTTCGAGCGTCTTGCGCACCGCGACGGCATCGGAGAGATCGCACTCCAGGAGGTTCAGGCGCTCCTCGATTCCCTCGATGTTCTCGCGCCGGCTGCGCCAGCGATAGGTGCCGTAGACCTCGATTTCGGGGCGCTCGGCGAGAAAATACTCCGCGAGATGCGAACCGGCGAAGCCGGTGATTCCGGTGATCAGTACACGCTTCATTCCGTGACTCCCTTGTCTCTCTCCGCGAGGTGCCGCTTCAGGCCCTCGCTCCACGCCTCGACGGACCTCGCCGCGCGGCGCTCGAATCGTTCGACCGACAGAACCGAGTAGGCGGGCCGGGGGGCCGGCCGCGGCACCTCGGCAGTCGAGACCGGCACGACCTCGGCCCCGGAACCCAGTTCCCGGGCGATCGAAGCCGCCAGCTCGAACCAGCTGACCACGGGTCGATTCTGGTAGTGGACGATGCCGTCCACGCCCCATTCTCCCAGATCCAGCAGGGCGGACGCCAGAAACGGGGCGTAGGTCGGTCCGCCGCGCTGGTCCGCGACCACCCGGAGCGACCGCTCCCCGGCCCGGAGCTTGCCGGCGATGGCGTCGACGAAGTTGGGCCCGCCCGACCCGAAGATCCAGCTGGTCCGCACGACGAGGCTGCCCTTCCGGGCCAGCGCCAGCTCTTCCCCCGCGAGCTTGCTCGCGCCGTAGACCGACCGCGGTGCCGTCGGGTGATCCTCCGCGTACGGTTCGGACCCTGCGCCGTCGAAGACGTAGTCGGTCGAGAGGTGGATCAGGCGGGCGCCGGCCCGCGCCGTCTCCTCCGCCACCACGCCGACCGCCTCCCCGTTCACCGCGAACGCCCGCTCCCGCTCCGACTCGCAGCGGTCGACCGCGGTGAAAGCCGCGCAGTTGACGACCAGATCGGGCCGGCTCGCGGCGATCGCCCGCGCCACCTCCCCGCGGCTCGTGATGTCGGTCTCCGCGCGCGAACGGGGTGTGACGTCGGCTCCGCGACGTGCAGCCTCCGCGACGACCGCGCGGCCGACGATTCCCGACCCGCCGAGGACCAGATAGCGCATCGCCGGAGGCGCCTCAGTCGCCGGAGAGGCCGCCGGTGATGTCGAGGAAGGTGCCGACGTTCTTGAAGGTGATCGCGATCCGGTAGTCGCGCTCGACGATCTGCGAGCGCGTGAACTCGCGCGCCTCGACCCGCACGCTCCAGCACTGCGAGGTGTAGTTGAGGAAGTAGCGCTGCTGCTGGATCTCCGCCGTCTCGATGTCGTAGTTGATCTGGCCGTCGAGGCGCAGCCGCTGCGGCACGATGTCGAGACCGAACGAGAGCCGCACCTGGTCGGAAGTCGTCTCGCTGCGCTCGGCGTCGTAGCGCGTGAACCAGGTGAGCCCGAGGTCGGCGCGCCGCAGCCTGGCGTTGCCGGAGATCGAGGTCGAATCGAGCCCCGAGAAGAGGGTGCTGTAGGCGGCCTGCGCCTGCAGCGAGAAGGCCTTCGACGGGTTGAATCGCAGCTTGGCGAAGATCGAGCTCTCCGAGGAGGTCGTCTGACCGTCGCGCGACTTCTGCAGCGGCTGCTGGTCGTCGAGAGAGTAGGCCTGGGCGAGCTCGAAGGAGAGGATCTCGAACGCCCCGCCGCGGGTCTCGTCCGACGGCTTCGCGAGCAGACGGTTGATGAGCGACACCTCGACGAGATTCGACGGGCGCAGGATGTCGATCTCGTCGAACTGCGGAACCCGGTCCTGCTCCTCGAAATCGCCGAGGTAACCGTAGGTGACCCGCGGCTCGATCACGTGCTTGAACTTGGCGAAGGTGTCGCCGCCGTGATCGAAGATCTTCGAGAACGACGGACCGACCATCTCGAACGTCGCCGTCGGATAGACACGCGTGAGCGTCTCGCCGCAGTAGATCTCGCCGTCCTCGGCGGCACGATCGCCGCAGCGCTGCTCGGCGACGCCGGTGACCGGATCGACCTCGCGCGTCGAGAAGGTGTCGCCCCACCAGGTGGCACGACCGCCCGCGGTCAGCGCCATCGAGAGCCAGGTGGCCGGGCGCAGCGGCAGCTTGAGCTCGGGCTGGAGGTCGAACCGGCCGTAGCCCGCGTCGTAGGAGCCGTCACGCTCGGCCTGCAGGAAGCTGGCGTTGCCGGCGACCGAGAGGTAGAGCGGAAGATCGCCCAGCTTGCGCTCGCGAAGCCGATAGTCGAGCTCGGGGAGCTGACGCTGGGTTACCGTCTCCTGTCCGTCGCCGAGGAACGTCTCGCGCTGGTCGAGGAGGAGGGTCGCCGACTGGACCCCCCAGTTGCCGGAGAGGAAGGCGTTCGAGTAGATGAAGCGGCGGGTGTTCTGGCTCTCGCCGCGTTCGAAATCGCGGAAGAGCTCGAAATCGCTGTAGTGCTCGATGTCGATGACGCCGCGCAGGCCGAACGGCAACTTCTCGGCGGTGTGTTCCCAGTCGAGCTTCCAGGCGGTCTCATCCGGCTCGCCGCCGACCAGCTCGCCGTCCTCGCGCTGGCTCACCGGGCCGCGGAAGACGTAGCCGATGGCGCGCCCCTTGGTCCCTTCGCTGGGATGGTAGCGGAACTCGTCGCCGAGGCCGTAGAACCCTTCGCTGAACAGATCGGCGTAGACCGTGTTGTCGTAGCTGGGACCGAAGACCTGGTAGTGCGCGAGGCCGAGGTAGGCGCCGCGGCGCCGCGAGTAGCCGATGTTCGGCACCAGGAGTCCGGTCGTGCGCTCGGTCTTCGCGGGCCAGACGAGATAGGGCCAGTAGAAGACAGGCAGCTTTTTCACCCGCAGGCGGGCGTTGTGGATGCGCGCGTAGCCTTCGAGCTCGACGTCGGCCGACGACAGCGCGAAGCTCCAGTCCGGCGTCCGGTCACCGGTGCAGGAGGTGAAGACGCCGTCCTCGACCGAGTAGTCGATCGGTCCGGTCTTGGCGATCACCGAGCCGCGGAAGTAGTAGTCGGGATGGACGTAGGCCGTCGCATTCCAGAACGTTCCGGTCTTGCTGACGAGGTCGAAGTCGAGCCGTTCGCCCGCGATCCGGTTCGGACCCTGGTCGAAGATGACCTCGCCTTCGGCCTCGACGGTCATCGAGTCGCGGTGGAACGTCAGACGACCGGCGCGGACGGTGATCTCCTTGTACCTGATCTCGACCTCGCCCGCGGCGCCGACCGTCGACTCGTCGTAGCTCTCGAGCGAGTCCGCTGCGCCGGAGACCGTGCCGCCGCCGCGATCCGCCGGGATCTTCAGGTCGAACTGCACGCGATCCGGAGAGACTGCCGCCGGTGCAGCGGCCGGAGCGGCCTCGGCGGGCGCCGGTGCGACGGGTGCCGGGTCGCTCTGCGCCGACGCGGGAACGCCGCAGCAGAGGAGCGCCGCCACCGCGAGCTTCGAGATCGGCCGCCCGGCGAACGGAGACATCAGCCGAGCCGCTCGATCACCACCGCTGTCGCTTCACCGCCTCCGATGCAGATGCCCGCGCAGCCGCGGCGCAGGCCACGCTCTTCGAGCGCCGCGAGGAGGGTGACCAGGATCCGCGCGCCCGAGGCGCCGATCGGGTGTCCCAAGGCGACCGCTCCGCCGCGCACGTTGAGGCGATCGTGCGGGATCGTGAGCTCCTTCATGCAGGCGAGCGCCACCACCGCGAATGCTTCGTTGATTTCGAACAGATCGACGTCGGCTACCGAAAGCCCCGCGCGATCGAGGACCTTGCGGATCGCCGCCACCGGCGCCGTGGTGAACCGCTCGGGCAGCTGCGCGTGCGAGGCCTGCGCCACCAGCCGGGCGATCGGCCGCAGGCCGCGACGTTCGACTTCCGACGCCGTCGCGAGGACCAGCGCGGCCGCACCGTCGTTGATCTTGCTGGCGTTGGCGGCCGTGACCGTCCCCTCCTTGTCGAAGGCGGGACGGAGGGTGGACATCTTCTCGAGGTCGACTTTGAAGGGCTCCTCGTCCTTGTCGACCAGGGTCGTACCCTTGCGCGTCTTGACCTCGACCGGCACGATCTCGGTGGCGAAGCGCCCCGACTCCTGCGCCGCCCGGGCGCGCGCGTAGCTCTCGCGGGAGAACTCGTCCTGCTGCTCGCGGGAGAACGAATATTCGCGCGCGCAGATCTCGGCGCAGCTGCCCATGTGCTTGTCGCCGTACGGATCCCACAGGCCGTCGTGGACCAGCGAGTCGACGAGCTTGCCGCCGCCGAGCCGCAGACCGTCACGCACCCCCATGGCGAGGTAGGGCGCCCGGCTCATGCTCTCCATGCCGCCGGCCGCGACGATCGAGAAATCCCCGGCGCGGAGATCGTTCGCCGCCGACATCACCGCGCGCATCGCCGATCCGCAGACTTTGTTGAGGGTGATCGCGCCGGTCGAGTCCGGGCAGCCGGCGCCCAGCGTCGCCTGCCGGGCCGGCGCCTGGCCGACACCCGCCGGCAGCACGCAGCCCATGTAGACCTGCTCGAGGTCCGCCGGCGCGATGCCGGCGCGGGAGATCGCCCCGGACAGGGCGGTCGCACCCAGCGCGGGAGCGGCGACGTCGCGCAGACTCCCCTGAAAAGCGCCAATCGCGGTGCGCGCGGCGCTCAGGATCAAGACATCTTCCATCTGCCGAATCCTCCGGAACTTCTGCGGGACTTGCGGAACCGTCCGCGGCTCCTTCAAGATGCGTCCGAAGCCGCGAAAACAACCGCGAAATGCTAGCACAGCGGTCGTCCGGCTCGCGGGCGGATGCGCATCCTCGGAATCGACTTCGGCGAACGACGGATCGGGGTGGCCATCTCCGATCCGGGAGGCACGTATGCGCTCCCGCTGACCACCCTGGAGCGCTCGAAGGACGAGCAGGCGGTCGCCGAGATCGTCGCCCTCGCGATCCGGGAGGAGGCCTCGCGGATCGTCGTCGGTGAGCCGCTGCGAGCCGACGGCAGCGCCGGCGACGCCGCGCTCCGCGCACGCGCCTTCGCCCGGAAACTGGGTCGCGCCAGCGGCCTGCCGGTCGAGACGATCGACGAGAGTCTGACCAGCCGCGAAGCGGATCGCCAGCTCGCCGAGGCCGGGCTCCCGCCGGCGAAGCGTCGGGAGCGACGCGACGCCCTGGCCGCGCAACTCCTGCTGCAGGATGCCCTCGAACGTGACCGGCGAAGGCGCGTGCGGGAGGACGCTTGAAACGGCTCCTCGTTGCACTCCTCCTCCTCGGACTGCTTCTCGCCGGGCTCTCGTTCGCCGGCTGGCGCTGGGTCCGGAGCTCGCTCGTCGAGCCGCGCTCGTTCGCGCCGGCCGGGGAATCGAAGCTGTTCGAGGTGCGCTCCGGAGAGAGTGCGCGCTCGGTCTTCGACCGGCTCGAGCAGGACGGTCTGATCGGCTCGGCACGGATCGTGCGCCTCTATCACTCGCGGGTCCTCTCGGACCCGGCGATCCAGGTCGGGACCTACCGCTTCGCATCGCCACTCTCCACCCTGGAGATGCTGCGCATGCTGCGCACCGGCGAGGTCGCCACGGATCCGCTGACCGTCATCGAAGGGTTGACGCTCTCCGAGACCGCCGACGCGATCGCGCGTGCCGGCTTCGGCGAGCGCGATCGACTGCTCGCCGAGTTCGCGCTCCCCGGGCGGATCCGGGACCTCGATCCCGAGGCGCCGGATCTCGAGGGCTACCTCTTCCCCGACACCTATCGTCTGCCGAAGGGGGTGCTGGAGGCGCGGATCGCCGATCGCCTGGTGGCCGCCTTCCACGAGCGCTTCACGAGCGACGTCCGCCCGCTCCTGGCCGCCGACGACCGGCGGAGCGTGCGCGAGATCGTCATCCTCGCCAGCCTGGTCGAGAAGGAGGCGCGGCTCGACCGCGAACGCCCCTGGATCGCTGCCGTCTACGCCAACCGGCTGCGGCGCGGGATCGGTCTCTACGCCGACCCGACGATCATCCACGGCCTCAAGCTCGCCGGCCGCTGGGACGGCAACCTGCGGCGGCGCGACCTCGAGGAGGACTCCCCCTGGAACACCTACCGGAATCCCGGCCTGCCACCGGGCCCGATCGCCTCGCCCGGTCTCGCCAGCCTGCAGGCGGCCGCCCGGCCCGCCGACGTCCCCTTCCTCTACTTCGTCTCGCGCAACGACGGTTCGCACGTCTTCTCCGAGACGCTCGCCGAGCACAACCGCAACGTCGACGTCTGGCAGCGCCAGTACTTCCGCAGAAAGCGCTAGCCACCGCGGTTCGAGGGGAATTGACAGCGGCGCGGATTGCCTGTGGAATAGACAACACAAGAACGAAGACCGGCGGGACTCGTCGCGCCTTCGCCTCCCGGAATCCGTGAACGGTCTCCCGTCGCGGATCGAGGTGGCTCCGGGCGTACGAGTCCGGAGGATGGCATGAACACGCGCGACCAGTTCGGCAACTACCTGCTGCTCAAGAAGCTCTCGGAGGACGTTCTCGGCGAGACGTTCCGCGCCGGTCGACTCGGCAAACAGGGGGTCGACCGCGTCGCGCTCCTGCGCATCTTCAACGGACAGGGGCTCGACGGCGAGCGCCTCGTCCAGCGGCTGCAGCAGCGCGCACCGCTGCAGGCCGCCCTGAAGAGCCCGAACCTCGGTCAGGGCATCGACCTCGGTCAGGTCCGCGGCGTGCCGTACGTCGCCTACGACTACGTGTCCGGCAAGAGCCTGGCGCAGCTGCTCGAGCAGGCGACACGCAAGCACTCGCCGATCCCCCTCGATCATGCCCTGCTGATGACCGAACGGATCGCCCTCGGCCTCGCCGTCGCCTACGAGACGCGCGTCGGCGACGAGCGCGTCCAGCACGGTTTCCTCACGCCGCACCTGGTCCTCGTTTCGAACGAAGGCGAGCTCCGGCTCCTCGGCTTCGAGGCGTCGACGGGCCTGCGCGAGTCCGCGAATCATCCGCTGATCAAGCAGGGCGCCGGCCGTTTCGTGGCGCCGGAGGTCCTGGCGGGCTCCGCACCTGCCAAGGCGGACGACGTCTACAGCCTCGGCGCCATCCTCTTCGAGATGTTGACCGGCAAGCAGCTCCCGATCTCCTCCTCCGGTGTTCCGGCGTCGATGATCGACCAGGCGGTAATCGCCTCCGACGGCGGCAATCTCCACCCCGAGCTCGCCAATCTCCTCAAGCGCAGCCTGGTGGCTCGCGAGCAGCGCATCGGAGATGCCGTCACCTGGCACAAAACGCTCGCCAAGCTGATGTTCGACGGTCAGTACAACCCGACGACGTTCAATCTCGCGTTCTTCATGCACAACCTGTTTCGCGAAGAGATCGAGCGCGAGACCCAGGAGCTCGAGGTCGAGAAGACCACGGCCATCCCCGTCGGAGCCGTGGCAGCGGCGACCGCCGCGCCGGCGGCGAAGGTCGCCGCGCCGTCGTTCGGCCAGGAGGTCTCCAGGGAGGCGGCACCGGTCCGTGAGGACACCGCCGTCCACCGCGAACGCGCGGCCGGCGAAGCCAAGTCCGGCAGCTCCTCGAACAAGGGGATGCTGATCGCCGCCGCGCTCGTCGGTCTCGCCGTTCTCGGCGGCGGCGGCTGGTACCTGTTCGGTCGCGGCAAGACGGCGCCAGCGCCGGAACCGGTGAGTCAGCCGGTCGAAGCGGCCGCCGCCCCCGTCGAAGAGGCGGCGGCGCCGGCCGGGCCGACGCCGGAGGAGATCCAGGCGCAGATCCAGCAGATGGTCGACGACAAGATCAAGAGCTCGTCGGCGCAGTACGAGGATCAGCTCAAGCAGCTCCAGAAGCAGCTCGAGGAGGCGAAGAAGAACCAGGCGGCGCAGAACGCTCCCAAGCCGCTGGCGGCGGCGCCCGCCGTCCCCGAGCCGGTACCGGCGCGGAACGCCCCGTCGGCCACCGCGCCAGCGCCCGATGCCGCCGCGAGCAAGCCCGCCACGACCCAGGCCGAGAAGGCTGCGGAGCCGGCCGCGCCAGCGCCCACGCCGGCGGCTCCGGCCACCGGGGCACCGGCGACGACGACGGCGGCGGCACCGGCTGCGAAAGGCAGCAGCGACGTGCGTGCCGGTGATCTCGTCACCATGGGTGCCGGAGTCGTGCCGCCGAAGATGGTCCGACGCGGGAACTTCCGCTACCCGCCGCTCGCCCAGCGGATGAAGAAGGAGGCGATCGTCACCGTCCGGGTCCTGGTGGACGAGACGGGCCGGGTCTCCGACGTCCAGGGAACCGGCGACAACGCCGGGTTCGGCATGGACGAGGCCGCGCTGGACTTCGCCCGCAGCTGCAGCTTCTCGGCGGCGACGAAGAACGGGATCCCGGTCAAGATGTGGCTCGATGTCCGGGTCGCCTTCAGTCTGGGCGGCTGATCCCCACCCCACGGCGACAAGAAAAACGGGACACCCGCGAGGGTGTCCCGTTCTGTCTGCTGCGGAGTCGGGGCGTTCGCGCCGCCGGGCGGCGCGAACGGAAACGCTTACAGGTCCGCGGCCTTGATGCTCGCGACGAGCTGCTGCACCACCGGCTTCATCACCTTGTCGAACTGACGATCGTCGTAGTCGACGCCGCCACCGAAGCCGCCGATCGAGAGCTTGAACTTCGCGTCCTCGCCGCGCGCCTCGTCCGCCCAGACGATCTCGCCGGTCGTGGTGTCGATGATCCGGGCGTTGGCGGCCGCCGTGAAGGTCTTCTTGCCGCCCGAGAATCCGGGAAGTCCGCCGACTCCGGGACCGTGCGCCGAGGTACCCTGCGCGCCGTACTCGGTCACCGCGCCGGTGAGGAAGTACTGCACGCCGAGGAGCTTGCCCGCCTTGACGGCGGTCTTCGGGTCGATGTCACCGGCAACCGACATGTTCTTCTCCTGCATCAGCGCCGCCAGCTGCTCGCGGTCGATGACGCGGAACTTGCCGCTCTTGACGAGCTCGGTGACGAAGACGTCCTGCATCGCGGCAGCGCCGCCGTGGTACCACCACTGTCCGTCCGCCTTGTTCTTGAACTCGAGCACCGCGATCCGCGGCTTGGCGTCCGCCGCCGAGGCGAGGGCGGGCGCGAGGGCGAAGGCCAGGGCCAACATCGTTCCAGCTGCGATCCAACGCTTCATGGTCGTTCCTCCTGACTGTAGTCGTGCGAGGCACAGATTCTAGGTAGAAAGACGCGTTTTCTCAATCGGCGGGGACAGCCGCCCCCGGGGCCTTCAGACGGGCGCGCCGGACATCCCCAGCTCCTGCGCGTCGACGACGCAGATCGCCGCCATGTTGACGATGTCCGACACCTCCACCCCCCGCTGCAGGACGTGGACCGGCCGGGCCATTCCCAGGAGGACCGGGCCGATCGCCTCCGCTCCCGCCAGACGCCAGATCAGCTTGTAGGCTGCGTTCGCCGAGTTGAGCTCCGGAAAGATCAGGACGTTCGCCGGCCCCGGCAGCGCGGACCAGGGGTAGCTCTCCTCGAGGATCGACGGCAGCACCGCCGTGTCGGCCTGCATCTCGCCGTCGATCGCCAGCTCCGGCGCCCGCTGGCGCGCGATCTCGACCGCCCGGCGCACCTTCCGGGCCGACGGGTGCGGGTTCGAGCCGAAGTTGGAGAACGAAATCATCGCCACCCGCGGCACGACGTCGAAGCGCCGGGCGAAGCGGGCCGTGGCGATGGCGATCTCGGCCAGAGTCTCGGCGTCGGGATCGATGTTGACCGTGGTGTCGGCGAAGAAGAAGAGGCGGTCCTTGAGCACGAGGATGTAGGCGCCGGCGACGCGATGGACGCCCGGCAGCGTGTGGATCACCTGCAGCGCCGGCCGGATGGTGTCCGCGTAGTCGTAGGTCAGTCCGGAGATGAGCCCGTCCGCATCGCCCACCGCGAGCATCATGGTGCCGAAGTAGCTGCGCGAGCGCATCCGCTTCCGCGCGTCCTCGAGCGTCACGCCCTCGCGTCGGCGCAGCTCGTGAAAGCGCTGCGCGTAGGCCTCCAGGCGGTCCGATGATTCGTTGTGGACCAGGGTCAGGCGCTCGGGGTCGAGATCGAGCTCCTCGAGCTCCTTCGCGATCCGGTCGCGCCGCGCGAGCAGGATGGGATGGGCGATCCCCTCGTCGATCAGGATCTTGGCGGCGCGCAGGATCTTGCCGTTCTCTCCTTCCGGGAACACGATCCGCTTCGGGTCGCGCTTGGCCCGCTGCTTGACGACCCGCATCAGCTCCAGCCGCCGCGAGACCAGCGATTCGAGGCGGCGCTGGTAGCCCTCGAGGTCGCCGACCGAGTGCCGGGCGACACCACTCGTCTCGGCGGCGCTCGCCACCGCCGGAGCGACGGTCAGCAGGACCCGGTAGTCGAACGGCTTGGGGATCAGGTAGTCGCGCCCGAACTTGAGGCTGGCGAGTCCGTAGGCCTTGAGCACCGAGTCCGGCACGTCCTCGCGCGCCAGCTCCGCCAGAGCCCGGGTCGCCGCGAGCTTCATCTCGAGATTGATGTCGGTCGCCCGTGTATCGAGCGCGCCCCGAAAGAGGAACGGGAAGCCGAGGACGTTGTTGACCTGGTTCGGATAGTCGCTGCGGCCGGTCGCGACGATGGCGTCCGGTCGGGCCGCCAGAGCCTCTTCGTACCCGATCTCCGGTGTCGGGTTGGCCATGGCGAAGACGATCGGATCGCGCGCCATGACCGCGAGCATCCCGCCGGTGACCGCCCCGGCGACCGAGAGGCCGACGAGGACGTCCGCACCGACCAGCGCCTCGCTCAGCGTCCGGGCCTCCGTGGCGGAGGCGAACTCGAGCTTGCCGGGATCGAGATCGCCCGGCCGGCCGCGGAAGATCACTCCTCCATGGTCGCAGAGGATCAGGTTCTCGCGCCGGACGCCGAGCTCGAGGTACAGGCGGGCGCAGCCGAAGGCGGCTGCACCGGCGCCGCAGAAGACGACCTTCGCCTCGTCGATCCGCTTCTCCGCCAGCTCGAGCGCGTTGAGCAGCGCCGCGCCCGAGATGATCGCCGTCCCGTGCTGGTCGTCGTGAAAGACCGGAATCGACATTTCGGCCTTGAGCCGGCGCTCGATCTCGAAACATTCGGGGGAGCGGATGTCTTCGAGATTGATCCCGCCGAAGGTCGGCTCGAGCAGCTTCACGGTGCGGATGAACTCTTCGGCGTCTTCGGTGGCGATCTCGATGTCGAAGACGTCGATCCCCGCGAACCGCTTGAACAGGACCCCTTTGCCCTCCATCACCGGCTTCCCCGCCAGGGCGCCGATGTTCCCCAGTCCCAGCACCGCAGTGCCGTTGGTGATCACCGCGACGAGGTTGCCTTTGGCGGTGTAGTCGTAGGCGAGATGCGGGTCGCGCTCGATCTCGAGACAGGGCTCGGCGACACCGGGCGTGTAAGCGAGCGACAGATCGCGCTGGGTCGAGGTGGGCTTGCTGGGGACGACTTCGATCTTTCCCCGCGGCGAGCGGGAGTGATATTCGAGCGCTTCGGCGCGGGTGATCCTGGGCATGGGGACGAAGTGTACCGCTCGCCGTGCTCCCGTAGACTCGGAGACGGAACCGTCGATGATCGTCACCCCGCTCGAGGATTCGCTCCGCATCGTGACCCAGGCGGACCATGCGCGTTTCGCCGCCGAGCTCCTCGGTCTCTTCCGGATCGACGCCGTCCGCCTTCACCCGCGTCGCGCCCTGCTCCTGCGGGCGGTCGCCGAGCACGACAACGGTTGGTGGGAGTTCGATGCCGCCCCTGCGCCCGACGCCGACGGGATGCCCCCCGATTTCCGTTCGATCGGCGAGGCAGACCGCTGCGAGATCTGGCGCCGCGGAGTCGCGCGTCACGCGACGTCCGAGCCGGCGGTCGCCGCCCTCGTCGCAACCCATGCGCTCCGTCTGCTCGGGGGAAAGGAGAGCGGCGGCCCCGGACGATCGGAGTTCCTCGCTGAGCTCGAGGAGCGGCGGGACGGGTTCGCCCGCGAGGGCGGGCTCGATGCCGCCGAGATCGGTTCCCTCGATCGCTGGATGGAGCTCGCCGACGCGCTCGCGCTGGCGGCGGCGCTGGGATCGGCGTCACCGGTCGTCCGCGACGAACTCCAGGCCGAGGTCCGGGAGAGCGACGGCCGGATTCACCTCGCCCTCTCCCCGCTTCCTCTCGCCGGCGCGACGCGCCTGATTCTCGCCTGCCGGCGGATCGCCCGGCGGCACTACGATTCGGCCGCCGACCTCGGCGGCGCCCTCGCCACGGCGCGGTGGGAGGGCGTGACGGTCCTGGTCGGGCCACCCGGACGCGCCTGAGCGCCCTTCGACTTCAGCCGCGCTGGATCTCCTTCGCGTAGGACTCGAGGTAGCCGCAGCGCGAGCAGCGGAAACTCCGGATCGGCAGCGTGCGGCGACCCTTCATCCGCAGGATGTCGAGCAGCCAGAACGACGGCGCCCCTTCGGCCCAGTGCCCCACGCGGGCGTTGTGGCGGCTTGCGTCGACGGGGAACCCCTCCTGCATCGATCCCCCGCACTTCCCGCACTTGAGATTCATCTCGCCTCTTCCTTCCCTGGTTTCTTTTCTCTGCCGGCTTCCCGGAGCGCCCTGCGCAGCAGGTACTCGAGCTGCGCGTTGAGGCTGCGGAGCTCGTCCGTCGCCCACTGTTCCAGGGCGGCGTGGAGCTCTTTGTCGAGCCTCAGCAGGAACGGTTTCCGGTCCGCCACGCGGGTTCTCCGGTCTGCGTCAGCCGGAATAGAGAGTGCCGGTGTTGACCACCGGGGTCGCGGAGCGGTCGCTGCACAGAACGACCAGGAGGTTCGAGACCATCGCCGCCTTGCGCTCTTCGTCGAGCTCGACGATCTGCTGCTCCGAGAGCTTGGCGAGCGCCATCTCCACCATGCCGACCGCGCCTTCGACGATGGTCTGGCGCGCGGCCACGATCGCGGTCGCCTGCTGCCGCTGGAGCATCGCGTGGGCGATCTCCTGGGCGTAGGCGAGATGGCTGATGCGCGCCTCGAGCACGTCGACGCCGGCCTGGACGAGGCGGTCGTGGATCTCCTTCTTCAGCTGGTCCGCCACCTCGACGGTGTTGCCACGGAGCGACTTCGCCCCGTCGCTGTGCGAGTCGTAGGTGTACTGGGTCGCCAGGTTGCGCAGCGCCGACTCCGACTGCACGTGGACGAAGTCCTCGTAATTGTCGACCTGGAAGACCGCCTCGAAGCTGTCGACCACCCTCCAGACGACGACCGCGGCGATCTCGATCGGATTGCCGTCGGCGTCGTTGACCTTGAGGTGTCCGGTCTCGAAGTTGCGCACGCGGAGCGAGATCGCCCGCTTGGAAAGGAACGGATTGGCGTATCTCAGCCCCGCCCGTCGCTCGGTTCCGCGGTACGACCCGAACAGGGTCAGGACCCGGCCCTGGTTGGGCTCGACCATGAACAGGCCGCAGAGCAGCACGAACAGGACGACGATCGCCGGGATGCCCAGGGCGGCCCGACCCGTCTCGCCGGCCCGGGCGCTCGAGATCATCAGGGCGATGGTTGCTCCGAGCAGGAGCAACAGGACGAGCAGCGCCACCAATCCGTTTGCAGTCGATGCAGCTTTCTCTCTCATGACATCCTCCTCAATACCAGAATGATATCATTTTGAAATCGCAAGTCAAGACCCCTCCCGGGGCCCCTTCGGCAAGGGGCCCGGGAGAGATCCGGAGGAGGAGGAAAGGGTCTAGCTGGAGAGGTTGAGGTCGTCGAAGACGATGCCGAGATTCAGCGCACCGGCGTCACGGCACTGGTCCATGAAGGCGACGACCTTCTCGTACGACAACTCGCCGTTGGCGGCGAAAAAGACGATCTTCTTTTCGCGGTTCTTGAGCGCCAGGGCGAGGCGCTCGGAGAACTGCGACTTGGGAACTTCCTGCTTGTTGATGTAGGTCTTCCCGGCCGCGTCCATGTTGATGATGATCTGGTTCGGATCGGGAGGCTGCGGCACTGCGGTCTTGATCTCGGGCGGTGTCTCCACTTCGTAGCCCATCTGAAGCATCGGCTGCACGACCATGAAGATGATCAGCAGCACCAGCACCACGTCGACCAGCGGCGTGACGTTGATCTCGCTCTTGATATTGGAGCCACCACCTGCGCTCATTCCCATCGTTCGATCCTCCCGCTGCTTCCCGAACTAGCTCTTGGACTTGCGCTCGGCGACGAGCCCGACACCGCTGAACCCGGCTTCGTTCAGCACCTTCATGAGCGACCGGACCTGCTTGTACTTGAGCTCCCGGTCCCCCTTGATCACCACGTTCTTGTCCGGCGACTGATCGTGGAGATCCTTGAAGAACGCCTTCAGGTTCTCGGAGGGCACCCAGACGCCCTGGACCACCACGTCGCCGCGCGCCGTCATGGCCACGGTGACCTGCTTGCCACCCTCCGGCATCTTGTCCGGCTTGGTGGTCTGCGGAAGGTTGACGTCCGCGCCCTTCAGCATCATCGGCGTCACCACCATGAAGATGATGAGCATCACCAGACAGACGTCAACCAGAGGCGTGACGTTGATGTCCGCCTTGACCGCGTTCTCGCTCGAACCGGGCTTACTGGCGGACCCCAACTGCATGGCTTCCTCCGTGCTTCTTGATGAAGAAGTCGACGAGCTCGGACGCCGAGTTCGACATTTCCACACCGAAGCGGTCGTTCATGTTGGTGAAGATGTTGAACATCCAGGCTGCCGGAATGGCGACGAGGAGACCGATCGCCGTGGCCACGAGGGCTTCGGAGATACCGGCCGAGACCGCGGCGATACCGCCCGATCCCGAGGAGGCCATGCCGGCGAAGGCGTTGATGATGCCGACGACCGTACCGAAGAGGCCGACGAACGGAGCCGTCGTGGCGATCGTCGCCAGGTTGCCGACGCCCTTCTTGAAGTCCGACTGGGTGATCAGCGTCTCGCGCTCGATCGCCCGACGCCCGGCTTCGACGAGATCCTCACCGGAGAGTCCGCCACCACCGCGGGCCGCATCGAGCTGGAACTCGACGAGTCCGGCGCGCGTCACGCGGGCGAGGTGGCTGAACGGGTACTTCTTCGCCAGATCGATCGCGCCCTGGACGTTGTCCTTGGCGAGAGCCGCCGTCGCCTGCTTGACGAACTCGAGCGACTGCTTTTTGGCCTTCCGGTAGTACATCCAGCGCTCGATGGTGACGTAGAGCGAATAGATGGACTGCAGGAACAGCACGATCACCACCGCTCGGGCGATGAAGCCCATTGATTCCCACAAGTGCATCGGGCCGAATTCCATGATTCTTTTCCTCCTCCGTTTGGGTTCGGTGCTATTGCAGTCGGAAATTAACGGTCAACGAGTAATAGACGCTGACCGGCCGGCCGTTCAGTGTCGCCGGACGGAACCGCCAACTCTTGACGGCGTCCACCGCCGCCTGATCCAAGCCCATCGGCAGGCCCTTGAGCACCCGCACGTTGGTCACTTTGCCTTCCTTGTCGATGATCGCCTCGACGATCACCACGCCCTGGATGCGTGCCTTGCGCGCCAGTTCTGTATACGACGGCGAACCGCCGCTCAGACGTTCGGGCTTGGTGATCTCGCCGCCGACGCGGAGGATCTCGTCGCCGACGCTGTTCGGGGTGCCGCCGACCACGCCTCCGGCGACACCTCCTTCGACACCGCCTTCGACCCCTTCGACTCCCTCGACACCTTCCGACACCGGCTCACTCGGCGCCTCGGGGATGATGTCGGGCACGACCACCGGCTGGGCGATCTCGACCGGCGCCTGCGGCACAGGGACCGGTTTCGGAGCGACCGGCTTGGGCGCCGCCGGCGGCGGCGGCGGGGGGGGCGGCGGCGGCGGCGCCGCGGCGGTGAGGAACGAGACCTGCAGCGGCGGCTCGGGGACGTCCTCGATCGCCCAGTACTGCGCGGCGAGGATCCCGGCGAGCGAGGCAACGTGCAGAATGATGGCCGTGTTGATGATCAGCCACTTGTTCCGCGGTGCCTTCTTCTTCTGTGATTCGATCAGCGCACTTTCGAACATGGGTCCTCCGCTGGCTCAGGATCCGGAAGCCGCATTCGCGGCTTGCAGCTTGCGTGCCGCGACGATCGCCTTGGCCTTGTCCTGGTACTTGATGGCTTCCGCGATCAGCTCCTGCTGCACGACCGGGTCGGTCTCGAGCTTCGCCTTCTCGCGCAGGATCAGGTTCAGATAGACGTTCGAGTCGAACGAGTCCGGCGCCAGCTGGACCGACCTGCGCAGCGCCTCGATCCCGGTCTCGACGACCTTCATCCGCTCTTCGGCCGGCAACATCGGGTCATGGTACGCGATGTCCCAGGCGTAGACGCCGACGGTGTAGTAGTTGACGCTGTCGGCGCGCGCTCCGAGGCTCTTGACCCACGCGTCCGCTTCCTCGAGCTTCTTCTGCTTGACGAGGATGGTGGTGATGGCCTGGAGCGTCGCCTTGTCGTTAGGGTTCTTCTGGGCGTTGATCCGCAGGCGCTTCAGCGCATCGTCGAAACGCTCCGAACCCATGAGGATGGTCAGGATGTACTCCTGCACCTTGGTGTCCTGGGGATACGCCTCCGAGTACTTCTCGAAAGCATCGAGGGCGGTCTCGGCGTACTCCTGGTTCTGCTTCGACTGGTCGCCGGGGCGGTACACCGCCAGCGCAGCGAGACCCAGCGAGCGCCAGACCTTCTTGGCGTCCGGATCGAGACGCAGGCCGCGCTCGTAGCTCGCCATCGCTTCGCGATAGTTCTCGTTCTTGTACGAGACGTTCCCCTGCTTGAACGCCGTCCGGGCCTCGAACTTGTCGCATCCCGCCAAGGAAACCGACAAGACGATGGGAATAGCTAGAAGTCGAAGCCGTCTCTTGGCCATGTCGTCAGTCGTCTCCTCAAGGTTTGTCTTCGGTACGACGAGCTGTCCCCATTCTGCTGCAACCCGCGCCGCCGTCGCAAGAGGCGGCCTCGAATGCGATTCCGACTAGGATGGTGACGTGCCCCGTTCATCGCTCTGGATCCTCTTCGTCTCGCTGCTTTCTCTTGCACAGAACGCGCCGGGCCAGGCCCCGCCGACGCCGATGCATGTCGCCGGCACGATCTTCGGCGACGATGCGGAGATCGAGATCCGTGATCTTACCCGGAGCGCGGCCGAAGCGGCCCTCGCGGACGCCTGGGCCGCGCTCGGCGAAGCCGAAGTCGCGGCCCATCGTCTCGAGCTTGTCACAGCGAAAGGTGACGCCGCGACCCTCGAGGTCACACCCGACGAGGCCCGCCTGCTGGGACGTTCGGTCTCCTTCTGCGCCTGGAGCGACGGCGCGACGAGCGCCCTGGGAGCCCGCATCCATTCCCTATGGGGCTTCGACTCACCGGTCGCCGAGATCCCGACCCCGGCCCGCCTCGAGCCGGCCATCGACGCGGCGCGCTGCCCGCGGCTGCGCGTCGATGAGGAGAAGGGCCGGATCGAGCTCGATCCGGGCGCGGCGCTCGACCTGCGCAGCTTCTCCCGGGGCTGGGCGATCGACCGCGCGGCAGGCCGCCTGCGCGACGCCGGGGCAGGGAACTTTTACATCCGGATCGGCGCCGTCGCCCGGGCGGTCGGTGGCGGTCCGGCGGGTCGCGGCTGGCGCTTCGAGATGCCACTCTTTCCCGGTCTCGTCGAACCGCTCTCGGCGCTGCGCCTCGTCGACCAGTCTGTTGCCGTGGCCGACCCGTCGCGCTCCCCGATCGAGATCGCCGGCGAGCGCTTCGCGCCGTACGTCGACCTGCGCAGCGGACGACCGGCGAGCGGCATCGCCGGCGTGACGGTGGTCTCCGAGCTCGCCGGTGACGCCGAGCCGCTGGCCGCGGCGCTGTTCGTCTTCGGCGCCAATGCCGGCCAGATGCGGCTCGGCGTCCTGCGACCGCGCCCGTCGGTCCTCTGGCTCCTCGGCTCGCCCGAGGCCGGCGCCCCCGTGCTCGCGACCGCGAACTGGTCCGGCGTCAAGAAGCAGTGACGCAGCCCGCCATCGTCCTCGTCCGCCCGCAGGAGCCGGGCAACATCGGCGCGGTCGCCCGCGCCATGGCCAACACCGGACTGTCCGAGCTCCACCTGGTCGAGCCTGCGGCGGCGCTCGACGACACGGCTTTCGCCTTCGCCATGCACGCCCACCCGATTCTCCTGCAGGCGCGGCGTCACGACTCGCTCGCCGACGCCCTCGCCGGCTTCGATTTCGTCGTCGGCACGGCCTCGATGCGCGACCGGGGCTGGTCGCAGGAGACGGCGACTCCACGCGAGCTGCCGCAGCGTCTCGCCGCCCGCGGCGCTTCCCGCGTCGCCCTTCTCTTCGGCAGTGAAGTCTCGGGCCTCTCGAGCGAGGAGCTCGCGCGGGCCGCGCTCCTGGTGAGCATTCCGGCCGCCCCGGCGAACCCGACTCTCAATCTGGCGCAGGCCGTCCTGATCGTCGCCCACGAGCTCTACCTGGCCGCCGGTGCACCCGGGGCGATCGTCACCGCGCCGGTCGAGCGCGCACCCGTGCAGCAGGTCGACCGCCTGTTCTCCAGTCTCGAACAGCTGCTCGCCGACGTCGGATTCTCGCGCGACAAGACGATCGTCCGGGTCTCGCGGGACCTGCGACAGCTGCTCGCCCGGGCCGAGCTCACGCAGCGTGAGGCGATGATCCTGGCGGGCGTTCTGCGGCGCACGAAGCACGCCCTCCGGCGTGCCGGCCAGCCTGTCGGGCCGTCGCCCCGGTGATAATGTCCAGCCCGTGAAGACCCTCGCCAGCACCGGCCGTTCGGAGGTCGCGGCGACCGTCGAGCGCTCCCCGATCGTCGCCGTCGTCCGCCATCGCGACCCCGAGGAGGCCGCGCGTCAGGCCCGTGCCTTCCTCCGCCACGGGCTCGAGATGATCGAGGTCACGTTCACGGTTCCCGACGCCACGAGCCTGGTGCGGACCCTTCTCGCGGAGCGCCCGCTCGGATCGGCGGCCCGGATCGGCATGGGCACCGTCACGAACCGCGAGCGGGCCGAGGCAGCGGTCGCGGCGGGCAGCGAGTTCTTCGTCACGCCGAACGTCAGCGCGGCCGTCGCCGAGGTCGCCCACGCCCACGATCTCTACCTTTGCATGGGCGCTCTGACCGCCTCCGAGCTGGTCGCCGCACACGACCTGGGTGCGGACCTGCTCAAGGTCTTTCCGCTGCCACCGGTCGGCGGGCCGTCCTACCTGTCGGTGGTGCGCGGCCCGCTCGGAGACCTGGGCCCGATGCTCGCCGGCGGAGGATTCGGGGTCGACGAGATCCCCGCCTACCGCCAGGCCGGAGCCGTCGCCTTCGGGCTCGGCTCGCAGATGCTGGACGCCGACGACGCCGTATCCTCCGCAAACATCCGCCGCGCGCTGGCTCACGCCCGCGGCTTTTGACCTGAAGGGAAGTCCAAGATGGCCGAGGGGCGCGACTTGCGCACGGAGCAGCTGATTTTCGACGCGACGCCGGAGATCTTCGCCACCGATTCGGCCGGCGGGTTCTCCTTCCCGCTCTCGGTCAAGGGGCTGGCCCTGATCGAGACCGAACCGTACGACGAGATCCGCTTCGTCTTCTCGGTCTGGCATCCCTCCGACCAGAAAGTCATCGACCTGGATCGCGCCTACCTCGAGCTCCAGGGCTCGTTCGATCCGGACGAGGAGCACTGGACCAAGCTCGCCGAGATCGAGCCTGTCGTCGCACCATACGGCACCGGCGAGACGTTCGACGGCTGGATCGTGCTGCCGGTGATGGCCGGACGCTCCGCTTACGCGCTCGTCGGCAGCGGCTTCGAGCCGCGGTCGCGACTGCAGATCCGCACCAGCTGCTATCTCGTGGCCTGAGGAGCGCAGCATGCGCCGCATCGATCTCCTCTCCCGTCTCGCCAAGCCCGCGGATTCGAAGATCGTCTTGCTGGTGCTCGACGGTCTCGGCGACCTCGCGACGGCCGCCCAGCCGTCCACCGCGCTCGAGATCGCCGCGACGCCCCATCTCGACGACCTCGCCCGGCGGAGCTCCCTCGGCCGCATCGTCCCGGTCGGCGTCGGCATCACCCCCGGCAGCGGGCCTGGGCACCTCTCGCTCTTCGGCTACGACCCGACCGAGCCCGAGGCCGACATCGGACGCGGCATCCTCGAGGCGCTCGGACTCGGCCTGACACTCGACGCCACGGACGTCACGGCGCGCGGCAACTTCGCCACCGCAGATGTCGCCGGCAATCTCGCCGACCGTCGAGCCGGCCGGATTCCGACCGCCGAGTGCGTCCGCGTCTGCGGCCGCCTGAACGAAGCGCTCCGGGCGCTCTCGACCGAGGCCGGCGTCGAGCTTTCGGTGACGCCGGGCGAGGCGCATCGCTTCGTCTTCCGCCTGCGCGGAAACGGTCTCTCCGCAGCGCTCGACGACACCGATCCGCAGGAGCTCGGCGTGCCGCCGCTCGCCGCGCGCGAGCTCGCGCCGGACGGGGCGGCGACCGCCGCGCTGGTCCGCCGCGCCGTCGCTGCGATGGAAGCGGCGATCGCCGACGAACCGCGGGCCAACCGGGTCCTGCTGCGCGGATTCTCCCGGCTGCCGCATCTGCCGCCGATGCCGTCGCTCTACCGGATGCGCTGCGGCGCCTTCGCCGGCTATCCGCTCTATCGCGGCGTCGCCTCCGCCTGCGGCATGGAGGTCGTGCCCTGCGGCAAGCGGATCGGCGAGATCCTCGACGTCGTCGAGGAGCGCTGGGAAGACTTCGACTACTTCTTCCTTCACGTCAAGCAGACCGACCAGGCCGGTGAGGACGGCGACCTCGCGACCAAAGCGAAGATGATCGAAGAGGTCGACGCCGAGCTCCCACGGCTCCTCGCCCTCGCGCCCGACGTGCTCGCCGTCACCGGCGACCACTCGACGCCGGCGCCGATGAAGGCCCACAGCTTCCACCCGGTGCCGCTCCTGGTGGCAGCGGAGATCGCCTTCGTCGACCGCACGACGGCGTTCGACGAGCACCAGGCGGCCACGGGACACCTCGGGACGTTCCCCGGACCCGAGCTCCTCGGTCTCCTGCTCGCACATGCCGGCCGGCTCGAGAAGTACGGAGCCTAGTGGCCCTCACGATCGAGGAAACGATCCTGATCGCGGCGCCGCCCGAAGCCGTCTGGCGCCTCCTGTCCGATCCCCGTACCTGGCGTCTCTGGTGGCCCGGCTGTGTCGATGCCGAGACCGGCGACCGGAAGACGCTGCACGACGGCAGCGAGCTCCGGCTCGCCGTCCGGCTCGGCTGGATCACCTGCCGCTTCCGGACGCGGGTGAACGCCGCGACCACGGGAAAGACGCTGGTCTGGACCGGTCAGGGCGCCGGCGTCACCGGGGTCCACGCCTTCTACCTCGACCCCCGGCCGAACGGCACCTCCGTGCGCCAGCAGGAGCGCTTCTCGGGCGCGGGCGTCCTCTTGTTCCGGCTGCTCCGGTTCGACCGCGCGACCGCGGCGATGTTCCGTGCGAACCTCAGGGGTCTCAAGCGGATGGCCGAGCGCGGCGCCTGAGCAATGAGAGGGCGGGAGCGTTGATCCCTCCGAACGGAACCGCGGGAGGTCTTCCCTGACGCGCCGTGCGCGCCGTCGACAGGGAAGGGCGGGCAGCGCGAGATCCTCCGCGCCCGCGATCGAGACTCGCCCGGAGCCTCTCGCCGGAGCACGAGGCGCGATCCGTCTCGTCGGCGCGTTCGTCGCCGCCCTCGCCCTGCTCCTCTACCTCCGCACCCTCGCGCCGACGGTCACGCTCGTCGACAGCGGCGAGCTCCTCTTCGCCGCGGCGGGACCGGGCGTGGCACATCCGCCCGGCTTTCCGCTCTGGGTCCTGCTCGCTCATCTCGCGACCCTCCTGCCGTGGGGAAGCGTGGCGAGCCGCGTGCACGCTTCGTCGGCGCTCTTCGCCGCCGCCGCCGCCGGCCTCGCGGTCGTCGCCCTCCGGCTGGCAGTCGCAGGCCGCACGGCCGGAACCGCTACCGAAAGCGGCGACGTCCGCTGGCGCCCGCACGATCTCGTCCCGCCGGCCCTCGCCGGCCTCCTCCTGGCGAGCTCGCGCACGCTCTGGACCTACGCCACGGTCGCCGAGGTTTACGCGCTCAACACGCTCCTGGTGGTCGCGCTGCTGACGCTTCTCCTCGCCTGGCGTCGGCGTCCCGAGGACGACCGTCCGTTGCTCCTCGCGGCAGCGCTCTTCGGACTCGCTCTCGGGGTCCACCACGTCACCGTCGCGCTCCTGCTCCCCGCCTTCGCCGTGTTGGTCTGGCGCACCGCCGGCCCCACCTTCTTCCGCAGCCGACGGCTGGCCCGCGCCGCCGGCGTGGCGCTCCTCGCCGCGACGGCGATCTATCTCTACCTGCCCTGGGCAGCGTCGCAGCGGACCGGCCTCAACTGGGGCAACCCGGACCAGCCGACCCGCTTCTTCGAGCATCTGACCGGCCGCCAGTACCGGGTCTTCCTCGCCCCGTCGCTCGCCTCGGTGAAGAGCGAGATCGGCGCCTGGACGAAGATCGTTCTCGGCGAGTTCGGACCGACCTGGATCCCGCTGGCCGTCCTCCTGGCGCTCCTCGGCGCACGGGAGCTCTGGCGCTCCGATCGCACACTGTTCGCGACCCTCGTCACGCTGGTCGCCGTCAACAGTTCGTACGGCCTCTTCTACACCATCGCCGAGGACAAGGACGCCTACTATCTGCCGACCCTGATCGCGATTGCGCTCCTCGCCGCCTTCGGCCTGCGCGCGCTCCTCGCTGCCAGCGGGCGCCGCGCCGCCTGGATCGCCGGCGGCGCCCTGCTCCTGCCTGTGGCGGCGCTGCTCTCGGGCTGGCAGGCGAACGACCGCAGCGACGAGCGCGTGGCGGAGAGGTTCGTCGACGACTCGCTCGCCGGCATGGCGGACGGCGGTCTGCTCCTCACCAGCGAGTGGCAGCTCTACTCGCCCTGGCTCTACCTCCACGAGGTCGAGGGACGGCGTCCCGACCTGATGGCGATCGACACCTTCCTGCTGCGTCGCAGCTGGTACTACGACTTCCTCAACCGACGCGCCCCCGCGCTCCTCGCCGCGGCCAGCTCGACGGTGGACCCGTTCCTCGCGGACCTCACTGCCTGGGATCGCGATCCCGGCCTCTACGAACGCGACCGCAACCTCAACCGGCGGATCAACGAGCGCTTCCACGCCATGATCCTCGACCTGGTGGCGCGACAGCGCGAGCACGGCGCGGTCTACGCCTCGCGCGACGTCGTCCTGCCGCCGTTCGCTCCCGACCCCGAGCTCTCGCAGCTCCTCGCCGCGCGCTACTCCCTCGTGCCACACGGACTCGTCTTCGAGCTCACCGACGACGCGGGATCCACCGAAACCGGACGGATCGAGCCGCCGCCGGCCCTCTTCGACCGCGCGCGCCCCCTCGACCCGGGGAGCGTCGCCGCCCAGAAAGTCCGTCCCGCCTATCTCACGATGATGACCAGCCGCGGCTTCTGGCTCGCCGGCCAGGCGCGCACCGCCGAAGCGCGGGCAGCCTTCGCCGAGGTGCTGCAACTCGAGCCGTCGTTCGATCCGGCGCGTCAGGCGCTGGCGCGGCTCCCCCCGCCCTGAGCTCCGGCGTTCGCGGAGCGAACGGAGCCGTCCTAGCGACTGCGGCGCCGCAGCGCCGCGACGAGTCGGCCGAAGAGCCCGGCACCGGCACGCTGCTCGAGCTCGGCGACGCGGGCGGTGAGCTCCCGCACCCGTCGTTCGGCCGCGAAGTCGGGCGCGAACGGCCCGCGCTCGGCGGCCAGCTCGCGCGACACCCCCTCGGGCCGGACGAGCACGAACCAGATCCCCTCGAGGGCAAAGTCGAGCGGCGTCGTACCTGCCGGAGCCTTCTCCACCAGGCGCGGCAGATGCTCGGCCAGCCGCTCGAGGTTGCGGTCGTAGACGAAGCCGAAGTCGATCGGTACCAGGCCGGAGCGGGCGACGGCGTCGAGGTAGTCCGCCGGCCGGTAGCGATTGAGCGCGTTGAACTCGTCGATGAAGTCGGCGACGCTGCGTTCGCGGAGATAGAGGCCGTGGAAGTCGTCGACCTGCGAGCGCTTGCGGCGGATCTCCTCCCAGTCACCCCAAAGGTGCTCCCACGGCTCGTGCTCGAGATGGGAGCCGACCGACGAGTGGTAGAGCGGGTCGGCGAAGACCGCGATCCGTCCGGCCGTCGGTTCGAGTACCCTGCTGCAGGCGGCGAGAACGATCCCGGGATCGGCGAGGTGCTCGATCGTGTTGACCGAAAGGATCAGGTCGAACGTCCCTTCGAGCTCGTCGGCGCGTTCGGCGGGGTGGCGGAGGAAGCGGAACGGCGGCGGCGAGGGGTGGCCCATCTCGGCCAGTACGCGGCGCGCAGCGCTCTCGCTCTGGGCCTCGGAGTCGATGCCGACGAGCTCGCGGGCTCCCCGCGCCAGAGCCCAGACCGACTCGGTGCCCGCGCCACAGCCGACGACCAGGACCCGCTTGCCGGCCGGGTCGGCGATCCGCGGCAGATAGCGGTCGCAGATCCCCTGCGCCTGGAGGATGAATTCGACCCGGCGGCGTTCTTCCATCGCCGCCGGATCGGTTTCACTCATGGACTGTACGGGCGGGGCCCGATCGCTTCAGCGGAAGCCGCGCCGCAGCTCGCGGGCGAACGTCTTCCAGGTCGCGTCGTCGTAGAGGCAGACGATGACCTGCTGGAGCTTGGTGCCGCCCTGGAGATAGCGGTGCACTTCGGTGAGAAGGATCCGGGCGCAGCGGTCGACCGGGAAGCCGAAGTTGCCGGTCGAGATCGCGGGAATCGCCACCGACTTGAGCCCGTGCCGGTCGGCGAGCGCGAGGGAGGAACGGACCGCGGACGAGAGCTTCCGGTCCTCGTCCCCCTCCCCCATCTTCGGCCCGACGGCGTGGATGACGTGCTTGAACTTCATCTTGCCGGCACCGGTGATGACGGCGGTGCCGACCGGAGTCGAGCCGATCCGCTTGCACTCTTCCTGGACCGACGGTCCCCCACGGCGCTTGATCGTGCCGGCGACGCCGCCGCCGAGGATCAGGTCTTCGTTCGACGCATTGACGATCGCCTCGACGTCGAGGTCGGTAATGTCCCCCTCGACGAGCTCGAGCGTCGTGTTGTTCATCGTGATCACGATGCGGTGTTCCGTCTTGGTTTCCGCCATGATTCGAAGCCCGGATACTCCTATGGTTCGGTGCCGTTCGTTCGCGAGCACCTTGCGAGCCCCGGATCATATCAAGAACGGTTCCAGTAGACTGCACCGGCCATGCTGAAGCCTTGGAAACAGGAACTTTCCGCCTCGCTCGGGGCGGTGATCCGCGAGCGGTTCGGGCTCGAACACGAGCCGGTCGCCGAATTTCCGCCCCGCCGCGAGCTCGGCGACCTCGCCTTTCCCGCCCCGCTCCATCTCGCGCGGATCCTGAAGCGGAAACCGCGCGAAATCGCCGGCGAAATCGCGGCGGCCTGGACCCTCCCCGCAGGGGTCCGCGAGCTCCGCATCGAAGGGGCCGGCTACCTCAACGTCTTCCTCGATCGCTCGCGGTTCGCGGCGCGCGCGCTGGCGGAGCCGGTGTTCGCCGCAGAGCCCGACGCCGACTCCGGCAAGGTGATCGTCGAGCACACCAACATCAACCCCAACAAGGCGGCTCACATCGGTCACCTGCGCAACGCCGTCCTCGGCGACCTCCTCGTCCGCGCCCTGCGCGCCCTGGGACGTACCGTCGAGGTCCAGAACTACATCGACGACACCGGCGTCCAGCTGGCCGACGTGGTGGTCGGCTTCCTCGATCTCGACCACCTTTCGGTGGCCGAAGTGGCGGCGATCCGCGAGCCGTTCGACTACCGCTGCTGGGACCTCTACGCCCAGGTCGGCCGCTGGTACGAGGAGGACCCGGCACGGCAGGCACTGCGCCGCGAGACGCTGCATGCCCTCGAGTCGGGCGAAGGCGAGCGCGCCGCCATGGGCCGGCTGGTCGCGAAGCGGATCGTCACCCGCCACCTCGCCACCATGCGCCGGCTGGGGATCGGCTACGACCTCCTGACCCACGAGAGCGACGTCCTCGGACTCCATTTCTTCTCCGACGCCTTCGAGAAGCTCCGGGCCTCGGGAGCGATCCAGCTCGAAGCCGAGGGCAAGAACGCCGGCTGCTGGGTGATGCCGCTCTCCGAGACCGCCGAGTTCGCCGGCCTCGAGGATCCGGACAAGGTGATCGTGCGCTCGGACGGCACGGTGACCTACGTCGGCAAGGACATCGCCTACCAGCTCTGGAAGTTCGGCCTTCTCGGGCGCGACTTCGCCTATCGTTACTGGCGCGACGAGGAGCTCTGGACCACCGCCCGCGAAGGGGCGGACGATCACCCCGCCTTCGGCGGCGGAACCCGGGTCATCAACGTCATCGACGCCCGGCAGAGCTACCTGCAGAAGATCGTGCGCGCCGGGCTCGCGGCACTCGGGCACGCCGAAGCCGCCGAGCGTTCGGTCCACTTCGCCTACGAGATGGTCTCGCTCTCGCCGAAGACGGCCGAGGCCATGGGCGTCGCGAGCGGCGACGGCAAGTCGATCGAGATGTCGGGGCGCAAGGGGATCGGCGTCAAGGCGGACGATCTCCTCGACCAGCTCGAAGCCAAGGCGCGCGAGGAGATCCAGTCGCGTCACCGCGATCTCGGACACGACGAGCTCCACGAGCTGGCGCGCGAGATCGCCGTCGCCGCGGTGCGCTATTTCATGGTCAAGACCGGCACGACGCGGGTCATCGCATTCGATCTCGACGAGGCGCTGTCGTTCGAGGGCGATTCCGGCCCCTATCTGCAGTACTCCCTGGTCCGGGCGCGCAACATCGAGCGCAAGCTCGCCGCAGCCTCCGCCGCCGCAGCCGCGCCGCTCACGGAGGCGGCGATCGCCGCGCTGCCGCCGGAGGCCTGGGCCGACGAGCTCTGGGATCTCGTTCACGCCTCGTCGCAGATCGTCGAGGCGGTGGAACGGGCCTCGGCCAGTCTCGAGCTGTCGATCATCGCCCGGCAGGCGCTCGAGCTCGCCCAGCGTTTCAACGCCGTCTACCATCACCACCCGGTGGTCCAGGAGGAGAACGCCGACCTCCGCCTCGCGCGCCGCACCGCGTTCGCTCTCTTCGCACGCTCCGAACGCGCGCTCGTCGATCTCCTCGGCATCCCCGAACCGGAGCGCATGTAACGCCTCAACGATCGCCCGACCCGGAGGAGCGTCCCCATGCAGACCGCCGCAGCCGTCGTCGTCGCTCTCGTCGCGCTCTTGCACCTCTGGTTCCTTGTGCTCGAGATGTTCCTCTGGGAGAAGCCGGCGGGGCTGCGCGCCTTCGGACAGTCCCCCGCGCAGGCCGCGGCGTCGAGGGTGCTCGCCGCCAACCAGGGTCTCTACAACGGCTTCCTCGCCGCCGGCCTCGTCTGGGGTCTCGTTCGCGGCCCGGCGGGGCGCGAGATCGTGATCTTCTTCCTCGCCTGCGTGCTGGTCGCCGGACTCTACGGGGCGGCGACGGCGAATCGCAGGATCCTCTTCGTGCAGGCGCTCCCGGCGGCGATCGCCCTGGGGCTCCTGCTCGTCTCCTGAGCTCCCGCCGGCGGTGCCCGCGGCGCCTGCGGGCACCGGCGAACGAAACGCCGCGGACGCTCCCCTCATCGAAAGGGATCCGATGCCCGACTCCCTCCCGCACGCGACGCGGCACCGTTCGCGCCGCCTCCTGACCTCCGTCCTGCTGGCGGCGGCCGCGCCGGCGATCGCGGTGGAGCCGCCGACGATCTCGGGCTGGATCCGTCTTTCCGGCGGCTCCCTCGACGCGGCACCGACCTTCCTCGACGGCGGCTACGGCAAGCTCGTCGACGGCGGCCGCCCGGACGACGTACGCGCCGGCGCCCTCCTCGGCGAGGCCCGGCTGGCGCTCGACTGGGAACCGGCGGTCGGCTGGCGGCTCTTCGTCCACGGCGCCGCCCGCCTCGACCCCGAAAGTGCCGAATCGTCGGCCGGATCGGGTCTCCTCGAGGCGTACGTCGAGAGGCGGTTCGGCTTCGGTGCGGGGCAGGAGATCGACCTCCGGCTCGGTCAGTTCTTTCTGCCTTCATCACGCGAGAACGTCGACCCGCTCTGGACCTCGCCCTACACGCTGACGCTCTCGGCGATGAACGCCTGGATCGCCGAGGAGGTGCGGCCGATCGGACTCGACGCGTCCTGGAGCCGCACGCGCGACGACGGACAGCGCTGGGCGCTCGCCGCGACCGTCTTCGGCGGCAACGACACCTCGGGCTCGCTCCTCGCCTGGCGCGGCTTCGCCCTGCACGATCGGCCGACGCCGATCGGCAGACTGGTTCCGCTCCCCACCCTCGCCGACCTCGCGACCTCGTTTCCGGAGCAGGACGCGCGCGGATCCCGGCCGTTCGGCAGCGATCTCGACGGCCGGCCGGGCTTTGCGGGCCGGGCTCGCTGGGACGCCCCGGGCGGTCGCGCGGTCGTCCAGGCGACGGCGTTCCTCAACAACGGCGACCGCGATCTCTACGATCACCAGTATTCCTGGAAGACCGACTTCCGCTGGCTGTCGACCGAGGTCGAGCTGCCGGCCGGCTTCCGGCTTCTCGGCGAGTGGGGCACCGGCTTCTCCGAGATGGGGTTCGCGCCGCCCGGCGAGCGCTCACGTTCGCGCGTCGACATCCGGTTCGATACCTACTACGCCATGCTCTCCTGGCAGCGCGGGCCCGTGCGGACCTCGCTGCGCTACGACGATTTCCTGGTCGAAGACCGGGATTCGACCCCGGGCGACGACAATCGCGAAGACGGTTCGGCCTGGACTCTCGCGGTGATCGCCACGGCAGGGGAGCGCTGGCGCTTCGGCGCCGAGCTCCTCTACCTCGACGCCACCCGCCCGGCGGCCGTCGCCGCCGGCTCTCCCGACCTCGACGCGCTCTCGTTCCGGCTCGAGGCCCGCTTCGCCTTCTAGGGTTCCGCGGCGGCTTCGGTTCCGGATGCCGGCCGGCGCTCGAGATTCCGGCGCTTCACCAGGCCGAGCGCGAAGCTCATCTCCCGGTCGACGGCGGTCATCGCCAGGCGGGTCTCGCGGATGAGCTGGACGCAGCCCGAGAACAGGACCAACGACCCGAGGATGCCGAGGATCCCGGGCAGACCGTCGAGCACCGGCACGAGCGCCACGACGCCGACCGCCACCGTCGCGGCGACGAAGAAGCCGAGGGCCGTGTAGAAGCGGGTCACCGCGCTCTGGACCAGGTGGCTGCGGCGGGCGCGGACGGTCAGGTGGTGTTCGATCTCCGCCCGCCGCTCGGCGGCGAAGGGGAGGTCGGGCTTGTCGGTGAGCTCTTCGAGCTCGTGGGCGAGGACCCGGGCGCGATCGACGAGGCGGGCCAGGCGGGTCGCCGTCGAGAAGACCAGGGTTCCGGCGGCGGAGATCAGCACCGCCGGGGTGACCATGGCGGCGAGGAGATTCGCCGGGAGCGGATTCGTGAGCGCGACCATCATGGTGCGCGATCCTAGCCGCTTCGCTACTCTGCGGCGTAGGTCGTTTCGAGCCCGCGGGAACGACGCGTGGCGAACCAGAGCAGCGCGGCGATGACCAGCGTGAGACCGAGGATCGCCAGCGGCGCGGGGGTTGGTTCGGCCGGCAGGGCGAACGGGCCGTTCGGGATCGGCACCGGACAGAGTGACTGCAGGTAGTGGATGATCGAGAACTTCTTGAGTACCGCCGGCATCAGGAAGTTCGCCCACTCCCACCCGAACAGCAGCGCCGCCGGAATGATCGGGTTCCGCACGAGCACGCTGACGGCCAGGAAGAGCGCCCCGTATCCGGCGACCGCGAGAATCGTGACACCGACGTAGGCGAGGAGCTGCTTTCCGCCGGGCCCGTGGGTCAGGTAGGACCAGCCGCCGGCGGTCGCGCTCGGGTGGAAGACCAGGATCACCTGAACGATCACGCTCGTCACCATCAGGCAGCTCGCCGCCACCAGCCCGGCGACGTACTTGCCGACGAGGAACACCTCGCGGCGGAGCGGCGCCAGCAGGTAGAAGTGAAGGCTGCGCTCCAGGATCTCGCCGCGGACGAGGTAGGTGAAGATCCCGAAGCAGGCGAAGAAGACGACGAAGCGGATGAAGAAGAGCTGGAAGATGATGCCGTAGATCTGCGCCGCCTCGCCGACCTGGTCGGGAAACTTGTCGCGCGAGATGACGTGAACCAGGATCCGCCCGGAGAGGATGACGACCGGCAGCAGCGCGATCAGCACCACCGGCAGTGCGCGCAGCCTGAGGAAGGTCTTGCGCACTTCGAGTCCCAGCATGGCGCGCACCTGACGGACGCGCCGGCGCCCCGTCGACTCGACCGTTTCGCTCACCGCTCCCCCCGTCATCTCGCGGTTTCCGCCGCGGCGCCGCCGATCAGATACTGATAGACCGCCTGGACGTCCTCGTCCGCCGGCACCACGGCCTCCACGGCAACCAGCCCCTCGATCACCAGGCGGTTGAGCAGGGGATAGAACCTCTCGGCGCTGCGCGTCCGCACGAGCACGCCGCGCCCGTCGGGATCGATCTTCGCCTCGACCACGTGGTCGTCGGCGAAGAGGCGCGCCGCGAGCGCCGCCGGGCGGTCGCAACGCACCAGCACGGCGAGAGGCCGCTCGGCCGAGAGCTCGTCCCGCACCCCTTCGACCGCACCCTCGGCCACGATGTAGCCGCCGTGCACGAGCACGACCCGGTCCGAGAGCTCGTCGACTTCGTGCAGGATGTGGCTCGAAACCACGATCGTCCGGCCCTCCCCGGCGAAGCCGCGCAGCAGATCGAGCACCTCGGCGCGCGCCAGCGGATCGAGCCCGTTCAGCGGCTCGTCGAGGATCAGGACCCGGGGTTCGTGGGCGATCGCCTGCGCCAGCTTGATGCGCTGTTTCATCCCCTTGCTGTAGCCGGCGATCCGCCGGTCGGCCGCGGAGGTCATGCCGACGCGCTCGATGGCGAGCGTCGCGCGCTCCGCCGCTTCGCCCGGGAGCACGCCGTGCAGCCTGAGGTAGAGCTCGACGAACTCGCGCCCCTTGATGCCGCGCGGGTAGTTGTCGAACTGCGTGCAGTAGCCGAGGATGCGGAACAGGTGCTCCGGGTCGTCCGGGGCGAGACCGTCGATCGAGATCCGTCCCTCGGACGGCCGGAGCAGGCCGGTCGCGAGGTTCATCAGCGTCGATTTTCCCGCGCCGTTCGGGCCGACCAGACTGGTGATTCCGGGACCGATCACCAGATCGATCCGGTTGACGCCCAGCACCTCGCCGTAGAACTTCGAGACGTTCTCGAAGACGATGCGGTTGGTGCCGACCGCGTGCAGGCCGCTCATCGCGACACCTCGCAGGCGCGCAGCTTCCGGTGCAGGACCCAGAGCGAGGCGGCACAGACCAGGGCCAGCATCGTCCAGCAGGCGACGAGCGGCAGCGGATCCGCAGGATAGGGACCGCCCATGAAGTCGATGCCGCCGAAGAGCCAGGCCCAGATCGTCTTCACCAGCTCGTTGTACGAGAGGAGCTTCCCCCAGCGCAGACCGGCGATGTGGGCGATCGCCTGACCGAACGCCTCGCTGACGAGGAAGATGCCGAAGATCATCCCGGTCGCGACCAGCCGCCACTTGACCCAGGCGGAGATGGCGATGGCGAAGAGCGACAGGAGCAGGATCCAGATCCACGAGCTGACGAAGAGCGCCGGCACCACCCGCCAGTGGTCGGCCAGCCAGCCGAATCCGGCGAGCGACGTCTGCAGCGCCACGAGCAGCAATCCGGTGACCCAGGTCACCACCGAGAGCGGCAGCAGCAGGACGAGGAGCTTCCCCACCACGTAGTCGACGCGCCGGATCGGGCGCGAGAGATAAAGAGGAAGCGCGTTGTGCGCGAGGTCGGGCGCGACCAGCGTCGGCCCGATGTACGAGGCGAGGATGAACGCCCAGAACGACTGCACCGAGAGATACCAGAAGAACACCGCCTTGCCGATCGCCGCCCATTCGGGATCGAATTCGGCACGGCTCACGCGGAAGCCGGCGTTGATCAACATGTCGACGTTGTTGGCGCCGTAGATCATCACGGCGAAGACGAGGAACGGCACGCAGGCGAAGAGCGAGAGGATCAGCGTCAGCCGCGAGCGGTAGAGGTCCTCGAGCGCGAAGCGCGCGACCGTCCAGCAGCGCAGCCGGCTCCGCCAGTCGGTACGGTCGGTGATCCGCTCGCCCGCATAGCCGCGATAGCGGCGGTCATAGACCGGCACGGTCGACGCTCCCTTCTCCACCCGTCTCCATCGCGCGCAGGAACAGATGCTCGAGCGAGCTCCGGCTCGACGAGAGCTTGCGCACTTCGACTCCCTGTTCGCCGGCGATCCGGTAGAGCGTCTGCACGTCCACCGCCGGCGGCACCACGACCTTGAGCCGGCGGTTGGCGAGCTCCGCCACCTCGCAGCCGAGAGCGACGAGCGCCCGCGGATACGAACCGTTCTCGCCGCCGCGCGTCTCGAGCTCGAGGAAGCGCCGCTCGCTCCGCCGCTCGGCCGCGAGGTCGGCGATCGTCGCCACGCGGCCGTCCTTCAGCACGATGACCTGATCGCAGCAGCTCTCGACGTCGCGCAGGAGGTGCGACGAGAGGATGACGCGCACGCCCGAGGCGGCGATCTCCCGCACCAGGGTCAGCATGCGCTGGCGGGCCGAGGGATCGAGCCCGTTGGTCGGCTCGTCGAGGAGCAGCATCCGGGGGCCGTGCGCGATCGCCTGGGCGAGCTTCGCCAGCTGCTTCATCCCCAGCGAATAGGTGTCGAGCTTGCGGTAGCGCGCCTCGCCGAGCCCGACGTAGAAGAGCGCTTCGTGGGCCCGTTCGAGCGCCGGTCGAGGCGGCAACCCCGCGAGCTCGGCCATCATGCGGACGAAGCGCACCGCGCTCATTCCGGCGATGTACGAATCGTTCTCCGGCATGTAGCCGAGCAACGGCCGGAGACTGTCGGTGGCGCTCGAGATGTCGTGCCCGAGCACCCGGGCGCTGCCCCCGGAAACGGGATGGAAGCCGAGGAGCGTGTTGAAGAGCGTGGTCTTGCCGGCGCCGTTCGGCCCCAGAAGCCCGACCACCTGGCCGGTGAGCGATCCCGTGAGTCCCTTGAGGATCGGTCGACCGGCCAGGCGGACCTCGAGCCCGTCGAGCTCGAGGAGCGATACGGCGGAGTGCGGTTCCGTCACGCGGTGTCTTACGCCGCTCCGACGAGCGGAGTTTCCATCGCCGGATCGAATCGTGCCGTCGACGTCGCAGGAGCCCCTTCGTCGAACGGCTCCTCGTCCGATCCGTCGACCTCCGGCTCGCCGAGCCCGGTCTCGTGGCCCAGCAGGCCGCCGAGCGACAGCAGGCTCTCGAACGAGAGTCCGAGCGGCCCGCGAAGGCCCTTGGTCACGAACGAGATCTCGCGTCCGTCGGCGTAGACCACGGCGAGCCCCGGTCCAGCCTCGGAGACGAGCTCCGAAAGGGCCGTCGCTGGATTCTCGCCCCCGGCGCCCTTCCCGTTCGCCGCGTGCCGGCCGATGAGCTGACCGAGCGTTCCGAGACTCTCTCCCAGATCCTGGTAGACCAGTCCGGAGACGTGCGCCCGGCCGTCGGTGGGCAGGAGCTGCCGGAACGAGCTCGAATTGGCGAGCTGGATCCCCGAATCGCGCTGCGCCACGGCTTCGAGGAGCAGCGCCCGCGACGGTCCGATCAAGAGGTAGCCGTCGGCGATCAGCCCGTGGGCTATCTCGTGGCCGCTGCCGGACGTGCCGTCGCCCTCGGTCGCCAGGGTGAAGATGCGGCGCCCACCGACCGACTCCTGCGACAGTCGGAGCGCCGGCTTGTCCTGCTTCGCTGCCTCGCGGTTCCAGCCCTCGACCAGCGTGCGCACGGTCGACTGCAGGAGACCGGGGTCGACGACCTCGAGCACGATCTTCCAGGACGGCTCGGGCAGCCAGGGCCCGTCGAAGGCGACCGCGAAGTCGCCGCCGAACGAGGCGGCCAGGTCCTGCCGGATCGAGATGCCGAGGCGGCTCTCGAGCTCGGCGAGCCCGGAGGCCGCTCCCTCCGCCTCCTGCGGGACGGACGATGCGACCGCCAGCAGGTCGTCGAACATCGCCGCCGGCTCCTTGAGGATCCCGGCCACCGCCGCATGGGCGGAGGGCGAGACGAACTCGAAGGCACCGAGCGGCGCCGGGGCGGCGAGCCAGGAGGCCAGACCGTGGCGATCGCCGGAGAAGGCGAGGACCGCGCGGCTCTGGCCGGGATCGACGCCGTCGCCGTCGGTGCGATCGATGATCAGGTTCTCGAGCTCGTCGATCCCGATCCGGTCGAGCTGGACCGCGTGCTCGTCGGACACTCCCCCGTGGTCTCCGGTGCGGATCACCGACGCCAGGTCGACGCCCAGGACCCAGTCCGTTCCCTCGTCGTAGACCCGCGCGATCCGGCCGCGGAGGGACGATCCGGTGAACGGGTTCTCCCCGTCGGCGATCGACTGCGCGACCGCGGCGAGGCCGTCGGGCGAGGTCGCCGCGACCAGCAGGTCGTCCGCCAGCCAGACCAGCAGCTCGTGCCCTGTCGAGCTCGCGTCCGCCGGGTCGAAGACCCGCCGGATCCGGGGGCCGTGGCCGTTGCCGTCCGTCCCGCCCTCGTCGTTCAGCCGTTCGATTTCGCTGTCGAGGACCTCCGAGAACGTCTGTGGATGCGTCACCACCGCGAGCAGCGTGACGTCGGGATGGTCCCCGGCGTCTCCGGGACCGGGCGGCAGCGCCACGGAGACGGCGATCTCGTCGCCGAGCTCACCACCGAACCGCTCGATCTCGTCGATGGCGCGCGCGATCTCGGCGTCACCGCCGTCGGAGAAGCGCTCGTTCCACCAGTCGGCGAGCGCCGGATTCTCGGCGGCGCGCTGCACCACCAGATCCCAGGCCGAACCGAGCGACTGCGAAAGATTGGGCAGCGCCACGTAGACGGTCGTACCGGCCGGCGCCAGATCCAGGAGCCTGGTCGAGTGGCGCGTCCCCACCGCGACCAGCGTCTGGTCGAGCTCCCGCCCGAGCGCCTTGAGCGCCGCGAGCTGCTCGCGGTAGCGCGCCGCGTTGCGGCTCCAGGAGATCTCCTGGTCGACCGGAACGGCGCGGAGGCGTCGACCGGTGGCCAGCTGATCGCCCGGCCGCAGGACCGCACGCTCGACCCCCTGACGGACGTGGACTTCGCCGTCGATCACCGAGACGCGCGAGCCCTTGGTCCCGGCGTTCACCGCGAAGATCGTGCCGACGACCGAAACCTGGCAGTCGCTGGTCTCGACGTAGAGATGTCCGCTCCGCTGCTCGGCCGCCTCGACGATGACGCTGCCACGCGCCAGCTTCAGCACGGTGCCGTCCCAGCGCTTGCCGAGAGCGAGCTCCGAGCGCTCGGCGAGCTCGACCTTCGAGCCATCGGCGAGCACCACCACGGCGCCGGAGCCACCGCCGGTCCGGACGGCGCTCGCGCCACCGAAGGTCTCGCCGGCGACCGCCGCACGGCTCGTCGTGGCGTCGACCAGCGACAGCTCACCGTCGATCGCCTGCACGACAGCGGTCGGCGCGGCACGGAAGGCGCCGGCCCGGAAGGCGAACGCTCCGGAGAGCACCGCGATCCCGGTGAGTGCGGCCGCGAGCGCCAGGCGTCCACGACCGGCGAAGAAAGAGCGGCCCGTCCGCGGCGACACCGTGGCGACCTGCGCCGCGCCGCGCCGGAGCTCGGCGAGCGCCCGGCGGCAGCCGAGGCATTCGCGGGTGTGATCCTCGACCAACACCCGCTTGGGCTCGGCGAGCGCTCCGGCCGCATAGGCGGGAAGCAGCGCGCGGAAGCCGTCGCAACCGAGGATCCGGTGGCTGTCCGCCGGGGCAGCAGCGGTATCGGCCGCTTCGGCTACCGTCGCCTCGCTGTTCATCAGTCGGGCAAGCACGCGCTCGCGCGCCGCTTCGTAGCCGCGTGGATCGATCGGTTCGTCACGCACCGCGGTGACCGCGGTGTCGAAGAGTTCGTTGTTGTTCATGACAGTTCTCCCACGAAAGAGTCGTAACCCGAGAGCTCCTTCTTCAGTCGGGCCCGGGTGCGGTGCAGGAGCACCGCGATCAGGCCTGCCGACTGGCCGGTCATCTCGGCGATCTGCTGGTTGGTGAGTCCCTCGAAGTAGCGCAGCGAGAAGATCTCGGCCGAACGGGGCGAGAGCCGCGAGATCGCCTGACGCAGCGCCTTGCGCAGCTGCTTCAGCCGGCGCTCGCGCTCGGGCTCGAATTCGCCGTCGCTCGAGCGATATGAGCTGCCGAGCGCTTCGGCGGCGAGCGCCGGTGTGCGATCCGCCTCCTCGAGCGGCGCCCAGCCGGCGCGCTGCCGGGAACGCACCACGTCGAGCGCGGCGTTGACCGCCGAACGGTAGAAGTAGCCCACGGCGGCGTCCCCTTCGAGCGGCGCACCGGAATGCCGGGCGAGGCGCAGGAAGACGCTCTGCATCACGTCCTCGGCGTCCATCGGGTTGCCGGTGATCCGGTGCGCGGCGCGGTAGACACGCTCCGAGTGCGCCTCGAACATCCTGCCCAGGGCGTCGAGTGCGCTCCCGGACGGTGCCCCTCGGGGGGGTGATGACGGTTCGTTCTTCATTGCGATCGGGCTCGGCACGGCGGGTGAGCTCCTTTCCAACCGTACAACGAGTCGGTGCCCCCGGGATTACAGCCCGGCCGGCGGCAGATCGAGAACCGCCCGCTCGCGATTGCGCTGCAGAAGGTCGACCGCGGGATCGACCTCGAGCCGGTCCGGACGCTGCTCGAGCTGCCACTCGACTTCCACCGGGCTTCCCGGGACGAGCCGCACGAGACGGCGCGAGCCGGCCATCTCGAGACCTTCCGCAGCCATCGCGGCGATCTCGACCTCGACCCGGCCGCTGCCCACGTTCTCGGCCGTCGCGCCCACCTGCCACGCCGGCCCGATCTTCTCGATGCGCGGATTGCGCAGACGGATTTCGGGCAGCGCGGTACCCTCCAGCCAGTCGCCCACGAAACGATCGATCTCCGCGCCATCCCCCGAGAAATGCCGGACCGCAGCGAGCAGATCGTCCGGATTCGCGAGCCGCTCTCCGGCGAGATGGTCGTCGAGGAGCTCGCGAAGCACTGCACGCATGGACTCGCTTCCCAGCTTCCGGTCCAGCATCCAGAGCACCCAGGCCCCGCGCAGCGACACGACGGCCTCGCCTCCGGCTTCGTCATCCGTCGTCGACAGGATCGGCTGCTCGTCCCCGCGTCGCCGCTCGAGGTAGAGCCGCTCGAGCTGGCGGGCGAACTCGCGCCGCGACTCCTCTCCCCGCAACGCCTCGTGGAGCAGCAAGGTCGAATAGTTCGCCATCCCTTCGACGAGGAGACCGGTTCCGGGGCCGTCCGCCACTCCCAGAAGATGACCCCACCACTGGTGCGCGACCTCGTGGGCGGTGACACTGAAGGCGAGGGCGCCGTCGGTCTCCGCGCCGGAGAGGAACCCGATCCCTTCCGAGAAGCTGATGCTGGTCGGATACGAGCTCGCGTTCGTCTCGAGGTCGGGGACCTCGGAGAGTCGCAGGGTGGACCAGGGATACGGATGGAACCGCTCGGAGTAGAAGTCGCGCGCGGCGACCATGGTCCGGAGGATCGACTCCGCGCCCGGTGCGTGCGCCGGGTGGAAGTGGACCTCGTTCGAGCCCTCGCGGAGAACGTTCCAACGCCCGGCGACGACGTGCAACGCACCGACCGGAGCCTCGCTCTCGAAGACCGTATGCACCTTCCCGCCGGCATGCCACTCGGCCGTCCGCAGGCCGACCGACTGGACGGAATACGGCTCCGGGATCCGGACCTCGACACGGGTCCGGAAGGCCGCCCGCCGCTGCGGCACGGGCGAGCGCCGCACGGGAACCGTACCGTCGGGATACCGCGCCGGAACCGGACGCGCCGCCGCTCCAGCGAGGGGACGATCGACGAACCCCGGCCAGGGAAGAAACTCGCCGTCCCGGGTCCCGAGGAGCACACCCGCCGGAAGCAGGTAGGTGCCGGTACCGCCGCCGTTGCGCGTGAAGCCACGCGGCAGGGTCGCGTCATGCTCGAATCCGACGCGCACGGCGCCTCCCGGCGGAACCGGCACCGGGAGCGTCAGGACGTGCAGCCCGGCTCGATCCTCGGATGGAACCTGCACTCCGTCGACGGTCCAGGCGAGGAGCGTCGTCGAGTCGCCGGAGGTGAACGGAATCCAGCGCATCTCCTTCTCGGCGCGGTTGCGCAGCTCGAAAGTGCCCACGGCGCGGAGCGCTCGCGTCCGCGGTTCGAGGTCGAGCACGAGATCGAGCGCTTCGACGGCCGGGGGCTCCTCGTCCTGCCAGGTGGCACTGTTGCGGAGCCAGAACTCGTCGGCACGCGCACGGGCGCGCGACCCCTGGAATCCCTCCTGGATCCGTACGGCGAGAAAGGCCTGCACGAGGACCGGAAGCGTCAGGAAGGGAAGGAGCCCGAGACCGGCACGCACCAGGCGACGGAGTCGCAGGCGCCCGAGGATCGACGACGGATCGCGCTCCGTTCGCGCGAGGAACCGACGACTCAGCGCGACGAAGGCTGCCGCTCCGGCGAGGGCGGCGATCCGGTTCCAGAGCAGAGCAGGTCCGTTCAAAGGGAAGAGACCGAGATCGCTCCAGCGCAACGCCCCCCAGAGCGGCCAGTTCGAGGCCCAGGTCATCGCGCCGGAGAGGAAGCAGGCGCCGGTCGCGACCAGGGCGACGAGCCCCACGGCGAGCGCCGCATGCCGGTTGCGGACGATCGCGGCGACCGCATCGCAGAACGCCGACCAGAGCAGAAAGGTCGGAGCGAGGACCAGGACGAAGACGAGCACGAGCGGCCCGGGCTCGATCCTGCTCCCGGTGGAGATCGCTAGGGTTCCGAGGCCGGCGGCGACGCACGCCGCGCAGATCGATGCGATGACGGCGACGTTGGCGAGCTGCCGGCCGAAGAGGAGCGCCGCATCGGGGACGGCCGAGGCGTACAGGATGTCGGCGAACCCGGTCGCGCGATCGCGCTCCGCCGACTCGACCACCGAGAAGAGCAGGTAGAGACAGGCGAGGATCGTCACCACCGGTATCGTCCGCACGGCGAGAACGCCGGCGGAGAGGAGAGACTGGCCGCCGAGGAGATCGACCTCCGAGCCTCCGACCTCGCCGACAACGAGCATCAACAGTGCGAGGAAGAAGTAGAACGAAGGCTGGCGGAATCGCTCGCCGGCCTCGGCCCGGAAGACCGCCCGGACTCCGCTCACCATCCGCGGCGCAGTGCCGGTCATGGCGAGCTCGCCGAGCGACCGGAACGTCGCGCCCCCTGCCGGAGAACCGCTCTCCGGCACGGTCGTGCCGATCTTCCCGGGCTCGACGCGACGCCTCCGCCCGCGGCCTGCGAGCGGCCGGAAGAAGCGGACCGCGACGGCGAAACCGATCATGGGCAGAAGCAGGGCGAGAAGCCGGTTGACGAGGAACAGCAGGTCGAGCTCCGGCGGCGCCGAGTTGAAGTAGGCAAGACCGCGATCGACGGAGAAGAGCCTCCGGTCGAGCCAGCGGATCGCCAGCGGATCGAGGGCGATCAACAGCCGATCGACGACCGGCGAGAGTTCTGCGGGCCGGAAGTTCCAGGAGATCCCGATCGTGTACAGGAAGAGCACCGTCGGCAGCGCATAGACCGCCATCGCACGCCGGGTCGCCGCCGCCACCGCAGCCGCGGACGTCGCCACGAAGAGAATTCCCGGGCCGGCGAACAGAAGGATGGCCGACAGGTAGGCGCGCGGCCGGAACGGTCCGTGGTCGGGCGCCGTGGCGCCGAGCAGCGCGGGCCCCTCGCGCACGAGGACCGTCAGCACAAGGTGCGCGACGAGCGCGATCGCGAGGGCGGCGAGCGCTCCGCCGAGCTTCCCCGCCAGATACTCGAACCGCGTGAGCGGTGTCGCATGAAGCAGCTCGCCGATCCCCGCTTCGTCGTCCCGGATCAGGGCGAGGCCGGCCATCAGCGAGGCGAAGAAGGTGTACGCGAAGAAGCTGCCGATCGCGAACGCCTGGGCCAGCGCGTGGGGTGAGTTGGCGAAAGCACGTTCGCCAGCGACGGTGCTCTCGCCCGAGGGGATCATCGCCACGGGATTGAGCGCCGTGGTCAGGAAGAGGAGGAGGAGCAGCAGGACCCAGAACAGCGGTCCGCGAAGCTGCGTCCGGAGCTCCTGGCGCGCCACCGTGGCCAGTCGCGCGCTCGTCATCCGGTGGACACGATTCCCCGAGCCGTCTCTTCCTGCTCTTCCGCATCCTGCTTCGTCCACAGAAGGTAGGCGTCTTCGAGCGTCGGGACGGCGGCGACGAACCCGGGCGGCGGCTCGCCCGCCGGCAGATGGACACGGACACGGTTCCGCCCCTCGACGAGATGCGCCTGCGTCACCCGGTACCGGGCCGAGAAACCGTCGAGCTCGTCGCGTCCGACCTCCCCCTCGTACATCGTTCCGGCGAGCTCGGCTCGCGCTGTGGCCGGAGTCGTCCGGACGAGCAGTCGTCCGTTGCGGATGACGGCGAAGTTCGGACAGAGCATCGCGACGTCTTCGACGATGTGGGTCGAGAGCAGGATCGTCCTGCGCTCCGCCAGCTCCGCGAGCAGCCGATAGAAGCGCACCCGCTCCTCGGGGTCGAGGCCGGCCGTCGGCTCGTCGACGATCAGGAGGTCGGGATCGCCCGCGATCGCCTGCGCGATCCCGAGCCGCTGTCGCATCCCGCCGGAGTAGCTCTTCACCGGCCGCGCGGCGGCCGCGGAGAGGTTCACCCGCGCGAGGAGCTCACCGGCGAGTCGCCGCACGCCTCCCGGTGCCGCGACCCCCTTCAGTCGCAGCATGTGGACGAGCATCGCCTCGCCGCTCAGATTCGGATAGAAACCGAACGCCTGGGGCAGGTGACCGAGCCGCGGCCAGAGCAGCTCCGGACGGGCGACCACGTCGACCTCGCCGAACCGCACCGTTCCCGAGGTCGGTTCGAGGAGGCCGGTGAGAATCCGCATCAGGGTCGTCTTTCCCGAGCCGTTCGGCCCGAGGAGCCCGAACATGCCGTGCGGAATCGACAACGAGATTCCACGCAGGGCGGCCACCGGCCCCGGATAGACCTTGATCAGATTCCTGATTTCGAGCATCCCGTCCCTCCGGCCGTTCTGTCTGCACGACGAGCGGAGGGGCTGTCCATTACGCCCGGACTGCAATCCGGGACTCCGGCAGGGGAACCGGAGTCGAGTTCGCCGAGGCTCCGCGGAGAACGAGAAAAAAGGGGACCCAAGAGAGCCCCCTTTCCGCCGCGGCGCGGCGTGACCCGTCGCTGACCGGTCCGGCCGGTCAGCCGCCGAGCGATGCCGGCGGGACTTCGATTTCGCCCTTGGCGGTCAGCACCTTGTAGTAGCACCAGCCCGTCAGCCCCCAGACGAAGGTCAGCGAACTGATCAGGAACACCCAACCCAGTGTGGTCATCTCTCGGCCTCCTCTCTCAGTCCTGCGGGGGATTCCGGCCGTCGACGTCGAGACCGGCGGCGACCCAGCGCTTTTCGCCCATGCGCAGACAGACGACGAGGAGCAGGATCGTCGCCACGATCAATGCCACCGCTCCCTGCCGCAGCGGCTCGTCCTCGACAGACTTGACCCATTCGCCGAGGTTCTGCCAGCAGAAAGCGACGAAGACGATGAGCAGATAAGTCGGCGTGACGTACCTCATGATGAAGCGGTAGAAGCCCGGAATGCGGATCTGGGCGCCCTCGTGCGCCTCCTTCCACCCCTTCTCGAGCCCGAAGATCCAGCTGAAGGCGATGATCTGCACCATCGCCAGGACGAAGATCAGGAAGGTCCCGACCCAGTCGTCGATCGTCGACCAGAAGATCCCGCCCTTGCTGTAGTACATGACCAGGAACGAGCCGACGACGCAGACGCTGACCATCAGCGAGGTCGCCTGCTTGCGGCCCCAGCCGAGCGCCTCCTGGAAGAAGGCGAGCGCCGGCTGATACATCGAGATCGAGCTGGTGATCGCCGCCAGGAAGAGCATGAAGAACCAGATGGCGCCGACGGCGTTACCCATCGGACCCATGTGGGCGAAGACGACCGGCAGCGTCGTGAAGCCGAGCCCGAAAGTACCGCCCTGGACGGCGCCGATCATGTTCGTCGTGCCGAGGAAGATGAACGAGGCGGTGAGGGTGATGAGGCCGCCGAAGCCGACCTCGAACAGCTCGTTGGTGGCCGACGCCGTGAGGCCGGAGAGGACGACGTCGTCCTTCCTCTTGAGATAGGCGGCGTAGTTGATGATCACGCCGAAGCCGACCGAGAGCGAGAAAAAGATCTGCCCGGCGGCGGCGAGCCAGGTCTGCGGATTCGAGAGCGCCGAGAAGTCGGGGTTCCACATGTAGGCCAGGCCGTTGACCACGTTCTGGTCGGGAGCGGACGGATCCGGCGTGCCCAGCGTCAGAACGCGGACGAGGACGATCATGGCGCAGATCGCCATCGCCGGGATCGCCATCGAGACGAACTTCTCGATCCCCTTCGAGATGCCGCGGAAGACGAGGTAGATGTTGATCGCGAACGTCACCAGCCAGCAGATCAGCGTGGCGTGCGAACCGGAGCCGGTGAGGACCCCGTTCGCCTCGCGGCCGGTGAAGCTGCTGTAGAAGCTGCCGGCGCTCGCCACCTGCTCGGTGATCGAGCCGGCGGCGTTCACCCCGACCCCGCCGGTCAAGTAGTGCCAGAAGTAGCCCAGGCACCAGGCCTCGATGTAGGTGTAGTAGAACGAGACCGCGAGCGGGATGAGGACGCCGATCACGCCGAGATAGCGGAACGAGCGCCCCTTGCCGAAGACCCCGAGGATCGCCGGCGCCGAGGTGAAGCCCATCCGGCCGCCGTAGCGGCCCATCGTCCACTCCGCCCAGCCGATCGGGATGCCGACCAGGAGGAGCGCGCAGAAATAGGGGATCATGAAGGCGCCACCGCCGTTGGCCGCTGCCTGACCGGGGAAGCGCAGGAAGTTGCCCAGCCCGACGGCCGAGCCGGCCACTGCGAGGATCACGCCGACGCGCGTCCCCCACTCCTGTTTCTCTTGCTTCGCCATGACCTCGAAGCTCCTATGGATCGGACCGTCTGCCCGGGAGGGGCGCCGGCCGCTGTCGCGTGGTCGATTGCCGGTCAGGATAGCTCAAAAAGGCGGGCCGAGGGCCGCCGATTCTCGCTCCCGACCCGTTTGGGCTAGAATTCGCCGCGCCAGACGCCAGAGACGGCGCGGCCCGAAGAATCCGCCGGCGCCGTCGATTTCCCGGGGACTTTCGAAACTCGAACGTTCCGATCCGGCCGGACCGGACCGAACGAACAACTTTCGCCCCCACCCGCCGGGTGGCCGGGCGGCATCCGAAGATCAAATGGAGGAGACATGCGTTTTCTGCTGACAACCCCCGCGCGGAGATGGAAGGCTTCCTTCCTGCTACTCGCCCTGTTCGTCGTCCTCGGCGCGGCCGCTCCGGCCCACGCCAGCGAGGCCGAGCTCAAGCTGCCCGACCTCGCGTCGGTCTCGTTCTTCGGCATGACCGGGGCGACGCTGCTGATCTTCGGACTGTTCGTCTGTCTGCTCGGGCTGCTGTTCGGGCTGGTGATGTACACCCAGCTGAAGAACATGCCGGTGCACCGCTCGATGCGCGAGATCTCGGAGCTCATCTACGAGACCTGCAAGACCTACCTCCAGACGCAGGGCAAGTTCATCATGCTGCTCTGGGTCTTCATCGCGGCGATCATCCTGGTCTACTTCGGCTACCTCCGGCACTTCGGCTTCAACCAGGTGGCGCTCATCATCCTGTTCTCGCTCATCGGCATCGCCGGCTCCTACGGCGTCGCCTGGTTCGGCATCCGCATCAACACCTTCGCCAACTCGCGCTCGGCCTTCGCCTCGCTCCGGGGCAAGCCGTTCCCGACCTACGCCATTCCGCTCAAGGCGGGAATGTCGATCGGCATGCTGCTGATCTCGACCGAGCTGGTGATCATGCTCTGCATCCTGCTGTTCGTTCCGGGCGACTTCGCCGGGCCGTGCTTCATCGGCTTCGCCATCGGCGAGTCGCTGGGCGCGGCGGCGCTGCGGATCGCCGGCGGCATCTTCACCAAGATCGCCGACATCGGCTCCGACCTGATGAAGATCGTCTTCAACATCAAGGAAGACGACGTCCGCAACCCCGGCGTCATCGCCGACTGCACGGGTGACAATGCCGGCGACTCGGTCGGACCGACCGCCGACGGCTTCGAAACCTACGGCGTCACCGGCGTCGCGCTCATCACCTTCATCCTGCTCGCGGTCGCCAACCCGATCGTCCAGGTCCAGCTGCTGGTCTGGATCTTCGTCATGCGCGTGCTGATGATCGGCACCTCGGCGATTTCCTACTGGATCAACGAGGCGATCGCCAAGGCCAAGTACCAGAACGTCGACAAGATGAACTTCGAGGCGCCGCTCACCTCGCTCGTCTGGCTCACGTCGCTGGTCTCGGTCGGCGTCACCTACCTCGTCTCGCACCTCCTGATCCCGGAGCTCGGCGGCGACACCAGCCTGTGGTGGAAGCTGTCGACGATCATCACCTGCGGCACGCTCGCCGGCGCGATCATCCCGGAGCTGGTCAAGGTCTTCACCTCGACCGAGTCGGCGCACGTCAAGGAGGTCGTCACGGCTTCGCGCGAGGGCGGCGCTTCGCTCAACATCCTCGCCGGTCTCATCGCCGGCAACTTCTCGGCCTACTGGATGGGCATCGTGATCGTGGCGCTCATGGGCGTCGCCGCCTGGATCGCGACCATGGGTCTCGGCACGCTGATGATCGCCCCGGCGATCTTCGCCTTCGGTCTCGTCGCCTTCGGCTTCCTCGGCATGGGCCCGGTGACGATCGCGGTCGACTCGTACGGCCCGGTGACCGACAACGCGCAGTCGGTCTACGAGCTGTCGACGATCGAGCACCTGCCCGGCATCGAGGCCGAGCTCGAGAAGGAGTTCGGGTTCAAGCCGCAGTTCGAGAAGGGCAAGCACTACCTCGAGGCCAACGACGGCGCCGGCAACACCTTCAAGGCGACGGCCAAGCCGGTGCTCATCGGTACCGCCGTGGTCGGCGCGACGACGATGATCTTCTCGATCATCGTCATGCTGACCAGGGGGCTCACGGTCGACATGGAGAAGCTCTCGCTCCTCCACGCGCCGTTCCTCCTCGGCCTGGTGATCGGCGGCGCGGTGATCTACTGGTTCACCGGCGCCTCGATGCAGGCGGTTTCGACCGGCGCCTACCGCGCGGTCGAGTTCATCAAGAAGAACATCAAGCTCGACTCGGCGGCCGGCAAGGCGTCGGTCTCCGATTCGAAGAAGGTCGTCGAGATCTGCACGCAGTACGCGCAGAAGGGGATGTTCAACATCTTCATGACCGTCTTCTTCTCGACCCTCGCCTTCGCCTGCTTCGAGCCCTACTTCTTCATCGGCTACCTGATCTCGATCGCGCTCTTCGGCCTCTACCAGGCGATCTTCATGGCCAACGCCGGCGGCGCCTGGGACAACGCCAAGAAGATCGTCGAGGTCGACCTGAAGGAGAAGGGCACCGACCTCCACGCCGCGACGGTCGTCGGCGACACCGTCGGCGATCCGTTCAAGGACACGTCGTCGGTGGCCATGAACCCGGTGATCAAGTTCACCACCCTCTTCGGCCTCCTCGCCGTCGAGCTCGCGGTCGAGATGACCGCGGCCGGTCAGCACGCCCTCACCCAGTGGCTCGCCGCCGGCTTCTTCGCCGTCTCGGTGTTCTTCGTCTGGCGGAGCTTCTACCGCATGCGGATCGACACCAAGATCGCCTGATCCGGCTTCGCCGGTTCACCATCGAATCACCGAAGGCCCCGGAGCGATCCGGGGCCTTTTCTCGTTTCGTTCCGGCCGGAGCCGTGTAACGGAGCGCCGCCTGGGGAGACAGAGCAGGCAAGGGACCGGGGAACCGTGCCGGTCCGTCACCTCCAAGGAGGATTGCCATGCTCTCCCGTCGCCGCCTCGTGATCTGTCTCTGTCTCGCCATCGCGCCGGCGCCCGCCGGCGCCGAGGTCCTGGGGCTCTCCCCGGCCGACTTCCAGGCCTCGTGGATCGACCCGCTGCGCTACGACTCGTCCTTCGACCCGGCCGCCGGATTCCGCGTCGCGACTCAGGGTACGGCCTGCGTCTATGCCGCGGTGCAGCTCCCCGATCAGGCCGACGTCGAGAGCCTGGTCTTCACCGCGGTCGACAACAACGCCGCGAGCGACCTCACGGTCTCCCTGATGCGGGCGCAGAACGGCGGCGCCAACGGCCAGGCCGTCATCTCGAAGGCGACGAACGGCAGCAGCTCGTCGATCCGGACCTTCCTCGGCCTCCCCGGCAGCGGCGCCGACACCATCGTCGACTCGGCGACCGAGTTCTGGTGGATGCTCGCCTGCTACGCCTCGACGACCAGCCTCGAGTTCCACCACGTCTACATCGTCTATTCCGGCAAGCCCGCGGGGATCGACACCGAGAGTCCGACCGTCATCCCGGGTGCAGCCTTCCGCACGAGCTCCTCGGTCGGTCTCGATTTCCACACCGTCACCGGCTACCAGAGCGGCTCCGGACTGGACTCGAACCGCTGCGTCGTCGCCCCGATCTACCTGCCGGCCGGAGCCCACATCCAGGCCCTCGAGGCCGATCTCTGGGACCAGTCGGCGGGCGCCAACCTGGGACTGCAGCTGCGTCGCAAGCGCCTCGCCACCTCCGAAGGGAGCCAGCTGATCGCCGAGATCCAGACCACCGGCGCCAACTTCAGTGTTCTCCACCTCTCGACCTCGGCGATCTCCAACGGGACGGTGAGCCCGGACTACCAGTACTTCCTCAGCACGCCCTCGAACTGTCTCGACGCCGGAACGGACCTGCGCATCTACTCCGTCCGCGTCGTCCACGACGACCCGATCTTCATCGACGGCTTCGAGTCCGGCAACTTCAACCCCTGGACCTCGCCCACGGCCTTCCTCGTCATCCCGCCGGCCGCCTTCATCCCGGCGCCGTGGGACTTCGCCGACGACGCCGTGGACCTGTCCTCGGGAATCCTCGACCTCGACGAGAACTGCGTCGTCGCTCCCGTGACTCTGCCGCACGACGCCGAGATCTCCGCCATGACCACCTACCTGCGGGACGGTGACGGGAGCCGCAATCTGACGATGCGTCTGCGCCGGAAGAGAGGCACGACCAGCGCCGTGACCGAGCTCGCCTCGACGACGACCTCGGGGTCGTCCTCTGTCCAGCAGACCGACGCCGTCTTCCTGCAAGAGTTCGTCGACAACGACAGCTACCACTACTACGTCGACGCCTGCCTGCCGGGCGGCGCCTCCGCCGGCAGCTTCGCCATCCACGGAGTGAAGCTCAGCTACACCCGACCCTGAGCGGGCGCGGGGCATACCTCCGGCAGGCTGGCGACCTCGGAGCGCGCCGGAGGAGGCCCGTCTACGGCGAAAGAGGTCCCTCTTCGTGTGCCAGCCGTCTCAACCGTCCAGCCGGGGCAACGCTTCCGGCCGGCCGAAGGTGGCTCCTTCCGCGGACGAGAGCGGGCCGAGGAAGCCACTCCAACCGCCAGGGTCATCGCCTGCTGCGCGACCAACTCCCGCTCGACCGCGATCGACTCGGCACCGTTCGGCTGGAATCCGGGGCGCCCGGTCGCAGGCGGGCAGACCGACCCAGGATCGACCCGGAGCTCCCAGCCGCGACCGCCACGATCTGGCAGGGTTGTTGCGCCCGGGGGTATCTGCAAGGCCAGATGCGTTCGCATCGGCTGCGTCACGCAGCGTTGCGCCAGGCTCGCTGGGACGATTCAACCGCTCGGCGCCGCGGCGCGTTCCGTCGCCCGGGCCAGGCGTTCCGCTGCGTCCCGCGTCGAGATCGAGTAGTCGCCCTGGAGCTCCTGCAGGCGCTTCCAGGTTCGCTGCAGGATCTCGAGATCGGGCGGCGAAGGCCGTTCGGCCGCCGCGGCTCGCACACCCGCCGCGATGCTCCGGGTCAGAGTGGGAAGAAAATCCGCGGACTCGGCCATCGTGGGGAGTAGCGCGAGGGCCTCGCGATGCCGCCCCTGGAACGACAGGGACTCGGCGATCATCGCGTCGAGAAGCGGCAGGAACGGATGTTCCGGCGGAAGAATCGACGAGTACGCGCCACGAATCTCACGATAGATCCTCTCGCCCTCCACCGCACCGCCGTTCCAGACCAGGACATGCGCCAGATTCGCCCGGATGGCGAGTCGGTTCGCATGTTCCGGAGGATAGGCGCCGTCGGCGATCGCCACCGCCTGCCGCAGGTCCGCCACGGCCCGGGCCGGTTCTCCCTGGAGCTCGCGCGCCGCGCCGAGGTTGTTCAGACTGTCGGCGAGAAGGGGATGTTCTTCGCCGAGCAGCTCACGGACCTGGTCGGCGACACGTTCGAAGGCGTCGACCGCCGCCGCGAACCGCCCTTCCGCGAGCGCAACCAGTCCCTGCATCGTGACGGACTCTTCGAGCAACGCCCCGCCCCGGCCCATGGCGCGCAGCTGCTCGGCGCTCGTCTGGGCGAGCGCACCCGCCTCCTCATACTTGCCCCGGCGCCAGAGCAGGGTGGAGAGCGCCAGCCGTGCGCGCGCCGCCATGAGCCTGTCGGCGTTCGCCGGGTCGGCGCCGGCCTCGATCTGCCCGGCGAGCGCCACGGCCTCTCGTGCCACCTGCTCGGCGATCGCGAAGCGCGCTTCTTCCTCACGGCTGTCTCTGTAGAGCGCTTCAGCCAGGCGCACGAGCGCAGGCAGCAGCAGCGGCGCGGAGTCGAATCGCTCGCGGCGTCGCGAGACGACTTCCTGTGCTAGCGCCACCGCCTCCTCGATCTTTCCGGCGGAAAGGAGAGCGTCGACCAGACTCTCGTCGATCCTGAGGCGCTCCACGTCCCCCGGCGCCGCCGCCTTCGCCTCCTCGAGAAGCTCGACGGCGCGCTCGCTCCGACCGAGCGCCCGCTCCAGATCGCCGACCTTCGAGAGGATCAGGCTCCGCACCCCGGACTCCGCGTCGAGATGCGAGGCGCGAGTGGCAGCGGCTTCGAGGAACGACGCCGCGGTCCACTCCTCGCCCTCCCGCCGCCAGGGATTGACGACGGAGAGCGTCTCGACGAGCTCGTCGAGCAGCCTCTCGGCCCGGGCACGCTGCTTCTCCGCCAGCGAACGGGCACGCCCCACGGCCGCCGACTGGAGGCTCAGGGCGGTGACGATGAGAATCGCAGCGATCGCGCCGGTCGACGCCAGCTTGTAGCGGGAGATCGCGAGACCTGCCCGCCCAAGTGGACCGCGTACACGGGCGCTCACCGGCCGGCGGCCGAGCCAGCTCTCGATGTCCGCGGCGAACGCAGCGACCGAGCGATACCGTTTCCCGGGATCAGGCGCGAGCGCCAGCTGGACGATCGCGTCGAGATCGCCGGACAGCTGCCTCGCGAGCCGGCGGCGCGTCGACCGGCGAGCCTCTGCGATCCGGCCCCCCTCCTCCGCGGCAAGCACGAGGCCGCTCGGACTCGGGACGGGCGAGGAACGAAGCGCCTCCGCCAGGTCGACGCCCGAATCGGCCACGCTCCGAGCGGGACGAGATCCCGAGAGCAGCTCGCAGAGCAGGACGCCGAGCGAATAGACGTCGGCAGCCGGTGTCGGGCGCTCGCCGAGAAGCTGCTCGGGGCTGGCGTAGTTGGGCGTGAACGCAGCCGTCCTCGGTCGGCTCTCCGCGGCGAGCTCGGCGGCGATACCGAAGTCGAGCAACTTCGGTTCGCCACGCTCCGTCACCAGAATGTTGGACGGCTTGAGATCGAGATGAACGATCAGCTGCGAGTGTGCGTAGTCGACTCCCTCCATGACCCGGAGGAACAGCGCCAGGCGGCCCTTCACGCCGAGGCGCTTCGCGTCGGCGTAGCCGACGATCGGCACCCCGTCGACGAGCTCCATGGCAATCCACGGCCGCCCGTCGCCGGTGGTCCCGGTTTCCAGGAGCCGTGCAACGTAGGGATGTTCGAGTCCGCCGAGAATCCGGCGTTCCGAGGCGAAATACGCCAGCACGTGCTCGTCCGTCGCTTTGAGGATCTTGATCGCGACAGCGTGGCGGGGCTCGCCCCGCACCGGCCGGGCGCGATAGACGATGCCGGCGCCGCCTTCACCCAGTCGCTCCTCCAGGGCATAGCGACCGACGCTCTCCGGCCAGTCCGGAGTCCGCTCGGCGGGCCCAGGTCCTTCCGTCGCGGATGGCTGCGCGCTCTCCGCCACCTGATCCTGCGCGAGCAGCTGGCGCACCTGTTCGGTCAGCTCGTCGTCCTGTTCAGCGAGCAGGGCAAGCCTCTTCGCGCGCTCCGGCTCGTCGAGGTCGACCAGCTCGGAGAACGCTTCGAGGGCGCGGCGCAGTCGCGCGGTCGAATTGTCACTCATCGCCGGACCATCCGCCGGAGGCGCTCGAAGAGCCCGGAATCGTTTCGGCGCGCCGATCGTGGGCCGGGGCGCGCCCCGATGTCGCAGTGAGCTGTTGGCGGCACGATGCGATGACCTCCCCTCCTCCCACCGACCCTCCGGGATTTCCCGGTGGCCACTTCTATTCTCCGATTCCGGACTTCTCCGAGCTCGCCCGTCGACGTACGGCTCTCTGGCCCGCGAACCCCGCGCTTCCTCCCGGCCTCGACTTCCGCCCCGCCTCGCAGCGGCGTCTGCTCGAGCGGGTGGCCGCACGAGCTCCGCGCTACCCCTACGCCACCGGCGCCACGGCGGAAGACGGCCGGCTCTTCCGCGACGACAACCCGCACTTCTCCGGACTCGATGCACGTCTGTATCACGCGCTTCTCCATCTCTGGCGGCCGCGCCGCCTGGTCGAGGTCGGGAGCGGCTTCTCCACCCTGCTCCTCCTCGACGCACGCGCCGCGGAACCGCGGATCGCACCGCAACTGACGGTGATCGATCCGTTTCCCGGCGACGAGGTCCGTGCCGCACTGGCGAACGCGCCCGGCGCCCGGCTCATCGTTCGGCCGGTGCAGGAGGCCGGCGAGGCGCCGTTCGCCGGGCTCGGGCCCGGCGACATTCTGTTCATCGATTCGTCGCACGTCGTGAAGACGGGAAGCGACGTCCAGTTCCTCCTCCTCGACGTGCTCCCACGCCTTCGGCGGGGCGTCCGCATCCACGTGCACGACATCTTCCTGCCCGGAGAATATCCAGCCGAGTGGGTTCTCAAGTTGGGGCGCGCATGGAACGAGCAGTACGTCGTCCAGGCGATGCTGCAGTCCTCCCGCACGCTCCGCGTCGTCGCCGCGTCGGCCTTCCTGCACGCCGAGCAGCCGGGGGCCGTCGAACGGACCTTCGGCGAACCGGTATCGGGCGGCAGCCTCTGGCTCGAGCGCATCGGGCCCGTGGCGCCGTTCCCGACTGCCGCACGCCCCTCGCAGCGCAAACTCCGTTGGCTCGCTATCGCGCTCGGCTTCCTGCTGGCGGAGATCCTGGCGCGTGCCCTCGTGATGTCGCCGCAAGCGCCTCCGCTTCACCGTATCGACTACGCCCGCCCGGGCGCTCCGATCCACGAGCGGCGCGCGATGACCTCGGCCTGGGCCTGGTGGAGCTCCACCCCCGATCGCGCGGCCTTTCCCCGCTGGCTCGGCAGGCACGGGTTCCGCGGCAGCGACTGGAGCGCGCGCCCCCCGCGCGGCGTCGAGCGCTTCCTGGTTCTCGGCGACAGCTTCGTCGAAGGTCTCGGCGCTCCGGACGGAGCGACGATCTCCGAATCGCTGGCTGCGGCGCTCGGGCGGTCCGGACGTCGGATCGAGGCGCTGAATCTCGGCGTCGCCGGTGGCGGATTCCCCGAATACCTCCCGCTGCTCCGCGACGCCCTCCTCCGCCTGCACCCGGCGGAGGTCGTGCTGGTGATCTACGACAACGACTTCGGCGTCCCGCTTCCCGATCCGGAAGCGGCGCTCGCACGGATTCCGCCGCCGCCGGAGCCCGTTGCACGCTTCCCGCTCCCGCGTCTCGTCGATCTGGCCACGATCCTCGCGTCCGGCGCGGACGTACCCTGGCGATTCCGCCCGGCGCCCTCCGCCACGCCGCGTCCGCTCGACGTCACCGGCCGGCTGCTCGACGACCCGCGCCTGCGCGAGCGCGTCGATGCGGTCGGGCGCCGAGATCTCCGCGCCGCGATGCTCGCGGGACGGTTGAGCCCCGTAGTGGTGGACCACCTCGATCGCAGCGTACGCGGCCTGCCGCTGCCGATTCACCCCGAGGCCGTTCTCGCCATGGCGCTCGAGCTCTCGTCGCGGAGCGGAGCCCTCCTGCGTGTGGCATATCTTCCTACGCTCAACCAGGTGAGCGACGCCTATCTCGACGCCCAGCGGGCGATCTCGCCGAGCCTCTCCAGTCTGCCGGACTCTCTGCAGACACCACCGTTTCAACGCCATGCCCGCGACCTCGAAAGAGCCACCGCGAGCCTCGGCATTCCGTTCCTCGACCTCACGCCCGCCTGCGCCGAGGCGGAGGGAGCCGGCCTGCGGCTCTATTGGGGCTTCGACGGTCACATGCGCGCCAACGGCTACCGCGTCGTCGGAGACGCGCTCGCCTCCTGGTACCTGCGCGCCGCTGCGGAACGCAGCGACCGCGGTCACGGCGCCGCTGCCGCCGAGCACGGGACGACGCCCGGCGCGCGCGCCACGAGCATTCGCTCGCTCCGGAGATCGCGAACCGTGAAGACCGTCCTGGAGTTGGCCCAGGGCCCGGTAACCGCCTCGCCAGCGGGTCCGCCGGTGGCAAAAACTTTGCCCTCCGCACCCACTTCGATCGCGATCGGCCCTCCGGCACCGCTCCAGCGCACCTTGACGATCCCGAATCCGCCCGGCTCGCAGAGCGGCAGGGGATCGGGCTCGAACCAGATCCGCACCGCGCCTGCCGCCGGCGGACGACTCCCTCCGAGATAGCCGAGAGCCTGTAGCCCGGCCAGTTCCTCCGGGCTGAGGCCCGATCGTTCGGCATCCGCGGCGGACGGCGCGGGCGCGGGTGCTGGGCTCGTGGCAGAGGTATCGACCGCGCCCTGGTTGGCGCGCGCGAGCTCTGCGCACGGCGCGAGTGCGAAGACCCCGCGCAGGCGACGGGCGAGGGCGAGGTAGCGTTCCGGCTCCTCCGCCGCGAGATCGCGCGTCTGTCGCGGATCGCGTCGCCGGTCGAACAGCGCCCCGGTCTCGAACGAGTCCTCGCAGCGGGAAATGAGATCGTACTGGCCGTCGCTCGCGGCAATCGCCAGATGATCCTCGGCGGTCATTGCTTCGGCGAGCCGGATCCTGTCGCGCGGGCCGCCAGCGAGCCAATCGATTCCGTCCAGATGCTGCGGAGCGCGGACTCCGTGCAGCGCGGCGAGCGTAGGCAGCAGGTCGACCTGCGAGAAAGGCAGCGTCGACCGGCTGCCGGCGCCCCGCCGGTCCGGTAGCCGAAGGAACAGCGGGATCGTGGTCACTTCCGCATACAGCGTGCCGTGCTGCACGCCGCCGTGCTCCCCGAACTGCTCGCCATGATCGGCGGTCACGACGAGTGTCGTCGTCGCGGCGCGACCCCGCTCATCGAGCCAGTCGAGGAGGCGACCGAGGTGCTCGTCGGCGATCGCGACCTCCCCGCGATAGAGCTCGCGCAGCCAGACGAGCTCTTCCGGACTCTCGATCTCGAACCGTCCGCCGGAGCTCTCGCGAAACCGTTCGACGGGGGGTGCTCGATACCGGTCCTCGAGCCGTGCATGGCGGCTGTAGGGCGCGTGCGGGTCGAGCAGGTGGATCCAGAGCAGGCTCGGACGCTCCGACTTCTCGGCTAGCCACTCCAGGGCGCCTTCGAGGAGTCGATGATCGCGCGCTGCAGTCGACTCGTCGGCGTCGTTTCGCTCGACAACGGCGACATCGAAGCCGCGATCGAACTTCCGTACCGGCGAGAGCTGCACATTGTCGGCGAACAGCGCGGTCCGGTATCCGGCGTTCCGGAATAGCTCGGCCAGCGTCGGTTCCGCCTCGAACCGCCAGCCGATGAACGTCCGATGCGGCCAGCGACCCGACCAGAGAGCGGCGAAGGCGGTCGGTGTGGATCCGGCGGCAGAGAGAACGTCTTCGAAGAGAATCGACTCCGCGGCGAGGCGCGCGAACGCGGGAGTCGCGTCGCGTCCGGCGCCGTAGCCGGCGATCTCATCCGCACGCAGGGCATCGAATGAGAGGACCACGACATCGCCCGGCGGATAGACCGGAAGCTCGAGCCGGGCGACCCCCACGCCGCCTTCCCCACCACAGCCCGCGAGCAACAGAGCCAGGAGAATCCCGCCGTACGGCTTCATCTCGCGCCGAAGCGATCGACGATGACGAGCTCGTCGAGCCGCGGCTCGCCCCGGTCCCGATGGCCGATCGGACACTCGGCTCGACCGTGCACCCGCCCTCCGGCTCCCGTGCGCTCGGCGAGCCAGGCCACGAACTCGCGATCCGCAGCCTGTTGCATCTCCCAGGCGCGCTCGGCCGCGCGACGGGTTGCGGCCGCACACTCCCTCCAGTGACGATCGTCCACGAGCAGGCGGTGGACGGCGCGGGCGAATCGCGCCGGATCGTCCTCGACGATCATCGCCTTGCGCAACGGATCGGGCATCGACTCGGCTCCGATGCTGGTGGTCACGACCGGACGTCCGAAACGCATGGCCTGCGACAGCTTGTCTTTCGTCCCGGCACCGTAGCGCAGCGGATTGGCGAAGACACGGGCGCAGGCGAGCTCGTCCGCGAGATCCTCGACCCAGCCACGCGGTGCCAGGTGACCACCCTCCGGATCGAGCTCGACCAGCCGCTCCGAGCCCGTCCCCACGACGCGGAGGCGAGTCGCCCGGTCTCCGGCCCGGGCGAGCTCGGGAGCGATCGCATCGATCCACCACCCCACCGCGTCGCGGTTGGGCGGGTGAAAGAAGTTCCCGAGGTAGACGACGCCGGCTCCCGGATCCAGGCAGTCGAATCTCGGCGCGTAGGCGCCGACATCGTAGGCGTGTACCGGCAGGTCGGGGAGCTGCTCGACGAGCAGTTCCTCTTCCAGGCGCGACGAAGCGATCACCGCATCCGCCGCCTCGTAGACCGCGAGCTCGTCGGTCCGTGACGCCCTGATCGCCGGTTCGTCGAGCGCAAGGGCCTGTGCGCGATCGGCCTGCAGATAAGCGAGAACGCCGATATCCACCACGACGGCTGCGCCCGGCGAGCTGTTCCTGACGCGCGCGAGCAGCGATCGCGCGAGCGTCCACGACCAGATGACCACGAGGTCGGGGGCACTCCTCCGCAGGAGCTCGTCGACCTCGTCGAGCACGGTGATCGGCAGGGCGTCGCCGGCCCAGCGAACCGGCTCAGAGAAGCTGCCCCAACGAACTCCGAGCGGAGCGAGCAAACGCGCGACCTGGGCCGAGTCCCCCCCCTGTTCCGACCAGACGATCTGGCGCCAGCCGCTCGCGGCAAGGGTCTCGATCTCGCGTGCGATCCTGGAGCTGCCTCCCGCCCGATTGGCCACCAGCGCCTCGGGAAGCAGCCAGATGGCCCTCGGTGAGCGCTCCCCGGCGCGCCGCGGCGCACCGGGAGACTCCGGCGCCGAGATCCGAGGGATATCGTCCCACAGCGCGCACGCGCTCGCCGCGGCGCGCGTCGTCGGCGTGCGGTGGGCCAGCCGCTTTCTCCATCGATTCGCGAACGCCGTGCGCCCGTGCGCCATCGCCGCGTCGCGACGCGAGCGCTCCCCGGCAGCCGCCGTCGCTCCCTCGAGGTGAAAGGCGACCGCCCGTGGCTCGACCACGATCCGCCCGCCGCGCTCCGACAGACGATGACAGAGATCCGTGTCCTCGTAGTATGCGAGCCCGAAGATCGGATCGAAGCCGCCGAGCTCGAGAAACGTCCGGCGCTCGATCAACATGCAGGCGGCCGATCCGTAAGCGCACTCGAACACAGCTCCGGCGAGAGCACGAGGCAGCGGTTCATCGCGGAAGATCTGCCACACACGACCCAGCCCGTCGACATAGGCGCCGAGCTCGAGTACCTCGCCGTGGAAGCCGCGGAACTGGGGCACCACGACCGTCCACCGTGGGTTCGCGTCCGTGTCGCGGACCGCGTTCAGGCACTGGCGTTCGACCATTCGTTCGAGTGCGCCGGGCGAGAGCAGAACGTCGTTGTTGAGCAGCAGGAGGAGGTCGCCGGTCGCCGATTCCGCGAGCCGGTTCGTCGCCTGGCCGAAGCCCAGATTCTCGCTCGAGACCAGAAGCCGGTCGATTCTCGCGTGCGCCGAAGGCGCAACGATGCCGTCGCCACCGTTGCGGTGGACGAGACACTCGATCGGTCCCGCGTACGAACACTTCTGCAGGGCGTCCAACGCCCGTGACGTCAGGGGATCGTCGCCCAGTTCGACAAGCAGGACACTGATCCGCGGCAGGCTGTGGCTCACCACCGCCCCTCCATCGCCCTCGCCAACAGGCCGAATCTCCATGGCAGGGCAAGTCGCAGGCGCTCGCGCCATCGCCTCCGCCGTGCCCAGCCCAGCACGGAGAGGGGCGCACGGGTGGGTTTGGGCGGCAACGGTGGCGGACTCGTGGCCGGGCCGCTCGCGGCGGCTCGACCGTCCGCGGCGACCCGGAACCTCGCCGGTGGCAGGAAGGAACGCCCGCGCGGAACCGGAACGGGGAAGGCGACATCCGCGGCCGGTGACAGCAGTGAGACCCCTTCGGGCGCCGGCAGGGAGAGCACGGAGACGCGATCGACGCCCGCCGGCTGAAGCGCCCAATGGACGAGTTCCGACACGTCTCTTGCGCCCTCGGCGACACGCGCCGCCGCGCGCCAGAGCGGGCGCCGCAGGGCGACCGCGCAGGACGCCACACGGTCCAGGCCCGGTTGCCCGAACACCGGATCGACGGCGCCCCAGACCACGACGTCGGCGCACGGCCACGTGGTTTCGAGGAGGTCGAAGAGCGGACCGGGGGCGTCGTGGGAGTGGAGCAGCACGGCAGACGAGCCTTGAGGCCCCTCCGCGAGCCGTTCGAGCGTCGCAGCCGTCGCTCCTCCGCCGTCCCAGCCCAGGAGCTCGACGCCGCACTCCCGCGTCGCGGCAGACGCGCGAGGCCATGCGGCTCCGATCCACGGCGCGACGAGCTCGACGTTCCCGCCACCACCGTGGACGCGCACACTCGACCGCCGCACTGCATCCGCGACCGCCGGGATGGCCGACTCTCGCGGCGACGCGAGGACGATCTCGTCCGCACGCTCGAGCCACTCCACCGCCACCTCGTCTTCGCCCTGCTCGACGATCACGATCTGCCGCGCCAGAGAGCGGGGGACACCCCCGGCGACCGCGGACGACGCCGAGCGGCGAGATCTGCTCGCCGCTCGAACGATGACCGCGAGCGTGGTCCTCGCGTGGATCCGCGGCCCCTCGTCGGCCTCGCACTCCACGATCGACGCCAGATCGGCGAGGCTCGAAGTCGTGGCGACCAGAACCCTGAGACCGGGTTCGTCCGATCTCCCTGCGGCGGGTGGCGCGATTCCCGAAGGAACGCGCGGCGACGGCGGCGAGGCGCGCCGCAGGATCGCGGGAGATTCCATTCCGAAGGCTCCCGGCTGCACGTCCGTCACCAGAGCTTCGGCGACCGCGAGCGTGCCGAGCTGAGCACGAAGCGTCTGCCCGCCGACGGCGAAGGACTGCCCGTCCTGCCAGGTCGCCTCGAGGTCGGTCAAGGGCCCTCCTCCCAGCGACAGCACCAGCGGCAGATCGAGCTCCGGTTCGACGAAGGTGGGCGACAGGCCGGTATCGGCGCTCATGAGGAGTCCGTCGAAGGACTCGGTCCGATGTCGTCGGAGGATCTCTCGCGCACGCGCCGCGTCGCTGCTCAGGCCGTCGGCCGGATTTCTGCGGCGCGGCGCTGTCCAGACGGAGAGGCCGGCAGAGCGCAGCGCCTCGCTGGCCTCGCTCGCCTGATCGACGAACAGCGTGACCCTTACTCCGGAGGCGAGGAGGTCCACCACGAAGCGATCGTCGACCGGCTCCAGGCGGCATTCGCGACGCGCCGGCAGGCGGCTCACCACGATCGCCAGGTTGCGCGGAGCGCCGCTCCGGGAATCGCTGCCGCTATCATCCATGTATGCCCTCACTCCCGTTTGGAATCCGAGCCCGGACGGTCCAGGGCGACCGCCAGAAAGAACCACCCGGACTCGAGCCATCGGTCGTTACTTCTTCTCCTGCGTCGAACCGCGGGCAAGAGGACCAGCCAGCGAAGCCTTCCGGGGAGCTGACACAGCTTCTGATCGCCTGGACGGGCGGCAGCGCCGAGGCACGCGAGGAGCTCGTGCGCCGGGTCTACCCGGAGCTGCGACGCCTGGCGGCGGCACGCCTGCGCGCCGAGCGACGCAACATCACGCTCCAGCCCACGGAGCTGGTCAGCGAGCTGGTGCTGAGGCTGGTCGGGGAGTCGATGCCGCTGTGGGAGAGTCGGGCGCACTTCTTCGCCATCGCCGCGCGTCTGCTCCGGCAGATCCTGGTCGACCACGCACGCCACCGCAATCGCCACAAACGCGGCTCGGGAGAGCCGCCTCTCAGTCTCAGCCACGTCGATGTCATCGCCCAGCCGCCCGGCGCCGACGGCATCGATCTGCTCGATCTCGAACAGGCGCTCGAGCGGCTCCGTCGCGCCGACCCCATGGCCGAAGAGCTGATCGCGTTGCGCTTCTACGGTGGGATGCCGATCGAGGACGCCGCTCTCGTCCTCGGGATCGGCCGCTCGACCGCAGTGCGGAAGTTCCGGGCGGCGCGCGCCTACATGCGCCAGCAGATGCTCGTGGAATCCTGACCACCCGGCTTCGCGCGGCGACGGAGGACAACGGCCGCGACCCCCGTGGCGAGAATCGCTGTGCGGCGAGCGAGGCTACGGGGCGCTGTCCGACCAGCGGCCGACGCCGCCCGTCTCGAAGCCGTCGGCGAACAGCGGGCCCGGGACCCCGGTGTAGATCGCCACCCGGAAGCCGTCGGCCGTCTGCTCCACGACCCGCACCGAAATCTGGGAAGCGGCATCCACAAACGTCTCCTCGACCCCCCAAAGGACCGTCGCGGCGTCGCACTGGTCGTCCGGAGGAACCGCGGGGTCGTAGCACCATGCCGGCTCCGGGCGGCCGGGGTTGATCTCGTGGATGACCACCGCATCGCCCGGCAGCTCGGAATCGTAGAGGCCGGTGCGCCGGCGCGTTTCGACCGTCCAGAAACGCGTCGAAGAAGGAATCGGGATCTTCGCCATCCGGTAGCCCGCGATCGGTGGTCGCAGCGCGACGTCGCTCAGGATTCCCTCGTAGGTCCCGGGAGCGCCGGCCACCAGTACGGTACCGGGCGGAAACCAGGCGAGCCGGTCCTTGTGGTAGGCGATCGTGTGCTTGCCCAGACCGCCATAGGTCGGGTCGGTCGCCGCGTGGTTCCAGGCGTCGCTCATGACATCCCACGAGTTGTCGTAGGGCGAGCCGTCGCCGTCCCAGTTGTTCGAGTGCGGCAGCCCGAATCCATGGCCCATCTCGTGCGCCATCACCGACACGTTGGCATAGCCCCAGGGCGGCTCCCAGGTCGTGCGCCAGCTCTTCGTAACTCCGTCGAGCGTCGCGAAATGGCCGCCGCCCCAGGCGCAGCCGTCGAGGTCGCCGTTGAACATCAGGTTGATTCCGGCGAAGCCACCGGTGCCGCCGTTGGAGAAGTCGACGAACGGGTCGGCCACGGCGGTGCAGTCGTCGAACAGCAGGTCGAGGTCGGCCGGACTCCCGCCGGAGCACCCGCTGCCGGGAGTGGGCACGTAGGCGGACTGGGCCCGCGGCAGAACCAGCCATTGCGAGGCGCCGGACCCGACGACGTCGATCTGATCGTAGGAGGACTCCCGCCAGTAATGGTCGAGTCGACCCGGGCTGTTGTCGAACATCTGGACGAAGTAGCTCTGGCTCCGCGGCTCCGCCGCGAGGTTGCTGAACTTGCACAGCAGCGAGATCCAGGGCTGCGAACCGGTGACCTCCGGACTGTCGGAGGTGCGATGACCGAGAAACGCGACCGCGAGGGGCTCGCCCCGCTCGCCGTGCGACGGATCCGTGTACACCCGCACCCGCAGTCCCTGGCTCGCCCCGGCATCGAAGTTCACGACCGGGCTGCCCGCCGGAAGCACGAAGGCGTGGTCGACCCCCTGATCGTCGCGCACCGTGAGGCGCAGCGCGCCCCGGGCCTGGCTTCCGGGCGCCGGATCGCCCCAGGCCATGGTGGCAATGCCCTCGACGACCGGGCCGCGCATCGCTTGCGCTCCGGCCGCGCCGGCAGCCAGAGCCCCCGCGAGGGCGAGACCTGCCAGCAGAGCCGCGGGACGGGCGCAGCTTCGAACGTCCGCTTCGTGGCGCGAGCCCATACGTTGCCTCCTCCCGGCCCCGACATCGCACCACACCGATCGCTCACGGGCAAGAACCTGTTCCGCACCTCTTCGTTCCGGATCCGGAGCGGAAGGTGGATCGCCGGGGCGACCACGAGCCCGCCCAGGATCCGTCAGCGCCGCACGCGAACTCAGCCCGTCGCCGCGAGCGCGGCGGCGCGCAGCGGCGCGAGGCGTGTGCGCTCGAGGTCGTCGCGGTAGAACAGGTTGTAGGTGTCGAACGGAATGAGACGGCCGTCGTCCGGGTGGACGATGTGGATGCAGCTCTTCTTCACCGAGCGCACGTCGAAGGCGTGGGCGTCCATGAACTGGACGATCAGGACCCGGAACAGGTTGGCGTAGCCGAGCTCCTCGGGCACCGCCACCTGCGGCAGGCAGCAGAGGAGGTCCTTGAGCGTCGCGGCGCTCGACTCGGGCGAGTGGTTGGTCGCGAACAGCCGGAACAGCCCTTCGCGCACCGCCGGGTCGCGTTCGTAGACGATCGAGTTCCGGCCCCCCTCGATCAGGATCCGCGGATCGATCATCCCGGTGAGCGGGACGACGTTGTCGCCGAGCTTGAGGGCATACGCCATGGCGAGCGCGTCGGGGTGGCAGGGGACCGGGATCAGATCCTCGGGGCGGAAGCGATCGGTCTGGGCGAGGATCCGGCTCCGCACCTCGGTGAGCGTCAAACGGTGACGGGAGACGTCGTACCCCTCGAGCCGGCCGGCCGACTGCACCGGCTGGAAGGTGACGCCGCGCACGCACGGCTGCGCCAGAGCGTACTCGACGATCGCGCCGAGCTCGTCGTCGTTCACCCCCTTCTCCACCGTGACGACGAGCGTCGTCGAGACGCCGTGGCGGTTCAGGCGCTCGAGCGCCTGCTCGCGGATCCGCCGCAGGTCGGCACCGCGCAGCGCGAGCAGGGGTTCACGCCGCAGCGAGTCGAACTGCAGATAGATCTCGAATCCCGGCTGATACTCCGCGAGGCGCTTCGCGAACTCCTCGTCCTCGGCGATCTTCAGCCCGTTGGTGTTCACCATCAGGTGGCGGATCGGCCGGCGCTTCGCGGCGTCGAGGATGGCGAAGAAATCGGGATGGATCGTCGGCTCGCCGCCCGAGAGCTGCACCACGTCCGGTTCGGTCTCGTTCCGCACCACGGCGTCGAGCATGCGCTCGACCTGCGCGAGCGGGCGGAACTCCGTCCGGTGCGGACCGCTGCCGGCGTAGCAGATCGGGCAGGCGAGGTTGCAGGCGTCGGCGATTTCGACCAGCGAGAGGCAGGAGTGCTGCTCGTGGTCGGTGCACAGTCCGCAGTCGTAGGGGCAGCCCCACTTCACCGGCGTGTTGTAGCGGGTCGGCATCTCCGGCGCCTTGAGGAACACCTCGCGGCAGCGCCGGTAGTAGTCGACGTCGTCCGCCACCAGCACCTTCTCGGCGCCGTGCTCGGGACATCTCTTCAGCAGATAGACGCTGCCATCCTCGAAGACGATCTTCCCCTCGAGCTTGCGGTAGCAGACCGAGCAGATGGTGATCGCGACGTCGTAGTAGAGGTACGGCCGGACGCGGGGCGAATGGGTCATCGGGAGGCCGGGCGTCTCAGGCAGCGGGAGGGGGCGGCGGCGGCGGTGCCGGCGGCTTCGACAGGCTCTTCACCAGACCGACCAAGAACCAGATCCCTCCCACCGGAATCGCCAGGGCGAAGAGCAGGCTGAGCGCGATCATCACGAACGTGAAGCCCTCTCCGAGGCTCGAATTCCCGGAATTGAAGTTCATCGTCGCGAGATAGCCGAAGCAGGTCCCCGCCGAGAGCAACAGCCCCGAGGCGGCGATGATGCACCCCTGGAGCCACGGCCTTTCCTTTCCCATCGTCCGGAACCAACCCATGAGCCCCTCCGCCACTCTGCGAGTCCGAAAGCCGGCAGACTCTACTTCTTCGGCTCCGTGGGAGAGAACGGCGGACCCGGTTCCTCGCCGGTCGCCGGCGGTCGGCCCGGCCCCGCGGATCTTCCGGGTTCACTGCTTCTCCCCCCGCTGCGGATCCAGCGAAGCAGGTCCGGCGTGAGGACGGCGAGGCCGACGACGGTCACCCACTGGATCGCCGACAGGCCGAGCCAGCGGCAGTCCGCCTGCTTCCAGAAGTCCACCAGCAGACGATAGGCGAAGTAGGCGGCGACGAAGCCGCGGAAGAGATCGCCCCGGAGCGGCGACCGGCGGCGCCATCGCACCAGGACGAGGACCAGCAGGGCGAGGAAGAGCGTCTCGAAGAGCGGCATCGGAAGGCGGCGCACGCCGTCGCCGAGGTCGAACCCCCACGGCAGCTCCGTCGCGACCCCGAAGGTGCGGTCGGAAACGCCGGTCAGCAGGCAGCCGATCCGGCCGACGGCGATCGCCACCGCGAGCGGGATCGCCAGCAGGTCGCCGGTGCGGCTCTCGATCCGGCCGAACCGCTTCGCCATCTCGACCAGGAACCAGCCGCCGGCGATCGCGCCGACGATCGTCTTGCCGGCGAACCGCTCGACCGGAAACCGCTCGCCGCTCCAGAGCTCGGCCGGACATTCGAGCAGTGAGAGGAGTCGCGCGCCGAGCGCGGCGCCGACCGCGGCAGCGGCGATCACCCACCAGCGGCGCGGGTCGTCGAGGAAGTCCCCCTGCCGCCGGCGGTCGCGAAGATAGAGGCGGAAGGCGACGAAGTAGGCGAGGAGCTCGAAGAGAACGTGCGGATGGAGCCGATACGGACCGAGTTCGATCCAGATCGGGAAGCTCAGAACGCCAGCACCTCGCGGGCGGCGGCGACGAGCTTCGCCGCGTCGGGCAGGAGGGCGGATTCGAGCACGCGGGCGTACGGGCTCGGCCGGTCGGCGTAGGCGACGCGCTTCACCGGCGCGTCGAGGAACGGGAAGCCGGCGTCGGCGATGCGTGCCGCGATCTCGCCGCCGAAGCCGCCCGTCATCTGCGCTTCGTGGACGACCACCACCCGGCTGGTCTTCCGCACCGAAGCGAGGACGGTCTCCTCGTCGTACGGCACCAGCGTGCGGAGGTCGATCACTTCCGCTTCGATCCCCTCGCCGGCGAGCGTCTCCGCCGCCTCGAGCGCCGTCCAGGTCGAGGCGCCGTAGGCGACGAAGGTGATGTCGCGCCCTTCGCGCGCCACCCGTGCCTTGCCGATCTCCACCAGGAGGTCGCCCTCCGGCAGCGTCTCGCGCACCCGGCGGTAGAGGAACTTGTTCTCGCAGAAGATCACCGGGTTGGCGTCGCGGATCGCCGCCTTGAGCAACCCCTTGGCGTCGGCCGCGGTCGCCGGGCAGATCACCTTGAGTCCGGCGACGTGGGCGAACCAGGCCTCCGGATTCTGCGAATGGAACGGTCCGGCCCCGACCCCGCCGCCGGCCGGCAGCCGGACGATCACCGGACAGGGGCGCTCGAAGCGGTAGTAGAGCTTGGCGATCACGTTGACGATCTGGTTGAAGCCGCAGGAGACGAAGTCGGCGAACTGCATCTCGACCACCGGCACGTATCCGAGGAGGGCGGCGCCGGCGGCGAGGCCGAGCGTGCCGCTCTCGGAGATCGGCGTGTCGAGCACCCGCTCCGGCCAGCGCGCATGGAGCCCCTTGGTGACACGGAACGCCCCTTCGAAGACCGCGATGTCCTGACCGAGGAGGACCACGGCCGGGTCGCGCTCCATCTCTTCCTTGAGCGCCTGGTGGATCGCCTCGAGATAGGTCACTTCGCCGGCAGCGATCGGCAGGCCCGCCGTTCCGGTGAAGGCGGCCATCGCCGTCGGTTCCTCGCTCGCGGATTCCTCCGCCGCCTCGCCCGCGGCCACGATCGGCGGCCGCATCATGAGGAGCGTCGCATCGTCGGCGAGCTCGTCGTCGGCGTCGCTCCGGGCCGCGTGCCCCGCGGGTTGCCGGCGCTCGGCGAGCTGCGGACGGATCCGCGCGTCGGGCTCGGCCCAGACCGGGCGGAACGCGGTCTCCGGCTGCGGCGGATCCTCCGCCAGCGCGCGATCGATCGCCGTTTCGACGAGCTCGACGATCCGCCGATGGAGACGTTCGCTGGTCTCGGGATCGAGCAGACCCTCCGACTCGAGGCGGCGGGCGAAGGTCGGAACCGGATCGAGGCTCTGGTAGAGCTCGAGCTCCTCCTTCGGCACCACCTTCATCGACCCGTCCCCTTCGGCGTGTCCGCGCAGCCGGCCAACCATTGCCTCGAGCAGCGTCGGTCCGGCGCCGGCGCGGGCGCGCGCCACCGCCCGGGCGAGCGCTTCCGCCATGGCGTCCGGGTCGTTGCCGTTCACCGTCAGCGCCGGAATGCCGTAGCCCGGACCGCGATCGGAGAGCTGCAGACAGGCATACTGATGCCGTGCCGGGGTCGAGAAGGCGTAGCGATTGTTCTCGATCACCAGCACCAGCGGCAGCTTCCAGACCGCTGCCAGATTGAGACCTTCGTGGAAGTCGCCGGTCGAGGTGCCGCCTTCGCCGATGAAGTTGATCGCCACGCGGTCGGAGCCGTTCTGCCGCAACGCGAAGGCGCAGCCGGTGGCGACCGGGATCATCGAGCCGAGGTGACTGATCATGCCGACGTGCTGGATCCCGGCCGGCGGGTCGAAATAGCCGTAGTGGTACGAGCGCTCGATGCCGCGCGAGAACCCCTTGTCCTTGCCGAGCACCTGACAGGCGAGGCGGAAGAACAGCTCGTCGGGCTCCGGCCGCCGGCCGTCCGGGGCGCCGAAACCGAAGCCGGGGAAGGTGCGGGCCGGATCGAGATAGGTCGCCAGGATGGCGCCGACGTCGCGGTGCAGTGAACAGAGGACGTCGCCCGCCTCGAGCGCCAGCCCGGCCGGGACGGTGATCCCCTCGTTGCCGATGGCGCTGTACCACTTCGCCACCCGGCCGGTGAGAAGCATCGCCTCGAAGCGGGCGTCGAACTCGCGCGCCAGCTTCATGAAGGCGTAGGTGCGGAGCCGATCCTTGGGACCCTTCACGATCGCGGAAGTCTACGCCGGGGCGTCGAGACCGACTAGCCGCCGAGGTTGGCGAGGCGCGAGGCGAGCTCGGCCCGGCGTGGATGCTCGGGGTCCATCTGCAGCAGGATCTTGAGCGCCAGCTCGGCCTCGGCCCGCTTGCGCTGGGCGAGGAACGCCTCGACCTGCGCCACTCCCTGCTCGATCCCCTGCTGCTTGCGGTGCACCTCTTCGTAGCGGCTGATCTCGGTGAACAGCTGCGCCGGTCGCGGCGACTCGGGCGAGCTCTTCTCGAACTCGAGCGCCAAGTTGCGCGCGCCGTACCAGTCGCGCGCCTGGACGCACTCCCGGTAGCGGCGCTCGAACTCCTGGCCCTTCGCCTCGCGCTCGGCGAGCGCCGCGATGTCGGAAATGCGCAGCCGGTAGGTCTCGATCGACACCTTGGCGACCCCCGACGACGCCAGACGTGCGAGCTCCCGCTCGGCCTCGTCCAGCCGCTTCTCTTCGAGCAGCCCTTCGAGGCGGCTCCGTCGGCGATCGAGGTCGGCGTCGCTGCGTGCCCGATCCTCCGCCTCGGCGATCTCGCGCCGCAGCGCTTCCGAGAGCTCGAGCGTCGGGTCCGACTTCTCGAGCGACTCGAGGCGCTTCTTCGCGGTCGCCAGATCGCCGTGCACGATCGCCTCGTGGCCGGCGGCGAGGAGCTGCTGCGCGGCGGCGAACTTCTCCTTGTCCTCGCTCATGTAGCGCACGGCACGCTCGTAGAGCTCGCGGCGCGGATGGTACGGGGCGAGCTCGAGGAGTGTCTCGAGCGCGAAGCTGGCGAGCGACTCCTTGTTCTCGGTCAGGTACTTCTTGAGCAGCTTCTCCGCCTCTTCGCTCTTGGCATTCCGCTCCTGCTCCTCTTCGCTCGGGGCGGCGGGCACCGGACGCGGCGCCGGCGTCGCCCGGGCCGGTGGCCGGGAGGGTGCCGCAGGAGAGGCCGCCGGAGGTGCCGCCGGTTCGGCGGCGGGCGGAGCGGCCGCGGGCGCCTTCTGGGCACGCGGAGCGCGCGGCGGCGGCGCCGGCGTGGCCGGCGCGCTGCGCGGAATCGAATCCGGACGCGGCGACAGGCCACGGCCGATGTCGGCGAGCTGCTCCTTGAGATCGAGGACCGCCGGGTGCCGCGGCGAGACCGATTCGAGCTGGGTGACGAGCGCGGCGGCGTCGTCGTAGCGCCGGCCGCTCATCGCCTGGCGAGCGAGCTCGGCCAGGCGCGAGCTCTCGCTGACCTTCTTGGCCGCGCGCTCGATCTGGGCGAGGAGATCGATCCGCTCCTCCTTCGAGAGCTCGCTCGCCGATCCGGAACGACTCGAAGGGCGGGCCGAGGAGGTCGCCGGCTTCGGAATCGTGACCGCCGCCGTCCCCGCCTTCGCCGCCCGAGCCGCTTCGGGCACCGAGATCTCCTGGGTCGCCACCTGCCGCAGCTGCTCGGCAACGTGCACCAGCGCCTGCAGGAAGGTGAGGGCGTCGGGATAGCGGGCGTTGCGGTCGCGCTCGAGCCCCTTGAGCACCGCGGCGTTGATCTCGGCCGGCACGGCGACCGCCGGATTGCGGCCGATGAGCGGCAGCGGTGGCTCGGTCAGGCGCTTGAAGACGAAGCCGTGCTGGTTCTCCGAGTCGAACGGTTGCTTGCCGGTGATCATCTCGTAGAGCACGGCGGCGAACGAGTAGAGATCGCTGCGGTGATCGAGCGGCTCGTCGCGGATCGCCCCGGCCTGCTCCGGCGAGCAGTACATGAGCTTGCCCATGAACATCCCGGCCTGGGTGATCTCGAGGCCGGCCTGCACGTCGAGGTTCTTCGCCAGCCCGAGGTCGATCAGCTTCATCTGGTACCGCCCGCGGCGGTCGCGGGTGATCATCAGGTTGTCGGGCGAGATGTCGCGGTGGATCACCCCGGCGGCGTGGATCGCCTCCAGGCCGCGCAGCGCCTGGATGCCGAGCTCGACGGCGAGCGGCACCGGGAAGACGCCGCGATTGCGGAGCCAGGAACCGACATCTTCGCCCTCGATGTGCTCCGAGACCATGTAGAAGCTGCCGTCGGCCAGGCGCGAGAAGTCGTAGAGGATCGCCACGTTCGGATGCTTGATCTGGGTGGCGATCCGCGCCTCCTGGGCGAAGCGCTGCAGGGCGTGGGGATCCGTGGCGCGGTCGGCGCGGAGGATCTTGATGACGCGCAGCTCCTGCAGATGGACGTGGCGGGCACGCCAGACCTCACCCATCCCCCCGGCGGCGAGCCGGTCGAGGATTTCGTACTTGCCGTCGAGGATCGTGCCGCTGTTGCGCTCGGTCAACGCCCGCTGGTCTCCCTGTTCGATTGTGACTCCCGTATTGTAGCCCGTCCGGACCCGATGACCATGATCCCCGCCCCCGACTCCCGTTCCGGCGCGCCGCCTTCGGCGGGGCGCGCCCTCGCGCTGCCGTGCGGGCTGCTATTCGTGGCGATGCTCAACCTGACGCTGGTCGTGGCGGGGTTGAAGGAGCTGATCGTCGACGAGCTCGGCGGTTCGGTGGCCGATTCGGCCCTCTTCTTCACCGTG
>JBFWYP010000005.1:0-169296 GCA_050186295.1 Thermoanaerobaculia bacterium | reverse complement strand
GAGGAGCTACGACAGGTAGAGGTAGGCCACCGTGCCGCAGCGCTCCGCCTCGTCCATGTAGTGCGTGGAGACGAGCAGCGACACCCCTTCGGCCGCGAGCGAGAAGAGAAGATTCCAGAGCACGCGGCGCGCCACCGGATCGATGCCGGCGGTCGGTTCGTCGAGGAAGAGAACGCGCGGCTCGTGCATCATCGCCGCGGCGACCGAGAGGCGCTGCTTCCAGCCGCCGGAGAGCTGGCCGGCGAGGCGGTTGCGGTACGGCGCGAGCGAGGTGAGCTCGATCGCCCACTCGCGGCGCTGGACGAGCCGCTGGTCGCGCAGACCGTAGACCGAGGCGAAGAAGTTCAGGTTCTCGAGCACCGTGAGGTCCTCGTAGAGCGAGAAGCGCTGCGGCACGTAGCCGATGTGGCGGCGGATCTCCTCGGAATGGGAGACGACGTCGAGGCCGTCGACCATGCCGCTGCCGCTGGTCGGCGCCAGGAGTCCGCAGAGGATGCGGATCAGGGTCGATTTCCCCGACCCGTTGGGGCCCAGGAGACCGAAGATCTCACCGCGCGGCACGGCGAGCGAGACGCGGTCGAGGGCGCGGAACGTGCCGAAGTCGCGCGAGATCTCGCGCGATTCGATGCCGAGCTCGCTCCGGCTCACTGCGCGCCGCGCTCCGCGACCGGGAAGCGGACCGTGGCGGCCATGCCGGGGCGGAGCCGCGAGCCCGGAGTGATCGCCACCTTGACGCCGAAGACCTGGTCGGCGCGCTGATCGAACGTCTGCACGTTGCGCGGCAGGTACTCGGCGCGGTGGCGGATCTCGACCACGCGACCGGCGGCCGGATCGTCGGGGAACGAGTCGGTGACGATCGCGACCTCCTGCCCAATCTCGACCTCGCCGAGGCGGGTCTCGGGGACGTAGACGCGGACCCAGATCTCGCCGGGCTCGAGGAGGGTCGCGACCGGCTGGTTGGGAGCCACCAGATCGCCGGGACGCAGATCGATCGACTCGATCCGTCCGTCGGCGGGGGCGGAGATCGTGAGCTCGGCGCGGCGCTGCTCGAGATAGGCGAGGTCGGCGCGGGCGCGGGCGAGGGCGGCTCGGGCCGACTCGATCTCCTCGCTGCGGCTGCCGCGTCGCGCCTCCTCCCAGGTCTTGTGCGCGGTCGCTTCACGCACCACCGCGGCGTCGTAGTCGGCGCGCCCGACGACGCCGTCCCGGTAGAGCGCCTCGATCCGGCCGAGGTCGGTCCTGGCGGCGTTCCAGGCGATGCTGGCGCGGTCGCGCGCCTCGCTCCGCGGACCCGCCTCGGCCAGCGCCACCGCCGCGGTGGCCTGATCGACCGAGGCGCGGGCGCCGTCGATCTGGCGGTCGAGGAGATCGGCCTCGAGGACCACGAGCTTCGCCCCGGCGGCGACCTCCGATCCTTCGTCGACGAGCACTTCGCTCACCCGGCCGCCGACCAGCGAGCCGACTTCGACGACGCGCGCCTCGACCGTTCCCGAGAGCACGAGCGGTTCGGGACCGCGCGGACGGTGGGTCCAGTACCAGACGGCGGCGCCGGCAGCGAGAACGACGAGGAGCGGGAGGATGCGGCGTTTCATGAGCTTCTCCTGGAGGAGCGCCCGCGCGGTCGCGGTGCCCCGGCTGTCTTTGCGGAACCTTTCGCGCCGGCAGGGCGCTTCTCGCGGATCGCCCCTGCGGTCCACACCTCGATCAGGGTGTCGAGGTAGCGGTCGAGCGGCAGCGGTGGCTCGATCGCCCGCGCCAGGCGGTGCAGGGCGACGAACGAGTGCAGCGAAGCGAGGAAGGCGACGGCCGCCGCCCGGGTGTCGGTGAGCTCCATCCGCCCGGCGCGCCGGGCGCGGCGGAAGTAGCCTTCGAGGAGCGCCAGCGTGCGCTCGGGCGGAGTCGGGTGCTGCGCGCGATCGAAGAGGAGCGGCAGGCTGTCGATCGACGACGCGCCGGAGCGCACGTTGGAGCGCAGCCAGAGCGCGATCGTCTCGCCGAGCTTCTCCTCGATGAACGGGACGAAGCGCTCGCCGACTTCGCGCAGCACCTCGCGCGGATCGCTGCGGGCGGCGTCGACCTCGGCGAGGAACTGGATCGGAATGTGGATTTCGCCACCGCGCGGCGCCATGGCGGCGTGAAAGAGTCGTTCTTTCGTCGATTCGTGCCGGAGGAGTGCGGCGGGAGAGAGGTCGACCCGCGCGGCGATGGCGGCGAGGGTCGTGCCTTCGAAGCCGCGCACCGCGAAGAGCTCGCGTGCGGCTTCGAGGACCTGTTCGCGGCTGACCCGTTCCCGTCGCCCCATGGAGAGTAACTATACGTTCATTTTCTAAAATAGTCCAGCCCCCGCCCGCCGGACCGCGCGAGCGGATACAATCGTGACAAACGAACGGAGGCCTCGGCGTGACCGCAGTCAGTGACCCGAACCAGTTGGGCGAGATCCCCCTTTTCGACGGCATCCCGGCCGACCGGCTGAAGCGGCTGAACGAAGTGATGCACCGCAAGACCGTGCCGGCGGGAACCAACATGATCACCGCCGAGCAGCCGGGCGAGGTCGTCTACGTCCTGCTCGACGGGACGGTCAAGATCCTGATCGAACAGATGGACGGCCGGGAGGTGATTCTCGCCTTCCTCGGCGCCGGCGACACGGTGGGCGAGATGAGCCTGGTGGACTCGGCCGGGCGCTCGGCGAACGTCATGACGATGGAGAAGTGCACCTTCCTGTGGATGGATCGTGCGACCTTCCAGGACTGCCTGCGCAACGTTCCCGAATTCACCCAGAACCTGGTCCGGCTGCTGGCCGGCCGCCTGCGCATGGCCAACGAGCAGATCCAGTCGCTCTCCTCGCTCGACGTCGCCGGCCGCCTGGCCCGCCAGCTCCTCGCCTTCACCGAGCGCTACGGTTCGCCGGCCGAGGCCGAGGGAGACGTGCCGGGCGGCGTGCGCATCAACCTGCGGCTCACCCAGACCGACCTCGCCGAGCTGGTCGGCGCCTCGCGCGAGCGCGTCAACCAGGTGATGGTCGAGTTCCGGCAGAAGGGGTACCTCTCGGTCGACACCGCACACCACGTGCTGGTCCACCAGACCCAGGCGCTGGCGCGGCTCTGCAAGTGACAACCGGCGGGCCGGCGGCGCGGAGTCGATTGCGTCCCGGCACCCGCGGCAGATAACTTACCCGCGACACCAACGAATCGCCCCGGAGATCCGCATGCGCCGTTCCCTGCTCGCCCCGCTCTCTCTCGCACTCCTCCTCGCCCCGGCGTCGCTCCTCGCCGACTGGCAGGACAAGGTCGACCCCTGGGTCTTCGATCAGTTCGCCCGCAACGCCTCCGGCGCGAGCGAATTCCTGATCGTCCTCGCCGAGCAGGCGGATCTCTCCGCCGCCCGCAGCCTGCCGACCAAGCTCGCCAAGGGGACCTACGTCTTCGAGACGCTGCGCGCGACGGCGGAGCGGAGCCAGCGCGACCTCCTCGCCGAGCTCGACGCCGCCGGCATCGAGCACCGCTCGTTCTGGGTCGCCAACATGATCTGGGCGAAGGGTGACGAGACGACGGTCGCCTCGCTCGCCGCGCGCGACGACGTCGCGCGCATCTCCGCCAACCCGACGGTCCACTTCGAAGAGCCGCTGGCCGACGACGCCCCCGCCCCGGAGGTTCCAAACACCGTCGAATGGAACATCGCCCAGGTCAACGCCGACGACGTCTGGGCGTTGGGTTACACCGGCCAGGGCGCCGTGATCGGCGGGCAGGACACCGGCTACTTCTGGTCGCATGTGGCGCTGCAGGGCAAATACCGTGGCTGGAACGGCGCCAGCGCCGACCACAACTACAACTGGCACGATTCGATCCACTCCGGTGGCGGTTCGTGCGGGGCGAACTCGGTCCAGCCGTGCGACGACCATGGCCACGGCACCCACACGATGGGGACGATGGTCGGCGACGACGGCGCCGGCAACCAGGTGGGAATGGCACCGGGGGCGAAGTGGATCGGCTGCCGCAACATGAACGTCGGCAACGGCACGCCGACGACCTACTCCGAGTGCTACCAGTGGTTCATCGCGCCGACCGATCTCGCCGGCGCCAACCCGGATCCGTCGAAGGCGCCCGACGTGATCAACAACTCGTGGGGCTGTCCGCCGTCGGAGAACTGTATCGATCCGAATATTCTCAAGACTGTCGTCGAGAACCTGCGCGCCGCCGGGATCTTCACCGCGCACTCGGCGGGGAACTCGGGCTCGAGCTGCTCGACGGTCTCGGATCCGGCGGCGATCTACGACGCCTCGTTCACCGTCGGCTCGACGACCAGCACCGACGCGATCTCGGGCTTCTCGAGCCGCGGTCCGGTCACGGTCGACGGCAGCAACCGCCGCAAGCCGGACATTTCGGCGCCGGGAAGCAACATCCGCTCTTCGGTCCGCACCGGCGGCTACCAGGGCGGTTGGGATGGCACGTCGATGGCGGGCCCGCACGTCGCCGGTCTGGTGGCGCTGCTGATCTCGGCCGATCCGGCGCTTGCCGGGAACGTCGACAGGCTCGAAGAGCTGATCCGCGAGAGCGCCGTCCACCCCTCGACCAGCACCCAGGTCTGCGGCGGCCTCTCGGCGATGAACTTCCCCAACAACACCTTCGGCTTCGGCCGCATCGACGCCCTGGCCGCCGTCCAGCTCCTGCAGAGCGGCTTCCTCTTCCGCGACGGCTTCGAGACCGGTCTCACCGACGACTGGTCGGCGACCGCGACAACGCCCTGAGTCAGGTACGGGTCGCGGCGCTGCGGCGCAGAGCGGCCATCGCGACGACGAGGAGGAGCAGCGCCAGGGCGAGGAGGCCTCCGGGGGAGAGCGTCGGGATCTCGAGGACGGTGCCTCCGACGACGTCGACCGAAAGGTCGTTGCGCGCCACTTCGATCTCGATCGGGCCGCCGTGGGCGTCGACGGTCCACCCCTTGGTGACGGCGAGGGCGCGCCAGCCGCGGCGGTAGATGAGGGTCGCGGTCACGTCGACCACCCCCTGGCCGACGAAGCCGTCGGGCAGCGCGAACTCGACCGTGCTGGTGTCGATCGCGCCGGACGGAATCAGCGTGTCGGAGTAGACCGCTTCGGCGTCGATGAAGAGCACAGGCCGCACCACCGGGCCGGTGCCGTTGATCCGCCCCTCGAGCACCTTCGCGAACCCCTTGCCGGGGCGGCCGGCGAGGTCGCCGGGCTGGTCGCCGGGGACGTCGTCCGAGCCCCAGAACGGAATCGTCGGCCCGGAGAGCTGGGCGAGCGGCTGGCCGTCGAGCGTCGCCTCGATCGAGAGGATCGCATTGCGCACCGAGACGCCGGTCGGGAACGAATGGCCGGCGCCGAAGTTGTCGACCGAGCTGGTGACGAGCACCGTGCCGGCCGGGCCGAACTCGGCCGTGGTGGTGAGAGCGATGTTCTCGGCCAGCGTCTCGGGGGTCGAGCCGATGAAGGTGTGCGCGTGGCGCTCGGCGCCGTCGCGTGCGGCGCCGCCGAACTCGCAGTTGGTGCCGAGGCCGGTGAGGGCCGGCTGGTGGCAGTCCTGGCAGACGCGGTAACCCGGTCCGGGCTGGGCGTAGAACGACTCGGTCCACTCGAGGTAGGTGTTCTGGCCCGGAGCGTCGGTGTCGGGGTTGTGGTACTGGTGGCAGGAGGCGCAGATCGTCGCCGTCGTGTGCAGCACCGAGTGTGACGCCTGCATGTAGTCGAACGAGACGTCGTTCATCGGACCCCAGACGAACTGGTGCGTCTGGACTCCGGGCCCGCCCACCGGGAAGCGGTAGGTCGCCTTGCCGCGGTAGTGGAGGGCGTTGATGTTTCCCTCGTCGATCGAGTCGAGCTGGTGACAGGTGGTGCAGTGGATCCCCTCGATGCCGTTCTGCTGGTCGACCTCGTCGAACGGCACGCCCTGGGGACGCGGATCCCGGATGTCCTGCATCGATGCGTGGCAGGTGGCGCAGAAGCCGGTCTCGCCGGCGTCGTGGCTGGTCTTGAAGACGTAGCCGGCGCTGCCTCCCGCCGTGCCGTCGCCGGAGAAGAGGTCACGCACCCAGACGTTCTGGCCGCTCATCGCATGGTGCGACGTCGCCCACTGGCTGTAGCGCTCGAAGTGGCAGGCGCCGCATTCGCTGGTGTCGGCCGGAACGTAGGCCGGGTTGTCGGCCGCGGGCAGGATCTTCAGCCGGATGTCGACGCCGCTGTCGCCGTCCGCCCCCGGTGCGACACCGATCAGGAAGTTCGTCGGCGCCGAGCGCAGGTAGGGCACCGAGGCGGCGATCGTCAGCGGTCCGGCCGGTACGCCCGAGAGGACGAACGAGCCGTCGGCACCCGAGAAGGTGCCGGGGGTGGCGAGATCGGCCTGCACCTTCACCCAGGCTCCCGCGACCGGCGTCCCTGGCGTGCCGCTGCCGTCGACGCGCACGAAACCGGTGATGTCGGCGAAGGCCGGCGCCCCCGGAAGGAGCACGAGGCAGAGCAGCAGCAGTCGAAGTCGCGATCGTCGGATCATGCGGGTCGGTTCTCCGGAGCGGAACGTTCGGCCCATTCTCCGTCAATCGCGCTCCGCACGCCAGGCGAGCTCAGCCGGCGCCCCTCGTCCCGCCCTCGCCACCGAAGAGCGCCGGCACCAGCAGGAGGTCGGCGGCGAGCGCCACCAGCAGGGTCGCAGCCGAGAGCTGGCCGAAGCGGGCGATCGGGGCGAAGGCCGAGAAGCCGCAGACACCGAAGCCGCACGCCAGCACCAGCCCGGTGATCAGGAATGCGGGAGTGGTCGCGGCGAGACGCTCGCGGACCGCCCGCGGTCCGCCGACGCGGTCGCGCAGGAGCCGGAACGGGGCGAGCGTGTGGATGGTGTCGTCGACGACCAGACCGGCAACGATCGAGGCCACCATCGCCGTCGCCAGGTCGACCGGCACGCCGAGCAGCCCCATCCCGCCGAGCAGAACGAGCAGCGGCCAGAGGTTGGGCAGCAGAGCGAAGAGCGCGTCGCGCACGCTGCCGAGCAGGAGGACGAAGATCAGCGCCAGCGCCGGCAGGGCGAGGGCCAGTGAGCGCGCCAGTGTCGACAGCAGGCGATGCTGGGTGGCGAGCAGGAGCGGCAGCTCGCCGGTCGCCTGCCAGGCGAGCTCCGGCTTTCCTGCCCGGGCGATCGCCAGGGCCGATCCGATCAGCGGATCGATCGCCTCGTAGCCGGCGACCGGAACGAGGAGAGAGATCCGCAGGCGGCGCCCGGATTGCGAGAGGTAGCGCTCGACCGCGGCGCGCCCCTCGTCGTCGGCGAGAGCGAGCGGCAGGATCGCGGCGCGGAGCTCCGGCGGCGGGAGCGCGCGCGCGAGCGGTGTGCGCCCGCCGATGTCGTCGAGCAGGCCGGCCACCGAGAGGACGGAGATTGCCCCCGGCAGCTCCGCGAGCCTCGCGTCGATCGCCGCCAGCGCGGCGAGCGCGGCGCTCGAGCCGAGGTCGGATCCGGCCGGCGCGCTCCCCACGAGCTCGACCGCCGCGACCCCCATCCCGTGCTCCCCGGCGGCGGCGAAAGCGCGCCGCAGCGGGTCATCGGGTGGGAAGTAGGAGAGGGCGTTGCTCTCGACCCGGATCCGCGGGATCCCCGCGAGGGCAGCGAGGGCGACCAGGGCGAACAGCGTGAGAAGCGCCGGGCGCCGCCGTAGTGCGAAGTCGGCGAGGCGGGCGCCGAGGCGCTCGAGCGCCTGTTCGAGCCGCCGCTCCGGCAGCTCGGTCCGTCCCGAAGCGGTGAACGCGAGGAGGCAGGGAAAGAGCGTGAACGCGGCGGCACCGGCGAAGAGCATTCCCGTCGCGCCCCAGGTTCCGAGGTCGCGGATCGGTTCGATCCGCGAGGTGGCGAGCGCGCAGAAGCCGGCGGCGGTCGACAGGGTCGTCCAGAAGATCGCGCGCCCCTTCTCGCGATAGGTCTCGACGGTCGCCTCCGTCGCCGAGCGCTCGACCGTCTCGAGGTTGCGGCAGCGGATCAGGAGGTGCAGCGCGGTCGCGATCGTCACCGCGAAGAGCACCGGCGGCAGAATCGCCACGACGAGATTGATCTCGACTCCGGCCACGCTCATGGCGCCGAAGAGCGGCAGCGCGACGAGCAGCACGAAGAGGAACGGCACCGCCACCGCCGCGACGTCGCGGAAGACGACGAGCAGCAGAAGCAGGACGACGCCGACCAGCAGCGGCAGGAAGCGGCGCAGGATCTCGCTCGTCGAGCGGTCGAGCGCTGCGTCGAGGACCGGGAGGCCGGCGAGGTGGAAGCTGCCGGGCGTCAGGTCGGCCGCGAGCCGGCGCGCGATGGCGACGACGGCCTGGCGCTCGCGCACCGCGTCGACCGCCGCCTCCCGTTTCAGGGTCACCACGACCGAGAGTGCGGTGCCGTCGGCGGAGGCGAGGCCGGCGGCGCGATCGAGCGCGTTGCCTTCGACGAGCGCCCGCAGCCGCGCGGGAAAATCGGCGCTCGCCGGGTCGAGCTCGCGGCGATGGTGGCCGATCGGCCCGTCGACGGCGGCGACGTCGGGGAGGGCGGCGAGGGCGCCTTCGAGTGCGGCGAGCCGGTCGAGCGCGGCGCGACTCCAGAGGTCGTCGCCGGCGAGCACGGCGCGCACCGTGCGGGTCGAGCCGAAGGTCGACTCGAGCTCCGCGAAGGCGGCGAACGCCGGGTCGTCGCGCGGATAGAACTGCTCGGCGGAGTTGTCGACTTCGAGGCGGAGCGCCGCGGGAAGAGAGGCCACCGCGAACAGCACGAAGAGCGCGACGACCATGCGGCGATGGGTGAGCGCCGCGGCGACCAGCCGGTTCATCGCCTCACCCCAGCGCCAGCGACAGGCGCCCGAGAAGGTGGGCGGCGGCGAAGGCGTTGCGGAGACCGAAGCGCGACCAGGGGCGGCGCGAACCGAGGAGTCCGAGCAGGGCAGTGAAGAGCGCCGGGTTGGCGCCGAGCTGGACGACCAGCCGATGCCGCAGGCGCGGGCGGAGGGCGGCGAAGAGGGTGAGCCGGGTCAGGCGATCGGGGAGGCGGAAGAGGCGGCGCGCCGCTCGGGAATAGCCGTCGAGGTCGTCGCGGCGGAGGGCCTCTCCGAGGCGTTCGGCGCACTCGAAGCCGAGCGAGAGCCCCTCGCCGGTGAGGGCGTCGACGTAGCCGGCGGCGTCGCCGACGAGCGCCGTGCAGCCGCTGGCGACGCGCCCCCGCGGCTGCCGGAACGGACCGGCGCCGCGATCGCGACCGAGTGCCGTGGCCGGTGGCAGCCGTGCCTGGAGCGCCGACGGCAGCGCGCCCGAGAGCAGGGCGTCGAACCCGGCACCTTCCGCATCGCGAGAGGAGCGTTCGCCGCGGGCTCGGGGAGACCAGAGGATCGCCACCCCGATCTCGTCCGCGGCGAGCGGCGTCACGTACGCTTCCGCGCCGTCACCGAACCAGACCTCGACACGCTCGCTCCACGGGGCGAGGGCGTAGTGGCGGACGACGCCGAACCGGTCGTCGGCGCGCGGCGCGGGCGACGGGAAGTGGAACGGCGCGGCGCGCCGCACCGCCGAACGCAGGCCATCGGCGCCGACCAGGAAGCGGCAGGGGTGCTCGCCCTCCGCGGTGCGCAGCGCTCCGCCGGGTGCGGCCTCGGCGGCGCAGCCGAAACGGAGCTCGACGCCGAGCGCCCGGGCGCGGTCGGCGAGCGCGCCATGGAGCGCGGTCCGCCGGACGCCGAGGCCGCGGGCGCCGTCGGGAAAGTCGGCCTCGGCGGCGACGTCGCCCGAGCGGTACGAGATGCCACGGAACGGGCGCGCGCGTTCGGGGATCGCGACGCCGAGCCGCTCGAGCGCGGCGACCCCGGCCGGCATCAGCCCTTCGCCGCACGCCTTGTCGAGCGGCGGTGTCCGCCGTTCGCAGACCAGGACCGAGAGGCCGTGGCTGCGGGCGGCGATCGCGGTGGCGAGTCCGACCGGTCCGCCGCCGACGATGCCGACGTCAAACGACGGCATGCCGCTCCCGTCGGCGTTCGCGGATTCCGCGCAGGAACTGCGGCACGTAGAGCCCGGTGCGCGCCAGGAATCCGCCGCACGAGGCGCCGAGGACACCGAGGCCGTAGCGCACCGATCGCCGGAAGTTGATCGAGGAGGCTTCGGGAAAGTAGCGCGTCGGGCAGGAGAGCTCTCCCACCCGGAAGCCGGCGGCGAACGCCTGCACCAGGATCTGGTTGTCGAACAGGAAGTCGTCCGAGTTGGCGTCGAGCGGCAGCGTCTCGAGCACTTCGCGGCGAAAGGCGCGGAGCCCGGTGTGGTACTCGGAGAGCTTCTGTCCGAGCAGCAGGTTCTCGACCAGGGTGAGGGCGCGATTCGAGACGTAGCGCCAGAGCGGCATGCCGCCGCGCCGCGCGCCGTGGCCGAGGATGCGCGAGCCGAGGACGACGTCGTAGCCGCCGTCGGAGATCATCGACGCCATCGCCGGCACGAGCTTCGGCGTGTACTGGTAGTCCGGGTGCACCATCACGACGATGTCGGCCGGACCGGCGAGCGCGGCGGCGTAGCAGCTCTTCTGGTTGCCGCCGTAGCCGCGGTTGGCAGCGTGGAGGTGGGTCTCGATGCCGAGCCGCCGGGCGAGCTCCGCGGTCTCGTCCTGCGAGGCGTCGTCGACCAGGAGCACCCGATCGACGACCTCCCGGTCGAGCTCGCCGTAGGTGCGCTCGAGCGTCACCGCGGCGTTGTAGGCCGGCATGACGACGCAGACGGCGAGATCGCGGATCACGCGGCCATTCTAGGACCGAAGCACGCCGCGCGCCGCGGAGCGCGTGCTACGCTCGCGCCGCTTCCCCTGGCCCCGTCCCCATGAGCGTGAGCGACCCGCGCCTCGGTACCCTGCTCGACCGGAGATACCGGATTCTCGGTCGTCTCGGGGAAGGCGGCGCCGGAGTGGTCTATCTTGCACGCCACGAGGAGATGGATCGCCGGGTGGCGATCAAGGTCCTCTCCTCGGAGCTCTTCCCCGGACCGGTGGCGCACGAGCGCTTCCGTCGCGAGGCGCGCGCCGCCGGCGCCCTCGTCCACCCCCACGTGGTGACCGTCTTCGACTTCGGCCGCACCGAGGCGGACGAGCCGTACCTCGCCATGGAGCACTGCGACGGCGGTTCGCTCGCCGAGCGACTGGCGCAGAGCGGGCGACTCGCGCCGCGCGAGGCGGTGGCGATTCTCGGAGGGGTCGCCGCGGCGGTCGACACCGCGCACCGCGAAGGGGTCGTGCATCGCGATCTCAAGCCCGGCAACATCCTGTTCGCCGCGACCGTGCCGAAGGTGGCCGATTTCGGACTCGCCCGGATGCTCGATGCGGACGATCCCGGACTCACCGGTGGACACGCCATCGGCTCGCCCTACTTCATGAGCCCGGAGCAATGTCAGGGGCAGCCGGCCGGGCCGCCGAGCGACCTCTACAGCCTGGGGGTCATCGCCTACACGATGGTCGCGGGGGTGGTGCCGTTTCCGCGCGGCACCGCGCAGGAGGTTCTGCTCGCCCACCTCACCGAGAGCCCGCGTCCGCTGGAAGAGCTGGTCCCCGGGATTCCCGAGCGCTTCGCCCGCGCCGTGGCGCGCGCCCTCGCCAAAGCGCCGCGCGAGCGGCCCGGTTCGGCGGCGGAGCTCGTCGAGGAGCTCGGCACAGCGCTCCTCGACGCGACGGCGGTGAGTCCGATGCCGCAGGTGGCCGTCGCGCCGGCGCACGTCCGTCGCGGTCCCGGGAGCTCCGGCGACCGCTCGACCGGGGCTCCGGCCGAACCGATCGCGCGAAGCGGCGAGCTCGCCGTCCTCGAAGCGGCGCTGCGACAGGCGGTGGCGGGCGACGGACAGATCGTGACGCTCGCCGGCGAACCAGGCGCCGGCAAGTCGACGCTGGCGCACGCGTTCCTGCGCCGTGCCCGCGCGCTGGCGCCGACGTTGCGGCTGGCGATCGGGCGGGCGACCGAGGGTTCGGGGCGGAGCGAGGCGTACGCGCCGTTCCTCGACGCCATCGGTCATCTGCTGGGCGGAGGCGATCGTCGTGAGCTCGCCCGAGAGCTCACGGCGCTGGCGCCGACCTGGGCGGCGCACTTCCCGGGTCTCGTGCCGAGCGACGAGAGCGGCGGCGACCCCGCCGAAGGCCGCCGGTCGCGCGACCGGATGCCGCGCGAGTTCGCGACCTTCCTCGATTTCCTGACGCGCGGCCGGCCGCTCGTGCTGCTGCTCGAGGACCTGCACTGGGCGGATGCGGCGAGCATCGACCTGCTGCTCCATCTCGGGCCGCGGCTCGAGGGGCGGAGCCTCCTGCTCGTCGGGACCTATCGCCCTGGCGAGCTCGAGGCGGAACGCCACCCGCTGCGCGCCGCGCTGGTCTCGCTCGAGCGCGGGGGCGCGCCCTGGTCCGAGATCCTGCCCCGGCCGTTCGACGAGGCGGCGGTCGCCGCCTTCCTCGAACGCGAGCTCGGCGCCGCTCCGCCGCCGGAGCTGATCGGGTTCGCACACCGGCGGACCGAGGGGAATCCGCTCTTCCTCGCCGCCGTCGTCGCCCATCTGCGCGAGACCGGGACGCTCGAGCGCGTCGGCGACCAGATCCTGCTCCACCGCTCGCTCGCCTCGATGGAGCGGATCGTGCCCGAGGGGATCGCGGCGCTCCTGCGCGAGAAGGTCGAGCGACTGGAGGAGAGCGATCGTCGTCTCCTCGCCGCAGCGAGCGTCGAAGGGCGCGAGTTCACCGCCGCCTTCGTGGCGCGGCTGGTGGAGCGCGACGAGGCCGACGTCGAGGACGAGCTGCGCGCCCTGGCGACGGTGCATCGGCTGGTGGAGTCGATCGGCGAGACCGAGCTGCCGTCGGGCGAGGTCTCCCTGCGCTTCCGCTTCGTCCACTCGCTCTACCAGCACGCCTTCTACGACGGTCTCGCTCCCAGGCGGCGGGCGGCGCTGCACCTCGCGGCGGCGCGCGAGCTGCGCGCCCTGCACGCCGGCCGGCTCGACGCCCTGCAGCCGGCGCTGGCGCACCATTTCGAAGAGGGTCGCGACTTCGCGGGCGCCATCGACGCCCTGCTCGCGGCGGCGGCGACCGCCGCCTGGCGGAATCCGAAGAACGCCCGGCCGCTGCTGGTGCGGGCGCTCGACCTCGCCGCACGGCTGCCCGAGCCCGAGCGTCCGTCGCGCCGCGCCGATCTCCTCGTCCGGCTCGGGCGGCTCGACGCCGAGACGGCCGAGTTCGCCGGCGACGTCGCGCTCTACGCGGCGGCGGAACGCGCGGTCTCCGAAGCGCTCACGCTCGAACCGGGTTCGATCGACGCGCGAACCGTGCTCGGACTCATCCACCTCGAGCGTGGCGAGAACGAACGCAGCTTCGTCGACTTTACCCGTGCGCTCGAACGGGAGAGCGGACACGCTCCGGCCTGGGACGGGCTCTCCTACCTGTTCAAGAACACCGGACTCTGGTCGGCGTCGCTCGCCGCGCAGCAGCGCGCCGCAGCACTCGACGCGCGGTTCGCGAGCTCGATCCGGCGTCTCTCGGTCCTGATCTACGAGAAGCGGCTGGACGAGGCGGTGGCCTACGCGGCGTCGCTGGTCGAACGCCGGCCGCGCTTCGCGCACTACCACTACTGGCGCGGCATCGCCTTCTGGTACGCCGGCGAGCGCGCCGAAGCGCGCGCCGCGATCGAGCACGCGTTCGCGCTCGATCCGGCCGATCCGATCGCCCAGGGAGTGCTGGCGTTCGCGCTCGCCGCCGACGGCGAGACGACGCGGGCCCGCGAGCTTCTCGTGCCGGCCGAATCGGGCGCCGCGGCCGACGGGACGTTCACCTATTGGATCGCCAAGGTGCACGCGCTCCTCGGCGATCCCGAGACCGCCCTCGTCTGGATCGCACGCGCCGCCGATCTCGGCTTCTGGGACGCCCGCTGGATCGCTCGCGACGAGGCGATCCGCTCCCTGCACGGTCGCGCCGACTTCGCCGAGCTGGTCGCGGATCTCGCTCGGCGGCAGGAGAGCTTCCGGAAGTTCGCGCGCCAGGAGGCGACGGACGAGGTGTCCGCTCTGCTCGACGCCTGAGCGGCAGCCCGCTTCCGGAGCGGCGCCGCGGTTCAGAGCTCGCGGCGCATGATGACGCGCAGGTGCATCGGAAATCCGCACTCCGCCTCGTGGGCGAGAAGGTCGCGGAGCCCCGGGGTGAGCTCTTCGGCCGCGAGGATGCGGAACCCGCGGCGCTCGTAGTACGGCGCGTTCCAGGGGACGTCTTCGAGGGTGGAGAGGGTGATCGCCGGATACCCCTCGTCGCGCGCGACGTCGGCGACCCGTTCGAGGAGAGCGCTGCCGACGCCGCGACCCGACGCGCCGGGATGGACGTCGATCTCGTCGAGGTGGGCGATGCCGTCGATCACCGTCGTGAAGGCGAAGCCGACCGGTTCGTCGTCGCCCGGATCCGCGGCGTCCGGGCCCAGCGTCGCCACCCAGAGCGCCCCCTCGGCGATCTTCTGCGCGAAGAGCGCCTGCGAGAAGTCGAGTGCCCAGAACGCTTCGAACGCTTCGTGCTCACGGAAGCGCAGCGTCGCCGCGCGCTCGATCGGACGGAGGTACGGGATGTCGCGGAACCCGCCGCGGCGGACGGCGATCGCGGAGCCGGTCATTTCGTTCCCTTGAGCAGCTTCCAGCGCGAGCGCGCCAGGATCCAGGCGAGCTGGATCGGACCGGTCTTGCCGGGCACGGTGAGCGAGCTGCAGAGATAGCGGCGCAGCGTCTCGCCGCGCCGGAGCTTGCCCGACGAAGTGCGGGGGATCGTTCCCGGAGCCAGGACGACCACGCGATCGACGGCGAGACCGGTCCGCGCGAGGACTGCCTCGCGCGCGCTCCCTTCGAGCCGCCGCAGCGCGTCGCCGGTCACCCCCTTGCGATGCTCGACGAAGAGCAGCAGCTCCTCGGTCGCCTTCCCGGCCGGCAGATGGCTCGCTGCGACCACACATCCGGGTCGCGCGTCGACGAGACCGGCGACAGCGAGCTCGAGGTCGGCCGGTGCGTAGTTGCGGCCGCGCACCAGGATCATCTCCTTCGCGCGCCCCGTGAGGTAGAGCTCGCCGTCGAGCCGGAAGCCGAGGTCGCCGCTGTCGAGCCAGCCGTCGACGAGCGCCGCCGCGGTCGCCTCCGGCTGATGCAGGTAACCGCGCAGGAGCGACGGCCCGCGCAGGAAGAGACGGCCGACCCGGCGCTCGGCGACGGTCTCGCCCTGCTCGTCGCGGAGCTCGATCTCGAAGCCCGGCAGCGGGCGACCGACCGAGGCGATCTCGAGCCCGACATCGCCGGGCACCGCTTCGCCGCGGTCGGCGAGGGCGAGGCGGTCGAAGCGGTGCGACAGGAGCGGGCGCCCGAGCGGCGGAAAAGTGACCGCGAGCGCCGCCTCCGAGAGGCCGTAGACCGGCGCCAGCGCTTCCGGCCGGAATCCCCAGGGTTCGAAGCGGTCGGCGAAGGCGCGCAGCACCTCCGGCACCACCGTTTCGGCGCCGCAGAGCGCCACCTCCCAGGTCGAGAGGTCGCAGCCGTCGAGCTCCTCGTCGCGGATCCGCTGCGTGGCCAGCGCATAGGCGAAGGTCGGTGCGGTCGAGATCGTGGCGCGATGCCGTGAGAGCGCGCGCAACCAGAGCGCCGGCTTGCCGATGAACGACTCCGGCGGCAGGAGCGTCAGCGTCGAAGGCCGTTCGAGCGCCGTCAGCACGCAGCCGATCAGGCCCATGTCGTGGTAGAGCGGCAGCCAGGAGACCCCGGTCGGCTCGCCGTGCGGCAGGTCGGGGCGCGCCGGCCAGTGCGCGTTGAGGAGACGGACCTGCGCGAGGATCGCGCGCTGGGTGAGGGCGACCGGTCGCGGCTCGACGGTGGTGCCGGAGGAGAACTGGACGAGCGCGAGATCCTCGGGCTCGCCCGTCGTCGTCAAGCGTGCCTGGGCACCGAGCTCCGCCAGGGCGCGGGTGCCGAGTCCGAGCGCCCGCGGCGGCAGGGTGGCGAGCGTCTCGCCGATGACGTTGCGGATCCGCGGGTCGACGAGCAGGAGGCGTGTCTCGGTGACGTCGAGCATCGCCGCCGTCCGCGCGTGGTACTCGGAGAGACGACCGAGCCGGACCGGCGGATAGAGCGGGACGGGAACCGCCGAGGCCAGGAGCGTGCCGAAGAAGGCGACGATGAAGTCGATCGACGTCGGATAGAGGAGACCGACGCGATCCCCCGGGTTGAGGCCGAGGCGGGCGAGTCCGCCGGCGATTCCGGCGCTCCGCTCCTCGATCTCGCGCCAGCTGTGGAACGTCTCGCGCTCGCCGGTGTCGACGAAGCGGAGTCCGCTCTGCGGGTAGTCGCGCGACCTTTCGAGCAGCTGCTGCAGCGTGTCGAGAGGCGGCGCCTTCATCTGCCGGCGCCCGTTGCCGGCGGTGCGTCCGGCCGTCCGCGATCGGAGCGCTTGCGGACGACGAGGTCGACCAGATCGCCGACCGTGACGATCGCCGCCTCTTCGTCCGCCTCGATGCGGAAGGCGAACCGGTTCTCCACCTCGGCCGCGAGCGTCAGGAGCTTGAGGGAGTCGAACGCCAGATCCTCCACGAGCCGCTGCTCCTCGTCGAGGTCGCCCTCGATCCCGAGGTGGAGTCGCGCCAGTGCGACGAGCGCATCGAGGATCTCCCGGCGCCCGGGATCCGCGCTCACGCGCTCTCTCCGGGCAGGAAGCGCGGTCGGCCGCCCAGGTGCTCGCGATAGCGGCCGGCGGATTCGAGCGCCCGCTCCTCGTGGCGGATGCGCGCGACGAGGAGGAGCGCATTCCCCACGCTCGCGCCGAGCGCCGTCCACCAGGCGGTGTGGACGAGCGGCAGCGCCGCGACCTCGACGATGACGGCGAGATAGTTGGGGTGGCGGACCCAGCGGTACGGGCCGCGCACGACCGGCGCCTCGCCCGGAACCACCAGGACCCGGGTGTTCCAGCGGTCGCCGAGGGCGGCGATCGCCCAGTAGCGGAGGGTCATCGTCATCATCACCACGAGCGTCGCCACGATCGCCAGCGGCGGCAGGAACGGCCGCCCGAGGAGAACGACTTCGAGCGGTCCGGCGGCGAGGAAGAGGGCGTGGGCGAGGACCATCAGGGCGTAGAAGCCGCCCGACTCACCGGCGACCGCGCCGCGCGCCGCGACCCGGCGGGCGTTCCTTGCCGAGAGCGCCACCTCGAACAGACGCTCGAGGACGACGAGGCCGAGCAGTGCGAGGAAATAGAGGAGGCCCGGCGTGAGCGTCACGCCGGCAAAGCTACCATCGCAGCAGGACGAGTTCGCTGCAGAAGCCAGGTCCCATCGCGAGGAGCAGACCGTACGTACCCGGGGCCGGTCGCGCGGTCGCCGAGGCCAGCGTTTCCTCCAGGACCAGCAGCACCGAGGTCGACGAGAGGTTGCCCACTTCGGCGAGGCTCTTCCAGGTGAGGTCGAGCGCACCGGCGGGGGCATCGAGCGCCCGCGCCATGGCTTCGAGCACTTTGGGTCCTCCGGGATGGCAGACGAACGATCCGATCGCCGCGAGGTCGAGACCGTTCGCGGCGAGGAAGCGATCGACGTCGTCGCGCAGGTAGCGCTCGACGACCTGCGGCACTTCGGCCGAGAGGACGATCTGGAATCCGGTGGAGCGGACGTCCCATCCCATGACGCGCTCGGTCCCGGGATAGAAGACCGACTTCGTCGCCAGGATCGCCGGACCGGGGAGCGGCCGGTCGCCGCCGGCGGCCGCCGCGGACTTCGTCGCGGCGCGCTTCTCGCCGAGGACGACGACCGCGGCCGCGCCGTCGCCGAAGAGTCCCGAAGCGATCAGGTTCGGGATCGACAGGTCGTCGCGCTGCAGCGTCAGGGAACAGAGCTCGACCGAAAGGAGCACCGCCACTTCGTCGGGCGCGCCGCGGACGTAGTCGGCGGCGCGGGCGATTCCGGCGGCGCCCGCGACGCAACCGAGGCCGAAGATCGGAATCCGCTTGAGGTCGGAACGCAGACCGAGCCGCTCGACGAGCCGCGCGTCGATCGACGGCGTCGCGACTCCGGTGACGGTGACGAAGTAGAGGGCGTCGACCTCGTCTGGCGCGAGCTCCGCCGCGGCGAGCGCGCGGCTCACTGCTTCGCCGCCGACCTCTTCGGCCACCTTCGTCCAGGCGGCGTTCGCGGCGCCGAAACCGTCGAGTTTCGGGTACTCCTCGATGGCGAGCGCCAGGTGGCGCGATCCGACGAGGACGTTGCGATGCAGCTGTTCGAGGCGATCGAGGTTGAAGTAACGCTCGCCCCAGTGGCTCTTGAGCGCGGCGAACAGGGTCGCCTGATCGTAGCGGTGCGGCGGAAAGGCGGAACCGACAGCGGCGATCCGGCCCAGGCTCATCGTTCGCCGGCGAGGGCGGCGCGCGCGAAGGCGGCGAGGACGAGGCCGGCGACGAGGTCGAGCAGCAGCGCCCCCCGCGCCAGTTGCCAGAACGGCGCCACCGGGATCCGGGTGAGGGAGGCGACGCCGAGCACCAGGAGCGGTCCACGGAAGAGCCAGGCGACCAGGCCGACCGTGAGCCCGTCGAGGACCCAGTTGGCCATGCGGCCGGAGAGCAGGAGGGTGAGCGCCACGATGCCCGCGGCTTCGAGGGCGCGGGCGGCGAGATCGATGGTCCAGGGCAGCCCCTCCGGCCGGGCGATGCCGCGCGCCGCGAGCGGTCCGACGTCGGGCGCCAGGCCGAGCGCGGCGAAGAGCATGCCGCCGAGGGCGAAGACCAGCAGCGCGAGGGGGATGGCGAGGGCGAAGAAGCGCGTCAAGGGAACCGGATGATACCGCCTGGCCGGGGCTTGACAGCGGCCTGATAGTTCCACAATACTAGAAATATGGAAATGACGATCGCCCTCGACCGGCTCTCTGCCCTGGCGCAGGAAACCCGACTGGCCCTCTTCCGCCGCCTCGTCCAGGAGGGTCCGCAGGGTCTCGCCGCCGGAGCGCTGGCCGAAGCGTTGGCGATCCCGGCGCCGACCCTCTCGTTCCACGTCGCCCAGCTCGAGCGCGCCGGTCTCGTCACCAGCCGGCGCAACGGCAGGTCGATCGTCTACGCACCGGCTTTTCCGGCGATGCAGGAACTGCTCGCCTACCTCTACGAAAACTGCTGTCAGGGAAGCGGCTGTGCGCCGCGCAACCGGAGGAGTCCGTCCTCCAGGGAGTCGAAATGAACGAGCTCGACGACACGAAGGTCCACGATGTGCGGCAGCGCTACGGGCGCATCGCCGCAGGGGAGATTCCGGGCTGCGGCTGCGGCCTGGGGGAGGGATCCGAAGAGCTGCTGGCGATCGGCATCGGCTACGACAAGGGGGAGCTCGCCGAGCTTCCGGAGGAGGCGAACCTGGGCCTCGGCTGCGGCGCGCCGATCGCGCACCTGGCGCCGCGGGAGGGGGAGACGGTCCTCGATCTCGGCTCGGGCGCCGGAATCGACGCCTTCCTCGCCGCGCGGCGGGTCGGGCCGGCCGGCCGCGTCATCGGCGTCGACATGACCCCCGAGATGATCGCCAAGGCCGAGGCGGGCGCCGCCCGGATGGGCTTCACGAACGTCGAGTTCCGCTCCGGGCGGCTCGAAGCGCTGCCGGTCGAGGACGGCTCGGTCGACGCGGTGACCAGCAACTGCGTCATCAATCTGGTGCCGGACAAGAAGGCGGTCTTCCGCGAGATCGCGCGCGTGCTCGCCCCGGGCGGCCGTGCGGTCATCTCGGACATCGTGCTCTCGCGCGCGCTGCCGCCGGCGATCGAGAACGACCTCCTCTCCTACGTCGGCTGCATCTCGGGCGCCGCGCTCGAGGAGCGCTACTTCGCCGACCTCGCTGCGGCGGGGCTCGACCGGATCGACATCCTGCGCGAGACCGACTACGTCGAGGTCCTGCTCGCCACCGCACCGGCGGAGGTCGAAGCGCTCGTCGAGCGTACCGGCGTCTCGCTCGACGAGATCCGCGGCGTCGTGCGCTCGGTGACGTTCCGCGCGCGGCGGGACGGCGACGAACCGTGCTGCGGTCCGGAAGGGTGCGAGCCGTGCGGTTGTCCGCCGGCCGGCTGACGCCGTCACGCGAACGTCACGGGAGCGCGCCAGAATCCGCGCGCCTCACCAAGGAGAGTCCGATGACCGCCGCACCGCTCCGCATCCTGTTCCTCTGTACCGGCAACTCGGCACGCAGCATCCTCGCCGAGGCGCTGCTCAATCATCTCGGGGAGGGCCGGTTCACGGCGGTGAGCGCCGGCACGAATCCGAAAGCCGCGCCGCACCCGACGGCGCTCGCCCTGCTCCGCGAGGCCGGCATCGACACCGCCGGCCTCGCGAGCGAGGACGTCGCGCTCTACTCCGGCGAGGAGAAGCGGCCGATCGACCTGGTCGTCACGCTCTGCGACAGCGCGGCGGCCGAGCCGTGTCCGGTCCTCCCCGGCGCGCCGGCGACGGTGCACTGGGGTCTCCCCGATCCGGCGGCGGTCGGCGGCAGTGAGGAGGAGCAGCGCGAAGCGTTCGAGAGCACCTTCGCCGATCTCGAGGCGCGCATCCGGCTGTTGCTGTCGCTGCCGGGAGACGAGATCGAAGCGAGCGATCTGGCGCGCGAGTTCCGGACGATCCACGCCCGGTTCTCCTGAGTCGAGTCGGCTGCCGAGCGGCGGCTGCGCCGGGGTGAGGTGCCCATCAGCCCGCGGCGCGGGCGGCGAGCCAGCCGGGCAGCTCGCGCACGCTGGGGAGAACCGCGAGCGGTCCGTGCGCTTCGAAATGCGGGTGACCCTGGGCGCCGGTGAGCACGCCAACCGACGCGCAGCGCGCGTTCGTGGCCATCTCGAGATCGAACGAGGTATCGCCGATCATCAGCGACTCCTGCGGGCGGACGCCGAGCTCGTCGAAGAGACCGAGCAACATCCCGGGAGCCGGCTTCGAGGGCGCCTCGTCGATCGTCCGCGTGGCGTGGAAGAAGCGCCGGAGTCCGGTGGCGTCGAGCTCCCGTTCGAGACCGACGCGCCCCTTGGCGGTCGCGACGCCGAGCAGGAAGCCGGCGCGGTGGAGCTCCTGGATCGCTTCGAACGATCCCGGGAAGAGCGCCACCTCGTCCTTGAACCGCGCGCGCCAGTGGCGACGGTAGTTCTCGATGATCGATTCCGAGAGCGCCCGGTCCCAGTCGGGGAAGTGGCGCTGCATGGTCTCGTGGAGCCCCATGCCGATCGACTCGCGGATCCGCTCCGCAGGGGGCGGCGCAACGCCGTCGACCCCCTCGAACGCCGCCAGAGTGCAGGCGACGATCGTGCCGATCGAATCCATCAGCGTGCCGTCCCAGTCGAAGACGAGGAGACGGAACGCGGAATTCGTCATGGAGGCGCGGATCGTAGCAGTCGTCCGCGCGGCGCGCGGCGAGGTCGTCAGATGCGCGCCAGCGCCTGGTCGACGCGCTCGATCGCGGCCGGAATCTCGTCGACGCCGACGGCACCCACCGAGAGCCGGAACCAGCCGTTGTCGTCGGCGGTGCCGAAGGCGTGGAACGGCACCAGCGCGACTCCGGCCTCTTCGAGCAGGTACTTGCGGATACCACGATTGTTCTCGAAGCGATCGATGAGATCGAACTTCACCGACAGGTAGAGCGCTCCGGCCGGAGGCAGATGCCGCACCGGATAGCCCTTGGCGGCGAGTGCCGTGAGGCCGCGGTCGAGCGCGCCCAGGCGGTCGTTGATGCCGTCGCGGATCGCCGCGGTCAGCCGCTCGACGAGCTCCGGCTCGGCGAAGAGCTCGGCCGTCGCCGCCTGCTCCGGGCGCGGCGCCCAGGCGCCGACGTGGCCGAGGAAGTCCTTCATGCGCGAGATCAGGTACGGCGGTCCGGCCGCCCAGCCGACCCGCAGGCCGGTGGCGGCGAACGCCTTGCTGATGCCGTCGATCAGCACCGTGTACGGCGCGACCTCGGGCACCAGCTCGACCGGCGAAGCATGCGGAGCGTTCTCCGCCGCCAGCAGCCAGTAGATCTGGTCGTAGAGCAGGTAGAGCGGCTTGGCGTTCGGGCCGCGGCGCCGGTTCTCCGCTACGACGAGGCGGGCGATCGCCGCGAGCTCCTCGTGGCGGAAGCCGGTGCCGGCCGGATTGAGCGGGCTGTTGAGCGCCAGCAGATGCGCCCCCGCGAGGTGCGGCTCGAGCGCCTTCGCGGTCGGCTGGAAGCCGTCTTCGGCGCTGGCGGCGACGGCCACCTGCCGGGCGCCCGAGAGGTGGCAGTAGTGGTTGTTGTTCCACGAGGGGATCGGATAGACGACCGTGTCGCCCGGGTCGAGCACCGCGCGATAGAGCGAGTAGATCAACGGACGCGCGCCGCCCGCGACGAGCACCGCGTTCTGCGGATAGTCGAGGCCGAGGCGCGTGCGGTAGAAATCCGCCACCGCCTGCTTGAGCTGCGGCAAGCCGTCCGAAGGCGGGTAGTTCGTCTGCCCGCCGGTGAGGGCGCGCCCGATGGCGAGCTCGAGCTCCTTCGGAATGCGGAACTGCTGCGGCGCGAAGTCGCCGACCGTCAGGTTGAGAACCGGCCGGCCGCTGGCCACCAGCGCCCGGACCTCGGCGGCGATGCGCAGGATCTCCGAACCGACGAGCTCCGAGACCATCTGTCCCAGTCCCTGATTCGGCGCATCGTGCGGCGCCAGATCGAGCGGTGGATGGGTCGTCGTGATCGTCATCGGGGACTCCTCCTCGGAAGGCATGAACGGCAAGGATCGCCCCGGACCGGGGGACCTCCTGAGGTTACCTGACGGGGGCCCGCATGGAAACCCTCCACGAGCACAGGCGGGGTCGACTTCGCTCGCCGCGCGATGGCCTGAGAGCATCGATTCCAGGGGTTGACAGCGACGGTTCGAGGGCGTACGTTGAGGGTGTCGGGCGAACTCGATCGCGCGACGCGAGGAGAGAGACGATGACGCCACCGGACCACCGCAGGCTCCTGCACCCCGAGGCCGAATCGGCTGAAGGGCGCAGGGGGACCAGGCGGAGTCGGAGAGGCTCCTGACATCACTCCTTTCGTTCGCCGCCGATTCCACGTCGGCCCGAGCGGACGAAGACAAGGCCCTCGCTGGCGCCACGTCGAGTCCAACTCTCCGACCCGCCTGAAGCAGTACCGCCGCACGTTCCGGACACGCCAGCCGCCAGGCCGGCGGCCCGGTGCGGGCGGCCCTCCCGGGGAAGCGGCCACGCTTCCCCGTTCTCTCTTCCGGCGCGGAGCTACGGTTCGTCGCGCGGCACGCCGGGGAGCAGCGCTTCGCAGGGCAGGAGATCGATCCCTTCGGAGTCGCCGACGACGTAGTTCGCGACCGAACCGCGGTAGTCGCCGTAGAGGGTGACACCGGCAACCTCCCCGGTCGGCTCGAGCACGTAGAACTGCAGGTTGAAGCGCGGCTCGCCGTTCGGCCGCGACAGTTGCGCCGGGCGCCGCCGCCGGCGTACCCGCTCGAGCGCCGCCATCGCCGCATCCTTGGGGTGCGCGCCCCGCCGCATCTCGTCGACGATCCAGGCGCACGACAGATCGCTCAGGTTGGCCTCCCCTCGTCCGGTCGAGCCGGCCGCGCCCCATTCGCCGTCGGCGTAGAGGCCGGCGCCGAGGATCGGCGAGTCGCCGACGCGCCCCGGGATCTTGAAGGCGAGCCCGGAGGTCGAGGTGCACGAGGCGACCGTGCCGACGGCCGCGACCGCCGAGAAATGGATCGTCCCCTGGACGTGCAGCGGGTCGAGCCGGCCCGCGGCGACCATCGCGTCGCGAGCGCGCTCCGCGGCCGCCGAGCGGCGCTCCGGATCGAGCCAGTGCTGCGGGTCGACCTGCCGCTTCCAGTCGAGCCAGGCGCGCCGGGAACGTTCGGTGTTGAGATCGTCCTCGATCGTGAAGCCGAGCTGGCGGGCGAACGTCTGCGCCCCGGCGCCGACGAGCAGGTGATGATCCGTCCGGTCGGCGACCGCGAGCGCAACGCGCGCCGCGCTGCGCACGCCGGCGAGCGCCGCGACTCCGCCGGCGCGCCGCGATGTGCCATCCATCACCGCCGCGTCGAGCTCGACGACGCCGTCGGCGTTCGGCAGGCCGCCGTAGCCGACGCTCGAATCGTCGGGATCGAGCTCGCAGATCTCGACTCCGGCGACGATCGCGTCGAGCGCGCGCTCGCCGCGCGCGAGACGTGCCAGCACCTCGGCGGCCGGAGTGCGCCCGTCGGCGCGCTTCGCCGAGAGGGCGTTGGCCGAGGCGACGAAGAGCGGTCGGCGGCGCCGGCGCGCGCCGTCCGTCGCGCGCTCGACGCGGGCGGCGGCGGGCGCGGCTCCGAGTCCGGCCGAAGCGGCGACGGCGAGAGCGCCGCCGAGTCCGGTCATCAGCTGCCGGCGATCGAGTTCGTTGGCCATCTCTCCACCTCCCGGTTGCGATGCCGACTCTACTCCGCGCTTTGGTAGGGTCCGGTCGCTGTCTCCCGGCCACCGAGCCTTCGTGCGCACTCTCTTCGATCGAACCTGGATCCTCGCCCTCTGGCTGGTACTGGTCTGCTCGGCCGGGTTGGCGCTCCGCGCCGGGCCGGGGCTCGAGAAGGTCTTCCCTCCGCAAGGCGAGCCGCGCGTCGAATTCCGCGAGACCGATCCCTGGTATCACCTGCGCGCCATCGAGCACCAGGTCGCGAACTTCCCCGAGCGTTTCGCCCACGATCCGTATCTCGGCTACCCCGGAGGCGGAGCCGTGCCGGTGGCGCCGCTGTTCGACTGGATCGCCGCAGCGACGGCGATCGCGACGGCGGGCGGCTCGCCGAGCGCGCTGCACGTGCAGCGAGTTGCCGCCTGGCTGCCGGCGATCCTGGGAGCGCTGCTCGCCTGGCCGGTAGCGCTCCTCGCGCGGCGGATCGCGGGCGGGCTGGCGGCGGCGCTCGCCGCACCGGTCGCGGTCCTCCTGCCGAGTCAGTTCCTGGCGCGTTCGCTCATCGGATTCACCGACCATCACGTGCTCGAAGTGCTGCTGTCGACGGCGTTCCTCGTCGGCCTCGCGGGCGCGCTCGACGAGAGCGGAACTCCGCGACAGCGGCTCGGCTCGTCGCTCGCGGCCGGCTTCGCGCTCGGCGCGCTCTTCCTCACCTGGGTCGGCACTGCGGCTCTCGTGCTCGTCGTTCTCTTCTGGATGATCGTGCAGTTCGCCGGCGATCTGTTCGCCGAACGCACACTCGATTGGACCGCGCAGGCCGTCGTGCCTGCGATGGCCGTCGCCGCCGCGATCGTCGTCGTGCTCTACGACGGCGTGACCGTGCCGCAGCGGAACCTCTTGGCGGCGCTCGCCGCCGTCGCGGCCGCCGGCTCTCTCGTCGGCACCGCGCGCTGGCGCGCACGCTCGGCGCCGCCGCCGCGCACCGTGGCACTCGCCCTGATCGGATCGGCGGTGGCGGCGGCGCTCCTGGCACTCGCGCTGGTGCCGTCGACGCGACACCTGCTGCGCTCCGAGCTCGGTCACTTCCTGGCGCCGGGACTCCTGACGACGACCGTCTTCGAGGCGGCGCCGCTCTCCTCGCTCGGCCCCTGGTGGCGCGTGCTCTGGAACGAGCTCGCCCTGCCCGGCTACCTCGCTCTCGCCGCTCTCGTCGTCGGACTGGTGCGCTGGGTCGTGCCGCGGTGGCGCGCGGATCGTCCCGCAAGCCTGGTTCTCTTCTGGACGTTCGGACTCGTCCTGCTGACGCTGCGCCAGAACCGCTTCCTCTACTACCTCGTCGTTCCGGCGGCGGTCGGAGCCGGCGTGGTGGTGGCGCGGCTGGCGCGCCGCCTGCCGGCGCGCTCCGGCCTGTCGCCCTCCGTCGCCGCCATCGCCGGTCGCGCGCTGCTCTTCGCCGGGGTCCTCGTCCTCCTAGTCGGCCTGGGTCTGCGTGCGTCGCTCGCCCGCGCCAGGGAGCCGGTGCTGATGTCCGGCGACTGGCGCGAAGCGCTCCTCTGGCTGCGCGCCTCGACACCGGAGCCGTTCGACGACGCCGCGTCCTATTGGCGCCGTCCCGCGGCCTCGAGCTACGCGGTCGCCGCCTGGTGGGATTACGGCTACTGGATCCTCGCCCTCGGCCACCGCGTTCCGGTGGCCGATCCGACGCAGCGCGGCGCCGTGGCGATGGCGAACCTGCTGCTCGCCGGGAACGACGACGAGGCCGGCGCCCTCCTCGACGAGGCGGGGGCGCGGTACCTCGTCCTCGACGCCCAGCTGCCGCTGCTCATCCCGCCCGGCTCGGCGCGGCCGTCGGGAAAGTTCCGTTCGCTCGCCCGCTGGGCGGGGGCCGACGAGCGCAGGTACGTCGAACGGGTCCTGCGCAAGGATGCGAACGGGCAGCTGCAGCCGGCGACCCTCTTCCATGCCGACTACTACCGCACCCTGCTGGCGCGGCTCTACAACTACGGCGGCGCCGGATTCGAGCCACGCGGCCCGGGGTACGTCGCCGAGCTCGCGCCGCTCGCCGGACGGCAGGCGCGCGAACTCGTCCGGCTGCACACCCTTGCGGACCACCGGGCGGCCGCCGAGTTCGTCTCCGGCCGCGATCCCGAGCGCTTCGAGATCGTCGGGGTCGATCCGATGAACTCCTGTGTGCCGATCCCGCCCTCATCGCGGTTCCGCCTCGTGCACCGTTCGCCCGGGACCACCCTGACGCGCGGAGGCGAGCGGATCGCACCGGTAGAGATCTTCGAGCACGTGGCGCGGAGCGCCGGATGAAGCGCCGAATCACGAGCTGGCTGGCGCTGCCGACCGCCGTGCACGCGGCGCTGGTCGTCGCCTACTCGGCGGTGACCATCGCCGTGCACGAGCAGGTGAACGAGCAGGTGCGTGCGCTGCAGCAGTCGCTCGGCCACGCGACGTTCTACGTCGTCGCCTGCGGCCTGCTCGCCGCGGCCGCCGTGCTGCTGCTTCTCGGCGTCGCGCGGACCGCAGGAGCGCGGCGCCGGGGGCTCGTCGCCTGGCTGCTCTTCGCGGGCGGCGCGGCGGCGCTCTCGTACCACTACCTGTTCACGGTGGTGAGCGAGGCGGTCCACTTCGCGCAGTACGCGATCCTGACGGTCCTGGTCTATCCGCTGGTGAGGCGGATCGGAGCGTCGATGCTCTGGGCCACGCTCGTCGGACTCCTCGACGAGGCGAATCAGTACTGGGTCCTCCACGCCGACTGGGGCGTCTATCTCGACTGGAACGACGTCACGGTGAACCTCGTCGGGGCGCTCTTCGGCGGCCTCGTCCTGGCCCTCCTGCTCGGAGAGCCGGAGCCCGCGGCGACGGCCGGAGCAGCACGGCGATCGTCCTTCGCCTATCTCCTCACGGCAGTCCTCCTCGTCGTCGGCGGAGCGCTCGTCGTGAGCGGACGGATCGCGCTCCACGCCGGAGCCGGGGGAGTCCGTCCGCCCGGCGCGTGGCTGCTGCTCGATCGCGGAGCGGTGAACGCGCAACCGTTCTGGATCACCGCCGAGTGGGCGCAGAAGCGATTTCACGTCCTCTCGAGCGCCGCCGGTGCAGGGACGCTCGCTCTCGGTGCGCTGTTCTGCTTCGCCGTCGATCGCCGGCGACGACCGGAGACTGCTGCGTGAAGGGCGCCGGGCTCGCCGTGCGCTCTCTCCTCCTGGCCCTCGCGCTCACTCTCGGCGTCGCCGGGCCGGCCGCCGCCGCGGAGCCTCGGCGATACCGCTGCGCGGCACTGGGGGAGGAGTCGGCGCCGATCATCGACGGGAAGAGCGATCCGGTCTGGGAGCGCGCGCCGTGGAGCGAACCGTTCGTCGACATCGAGGGCGATCGCCGTCCGCCGCCGGTGCACCGGACGCGGTTCCGCGCCCTCTGGAACGAGCGGGCGCTCTACGTTCTGGCCGAGCTCGAGGAGCCGCACCTCTACGCCACGCTCACCGAACACGACTCGGTGATCTTCCATGACCCCGACTTCGAGATCTTCCTCGATCCGGAGGGCGATCGGCGGAACTACTTCGAGCTCGAGGTCAACGCGCTCGGCACCACCTGGGATCTCCGTCTCGACCGCCCGTACCACGAGAGTGGCAAGCCGGACGACGCCTGGGAGCTCACCGGCCTCGGGCTCGCGATCGAGCTCTCCGGGAGCCTGAACGACCCGCGCGACATCGACTCGGGGTGGACGATCGAGATGGCGCTGCCGTGGGGCGCCTTCGCCTCGCCCGAGCGCACGGGCCGCCCACCGCGTGCGGGAGAGAGCTGGCGGGTGAACTTCTCGCGCGTCGAATGGCCGCTCGAGATCGGTCCCGGCGGCTACGGCAAGGTCGCGGGTGCCTGCGAGGAGAACTGGGTCTGGTCGCCCCAGGGAAGGATCGACATGCACCGCCCCGAACAGTGGGGATCCTTCGACTTCGTGGCCGCGGAATAAGTAGCGACTGCTCCGCTGTTGCCGACCAGAGCGGAACGAACGGGCCCAGGGGGCTCCCGGGAGGCAGGACGATGGGTCGCGAGATCGTCAGACGCTATTCGAACGACGAGATCACCGTGGTCTGGAAGCCGTCGCTCTGCATTCATTCGAGGCGCTGCTTCCGCGGTCTGCCGGCGGTCTTCGATCCCCGGCGTCGACCCTGGATCGAGATCGCCGCCGACTCGAGCGAGCGGATCCTGGCGCAGGTGGCGCGCTGCCCTTCGGGAGCGCTGTCGAGCATCGTGAAGTCCGAAGCGGAGGAAACGGTGACGACGGAGATCGACGCGCGGATCGAGGTGGTCGAGAACGGTCCGCTCCTGGTCTACGGCAATCTGAGCGTGAAGAACGCCGCCGGCGAGGAGACGAAGCGCAGCCGGGTGACCGCCTTCTGCCGCTGCGGCCAGTCGGGGAACAAGCCGTTCTGCGACGGCTCGCACATCACGAGCGGATTCGAAGGCTGACCGGACGGGAATCAACCGACGACGGCCGGGAGGCCGTGGGAAGGAGAACAGCAGCGATGCGAGGAACGAGCGGACTGCATCACGTCACGGCGATCGCCGGTCCGGCGCAGGAGAATCTCGACTTCTACGCCGGCGTGCTCGGCATGAAGCTGGTCAAGAAGAGCGTCAACCAGGACGATCCCGGGACGTTCCACCTCTTCTATGCCGACGCCGAGGGGCGCCCGGGGACCGACCTCACCTTCTTTCCCTGGTCGCATCTGGCGCCCTCGCGCCCCGGTCACGGCCTCGCCACCGAGGTGGCGCTCGCCGTGCCGGGCGACAGCCTGGCGTTCTGGGAGTCGCGTCTCGAACGGTACGGAACGGCGGTCGGTGCGCGTGAGACCCGCTTCGGCGACGACGTGCTGACGCTGGTCGATCCGCACGGACTGCGCGTCGCGCTGGTGGCGAGTCGCAGCGCCGAGGAGCGCCCGTTCACACCGTGGGAGGCCGGACCGGTGCCGGTCGAGCGCCAGATCCGCGGGCTCGACGGGGCGCGCCTCTGGCTGCGTGACCTGGCGCCGAGCGAGGCGCTGCTCGCCGGACCGCTCGGCCTCGTCCGGCTGGGCGAAGAGCGCGGCTGGGTGCGGTGGGGCAGGGACGGCGGCGGCTTCGCGCCGTCCGGAGTGCGTCTCGATCTCGCACACCGACCCGACACGCCGCGGGGGATGTGGGGCACGGGAGCGATCCACCATCTCGCCTGGCGGGTCGAGGACGACGCCCACGAGCTCGAGCTGCGCGAGGCGATCGCCGCCGCGGGATCGCACCCCACCGCGGTCATCGACCGCTTCTGGTTCCGCTCGGTCTACTTCAAGGAGCCGGGCGGCGTGCTCTTCGAGCTCGCCACCGACGGACCCGGATTCGCGGTCGACGAAGAGCCGTCGAGGCTCGGTGAGACGCTCGTCCTGCCACCCTGGCTCGAGTCGCAGCGATCGGCGATCGAGGCGGCGCTGCCGCCGCTCACGGCGCCTGCTCCGGCCGCCGCGGGGACACCCGGGGCGAACCCGTGAACGCAGCCGATCCGCACGCCGGCGGTCCAATGCTGCGCGACGGCGCCGAGCTCGCGAAGGCGCGCGCCGCTGTCGTGCTGCTGCACGGCCGCGGCGCGGACGCGCGCGACATCCTCGCCTTCTCGCGCCACCTCGCGACCGACGGCGTCGCCTTCCTGGCGCCGGAGGCGACCGGCCATGCCTGGTATCCGCAGCGCTTCCTGGCGCCGATCCCGGCGAACGAACCGTGGCTCTCGTCGGCGCTTTCACGGCTCGAGGCCGTCGAGCGCGAGATCGCCGCGGCCGGAGTTGCGGACGACCGGATCGTCTGGTTCGGCTTCTCCCAGGGGGCCTGCCTCGCCACCGAGTTCGTGGCGCGTCACGCGCGACGCTGGGGCGGCCTCGTGGCCGCGACCGGGGGCCGGATCGGCCCGCCCGGGACCGACTTCGCCGCTCCGGGTGATCTCGCCGGCACGCCGGTCTATCTCGGCAGCGGTGACCCGGATCCGCACGTCCCGTGGAGTCGCGTCGAAGAGAGCGCCGCGGCGTTCACGGCGCAGGGCGCGGCGGTCACGATCCGCAGATATCCGGGCTTTCCGCACTCCGTGCATCCGGAAGCGGTCGACTTCGCGCGCCGCCTGCTGGCCGGGATCGCCGCGACGTAGACTGCCGCCACCTTGAAGCGCCGATCGCACAGGGTCGACCTGCACCCGGGCAGCCCGCCGGTGGCCTCCGCTCCGCCGGTCGACAAGAACGACCTCGGCTTCGGCTCGCTGGTCACTCGGCAGACGCGGCAACGCCTGCTCAACCGCGACGGCAGTTTCAACGTGCGGCGCCGGGGGCTCGGCTTCTTCGAGTCGCTCTCTGCTTACCACTGGCTGCTCGATCTCACCTGGCCGCGCTACCTGGTCTTCCTCTCCGCCTTCTTCCTGGCGGTCAACCTGGTTTTCGCGACCGCCTACTTCCTGATCGGCGCCGGTGCGCTCGCCGGTGTTCCCTCGGAGAACGCGACCGAACGGTTCTTCGGCGACTTCTTCTTCTCGGTGCAGACGTTCGCGACGATCGGCTACGGCGGCATCGCCCCCGCCGAGCTGGCGGCGAACGTGCTCGTCGTCGTCGAAGCGGTCTGCGGGATGCTCCTGGTGGCGCTCGGCACCGGCATCTCGTTCGCGCGCTTCGCGCGACCGCGGGCCCGCGTGCTGTTCAGCGAGAGCGCGGTGATCGCGCCGTACCGCGGCGGCACCGCGTTCGAGTTCCGCATCGCCAACGCGCGCAGCAACCAGTTGATCGAGCTCACGGCGCGGGTGCTCCTCGCCCGGCGCAAGCCGAACGGCGACCGCGAATTCCTGCCCCTCACCCTCGAGCGCGACAGCGTGCTCTTCTTTCCGTTGAGCTGGACGGTGGTCCATCCGATCGACGAATCGAGTCCGCTCTGGGGTCAGGGGCCGGACGATCTCGCCGCCGTCGCTGCCGAGTTCCTGATCCTCCTCTCCGGAGTGGACGAGACCTTCTCGCAGATGGTGCACGCGCGCTCGTCGTACGAAGCGTCGGAGGTGGTCTGGAACGCGCGCTTCGAGCGCCTCAACGATCCCAACGAACCCGACGGCCACGTCTCCTTCGACGTCGGCCGGCTGTCGTCGATCGAACTCGTCTGATCCGGAGAGCTATTTCAGGAAATAGTCGAGGCTGGTGACCACGCGCACGCGCTTCCACTCTGGTGAGAACGGGTCGCGATCCTCGATCGAGAAGTAGCCCTGCGTGGCGCGGCGGATGCCGCCGACCTCGGCTCCCGAATCCTGGGCGAACTTCTCCGCCGCGCGCCGCGCGTCCTGTGTCGCGGCGGCGATCATCTCCGGCTTGATCTTCTCGAGATCGGTGAAGAAGTACTGGGTGTTGTACTCCCAGCTGCGCAGCAGGCGCACGCCCTTGCCGACGAGCTCGCCCGAACGTTCCATCGCGGCGCGGGCGGCGTCGACCTTCGACGTCCGCAGGGTCACGGTCGCCTCGACCTGGTAGCGCTCGGTCGGCATCCGGCCGTCCACCGCGCCGCTCGGGGCGTTGTCGGTGACCCGCGGCGCCGAGCGCGAGATCTCCTCGGCGCCGAAGCCCCGCGCTTCGAGATACTCCTCGATCCTGGCCGCGTCGCGCTCGAGCTGGGTCTGCAGCTGCGAGAGGTCGTTGCCGGCGACGGAGAAGACCACCGGCCAGATCGCCAGATTGGCGGCGACGTCGCGTTCGGCGAGACCCTTGACCGAGACGTAGCGGTCGGCGTCCTTGAAATGGCGGACCGACGAGGCGAGGAACCAGCCGCCGAGGGCGAGGCCACCGGCGAGGAGGGCTCCGAGGGGCAGGAGGGAAGGGCGGGACGAGTCGCTCATGACGGCGATCCTATCGGCAGACCGGAGCTGCGGCACGCCCCGCCGGTACGGCGACGATCAGCTCTTCGCGGCCGGCTTCTCCGCCCTGGCGGCCTTCGCCTTGCGGCGCTCCTTGGCGACGATCGGAATCGCCGCGGCGGCGGCGATCGCACCCAGTACGCCGGCGATCCACTGCGCCTTGCGCTTGGGCTCGAGCTTCTGCCACTTCTTGTTGAGGTCGTTGACCTTGGCCTTCGTCGCCCGGGTCGCCTTGTCGAGCGACTTGCCGGCCGCCTTGGCGCTCTCGTCGGAGAGCGCGCCGAGGCGGACACGTGCCTCGTCGGCGCGGCGTCCGAGCGCTGCCAGGGCGAGCTCGATGCTGCCCGGCGCCGGGGCCTTGGCCGCCTTCCGGGTGCTCTTCGTGGCGCGCTTCCGGGGTGCCGCCTTGATGCTCTTCGCTTCGCTCATCGCTACCTCCTCGAGAGAGATGCTCGAGTCATTGTAGCGGGAACGTCGCGCCCTGCGCGCCGGCGGAGGCCGATGGTAGGGTGACACCAGAGGTGTGTCATGGAGACGAACGGCGGCAGTGGAGGATTGGGCGGTGGCGGAAACGGCGGTCTGCACGGCCGCCTGGCGCAGTTTCCGGATCTCGGCGGGACGTTCCGCGGCTTCCCGGGCAAGCTCCCGTTGCGGGCAATCGTGCTCGCGGTCCTGGCGCTCGTCTTCGTCGTGAGCTCGTTCTATACCGTCGACCCGGAGGAGATCGGCGTCGTCCTGCGCTTCGGCAAGTACGTGCGGGAGGCGAACCCGGGCCTCAACTTCAAGCTGCCGCTCGGCATCGAAGAGGTCGTCAAGGTGCCGGTCGAACGTCAGCTCAAGGAAGAGTTCGGCTTCCGCACCGGGGTGCCCGGAGTGCGGACGACCTACTCGCAGAAGGAGTTCGACGACGAATCGCTGATGCTCACGGGTGACCTCAACATCGCCGACGTCGAGTGGGTGGTGCAGTACCGGATCGTCAACGCCTACGACTACCTGTTCAAGGTCCGCAACGTGCGCGAGACGTTCCGCGCCATGACCGAGGCCGTGGTGCGGGAAGCGGTGGGAGACCGCACCGTCAACGAGGTGCTGACCGTCGGCCGCCAGGAGGTCGCGTCGCTCGTCGAGCAGAGCCTGCAGCTGCTCTGCGATCAGTACGAGACCGGACTGAAGGTCGAACAGGTCGTGCTCCAGAACGTCAATCCGCCGGAGAAAGTGAAGCCGTCGTTCAACGCCGTCAACCAGGCGCAACAGGAGCGCGAGGAGCGGATCAACACGGCGCAACGCGAGTACAACCAGGTGATCCCCAGGGCGCGCGGCGAGGCGCAGCAGACCATCGAGCGCGCGGAGGGTTACGCGCTGGACCGGGTGAACCGCTCGGAAGGAGACGCGACGCGGTTCATCGCTCTCTACGACGAGTACCGCAAGGCGCCGGAGGTCACGCGCAAACGGTTCTACCTCGAAACGCTCGCCAGGGTGCTGCCCAAGGCGGGCAAGAAGATCGTCGTCGACAAGGACGTCCGCGGCCTCCTGCCGCTGCTCAATCTCGACGGGGTGCGATCGGTCCCGGGTACGCCGGCGCCGGCGGAGGGCTCGCGATGAAGAACTTCCTCGGTGTCGGGCTGGTCGTCGTCGCGGTGATCGGACTCTGGAACGCGGGTTACGTCGTGAACGAGGCGGAGCAGGTGATCCTCACGCAGTTCGGCCGGCCGGTCGGGGCGCCGGTGTCGGTGCCGGGCTTCCACTTCAAGCTGCCGTTCATCCAGGAGGTCCACCGCTTCGAGAAGCGCTTCCTCGAGTGGGACGGCGAAGCCAACCAGCTGCCGACCCGCGACAAGCGCTTCATCTGGGTCGACACGTACGCCCGGTGGCGGATCAGCGACCCGCTCAAGTTCTTCCAGCGGCTCAAGGACGAGCGTGGGGCGCAGACCCGGCTCGACGACATCCTCGACGGCGAGACCCGCAACGCGATCGCCAACCACGACCTGGTCGAGGTGGTGAGGACGACCAACCGCACGCCGGCGATCGACGAGTCCCAGACCGAAGAGGAGCTGGTGACGCTCGATCCGATCTCCGTCGGCCGCGAGAAGATCCGTGACGAGATCCTGACCAAGTCGTCGGCGCGCACCGAGGATCTCGGGATCGAGATCCTCGACGTGCGCCTCAAGCGGATCAACTACGTCGCCGAGGTGCAGAGCAAGGTCTTCGACCGCATGATCGCCGAGCGCGAACGGATCGCCGCGCGCTTCCGGTCGGAGGGCGAGGGCGAAGCGCTGCGCATCCAGGGCGAGCGCGAGCGCGAGCTCAAGCAGATCGGGTCCGAGGCCTACAAGACGGCCGAGGAGATCCACGGCCGTGCCGACGCCCGCGCCACGGAGATCTACGCCCGGGCCTACAACCGCTCCCGGGAGGCGCAGGACTTCTACGAGTTCCTCAAGACGATGGAGACGTTCGAGTCGACCGTCGACGGCGACACGATCCTCGTCTTCTCGACGGACGGCGACTTCTTCGGCTACCTGAAGCGCAGCACCGGCTCCTCGCGCTGAACGACGGAGCGGCCTCCGGGCCCGGGCGGCTTCCGCAGCCCGCCGCTCAAGGATGCCACCAGACGACGCGGGAGATCCGCTCGTCGCTCGGGTCGAGGCCGACGCGCCAGTAGATCGTGCCGCGGGTGTGGCGGGCGCGGAAGAGGAGGGTGCGCTCCCCGTCGAGCGTGCCGTCCGCGACCGCATCGAAGCTCTCGAGGGCGCCGAGCCGGATGTGGCGGCCGGCGAGTCCCGCTGCCCCCTCCCAGGCGAGCGCCGCGAGCGGCGCCGAGTAAGTCGAACGATCGGGCGCGCCGTCGAGAGACGCGAGGTAGGCCGCGCGCAGGCGGGAGACGAGAGCGGGAGCGACGGACGGGGTGCCGGAGAGACGGTCGAGGTCGAGCTGCGGATCGAGCCTGCCGGCGACGCCCATGGCGAGTCCGACCGGGTCGCTGCCGGCCGGATGCTCGAGATTGGTGAAGACCACGATCGACAGCCGCTGGTCCGGGAGGCGCAGGAAGCCGACGCCGCTGTGTCCGGAGTGGAGTGTCGCGCGGTGCCCGAGGTAGTCGTCGAGACCGACCCCCAGCCCGTAGCGGCTCCACTGGAACACCTCGCCCGCCGGGAGACCGTTCTCGAGCCGGACCGGCGTCGTCAGCATGGCGACGCTCGCCCGCGCGAGCGGCCGGTCGCCGTCCTGCGAGGCGAGGAAGCGGGCGAAGTCGGCCGCCGTCATCCCGAGGTCGGTGTAGAGCGGCCCGAAGTCGATGTCGAGCCGGCGATCGCGGAGCAGGAGGCCGGCTTCGTCGAGGGTGTAGGCGGAGACGCGGTGCGGCAGCAGCAGCGCCGGGGTCATCGAGACCGGCGTCAACATCGCGGCGGGTTCGAACAGCTCGCGACGGACGAACTCCCACCACGGGACGCCGACGGCGCGCTCGGTCGCCAGCTGAGCCAGGAACATGCCGGCGTCGGAGTAGGCGAATCGGGTCCCCGGCGGCGCGAGCGGCGTCTGGCCGCGGACCGTCTCGAGGAGCTGCGCGGTCGTGTAGTCGGTGAAGTAGCGCCCCTCGATCGAACCGGCGACGACGTCGGGAAGTCCGGAGAGATGCGACAGGAGCTGGCGCAGGGTCGCCCCGGGGAGCAGGCCGTCGACCCACTTCGCCACCGGATCGTCGAGCTCGAGCCGGCCGAGCTCCGCGGCCCGCAGGAGCGCCGCTGCGGTGATCTGCTTGTCGAGCGAGGCGATCGCGAAGACCGACTCGGGACCGACCGGTGAGGCGGTTTCGACGTGGGCGAGGCCGTAGCTCGAGAGCCGGACCACCGCGCCGTCGCGGGCGATCGCCAGCGCCAGCCCGGGAATTCCGCGCACCGCCATCTCGCGCGCGAGGTAGTCGTCGATGGCGTCGGCCGGCAGGCTCGCCGGCGCCGCGAGCGTTACGGCGATGACCCCGGCGAGGCTCCGGGCGACTCCAGTTCGTAGAAGCTGCGAAAGCGCCACGCGCCCCTCCTCAGATCATCTTCTCCGGCGGCCCGAGCCGCGCGTCGTCGAGGAAGAGGTCCTCGACCGGCGAGCTGATCGCCGGGAAGTCGAAATAGGCGACCTCGGACAGGTCGCTGCCGGAGCCCTCCTGGATCCGCTCGCGGCCCGCGGCGACGAGCGCCGCCTTCGCCACGCGGACGTCTGCGAGCGAACCGTAGCCGGGACACGCGGGGTGCAGCGCCGCAGGCCTCGGGCTCTCCATGCGGAGCAGCGTAGCATCGAGATCACCACCGGCGCGTCCGTCGCGACGCCGTACGGACCGCTCCGGGAGCGGCGAATCCGACGGCGCTGCGCCGCAGCCACTCGAAGGGATGGGGAGGACCGGCCCGGATCCCACCCCCGAGGGCGTTTCGCGTTGCCTCGGGCGGCCCTAGATTGCAGATTGGGCCGCCAGGCTCGCATGCCGCGCGCTCCGGCGGTCCGGAAAGGAAGATCGCCATGAGTCTGCTCATGAAGAACCAGGAGACGCAGCCCGCGATGACCCCGTTCTTCGACGAGCTTCGGCGCGACATGGAGGGGTTCTGGAATCGCCCGTTCCTCTTCCGGCCGCTCCGGCCGTTCCGCGAGATCGCATCGAGCGCTCTCGAGTGGGCGCCCAGCCTCGACGTCTTCGACAAGAACGGCGAGCTCCACGTGAAGGCCGACCTCCCGGGAGTCAGGAAGGAGGACGTCACCGTCGCCCTCGAGAACGGCGACCTCGTCATCCGCGGGCACCGCGAGGCGGAGAGCGAGGTCGAGGAGGCGGACTACTATCGCGCCGAGCGGAGCCACGGCGAGTTCTATCGCCGGATGGCGCTCGCCTTCGAGGCCGACCCGAAGAAGATCGAAGCGAAGTTCGTCGACGGGGTGCTCGAAGTCACGATCCCCTGTCCCCCCGAGAAGAAGATCGAAGCGAAGAAGATCGACGTCAAGTGAAGCCGGCACGTCGGAGCGCCCTGGACCGCCCGGGGCGCTCCGCGCCGGGAGGAGGAGAGATGAGAGTCGAAGTCCAGGAGCTCATGACGCGAAACATCCGGACGTGCGACCGGTCGGAAAGCCTCGCCTCGGCGGCGATCCGGATGTGGGAGGCCGACTGCGGCATCCTGCCGGTCGTCGACGATGGCCGCGTCGTCGGCGTGATCACCGACCGCGACATCTGCATGGCGCTGGTCCTCGAGGGCGTCCGCGCGACCGACCGTACGGTCAAGGAGGTTTCGAGCGGCCTTCTCTGGAGCTGCGCTCCGAACGACGATGTCGTCGAGGCGCTGGCGACGATGGGCCGCCACCGCGTGCGCCGCCTCGTGGTGCTCGAAGAGGGGCGCCTCGCCGGGATGCTGTCGATGAACGACATCGTCTGCTGCGCCGGCGAGAATACGGCACTCCGGCAGCCGATCCTCGCGACGCTCGAGAGCATCTGCGCCCACCGCTCACTGCCCGTCGCGGCCTGACGGCCGCGGCGAGCGCCCGCGCCCGACCCGGGAGCCGCCCCCGCCGGCACGGATTGCGGCAGGCGCGGGCTTCCGCACCACTTCGACCGAGCAGGGAGCGTGCAGTGCGACGGCGTTCGAGACCGAGCCGAGCAGGAACCGGGCGGCGGCGCTGCGGCCGTGCGAGCCGACCAGGATGAGGTCGGCGCCGAACTTCGCCGCCTCCTCGAGGATCGACGCCGCCGGCGTTCCGGCGACGGACTTCGCGACCACCGACAGGGCGGGCGCGCGGCGGCGGATGGCACGGGCGACGCGGCTGGCGTCGCGGCCGGCGCGTTCCCTCTCCTCCTCGAAGACCCGGCCGCAGGCGGCGCCCGCGGCGAAGAGCGGCTCCTCGAGATAGGGCGGCGGTGCCGCCACCGAAAGGACGCAGACTTCGCTCTTCTCCGGCCAGGGCCGGGCACAGAGCGCATCGAGCGCCGCGTCGCTGCAGCTGGATCCGTCGGTCGCGAGCAGGATCTTCATGGCGAACCCTCCTCCACGCTTCGAGGATAGTCGCCCGCGAGGCCGCTGTAACCGCGCCGCAGGGTAGGTAGCGGGCCCTACGTCCGCCGGAGGTAGCCCCAGCTCATCAGACGATCCGAGTCCTCGAGCCAGCGGTCGCCGATGTCGGTGCGGTAGTACATGTTGGGGATCAGGATGTTGCGGATCCGCGAGTATGCCTGCTGCTGTGCGGCCTTCATCGTCGGTCCGAGACCGACGACGCAGAGAACGACGCCCGAAGTGCCGGCGACGAGCCACTGGCCGTCGACCAGTTTGGCATCCTCGATGTGCACTTCCTCCGGAGTCGACTTCTTGAAGAAGATGACCGCGTTCTTGGACAGCGACTCGAAGGTTCCGGGATCGTCGAACGGATAGGGCGGAACGATCACCCGCACGCCGACCTGGAAGCCGCTCTTCACCTTGAGCTTGGGGTCTTCGCAGTTGGCGAGGTCCCAGAAGAACTGGCCGATCGGAGTCGTCATCCCTTCCTGCTGGATGAAGATCGTCGGATAGCCGAAGCGCGAGGTGAACTCGAGCGGATAGATGCCGTTGCCGTTCACCATGCAGTTGAGATCGATGTAGCCGACGTAGCGCTCGCGGGCGAGTGCCGTCTCCATCTTGGCGAGAGTCTGATGGAAGAGCCGATTGGGCTCGGTCCAGAACATGAACGTTCCCATCTCGCCGGTCGACGGCCCGAGGTTTCCCGGGAACATCTTCTTGTGCTCGAAGTTGATGTTGATCGGAGTGACGAACCGGGCGCCGTTGAAGAATGCGCCGACCGCGACCTCGACGCCGGCGACGCGGCGCTGGAGCTGGAAGACCTTGATCTCGGCGGAGAGGGCGAGCTTGTACGCCTCGAGCATCCTCACGACGTCGCCGCCGTCCTCCTCCTCGCCGACGAAGAGGCGCCGTTTGACGTTCTGCGCCTCTCCCGACGGCTTGAGAACGTAACGCGCCGGGTTCTCGCGCACGAAGGTGATCGCGTCGTCGAAGTTGTCGAACTCGCGGTACGGGAGGATGTTGATGCCCGCCTTCTTGAGCTCCTCCTGACCGAAGGAGCGGTCGTCTTCGAGCCGGTCGGTGTACGGCGTTCCGCCGACCACCAGTTTTCCCGCCTGGCGCAGGCGCTGTGCCTTCTCGCCCTGTCCCAGGGTGTCGTCGAAGACCACGATGTCCGCCCAGTCGACGTCCTTCTCCCAGTCGTCGCTCTTGGGCACGAATCCGTCGGCGATATCCTTCTCGCTCTCGGCGCCGATGAAGTAGCGGACTTCGTGTCCCTCCTTCAGCACCTGCCAGGCGATGTCGCCAACCAGTCCGGCGAGCGAGACGAAGAGGAACTTTTTCTTCTCCATGATGGCTGCGGATCTTAGCTCCTCGCGGGGCGTTTCGCGTTACCATGGGCAGACACCCGCTGGAGGTCCGAAATGGCTGGAAGCAAGGTCGTCGCGCGCTACCGCGACGGGCGGATGATGAAGGGGATCACGAGCGACTTCCTCCCCGCCCGCGATGTATTCCACGTCGCCCCCGAGGACGGCTCCCCGCCCGTCACCGTGCGTCACGCCGAGCTCAAGGCGATCTTCTTCGTGCGTGACTACGCCGGCGATGCGAGTCACCAGCCGAAGAACGAGTTCGACGAATCGAAGCCGATCCACGGCCGCAAGCTGCGGGTCGAGTTCGACGACGGCGAAGTGATCGTCGGTACGACCCAGGGCTATCAGCCGGGTCGCGCTGCCTTCTTCGTCATCCCGGCCGACGAGAGCTCGAACGCCCAGCGCTGCTTCGTCTTCGCCGCCGCGACGAAAAGCGTCGACTGGGTCTGAGGTCGGCCGGCGGAGCCCGGAGGCCGCTCCGGTCGGCGCGCGGCTCAGCCCTTCGTCGATTCGCCCTGCAGGTGGACGACCCGCTGCGGGAACGGGATCTCGATCCCTTCGGCGACGTACCGGGCGTGGATCGCCTTCACGAAAGCGTGGATCAGCGGAAAGCGGTCGGGGTAGGAGCGGGCGCGCAGGACGACGTTGAAAGCGATCGCCGAGTCGCCGAAGGTGTGGAAGCGGGCGAACGGCTCGTGGTCCGGGTCGGCTTCGGGGGTCTCGCGCTGGATCGACCGTGCGACGTCGAGCGTCACCTTTTCGACCCGCGGCAGGTCCGAACCGTAGGCGACGCTGAGACCCAGGACGATGTTCTGCGGCCCGTCCGGCAGGCTGTAGTTGATCAGCCGCATCTCGGCGAGCCGGCCGTTGGGAACCACGAGCAGGTTGTTTGCCGGCTGGCTCAGCTTCGTCGCCCGCCAGCCGATGTCGAGCACGTGCCCCTGGGTGCCGTCCTCGAGCTCGATGAAGTCGCCGACACGGATCGGCTTGGCCATCGACAGGTGCATGCCGGCGAAGAAGTTCGACAGGGTCGGTTGCAGCGCCAGACCGACAGCGATCGATCCGACACCGAGTGCCGTCAGCAACGGCGCGATCTGCACGCCGAGGTTGTCGAGCACGAGGAGGAATCCGGCTGCCAGCACCGCCACGCGCGCCGAGGTCTGGAGCAGAGTCGACTGCGGTCCGGTCCCTTCGCTCGCTCTCTCCCCCAGCCAGGCCTCGACCACGCGCGCCGACGCCAGGACCAGGACGAGGAGGAAACCACTGAGGAAGATTCGCACCACGAGACCGCCGGACTCCGTCCGCAGCGGAGAGATGTGCGTCGCGGCGGCGAGGGCGAGCAGGACGATGCCGGGGAGCCAGAACTTGCGCGCCGCCTCCACCATCACATCGTCGACCCGGGTCCTGGTGCGAGCGGCGAGCCGGCCGAGCGAGCGCTCGAGCAGCCAGCGAAAGACCCAGCCGACTACGGCGACCACGGAGAAGGCGACGAGGGCGGGAAGCCAGTCGGACGGTCGGGTCTGCAGGAGATCGGTCCAGCCCTGGGACAGCAGGACCGACGAGGAATCGGGGGTGACGTTCATGGGGTGCTCCCTGGGCGCGGTCGCGGAGACCGGGAATGGAAGTAGTCGCGAATCATCTGCGCCAGCGGCAGGTCGAGACCGCCGGCAGCTGCAGCCGGAAGCCCGCTTCCGGCGAGCGCGAACTGCGAAGCGGCTCCCGAGACCGCGCCGAAGAGCAGACGGGCGCTCTCCCGGGCGACCTCCTGCGCGTCGGCGGCCGTGACGAGCAGCGCGGCGAGCAGATCGAGATGGGCGTCGAAGGCGGCGGCGAGCGGTTGCCACTCGGGGCGCGAAAAGGTGAGGAGTCCGCGCGCCTGGTGGAGGATGCGAAGGCGGCCGGGATTGCCGCCGTAGAAGTCGAGGTGGGTGGCGACGATCGCCCGCGCTCGCCCGGTCAGGCTGCGGGCGCCGCGTACCGCCATCCGGCAGCGCTCCCCGAGCTCGGCGAGCGCCTCGCGCGTCAGCTCCTGGACGATCGCCTCCTTGCTCGGGAAGTAGAGGTAGAAGGTTCCCTTGGCGATCCCGGCGCGTCGCGTCATGTCTTCGATTCGCGCATCGTAGAGCCCGTCGGTGGAGCAGACCGCCTCGGCCGCGGCGAGCAGCCGCTGACGTACGGTCGGGGGTGGCGGCAGCGGGCCGTTTGGCGGTATCATATGACTGACTGGTCAGTCATATTGTCAACCGGGTGCGCCGGATGTCAAGCGGCCGGGAACGCCAGAGACGGGAGGAGGATCGATGAACCAGCGCCTGCGGATCGGGGCGGTGCAGTACTTCGTGAGACCGGTGAAGGACTTCGAGCAGTTCGCGGACCAGGTCGAAGGGCTCTTCGCCGCCGCCGCCGACTACAAGGTCAGCCTGCTGGTCTTCCCCGAGTACTTCACCGTCCAGCTCCTCACCCTGGGGAACGTACGGCGCCCGATCGTCGAGCAGGTGCGCGATCTCGCCCGCCAGGTTCCGCGCTTCCAGGAGCTCATGCGCTCCCTCGCCGAGCGCCACCGGCTGCACGTCGTCGGAGGCTCGATCCCCACCCTGGGCGACTCCGACGAGCTCTACAACGACTGCTTCCTCTTCGCCCCGGACGGGCGCATGGCGTCGCAGGGCAAGATCCACCTGACGCGATGGGAGCGCGAGGAATGGTCGATCCAGCCGCGGCGGCGAATGCATGTCTTCAACGCGCCGTTCGGTCGATTCGCCGTCACGATCTGCTACGACGCCGAATTTCCCGAGCTCGCGCGCGCCGCGGCGCGCAAGGGAGCGGATCTCCTGATCGTTCCGAGCTGCACCGACGATCGCCAGGGTTTCCTCCGGGTCCGCTACTGCGCCCAGGCGCGCGCCATCGAGAACCAGATGTACGTCGTCCACGCCTGCACTGTCGGCTCGCTGCCGATGGTTCCTGCCGTCTCCCACAACTACGGACAGGCCTCGGTGCTGACGCCGTCCGACTTCGCCTTCTCGCGCGACGGCATCCGCGCGGAGGGCACCGTCAACCAGGAGATGATCGTCATCGGCGACGTGGACATCGAGGAGCTGCGCAGGTCGCGCGAGACCGGCACCGTCATTCCACTGCGCGACAGTGCGACCACGGCGGAGGTCCTCGCCGACCTGGAGGAGGTCGAGTTTTGAGGAGCGGAGTCCCGGCGATCCGGGTGCGGCCGGTCCGCAGCGAAGATTTCGCGGCGATGATCGCGATCTGCGAAAGGGTCTATCCCGAGTCGAAACCGTGGCAGCGGCAGCAGTTCGAGAGCCATCTCCGGGTCTTCCCGGAGGGGCAGCTGGTCGCCGAGCGCACGGCGACGGGAGAGGTGGTCGGCTTCGCCTCGTCGCTCATCGTCCACTGGGACGATTACGCCATCGACGCGACCTGGCGGGAGTGGACCGACGGCGGCTACTTCACCAATCACGACCCCGAGAACGGCGGGACCCTCTACGGCGCCGAAGTGATGGTCGACCCGCTCCATCAGCGCCGCGGAGTCGGCAAGGCGCTCTATCGCGAACGATTCGCGCTCGCCCGCCGTCTCGGGCTGCGGCGTATCCGGGCCGGCGCCCGGCTCCGTGGCTACCACCGCTACGCCCACCGGATGAGCCCCGGGGAGTATCTCCTGCGCGTGGTCCGCGGCGAGCTGCGTGACGCCACGCTGAGCTTCCAGATCCGCGAAGGGTTCCGCGCCCTCGGCGTCGTCGGCGACTACCTCAAGAACGACCCCGAGAGCATGGGCTACGCCGCGATCATCGAGTGGTTGAACCCGGATTTCGGCGCCGCAGGGACCGGCCCGGACGGTGCCGGCTCGGCGTCCGACCGCCGGCAGCAGCCGACCCCGGGAGACGAGCCGGCGCGCTAGAATCCGGTCGTCATGGCAGAACCCGCGATCGACTCGTTTCCCGAAGCCCTCCGACCCCTGGCGGCGAAGGTCCTCGCCGGAGAGCGCCTCGACGAACGGGACGCTGAGCTCTGTTTCACCACGCCGCACGTCCTCCACCTCGGACGGCTGGCGAACCACGTGCGCCGCAAGCTCCACGGCGACACCTGTTTCTACAACGTCAACCGGCACATCAACCCGACGAACGTCTGCGTCTACACCTACAACTGCAAGTTCTGCAGTTTCGCCGCGCTCAAGGACGAGCCGCATGCCTGGGCGATGTCGCACGACGAGATCTACCGGCAGGCGGCGCAGCAGGGGGGCAACGACGTCACCGAGTTCCACATCGTCGGCGGCCTCCACCCCGACCTCGACATGGCCTGGTACGAGGAGATGCTCCGCGGCCTCAAGGAGCGCTTCCCGAAGGCGCATCTCAAGGCGTTCACCGCCATCGAGATCGGCTGGTTCGCGAAGATCGAGAAGCTCTCGATCGAGGAGGTCCTGCGGCGCCTGATGGCCGCCGGACTCGGCTCCCTACCCGGCGGCGGCGCGGAGATCTTCCACCCGGAAGTGCGCGAGATCATCTGCGATGGCAAGCTCGACGCCGACGAGTGGATCGAAGTCCACCGCGTGGCCCACCGCATCGGGCTGAAGACCAACTGCACCATGCTCTACGGGCACGTCGAGAAGGTCGAGCACAAGATCGACCACCTGATGCGTCTGCGCGCCCTGCAGGACGAGAACGGCGGCTTCAACGCCTTCATCCCGCTCGCCTATCACCCGGAGAACAACTACCTGGGTCTCAAGCACCACACCACCGGCCTCGACGACCTGCGCCACATCGCGACATCACGGCTGGTGCTCGACAACATCCCGCATATCAAGGCGTACTGGGTCATGGTCACGCCCAAGCTCGCGCAGGTCGCGCTCTCGTTCGGCGCCGACGACCTCGACGGTACGGTGGTGCGCGAGACGATCTACCACATGGCGGGGGCGGAGACGGTCCAGATGCTCCCGATCCCCGAACTCGAGCGGGTGGTGCGCGACGCCGGATTCGTGCCGGTCGAGCGCGACACGCTCTATCGTCCGATCGCGCGGAGCAGCTAGGCCGGCTGTGGACGGACGGCGCTCGCTGCCGGCGCTCGAACGAGCGGCGTAGCGGCCACGTGACGGATCCGGACGGTCAGCGTTCCGCGCTCTTCGCGGCCTCCGCCGCGGCGGTGGCCGCCACGCTGCTCGTTCTCGTGCAGCACCCGCGCGGAATCGCTCTCACCGCCGACGGCTGGGCCTTCTGGCAGGGGGCGGTCTCGCTCGCGGAGGGGCACGGGCTCGTCTACTTCACCGGCCGTCCGATCTTCGCCTGGCCGCCGCTCTATCCGGCGCTCCTAGCCCTGGTCCAGCAGCTCGCGGGATCGACCGGGTCGGCGCTCCTCGCCACGACGACGCTCCTCGCGGCGGTGCAGGCCGGTGCGGCCACCTGGGCCGTCCTCCACATCTGGGCCGGCGCCGCGGGACGCGCCCCGCTCGCGGGGATCGCGGCGGTCGCCGCCTGCGAGGCGCTCCTCGCCGGTGGAGCCGAGCATCCGGTGCTGGCCGACGGCCTCAAGGCGGCGCTGCTGCCACTCTTCGCTCTCGCCCTCTGGCGCTCGCGGGAGCGCCCGGACGACCTGGCGCGCGCGGCGGCGACTGCGACGTCGGCCGCCCTCCTCCTCCTCGCCGCCCACTCGAGCCTTGCCTACCTCGCCGCGGGCGCCACGCTGATCGCGCCCCGGCTCCTCGCCGCTGGTCTCCGGCTCCGCCGGGCGACGATCGCCGTCGGGACGTTCGGGCTGCCGGTCCTCCTCTGGTGGGCGGTGCGCCGGCGGCTCGAACCGGACGGCGGACATCTCGTCGCCTGGGGGGAGGGACGGGAGCGCCCGACGGGCTACCTGCGGCAGCTCGCGGTGGAGATTCCGCAACTGCTCACCCCCGGTCCGTTCGTCGCCGGCCTCCTGGCGCTCGGCGCACTCGCCCTGCTCTACGCGACGCTCCGACGCCGCGGTCCGACGAACGACTCGCTCCGCTTCCTCGAGCGGTTCTGCGTCGTCTCGACCCTGGTGCTCTTCGGGATGTTCAATCTGACCTGGATCCACGACCGGCTCGGCGGGCGTTTCCTCGTCGCACTGCCGATGTTCCTCGGGCCGGCGCTGCTCCTCGCTGCCGCGACGAGGCGTCGTCTCCTGGTGGCCCTCGCGCTGCCGCTCCTGCTGGCGGCGCCGCTCGCGCGGACGGTCGAACGGACGCACGCCCAGTGGACGAAGTCGGACGCGGAGCTCGGCTTCCCGCACTCCTTCGTCACTCTGGACAGCCGCATCGAGAGCGGCTACGTCGACGGACCGCCGCGACGCGAAGAGAACGGCTGGCTCCTGGCGCCGCTTCCCTGGGAGGTTCCGCGGCGACGGCCGCCGGGCGAATGAGCGCCGGGACGCGGAGCGATCGCGGGGGGACGTGGCGCCGCTCTCCTGTGAGAGACTGAGCTCCGCGCGCGCATGACGGAACAGCTTCCCTTTCGATATCTCGCGGTCGACGGACCGATCGGCGTCGGCAAGACCGTCCTCGTCGACAAACTGGTCCGTCGCTTCGAGGCGGTGAAGGTTCTCGAGGACGTCGAGAATCCGTTCCTGCCCGACTTCTACCGCGATCGACCGGGCGCCGCCTTCCAGACGCAGATGTACTTCCTGCTCTCGCGCTACAAGCAGCAGCAGGAGGTGATCCAGCAGGAGCTCTTCCAGCGCCTGGTGATTTCCGACTACACCTTCCAGAAAGACCGGATCTTCGCCTACCTGACGCTCTCCGACGAAGAGCTGGTGATCTACGACAAGCTCTACACCACGCTCGAGCCGCAGGTTCCGGTCCCGGACCTGGTGCTCTACCTCACGGCCGACGTCGACACCTGCATGGCGCGCATCCGCAAGCGGGCGCGGAGCTTCGAGAAGGAGATCTCGGACGAGTACATGGCCGAGCTGATCGACGCCTACAACCACTACTTCCACTACTACAACCGCTCGCCGCTCCTCGTCGTCGACACGCGGAATCTCGATTTTCCCGGTTCGAAGAACGACTTCGAAGAGCTCGTGGCGCAGCTCCACCGGCCGATCCGCGGCACCGACTACTTCGTACCGGCGCGCAAGCGCTGACCCTCAGCGGAAGCCGAGCCGGCGCAGCATTCTGCGGTCCGTCGCGCGATCGGGGAGCGGCGGCACGTAGAGCGTCGAGATCGCGGTCACGTCGGCCGTACCGAGCGCGCCGAGCGGCAGGCGCAGGATCACCGGCGGAGTGAGCGGCAGGGTCGAGGCCTCGTAGACCACCACCTCGTGCTCCGCGGGATAGGTCTCGAGCAGAACCTCGGCCAGGATCCCGAGACCTTCCCGGCTCCACAGCTCCTCTTCCCGGTAGTCGAAGACGCCGACGACGCCGATCTGCCAGAGCACGAGCGCCGAGCAGGGGTCGAAGCGGCGCCGGCGCAGCAGGAAGTCGGTCGCCTCGTACTCCTGGCAGCCGACCTCTCCCGGGTCCACGCCGACATCGGCGAACAGGCAGTCCAGAGCCGAGACGGCCGGGTACATCCGCGCCTCGTACCCCTCGGCGCGCGCCCGGCGCACCGCTTCGTGCGGCGAGCGGGCGAAGACACCCGGGTGGCCGTAGAAGATCGCCGCGACCTTCCGGCCCCGTCGCACCGGCGCGAGAACGCGCTCGGTCATCTCGGCGTAGGTGAGGTCGCGCGACTTGCCGACCGCATAGGCGTCGGCGAGGTTCTCGAAGCCGGGAACGAGCTGCTCGAGCCACTCGAGAGTGAGGAAGTCGGCGACCAGGACGAGACGCGTCGAGGCCGCGCGGATCGCGGCGAGCGCCTCGCGGGTGACGTGCGCCGGTCCGGCGATACCGACCCCGACCACGTCGAGCGACCCGCGGCGGACGGAGCGGCCCTTCCTGCGCCCCCTTCCGGCGCCCGTTCGTCCGGATAGACTTCTGCCGTTCTCAGGGGGAGAGGTCATGTCGAAGAAGAATGTCGTGAAGCTGCTGGTCCGGCTGTTCGGCGATCCGGCGCATCTGGAGAAGGTCCGCAAGAGTCCGGCGAAGACGCTCGCCGCCGCCGGCCTGACGCCCACCGAGCGCGAGCTCGTGCTCTCGGGCAACCCCGCGCGCCTGCGCGCCTATCTCGGCGCCGAGGCGCAGCGGGTGAACATCCAGTCGAAGGCGACTGCCGCCATCAAGGAGTCGACGAAGGTCGGGAAGAGCGCGCCGCGGGTGGCGCCGATCAAGGAGTCGACGAAGATCGGGAAGAGCTCGCCGCGGGTGGCGCCGATCAAGGAGTCGACGAAGATCGGGAAGAGCTCGCCGCGGGTGGCGCCGATCAAGGAGTCGACGAAGATCGCGAAGGGCTCGCCGCGGGTCGCCCAGATCAAGGAGTCGACGAAGATCGGGAAGAGTTCGCCGCGGGCGGCGCAGATCAAGGAGTCGACGAAGATCGGGAAGAGTTCGCCGCGGGTGGCGCAGATCAAGGAGTCGACCAAGATCCCGCCGCCCGACGACACCGAGGCCTAGCGGAGCGATCCGGCCCGGGGCCGGAGTCAAGCGGCCGGCCTCGGGAGATTCATCTCGGCGAGCATCCGGACGATCCGCGGACGTCGCCGAAGCGGCTCGTAGGCCGGGTCGGTCGCCAGCCAGACGAGCTCCGGATCGCGCGCCTCGAAGGCGCGTTCGAGCCAGTTCTCCGCCAGCTCGAGCTCGCCGGCGCTGGCCAGGATCGCGACGCCGACGCCGATCGAGATCCGCTTTTCGTGCGAGAGCTTTTCGGCGAGGCGCCCGATGGCGCCGGCGATCTCGCGATGTGCTACGCCGACCGGCTGCGCGTCGAACTCCGCCACGAGCTCCTGCAGTCCGAGTCCCGCGAGCCAGCCGCGCAGTTCGGCGATCTGCTCCGCCTCACGCCCGCTCCGGCCGTAGATCACCCAGAGTCCGGAGTGCGCCCAGTGGAGCTCGGGATCGAGAGCCAGGGCCCGCCGGAACTGGCGCTCGGCTTCCTCCGAGCGCCCCTCGAAGAGCTCGACGTAGGCGAGGTCGGAGACCGCTGCCGCCGAGAGCGGGTCGAGGCGGATCGCCGCGACGATCTGCTCGCGCGCTTCGGAGAAGCGGCGGAGGTTCGACAACAGTCCCCAGAGGTGGCGGTGCAGCATCGGCTCGCCCGGTCCGAGCTCGATGCCGTGGCGGTAGGCGGTCTCGGCGCCGTTCCAGTCCCACTTGTAGTAGCGCAGCACGTCGCCGACGAAGGCGTACGGGTACGGCAGCTCCGGGTCGAGCTCGATGGCGCGTCGGGCTGAAGCCTCCATCTTCGCCGCGTAGGCGAACGGCTCCTCGAAGAGATAAGCCTGCCAGCCGTAGACGTCGGCGAGGCCGGCATGGGCCGGAGCGAAGGTCGGATCTTTCGCGATCGCGCGCTCGAAGGCGAGGCGCGCCTTCTCGATCGACTCCGGGTTGCCCTGGTCGACGAAGAAGCGACCCTGCAGGTAGTCCTGGTAGACCTGGGGATCGATCTTCCGCGTCTGCGCCATGCGTCGCTCCTCGACCGGCAGGAGGCGGCCCGAGACGGCGCGCGCCACGCCGGTCGCCACTTCGTTCTGCAGCGCGAAGACGTCGCTCGCCGAGCGTTCGAACTGCTCGGACCAGACCTGCTGCTCGGGATCGGCGCGCACCACGCGCGCCTGCACACGCAGCCGGTCGCCGTCGCGCGCGAACGAACCTTCCACGAGGAAGGCGACCCCGAGCTCGCGTGCGATCTCGGGCAGCCGGAGCTTCGATCCCTTGTAGTGCATCGCCGACTGGCGGGAGATCACCCGCACGCTCTCGAAACGCGCCAGGGAGCCGATCAGTCCGTCGGTCATGCCGTCGACGAAGTATTCCGGCTCGCCGGAGATCGACAGGAAGGGCAGCACCGCGAGCGAAGGGACTGAAGGGACCGCGACGCTCGTGCCGCGCACCTCCGTTCCCTGCCGGTAGCGCACCAGCAGCCATCCCCCGGCGACGAGGAGCGCGAGGGCGGCGGCCGCCACGAGCGTCGCGCGGTTCCGGAAGCCGATCGCGCCGCGCGATCCCGGCGACAGGCGCCGGGTGGGCGACGTGGAGCGCACGGTCACCTCGGTGGCGACGGCGGCGATGGCGTCGCGGAGCTCGGCGGCGCTCTGCCAGCGTCTTGCGGGCTCCTTCTCGAGGCACTTGCGGAGGATGCCATCGAGCTCGTGGGGGACGTCTGCCTCCTGCTCGTAGAGCCTTTCGGGCTGGTCGCGGAGGATGGAGGAGATGACCTCGGCGGTGGACTGTCCGAGGAACGGGGCCCGGCCGGAGGCCATCTCGTAGAGGACGACGCCGAGCGAGAAGATGTCGGAGCGCTGATCGGTGGGATTCATCCGCAGCTGCTCGGGCGCCATGTAGGCGAGGGTGCCGATGGCGAGCCCGGCCTGGGTGAGGGTGGTCTCGGGCTTGAAGTCGAACGCCTCGGTGCGCTCGTGCTCCTTGAGCTTGGCGAGCCCGAAGTCGAGGACCTTGACCCGCCCCTCGCTGCTGACCATGACGTTGGAGGGCTTGAGGTCTCTGTGCTGGACCCCTTTGGCGTGGGCGGCGGCGAGGGCCTCGGTGAGCGGGACGGCGATACGCAGGAAGTCGGGGAGCGGCATGCCGCCCGTCGGGATGAGCTGGGAGAGGGTCCTGCCGTCGAGGTACTCCATGGTGAAGAAGCGGAGCCCGTCGACCTCCTCGACCGAGTAGATGGTGATGATGCTGGGGTGATTGAGCGCGGCGACGGTCTTGACCTCGCGCTCGAAGCGGGCGAGGCGGAGCGGATCGTCGGCGAAGCCGGGCGGCAGCATCTTGAGCGCCACCTTGCGGTGCAGACGCTCGTCCTCGGCGAGGTAGACCACTCCCATCCCCCCCTCGCCCAGCTTGCCGAGGATCCGGTAGTGCCCGACCGTCTGCCCGATCACCTGCGTACTCTAGCGTTGATCGGACCGTTCTCCGGCCGTCCGGCGGCTCGCGGATCAGGAGCCTGCGGTCTCGTCGGCGAGGAGCTGCCCGAGGATTGTGGCGTCGGTCTCGCGATCCGGGAGCGGTGGAACGTAGAGCGTCGAGCGGACGGAGACCGGCGCGGCGACGAGACCGGCGAGCGGAACGCGTGCGACGAGCGGCGGACAGACCGGATACTGGGCCGCTTCGTAGACCACGACTTCGTGATCCTCCGGATAGGTCTCGAGCAGCCTCCGGCGGAGGACGGCGAGTCCACGCGGTCCCCAGAGGTCGTCGCTGCGGTAGTCGCGAACGCCGATCACGCCGACCTGCCAGAGGACGAGCGCGGTGGTGGGATCGAAGATCCGGCGCCGCAGGAGGAAGTCGGTCGCTTCGAAGCTCTGGCAACCACGCTCGCCGGGATCGAAGCCGACATCCGCGAACAGGCAGTCCTCGGCCGAGATCCCCGGCAGCATACGGGCGGAGAATCCCTCGCGGCGCGCCTGTTCGATCGCCCGGTGCGACGGCGCGACGAAGACCCCGGGATGGCCGTAGAAGGCGGCGACGGTGCGGCGTCCGGCGCGCACGTGGCCGAGGATCCGCTCGCTCATCTCGGCGTAGCTTTCTTCGCGCGCACGGCCGACCGCGTAGCTCGTGTAGAGCGATTCGTTCCGCGGATTGAGCCCTTCGAGCCACTGCTTGGTCGCGATGTCGGTTACCAGGTAGAGCAGGATCCCGGCGTTCTCCATGTGCGAGAGCGCCTCCTGCGTCACCTGCCCGGCGATCGCGAGCCCGGTGCCGACGACGACCAGCGAGCCTCTCTCCATCCGATTCCTCCGTGCTAGGGTTTTGCTCTCACTGTTTCTCTGACCGGAATAGGGGGCAAGGATGGCGCTACAGGATCTCCACGCGTTGCTCGTCGCGCTCTCGAAGCACTCGGATCTTCAGGAGGCCTTCTCGCAGGACAGGGAGAAGGTCATGGAAGAGGCGAATCTGAACGACGACGAGAAGGACCTCGTCCGCAAGGGCGACGTCGACGCCATCCGCAAGTATCTCGGCGACGAGTACGCCAAGGCGAGCGCCATCAAGGTCGCCTTCTAGGTCGCCTTCTCGGGCAGTCCGAGTCGGCGGAGGAAGGCCTTGAACTCCGGCATCCCGCGCAGCGGCTTGTAGTCGGGAGAGACGGCGAGCCAAGCCATCTCCCAGCTCCGCCGGTCCACACCCTTCCCGAGCCAGCGGATCGCCGCCTGCTTCTCGCCCGCGGCGGCGAGCAGTCCCGCCACCACGCCGGCTTCGTACGGCCGGTCGACCGCCCGGCGATCGAGATCGGTCGCCACCCGGTGCAGCGCCTTCTCGTAGCCTTCGGAAGCGAGCAACGTGTCGTAGCGCTCGACGAGCTCCGGCGCTCCGAGGTCGGCGAGGTAGTAGCGCAGCTCCTGCCCGCGCTCCGGATCCTTGCCCATCTCGTGGTACGTCATCCAGAGATAGACGTGCGCCAGGTTGTACTCCGGGTCGAGCTCGAGAGCGGAGCGCAGCTCGCGGACGGAGTTCTCGTACTCCCCCTGGAACAGCATCTGGATCCCGAGATCGGCGGAGACTTTGGCGGAGAGCGGGTCGAGGCGCTTCGCCGCTTCGGCCTCGCGTCGACTCTCGTCGAGCCGCAGCAGGCAGGAGAGGAGCATCCAGTGCCGGCGGCGGGCGGTGGCCGAGTTCGGATTGAGCTCGAGCGCGCGCGCGATCTCGATCTCGGCCGTCTTCCAGTCGAGGCGGTTCATCGCCACCTCGCTCATCGAGGCGTGGGCGTCGGCGAGGTCGGGGTCGAGCTGGAGCGCCTTCCTGGCGGCGGCGCCGGCGTTGTCGATGGCGTCGCGGGAATCCGAATGGAAGGCGCCGAGCATGATCAGCGTGTCGGCGAGTCCGACCCAGGCGGGAGCGAAGCCGGGATCCTGCGCGACCGCGCGCTCGAAGTAGCCCTGCGCCTTGCGCAGCGGCTCTTCGGCGAACTGGTTTCCGTAGTAGCGACCCTGGAGATAGGCCTCGTAGACGTCGGGATCGATCGCCGGGGTGCTGGCGGCCTCGAGGCGGTCGGCGGGCGCGATCGCGACGTGGACCGCCTCGGCGACCGCCTGCGCGAAGCTGCTTTCGAGTGCCAGGACCTCGCGCTCGGCGCGTTCGAAGGCATCGGACCAGATCGTGGTCTCGGGATGGGCCTGGATCACCTGGGCGTTGAGCCGGACCCGGTCCCCATCGTGGGCGACCGACCCCTCGACGATGTAGTCGACCCCGAGCTCGCGGGCGATCTCCGGCAGGAGCTTGGTCGATCCTTTGTAATGCATCGCCGACTGGCGGGAGATCACCCGCATGCCGCGGATCTGGGCAAGCGAGGAGATCAGGGCATCGGTCATGCCGTCGACGAAGTACTCCGGCTCGCCGGTGAAGTTGGTCAGCGGCAGCACCGCGAGCGACGGAATCGCGCCGCGGTCGTCGACCGCGGTCGCGGCATGAGCTCCACCGTACGACGAACGTGCCCACCAGACGACGCCGGCGGTCGCCGCCATGGCGATCGCCAGGGCGGCGGCGAGCAGGCGACGACGTCGGCGGACGGGCGGCGGGGAGACCAGCGCGCGGCTGCGCTGCGAGGCGGTGTTCGAGAGCGCGACCTCGGTGGCGACGGCGGCGATGGCGTCGCGGAGCTCGGCGGCGCTCTGCCAGCGTCTTGCGGGCTCCTTCTCGAGGCACTTGCGGAGGATGCCATCGAGCTCGTGGGGGACGTCTGCCTCCTGCTCGTAGAGCCTTTCGGGCTGGTCGCGGAGGATGGAGGAGATGACCTCGGCGGTGGACTGTCCGAGGAACGGGGCCCGGCCGGAGGCCATCTCGTAGAGGACGACGCCGAGCGAGAAGATGTCGGAGCGCTGATCGGTGGGATTCATCCGCAGCTGCTCGGGCGCCATGTAGGCGAGGGTGCCGATGGCGAGCCCGGCCTGGGTGAGGGTGGTCTCGGGCTTGAAGTCGAACGCCTCGGTGCGCTCGTGCTCCTTGAGCTTGGCGAGCCCGAAGTCGAGGACCTTGACCCGCCCCTCGCTGCTGACCATGACGTTGGAGGGCTTGAGGTCTCTGTGCTGGACCCCTTTGGCGTGGGCGGCGGCGAGGGCCTCGGTGAGCGGGACGGCGATACGCAGGAAGTCGGGGAGCGGCATGCCGCCCGTCGGGATGAGCTGGGAGAGGGTCCTGCCGTCGAGGTACTCCATGGTGAAGAAGCGGAGCCCGTCGACCTCCTCGACCGAGTAGATGGTGATGATGCTGGGGTGATTGAGCGCGGCGACGGTCTTGACCTCGCGCTCGAAGCGGGCGAGGCGGAGCGGATCGTCGGCGAATCCTGGAGGCAGCATCTTGAGCGCCACCTTGCGGTGCAGACGCTCGTCCTCGGCGAGGTAGACCACCCCCATCCCCCCCTCGCCCAGCTTGCCGAGGATCCGGTAGTGCCCCACCTGGCTGCCGATCACGCCGCAGACTCTACCGTGCCGCCGGTTGCACCCGGCCGCCCGAGGTCCTACAATGTTTCTGCCGCTGGGATCCCGCCGACGCGGGACCGAGACGGGAAGAGAAGCTGCCACGAAGTGGCCCGCCTGCGCCGGAGCGCGATCTCCAACCTTCTGTACGAGGGAGAGACGGGCATCCGGGGAGAGATCGGCGCGAGCCCCCCGGCACCGCGAAACCCTTCCGTCTGCATCAGGCAGCGGAGGGGTTTTTGGTTTCGTGGAGGTGCCGGGTGTCCTTGCCTGCCAAGTTGTCCGCAGCCGTACCGAAGTCGCCGAAGAAGATCAGTGTCCCCTGGCTCCGCGAGGCGCCGAAGCGCGGGGAGAAGCTCGCCATGGTCACCGCCTACGACTATCCGCAGGCGCGTGCCGCGGACGCCGCGCGGGTCGACATGGTGCTGGTGGGCGATTCGCTCGCCATGGTGGTCCTGGGTCACGCCGACACCCTTTCGGTCACCGTCGACGAGATGCTGCACCACGTCAAGGCGGTGCGGCGCGGGCTCGAGCGCGCGCTCCTGGTCGCCGACATGCCGTACGGTTCGTTCCACCTCGGAGCCGAGCAGGCGGTCGCGAACGCGATGCGCTTCGTCAAGGAGGGTGGCGCTTCGGCGGTGAAGATCGAGGGGGCGAGGATTGAGATCATCGAGGCGCTGGTCGCCGCCGAGATCCCGGTCCAGGCGCATCTCGGTCTCACGCCGCAGTCGATCCACAAGTTCGGTGGATTCAAGGTCCAAGGCCGGGGCGCCGAGGCGCGCCAGGCGCTGCTCGCCGCGGCGCGTGCCGTCGAGGAGGCCGGCGCCTTCTCGCTCGTGCTCGAGTGCATCCCCTCGGAGCTGGCGCGCGAAGTGACGGAAAGCCTCGAGATCCCGACGATCGGGATCGGCGCCGGCGCCGCCTGCGACGGACAGGTGCTGGTGTACCACGACCTCCTGGGCATCGAGGAGCGCATCGCGCCCCGGTTCGTCCGGCGCTACGCCGAGCTCGGCGTGGCCTCGCGCGAAGCGATCGCCCGCTTCGCCAGCGACGTGAGGGAGGGGCGCTTCCCCTCGCCCGAGGAGAGCTTCGAGGATCCGGCCTTTCCGACCGCTTCCGTCGACGAAGCGATCGAGCGGATCTACGGCGGCTGAGGCCGGCTCCGGAATGAAGATCGTCCAGACGTCCGGGGAGCTCGAGGAGCTCCGGGGGAGAGCTCGCGAGAGCGGTCGGCGGATCGCCTTCGTGCCGACGATGGGCGCGCTCCACGAGGGACACCTGTCGCTCGTGCGGATCGCCCGCGAGGAAGCCGGCCGGGACGGGATCGTCGCGGTCTCGATCTTCGTCAATCCGACGCAGTTCGCACCGCACGAGGACTTCGACCGCTACCCGCGCCCGGTCGAGCGCGACCGCGAGCTCCTCGCGCAGGCGGGGGTCGACTGGCTCTTCCTGCCGGCGCGGGAGACCGTCTATCCGCCCGGCTTCGGCACCTGGATCGAACCGCAGGGCGCGGCCCGTGGCCTCGAGACCGACTTCCGGCCGCACTTCTTCCGTGGCGTCGCCACGGTGGTGGCGCGGCTGTTCGCCCTCGTCGGACCCGACCTCGCCGTCTTCGGCGAGAAGGACGCCCAGCAGCTCGCCGTCGTGCGGCAGCTGGTGCGCGATCTCGGTCTGCCGCTCCGGATCGTCGGGGGACCGATCCTGCGGGAGCCGGACGGGCTCGCGATGTCGTCGCGGAACGCCTACCTGCCGCCCGCCCTGCGGGCGAAGGCGCCGCGCCTCCGCGCCGCGCTGGCGGAGGTCGAGGCGAGCTTCGCCGCAGGAGAGCGGACGAGCTCGGTCCTCCGGCAGCGGGTCGTCGATGCGCTCGCCGGTGACGAGGAGTTCACCCTGCAGTACGTCGAGGTCGTCGACCCCGACACCTTCGAGCCGCTCGTCGAGGTCGGGCCGGGCGCCGTCGTGGCGCTGGCTGCCAACCTCGGGGCGACCCGCCTGATCGACAACGTCCGCCTCGGCGCCCCGGCGCCGTAGGCGAGGAGAATCCGATGCGACGCACGATGATGAAGTCGAAGATCCACCGCGCCACGGTGACCGACGCCAACCTGCACTACCAGGGTTCGGTGACGATCGACCCGTTGCTGCTCGAAGCGGCCGACATCCTGGTGAACGAACGGGTCGAGATCTACAACGTCACGAACGGCAACCGGCTCGCGACCTACGCCATCCCCGGCGCGCCCGGCCGCGGCGAGATCTGCCTCAACGGCGCGGCGGCGCACCTCGCCTCGAAGGGAGATCTCGTCATCCTCGTGACCTACGCCGACTACGACGAAGCCGAGCTCCGGGCGCACCGGCCGCGGGTCGTCTTCGTCGACGCGGAGAACCGCCAGCTCTCGGAGACGAAGGCGGCCGCAGGCTGAGTCTCGTGGTCCGATGCCTGCACTACAATCGATTCGAGGAGTGACCCGTTGACCGAGCTTCCGAAACTGAAGATCGCCGGGCGCGAGTTCCGTTCGCGCCTGATCCTGGGGACCGGCAAGTACAAGGACGCCGACACGATGGTCCGGGCGCTCGAAGCGTCGGGGACCGAGATGGTGACGGTGGCGCTCCGGCGGGTCAATCTCGACGAGTTGGGAAAGGGTTCGCTGATCGACTCGATCGACCAGGAGAAGTACCTCCTGCTGCCGAACACCGCGGGCTGCTACACCGCCGACGAGGCGATCCGCACGGCCCGGCTGGCGCGCGAGCTCGGCGGCTGGGAGTGGATCAAGCTGGAAGTGATCGGCGACAAGGCGACGCTCTTTCCCGACACCGCCGAGACGCTGCGCGCCGCCGAGGTCCTGCTCGAGGAGGGCTTCGTCGTCCTGCCCTACACGAACGACGACCCGATCGTGGCGCGCAAGCTCCAGGAGATCGGCTGCCCGGCGGTGATGCCGCTCGCTGCGCCGATCGGCTCCGGGATGGGGATCCGCAACCGCGCCAACCTGGCGATCGTCCTCGAGCAGGCCGGCGTGCCGGTGGTCGTCGATGCCGGCGTCGGTACGGCGTCGGACGCGGCGCTGGCGATGGAGCTCGGCGCGGATGCGGTGCTGATGAACACCGCGGTGGCCGAAGCGGCCGACCCGGTGCGGATGGCGCACGCCATGCGGCTCGGCGTCGAGGCCGGGTTTCTCGCCCGTCATGCCGGGCGGATCGCTCGCCGGCTCTACGCTTCGGCCTCGTCGCCGATCGAGGGGCTCATCGAATAGGCGGCTCGATCGCGGGGCGTCGTCGGTCGGCCGGGACCACCGGTGTCCTCCTCCGTGCTCGCGCCGCTACAAAGCGGGCGGACGCTCCGCGCGCAGGAGGACACCGGCGGTCCCGGCTCCGGCGGAGCGGAGGGTTCCGCGGGTCCATCGAGGCCGGATTTGCTCCCGGACGCCCGAATCGACTAGGATTCCGGCGCCGCAGGATGTCTCGGGCAGCCATAGCTCAACTGGATAGAGCAACAGCCTACGGAGCTGTAGGTTACAGGTTCGACTCCTGTTGGCTGCACCATCTCCTCCCCTCCGCCGGCACCCTCCTGCAACGCAGCCATAGCTCAACTGGATAGAGCATCAGCCTTCGGAGCTGAGGGTTGGGGGTTCGACTCCCTCTGGCTGCACCAGCTTCGCTCCGCCGGATCGGCCCCGCTACACTCGGCGCCATGAGGATCCGTCGTCTCGTCATCGGCTGCCTGCTCGCGCTCGTCGGCCCGCCCGCGGCCCCGGCGGAGCTCCTGGTTTCGGCGGCGGCGTCCCTTGCCGACGTGCTGCCCCAGCTCGGCCGCGTGTGGGAGGCGGGAGGGGGCGAGAAGGTCGCCTTCAACTTCGCGGCCTCGTCCACGGTCGTCTCCCAGATCCTCGCCGGCGCACCGGCCGATCTGGTCTTCACCGCCGACGACGCGTCGATGGACCGGCTGGCGTCGGCCGGCCTCCTGCGGGCGGGAAGCCGCCGCAACCTGCTCTCGAATCGTCTGGTGGTCGTGGTCCCGGTCGGCTGCTCCGTACGGATCGCCTCGGCGGACGATCTCGCGGCGTCCGGAATCGACCGCCTGGCGTTGGCCGATCCGACGGCCGTGCCGGCGGGGAAGTACGCCCGGAGCTGGCTCTCGGGGCGCGGCGTCTGGGAACGGGTGGAGCCGCGCGTGATCCCTACCCTCAACGTGCGCGCCGCGCTCGCCGCGGTGGCCGCCGGAGAGGCCGACGCCGGCGTGGTCTACGCGACCGACGCCGCCGCGAGCCCGGGAGTCGAGGTCGCGCTGGTCGTCCCCGAGGACGAGAGCCCGACGATCGTCTATCCGGCGGCGCTCGTCGCGTCGAGCCGGCGGATCGAGGAGGCCGACCGCCTGCTCGCCTTCTTGGCCTCCCCGCGGGCGCAGGAGGTCTTCGCCCGGTTCGGCTTCCGGGCCGCGACTCCGTAGACTCGCCGCCGTGGCGGCCGACGAACTCGGGATTCTCCTCTTCACCCTCGGCGTCGCGGCGATCGCGACCCTGCTCATCCTGCCGCCCGGCATCGCGCTCGGACTCCTGCTCGCCCGGCGGCACTTTCCGGGGAAGGTCGCGCTGGAGACGCTCGTCACGTTGCCGCTCGTCCTGCCCCCCGTGGCGACCGGTCTCGTCCTCCTGCGGCTGTTCGGCAGACGGGGCGGCATCGGCACGGCGCTCGAACGGGTCGGTCTCGAGGTCGTATTCACCTGGCGCGGCGTCGTGATCGCCATGGCGGTGATGGCACTGCCGCTCCTCGTCCGGGGAGCACGTGTCGCCTTCGAGGCGGTGCCGCCGCAGCTCGAGGAGGCGGCGCGGTCGATCGGCGCCTCCTCGCGCCGGGTCTTCTTCCGGGTCACCCTGCCGCTGGCGGGACGCGGGATCATCGGCGGCGCTCTCCTGGCGTTCGCCAGAGCGGTGGGCGAATTCGGCGCGACGATCCTGGTCGCCGGAAATCTTCCGGGCCGCACCACGGTGCTGTCGACGGCGATCTTCCAGGCGGTCGAAACCGGGGAGGATCCGCGCGCTCTCCGCCTCCTCGCCGGTGCGGTCGTGCTCGCCTTCGGGGCGGTCGCCGCGAGCGAGGCGCTGCTCCGCCGGAAAGGACCTCGCCACCCCTAACCGAACACTCGCAAAGCCTCGAAAGGAAAGGTTTTGTGTTATGTTCGCACGGGTTCTGGCAGCGGTCCTAGAGGGCAAGAAATCGTGCGAATGGCTCTGGCAATTCTGACGAGCGTCGTGGTCTCGGCGATCCTGATCGCGATCGTCTCGGCTCTGCGACGGTTCCTTCTGATCCGTCAGCTTTCGTTCGTTCTCTTCGTGGCGGCGATCGCCGCCGGCATCAAGGTCTTCACCCTCTTCACTCCGGGAGTCTTCGAGACCCTCGATCACGCGCTCTCGTGGATCCTGCTCTTCCTGGGCTCGATCACGATCATCCGCATCGCGGGGCTGCTCTACTTCGACCTCCACCTGCCGCACCAGGGAGTCCGGCTGCCGACGCTGCTGCCGATGGTCACGGTGGGCGCTGCATATCTCGTCGCCGGTCTGGTGACGTTCAAGATCAGCTTCCCCGAGCAGTCGATGAGCGGCCTCTTCGGCGCCGGCGCGCTGACCACCCTGGTCCTCGGTCTCGCACTGCAGCCGATCCTCGGCAACATCTTCGCGGGTGTGGTCATCGGTCTCGAGAAGCCCTACCGGATCAACGACTGGATCAAGGTCGGCGACACCGAGGGACGGGTCGTCTCGATCTCGCTGCGCACGACGCACCTCCGGACCCGCGACAGCGACAACCTGATCGTCCCCAACGCCCGCATGGCGGACGACCGGATCGTCAACTACTTCTATCCGCACCCGATGCACCTCGAACGGATCCTGGTGCACGTGCCGGTCTCGGTGGCGCCGTATCGTGTGCGCCAGGCGCTGCTCGAAGCGGCGCGGAACGTTCCCGGAGTGCTCGAGAAGCCGACGCCCGACGTATTCATCCGCAACTTCGACGATCGCGCGATCATCTTCGAGCTGCGCGTCTGGATCGAGGACATCGGGCAGCAGCCGCGCATCCACAGCGACGTGCGCTACAAGATCTGGGACGAGTTCCACCGCGCCCGCATCCCCTTCGCCTATCCGGTGCGGCGGCTCGAGATCGCACCGCGGACGAAGCCGAAGGCGGCGGAACCGGGGCTTCCGGTGCGGGCGCGGCTCTTCGTCGCCGTCGGAGACGAGGCCGGGCAGCAGATCGAGCTCGGCGCGAAGCGGGTCGTCGTTGGGCGGCTCAAGACCTGCGACCTCAGCCTCGCCGATGGTCAGGCGAGCAAGGAGCACATCGCCATCGAGTGGCAGAGCGAGGGTTATGTGATGACCGACCTCGAAACGTCGAACGGTACCCGGGTGAACGGAGCGCGAGTTCCGCGCGCCGTGCTCCGGGACCTGGATCGCATCTTCATTGGAGATACCGTGCTGGTATTCGAGACCGATGCCTCCCTCTGACATTCCGAAGCAGATCGGCCCGTACGAGATCCTCGGCCCGCTCGGCAAAGGCGGGATGGGAACCGTCTACAAGGCGATGCAGCCCTCGCTCAACCGGATCGTCGCCATCAAGGTCCTGCCCGGCGACTTTGCGGCCGAGCCCGAGCGCGTGGCGCGCTTCCACCGCGAAGCGCAGACCGTCGCGATGCTCTCGCACCCGAACATCGTGCAGATCATCGACAAGGGGGAGGATCAGGGGATCCTCTACTTCGCGATGGAGTACGTCGAGGGAACCTCCCTCGACGTCGTGCTGCGCCAGCGCCGACTCTCGCTTCAGGAGACGCTGCAGGTCATCAAGCAAACGAGCCGCGGCCTGGGGGCGGCGCACCGTGCCGGAGTCGTCCACCGCGACCTCAATCCGCGCAACATTCTGGTCTCGCCGACGCTCTCGGTCATCAAGCTGGCCGACTTCGGGATCAGCCGGGTCGAGTCCGTGGCGCGCAACGTCGGGACGCTGACGACGCGCGAGATGACGCTGGGTTCGCTGCACTACCTGGCGCCGGAGCAGGCGGTCGACGCGACGTCGGTCGACCACCGCGCCGACATCTACTCGCTGGGCGTCGTCTTCTACGAGATGCTCACCGGCCGCATGCCGCTGGGCAAGTTCAGCCTTCCTTCGGAGCTCAACAAGGACCTGCCGTCGGAGATCGATCCGGTGGTCCTCAAGTGCCTCGCCACCGAACCGGGCGATCGCTACGCGACGATCGGCCAGCTGCTCGAGGATGTCGATCGTCTCGAGGAGATGCTCCGCTTCCAGCTCCTCGACGAGCTCAAGGGCCTGAAGCGCGGCACCTCGATGCTCTTCCAGCGCGGCTCGACGAGCTTCAAGCGCAACCGCGGCGTGCTGATGGGCCTGGGCGTCCTGCTCCTGGCGCTGATCGGAGCGGGTGGCTGGCTCCTGTTCGGCAAGAAGGAATCGACGGAGCCCGCCGCGGTCGTCGCGGTCGACAACGTGACGCCGGCCGGCAACGAGTCGCCGCTGGTCACCGAGGCGCCGGTGAACGCGACGCCGACGACGGAGGAGAACGCCACCGTCGCCACCACCGAACCCGCGCCCGCCGTCCCGGCTCCGGCTCCGGCCGAGCCGGCCGCGAAGCCGGTCGAGAAGAAGGTCCAGACCGCTCCGGCCGAGTCGAAGCCGGCGGAGACCAGGCCGGCGGTGAACACGAAGTCGCAGAACGAGCTCGCCCAGGCCGACCTCGAGGTTGCCAGGGGCAAGTACGACGCCAAGCTCTTCGAGCAGGCGCTCGCCGACGCGCGCGCCCTCGTCGAGAAGGTACCGACCGGGAACGTCGCCCTCGACGGCTATCTGCTGATCGCGCGCTGCCTCGAGGCGCTGCATCGCGAGAACGAGGCGATGGGCGCCTACGTCGAGGTGCAGACGCGCTTCAAGGACAGTCCGAAGGCGGCGGAGGCTGCCTACCAGCAGGCGCGCCTGGTGCAGGCTGGCAGCTCGAAGAAGTCGGCGGACGACGCGCGGAAGCTCTACGACGAGCTGGTGGCGGCGTATCCGACCTCGCCTTGGGCGGCGCGGGCGCTGTCGACGAAGGCCGATCTCGAGCGCGCGGGAAAGGTCAACGTGCGGGACGCCGAGCTCAACGCCAACGTCTCGGCGGCGCTGGTGAGCTATCGGACCCTGACCACGAGCTTCCCCGACGACCCGATCTCCGAGAAGGCGTGGTGGGAGCTGGGTCAGTACTACGAGGATCTCAAGCGCTGGGATCTCGCGGTGCACGCCTACAGCGAGCTCGGCATCCGCTTTCCCAAGACGCGCTACGACGCCTGGTACCAGGCGGGCGAGATCTACGACCGCCGTCTGAAGGACGATGCGAAGGCGAAGGAGGCCTACCGGATGGTGCCAGCGACGTCGTCGCACTACAAGGACGCGCAGAAGAAGATCGGCGGCTGAGGGAGCCGGCGTACCCCGGTCAGGTCCAGTCCAGACGGACCCGGCGGCCGGCTTCGAGCGTCAGGATCGCCGCCTGACCGAGCTCGCGAGCGAGGCCCAGTGCTGCGCTCGTGTCGATCCCGAGGAGCAACAGACCGGTCTCGCGCCAGCCCCCCTCCAGGTCGCGGCTCTCCGCCGGCAGGAAGCGGATCTTCCGCGTCGCCACCGTCTCCAGGAGCCGCTCGTGCCGCGCCTCGTTCTCCCGGTCGCCGAGCCGCTTGGAGCGCGGATTCGCCGCCGTGACGTAGGCGGCCCTCTCGAATCCGTTCTCCCGCAGCCAGCGGTCCACGGCGGGTGACTCCTTCCCGACTTCGAGCCGCACGGAGCCCGTCGGGAGGGCGACGCGATAGATCGCCTCGAAGTAGAGCGGCTCGAGTTCCGACCGACCTGCCATAGGCTCCGACTCCTGGTGCACTCCGGTATCGAACCCGACCGCCGCTCCCGGTGGCGCCCCGTCACGATCGGGCTGGCGCTGCGAAGGGTCCTCCGGGAAGGGTACACCGGACGGGAGCTCCGGGCCGATATCGCCGCCGGTCTGACGGTCGGCGTGGTGGCGCTGCTGCTCTCGATGGCGCTGGCGATCGCCTCCGGAGTCGCGCCGCAGCACGGTCTCTACACGGCGATCGTCGCCGGCGCCGTCATCGCACTCTGCGGCGGTTCGAAGTTCCAGGTCTCCGGTCCGACGGCGGCGTTCGTGGTCATCCTCGCGCCGATCGCGGCGCAGTCCGGTCTCGGCGGACTGCTCGTCGCGACGATGCTGGCGGGACTCCTGCTGGTCGCGATGGGCCTGGCTCGCCTGGGGCGCCTGGTCGAGCTCGTGCCGTACCCGGTGACTACCGGATTCACCGCCGGGATCGCGGTCGTGATCGCGTCGCTGCAGCTCAAGGATCTCCTGGGAATCGAGTCGCCGATGCCGGGACCGTTCTTCGACCGCATGGCGGCGCTCGTCGATGCTGCTCCGGGCATCCGACCCGCCGAGCTCGGCATGGGGCTCGCGACCCTCGTTCTCCTGGTCGTCTGGCCCCGGTTCTCGCGGCGTCTGCCGGGACCGCTCGTGGCGCTCGCCCTGGCCGGAGCGGCGGCCTTCCTCCTGGAACGGTTCACCGGGCTGTCGTTCAACACGGTTCACGATCGCTTCTCGTACCCGGTCGGCGGGCTCGTCGGTCACGGGATCCCGCGCCTGCCGCCCGCGCCCGTGCTGCCGTGGCATCTGCCCGGAGCGGGCGGAGCCCCGTTCGTTCTCTCGCTCGAGACTTTGCGGGCACTGCTTCCCGCCGCCTTCACGATCGCCATGCTCGGCGCCATCGAGTCGCTGCTCTCGGCGGTCGTCGCCGACGGCATGACCGGAAAGCGGCACGATCCCGACACCGAGCTCGTCGCCCAGGGACTGGGGAACTTCGTCGCTCCCTTCTTCGGTGGCATCGCGGCGACCGGAGCGATCGCCCGCACCGCCACGAACGTGCGGGCCGGCGCCCGCTCGCCGATCGCCGCCGTGATCCACTCGCTCTTCGTGCTCGTCGCGGTGATGGTGGCGGCACCGGTGCTGGGATGGCTGCCGATGTCGGCGCTGGCGGCGATGCTCCTGCACGTCGCCTGGCGGATCAGCGAGGCACGGCTCGTCCTGCGACTCGTCCGCCGGGCTCCGGGGAGCGATCTCTTCGTCCTCGCGACCTGCTTCTTCCTCACCGTGATCTTCGACATGGTCGTCGCCGTGGGGGTGGGGATCGTGCTCGCCTCGCTGCTCTTCATGCGCCGGATGGCCGACGTGGCGAGTGTGCGGCTCGTCTCGGGCGAGGAGCTGGGTGAGGCGAGCCCGGTGCCGACGGGCTGGATGTGCTACGAGCTCGCCGGGCCGCTCTTCTTCGGCGCCGCCCAGAAGGCGATGTCCGCGGTGCGGATCACCGGCGCCGGCGTCCGCGGCCTGGTCTTCGACCTGCGGGCGGTGCCGATGCTCGACGCGACGGGCATCGTGGCGCTCGAAGCGACCGTCCAGCGCCTCGAGCAGGAAGGGGTCTTCGTGGTCCTGGCGGGTGTACAGCCCCAACCTCTGCGGGTCCTGGCGCGGGCCGGATTCCGCAACCGGCCCGGCCGTCTGGCGATCGGGCGCTCCTTCGAGCAGGCGATGGACCTGGTCGGCCGGACCCGCTTCCCCGATGTCGTCGCCGGAGAGCCGCCGCCGACCTAGCCCTTCTTCTCGCGCCGGCCCTTCACTGCGACCGAGCGGATCCCGCTCTCGCGCGTGAGGCGATGGGCGAGGAGGATCGGCACGAAGGTGAGGGCGACGACGAAGATCGCCACCACGTTCGTCACCGGGCGGTCGCGCGGTCGCGTGAGCTGGCTGAAGATCCAGATCGGCAACGTCTGCTGCTGCCCGGCGGTGAACGTCGTCACGATCACTTCGTCGAACGACAGGGCGAACGCGAGCATCGCTCCCGCGAGGAGCGCCGAGCGCAGCTGTGGCAGCAGCACCAGGCGGAACGTCTGGAAAGCGTCGGCGCCGAGGTCCATCGACGCTTCGAGCAGCGTCGGCTGCAGGCGTCGGAGTCGCGAGAGCGCGTTGTTGTAGACCACGACGACGCAGAACGTAGCGTGGCCGACGACGATCGTCCAGAAGCCGAACGGCATTCCCGCGAAGCCGATCGAGGAGCGCAGGGCGATGCCGGTGACGATCCCCGGGAGCGCGATCGGCAGGAGGAGGAGGAACGAGACCGCCTCGCGGCCGAAGAAGCGGCTGCGCCAGATCGCGATCGCGGCGAGCGTGCCGAGGAGCAGCGCGAGTCCCGTGGCCACCGTGGCGACGCGAGCGGAGAGCGCCACCGCCTGCCAGAGATCCGCGCGCTCCCAGGCGACGCGGAACCAGCGCAGGGTGAAGCCGGTCGGCGGAAAGCTGAAGCTGCGCTCCTCGCTCGAGAAGGCGTAGAGCATCACGACCCAGACCGGTACGTGGAGGAAGAGCAGGGTGCCCGCGGTGGCCAGCGGAAGCCAGCCGCGTGGCCGCTCTCCGCGGCGCCGCTCAGAGGGCATCGAACGCCCCCAGCCTGCGCGCCACGACGAGGTAGACCGCCATGATCGCCATCGGCACGACGGTGAAGGCGGCGGCGAGCGGCAGATTCCCGGAGGTGCCGAGATGCGCCAGGACGGCCTGCCCGAGGAAGTAGCTGGAGTTGCCGAGGACCGAAGGGACGATGAAGTCGCCGAGCGTCAGCGAGAAGGTGAAGATCGAACCCGCGACCACGCCGGGCAGGGCGAGCGGCAGCGTCACCTGCCGGAACGTCGACGCCGGGCGGGCGCCGAGATCGCCCGATGCCTCGAGGAGGGAGCGCGGCACCCGCTCGAGAGCCGCCTGGATCGGCAGCACCATGTACGGGAGCCAGACGTAGAGGAAGGCGAGGAACATCCCGGTCATCGAGATCGAGAGCGACGGTCCGCCGACGACCGGCAGCGTGAGCCAGCGCTCGAGGAGTCCGCTCGTCCCGGTCGCCGACGCGACCCAGGCGACGATCCCCTCCTTCGCCAGCAGCAGTTTCCAGGCGTAGACGCGCACGAGATAGCTCGACCAGAGCGGCAGGAGGACGGCGAGCGTCAGGAAGGCGCGCATCCGCGGGCCGGCGCGGAGCGCCATGAAGTAGGCGAGCGGGAAGGCGAGGAGGCCGGCGGCGACGGTCACCGCGAACGCCATGCCGACGGTGCGCACGAAGATGTCGAGATTGGCGCGGGAGAAGAGAGCCGAATAGGTGGCGAGCGAGAAGCGCTCGACGACCTGCGCGGTGTAGTGGTCGAGGGCGAAGAACGACTGCGCCAGGAGGGCGGCGAGGGAGCCGACGTAGAGGACCAGGAACGCCGCGAGCGGCGGTCCGAGCAGGAGAAGCAGCGTGAGGCGCGGCCGGCGGTAGAGGAAGGTCGAGAGCGACGGCCGGTTCACGGCGGCCCCGGACCCAGAGCGCGGATCTCCTCGCGATCGAAGCAGAGGAGCGCCCGCCCGCCGAGGACACGTGCCCCGGGGCGGAGCGAGAGATTCTGTTCGAGGACGAGCAGGCGCGGGCCGTCGTCGAGCTCGACCTGGTAGCGCGTCGTCGGACCGCCGTAGGCGATCTCGCGGATCGTCACGAGCGCCGCGGCCGAGCCTTCGGGCGGTGTCGCGTCGGCGGCGAGGAGACGGATCTTCTCGGGGCGCAGGGCGAAGATCCCGTCGCGACCGAGTAGGCGCAGCGCCGAATCGCCGTGGAGGATGTTCGAGCTGCCGAGGAAGTTGGCGACGAACAGCGTCCCCGGAGCTTCGTAGACCTCCGTCGGCGTCCCCACCTGTTCGACCCGCCCGCCGTGGAAGATGGCGAGCCGGTCGCTCATGCTGAGCGCCTCCTCCTGATCGTGGGTGACGAAGACGAAAGTGATGCCGACGCGCTTCTGCAGCGACTTGAGCTCGACCTGCATCTGCTGCCGGAGCTTGAGATCGAGCGCTCCGAGCGGCTCGTCGAGCAGCAGTACCCGCGGGCGATTGACCAGTGCGCGGGCCAGGGCGACCCGCTGGCGCTGACCTCCGGAGAGCTGGCTCGGCCGACGATCGCCGAGCCCCGGGAGCTCGACGATCTCGAGCATCTCGTGCGCCAGTCGATCGCGCTCCCGGCGATCGACGCCGCGGACCCGCGGCCCGTAGGCGACGTTCTCGAGGACCGAGAGATGGGGGAAGAGAGCGTAGTCCTGGAAGACTGTGTTGACGTCGCGCTCGTACGGCGGTCGATCGCTGATCTCGATGCCGTGCAGGCGGATGCGGCCGCGATCGGGCAGATCGAAGCCGCCGATGAGGCGCAGGCAGGTGGTCTTGCCGGATCCGCTCGGACCGAGGAGGGTGAAGAACTCGCCGTCGTCGATCTCGAGGGAGACGTCGTCGACCGCGACGACGTCGTCGAACCGTTTGGTGACGTTCTCGAACGAGACCGCGGTCATGGGCGGGGGGGACGTCGGTTCGACCGGACGGCCTCGCTCACGACCTTCCGGGCCGGCGTCCGGTCGCGCCTCGCTCTATCGCCCGCCGATGACGGCGATGTAGTTGGTCACCCACTCGTGGTACGGCACACAGTCCGCCGTGCCATCGCCGCACTCGGCCTTCGGGGTCTTCCAGAAGGCGATCTTCCCGAACTGGTCGATGCCGTTCTTCTCGCAGCCGTCGGGGCCGAGGAGCTCGTTGTCCTTGCAGGCGATGGCGATCACCGGCAGCGAGCCGAACCAGGCGGCGAGATCGCCCTGCAGCTTGAGCGACAACGAGTGCTCGAGCCAGGCGTAAGCACAGGCCGGATGCGGCGCGTCGATGTGCATCATCGTGGAGTCGGCCCAGCCTGTGACGCCCTCTTCGGGGAAGATGCTGGCGACGGGCGCGCCCCCGGCGGCGAGGACGTTGACCTGGAACGGCCAGGAGCTGGAGGCGACGACCCCTTCGTTCTTGAAGTCGTCCATCTGCACGTTGGCGTCGTGCCAGTAACGGCCGACGAGCTTGCGCTGCTGGCGCAGCAGGTCGATGGCGGCCGCGAACTGCTCGGGGTTGAGCTCGTACGGATCGGTGATGCCGAGCTCGGGCTTGTGCGCCTTGAGGTAGAGCGCCGCGTCGGCGATGTAGATCGGTCCGTCGTAGGCCTGCACCCGACCGCGGTTCGACTTGCCGTCGGGCAGCGTCATCTCCTCGAAGACCACGTTCCAGGAGGTCGGCGGCTTCGAGCCGAACACCTTGGTGTTGTACATCAGGACGTTCGGTCCCCACTGGTAGGGGACGCCGTAGTGCTTGCCGTTCACCGTGTGCCAGGGGGCGTTCTGGAGCATCAGATCGATGGCGCCGAACGCCGGCACCAGCTTCATGTTGATCTCCTGCACCTTGCCGCCGGAGATCAGCCGGTTGGAGGCGTCGCCGGAGGCGGTCACGAGGTCGAAGCCGCCCTCGTTCATCAGCGCGACCATCTCGTCCGAGGTGGCCGCGACCTTGACGTTCACCTTGCAGCCCGTCTTCTCCTCGAAGCCGGTGACCCAGTCGTAGGCCGGGTCGGTCTCGCCACGCTCGACGTAACCTGCCCAGGCGATGATCGAGACGGCCCCTTCGCGGGCGCCGAGCTTCTGGATGGCGCCGCCGCGCTCGGCGGCCGGGACGGTGGTGCCGGTCGGCTCGGGCGGCTTGCCGCAGGCCAGCACGGCGACGAGCGCCGAGGTGAGCAGGATCGAATCGGAGGCGCGACGGAGGTTCATCGGAGGCTCCTATGGATCGGTTTCTGCCGGGCAGATTAACACGCGACCGGCGGCCGCGCGGCGGAGGTCGAGGCCATCGCCACGGCTCCCGGATCAGCTCGAGAAGCCGATACCGAAACGATCGAGGAGGCGGAGCAGGAGAGAGGGAGGCCGGCCGCGATCGACCCGCCGGAGCGCCGAGCCGACCCGCGCCACCGCCCAGCGGCGCAGCGGTTCGGGGGGATAGGGAAACGGGGCCTTCCGAACCAGCTCGAGGGCGGCGAGCTCCGTCGGCCGTTCGAGCGCGAGGTGGGCGAGGAGCCGGCCGGCCAGTCGCGTGGTGCCGACGCCGTGGCCGGTGTAGCCGAGGCCGTAGAGCAGCCGGCCGGAGAAGAGCGCGCCGAAGAACGGGGTGAAGCGAGTGGTGGCGGCAATGGCTCCGCCCCAGCGGTACGGGAACTCGAGCCGTTCGAGCGCGGGAAAGAAGCGGCGGAACTCCGACTCGAGCGTGCGATAGACCGCCGGGTCGTGATCGTGGATCGCACCGACACCGTTGCCGCGATGGTAGACCGCCTCGCTCGTTCCCCAGACGATCCGCTCGTCGGCGGTCCGGCGCGAGTAGTTGAAGAAGGCGCGGAAGTCGGTCACCCCCTGCCGCCCGGACCAGCGGAGGGCCTCCATCTGGGCGGCATCGAGCGGCGCGCTGGCGAGGACGTAGTCGTAGAGCGGCAGGAAGCGCCGCGCGAGCCGCGGAACGAGGAGGTGGGAGTAGGCGTTCGTGGCGAGCACCGCGCGTGTCGCGCGTACCGTTCCCTGCGGCGTCGTGAGGAGGATTCCGTCCCGGGGGGACTCGAGCCGCAGCACCGGAGAGCGTTCGTGGATACGGATCCCGCGGCGATGGGCGACTGCGGCGAGCCCCTCGGCGAGCTTCGCCGGGTGGACGGTCGCCGCGCGCGGCGCGAGGAGGGCGGCGAGGGGCAGCGGGCTGCCGATCGCGCGCTGCACCGCGTCGCGATCGAGGACGGTCCAGTCGTCGATCCCCAGCCGCTCGGCGGCCTCGACGGCCGCCGCGAGATCCTCGAGATGATTCTCGGAAAGCGCCAGCGTGAGCTGGCCGACGCGGGCGAACTCGGCATCGATCCCCTCTCGGCCGAGGAAAGCCTCCATCTCGTCGAGATTCGCGCGCGCCAGCAGGGCGAGCCGGCGCGCCTCGTCCTCCCCGAAATGGGCGATCGCCAGGGCGTGCGAGTGGTCGAACGTTTCGCCGACCTGTCCGGCGTTGCGGCCGGAGGCGCCGTAGGCGATGCGCTCGCCCTCGAGCAGGACGATCTCCTTGTCCGGCGAGAGCTCGCGGAGGAAGAGGGCGGTCCACAGGCCGGTGAAGCCGCCGCCCACGACGGCGAGGTCGGCGCGGAGGTCGCCGACGAGCGCCGGGTGGGTCTCCCGCGGTGGCAGATCCGCGAGCCAGAAGCAGGACTCCCCGATCGGTCTCATCGCGGGCTCAGCCGCTCAGAGATGGTGCTCCCGGTAGACGGCGTCGAGCGACTCGTCGAGCGCGGCGACGAACCGGTCGAGCTGCGGATAGCTGATGGTCAGAGGCGGCTCGACCCGCAGCGTGCGCGAGTTGATGTAGGTCCCGCCGATCAGGATCCGGCGCGAGAAGAGATTCTTCGACACCGCGTAGCCCAGGTTGTCGTCGGCGAACTCGAGTCCCAGCATCAGGCCACGACCGCGCCAGGACTTCAGCAGGTTGGGGTAGCGGCCGCCGAGCTCGGCGAAGCGGGCGAGGAGGTACTGCCCCTTCTCGCCCGCCTGGCGCGGCAGCTCCTCCTCGAGCAGGACGTGGATCGTGGCGATCGCCGCCGCGCAGGCGACGGGGTTGCCGCCGAACGTCGTCGTGTGGAGGAACGGATTCTCGATGTACTTCTGCCAGGTGGCGGCCGTGCCGACGACGGCGCCGATCGGCATCACGCCGCCACCGAAGCCCTTTCCAAGGGCCATCAGGTCGGGCGCCACGCCGTCGTGCTCACAGGCGAACATCTTCCCCGAACGGCCCATGCCCGACTGGATCTCGTCGAAGACCAGCATCGCGCCGTAGCGGTCGCAGAGCTCGCGCGCGGCGGCGAGGTAACCGGGTGGAGCGGCGTTGATGCCGCCCTCTCCCTGGATCGGTTCCAGCACCACGGCGGCGACGCGGTCGCCGGTGAAATCGAACGTGCGCATCATCTTCGACAACACGTCGATGTCGCCCCAGGGAACGTGCGTCCAGTGGAGAAGGGGAAGAAACGGCTCCCGGAACACCGCCTTCGACGTCCCGCCGAGCGCCCCCATGCTCTTGCCATGGAAGGCGCCGACGGCGCCGAGGAAGTGGTGCCGGCCGGTGGCGAGGGTCGCCATCTTGAGGCAGCCCTCGACGGACTCGGTCCCGGAGTTGGTGAGGAAGGCGTACTGCAGGTCGCCGGGAGTGACGAGGGAGACGAGATGGGCGAGATAGGTGCGCAGCGGATCGATCAGCTCCTGCGAATGGATCGCCTGGCGCTCGAGCTGATCGCGCACCGCCTTCATCACGGTGGGGTGGCGGTGCCCGACGACGTAGATGCCGTAGCCGCCGAGAATGTCGATGAACTCGGTCCCGTGGATGTCGCGAAAGACGGCGCCTTCGTCCTGCCACTCGACCGCCGTGTAGTCGGTCGAGACCGACTTGCGGAACTGCAGGAATCCCTCGTTGACGTGGTCGGTCCAGTACCGGACCGACTCGCGGACGACGCGCTCACGCTCCTCTTCGGTGAGCGACTTCTTCGAGATCAGATCGAGAACGTAGGCCGACTTGCGGCGGGCTTCGTCGAGGTCCTGGCGCATCGTGAAGGCTCCTGGTGGGTCGCGGACGAGCCTATCGCGACGGGCTCGCAGGCGCGTCCCGGCCTCGCGGAATCGGGTCGCGCCGCCGGGAGTCGGGCTGTCAGGCGAGGCGCAGCATCTCGGGCGAAAGCCGTTCGAGACTCGCGCGGACTTCGGGAGCGCTGTCGAGCAGCCGGAAATCGGCGAAGTCGAAGCCCGGCCCGACACAGGCACCGGTGAGGGAATAGTCGCCGAGCGGCTCGGCGGCCTGCCAGACGCCGGCCTCGACCACGCGCTGCGGCGCCCGGCCGGGGCCGACCGGGCCGAGCAGCGTCGACGAGAGAGTCGCCGTTCCGGCGTCGAACGTCCACAGCCGGACGTCCGACCCTTCGAAGTGGATCCAGACCTCGTCCGAATCGACGACGTGCCAGGCGCTCCGCTCTCCGGCGAGCATCAGAAACCAGATCGCCGTGAGAGCGGAGCGGGAGGTGCGCTCGTCGCCCGGGTCGACCGGGCGCGGCGAGCGGTAGAGCTCGGCGAATCGGCCACCCTCGGGGTGTGGTGACAGCCCGAGCTCGCGGACGAGCGCCGCGGCGCGTTCGTGCATCGCGGCTCCCTCGTCCTCCCTATCTCGACTTCACCTGGGTCCAGGCTTCGTCGTAGAGCCGGTTGTTGTCGCCGAGATCGTTGACGAACTGGAGCTTGGCCATCATCTCGGGTGACGGGTAGATCGCGGGATTGGCGAGATCCTCTTCGGAGATGAACGCGCGTGCCGCCTTGTTGGGCGTCGCGTACTGGTTGAAGTTCGACAGTTGCGCGCCGACCTTCGCGTCGAGGATGTAGTTGATGAACTTCTCCGCGACGTCACGATGCGGCGCACCGACCGGAATCACCAGGTTGTCGACCCACAGGTCGCCGCCCTCGCGCGGCACGAAGTAGTAGGTCTCCGGGTCGTCGGTCATCCCGCGGACGGCGTCGCCGTTGTAGACCACCGCCGCGTCGACCGCCTTGCCGAGCACCTTGTTCTTGCCGCCGACGCCTCCCTCGAAGCCCTGCGAGCGCCTCTTGGCTTCACCGAGTGTGGCGATCTGGGCGCGGACTTCGTCCGGATCGACCGTGTTGATGTCCTGCCCGAGGTAGCTCGCCGCCGCGCCCATCATCCCGCGCAGGTCGTCGAGGAGGAGGAAGGAGCCGTACTGCTTCGACTTGTCGAACAGCAGGCCCCAGGTCTCGTCGATCTCCTTGCCCGGCTTCCGACGCAGGTAGATTCCGACCGTGCCCCACTGGTAGCCGACCGAGTAGCGGTTGCCGGGATCGTACACGGGGTCGACGAACTTGGAATCGAGATTCGCGATGTTGGGGATGTTCTCGTGCCGGAGCTCGGCGAGGAGTCCGAGCTTCACCATGACCGGGATCGTGTACTGGCTGGGGACCGCCACGTCGTAGAGCGACGACCCGCCGCCCTGGAGCTTGGCCATCATCGACTCGTTGTCCTCGTAGAGGTCGATCGTGACCTTGCAGGAGAACTCCTTCTCGAAGTTGCTGATGATGTCGGGATCGATGTACTCGCTCCAGATGAACAGGTTGAGCTCGCACGGTCCACTCGCCGCGGCCGTGGTGGCGGCCGGCGCCGCCGGCTCCTCCTTCTTCGCGCAGGCGGCGAAGAGCAGCAGCGGTACGACGGTGAGAGCGGCGAGGGCGGAAACGGTTCGGTGGGTCATCTCTTGCCTCCGGTGTCGCTGCCGGACTTCTGGAACAGGAGTCCGGCGAGGGTCGCGAGAATCGAAACGAGCACGATGAGCGTCGACAGGGCGTTGATGTCCGGCGTGATGCCGCGCTTGACGGAAGAGTAGATCAGGATGGGGAGGGTGGTCGAGCCGGGACCGGTGGTGAAGAAGCTGACTACGAAGTCGTCGAGCGACAGGGTGAAGGCGAGCATCCCGCCGGCGACCACCGCCGGGAGGATCATCGGCAGGGTGACGTGGCGGAAGGTCTGCCAGGAGGTGGCGCCGAGGTCGTGTGCCGCCTCCTCGATCGCCGCGTCCATGCCGACGAGCCGGGAGCGCACGACGATGGCGACGAACGGGATCTGGAAGGTGACGTGCGACAGGATCATCGTCGTCATTCCGAGCTGGAAGAGGCCCCACCGGTCGCGCACGAAGGCGTAGAACATGAGCAGCGCCACCGCCATGACGATGTCGGGGATGACGACGGGGATGTACATCAGGAAGGAGAAGAGCTTCTTGCCCGGGAAGCGGTAGCGCGACAGGCCGAAGCCGAGGAGAGTGCCGAAGAGGGTGGCGATCAGGGTGCTGACGACACCGAGGACGAGCGTGTTCTTCGCCGCGTCGAGCTTGTCGGCGTTCTGCAGGATCGCCGGATACCACTGGGTGGTGAAGCCGCGCCACGGCCCGCCGTGGCGTGCCGCGTTGAACGAATAGACCACGACGACGGCGATCGGAGCGTAGAGGAAGAGGTAGAGGAATCCCGAGACGATCCAGAGTGGAAGCGGGAGCCGCTTCACAGGAGCGCCTCGCCGCCGCGCGTCGCGGCGCTCCGCGACTGCAGGAAGAGGCCGAGCAGAACGACGGCCATGCCGACGAAGGCGATCGCCGAGCCGAACGGCCAGTCGCGCGACGGTCCGAACTGCTGCTGGATCGCGTTGCCGAGCATCACGGTCTTGGCGCCACCGAGGAGGTCCGGAACGACGAACTGCCCGGTCGCCGGGATGAAGACGAGGATGATCCCGGCGATCATCCCGGGCACGAGCTGGGGCAGGATCGCGTGCCGGAAGACGCGCAGGCGGTCGGCGCCGAGATCGGCGGCGGCTTCGGCGATCGACCAGTCGAGCTTCTCGACCGCGGTGTAGAGCGGCAGGGCGAGGAACGGCAGGAAAGCGCACAGCATGCCGATGTACACGGCGAAGGTCGAGGGATAGAGCGGCCTGCCGGCCTCGGCGAGGCCGAGCGAGCTGGCGATCTGCGCCAGGACGCTGTCGGGGCCGAGCAGGATCTGCCAGGCGTAGGTGCGGATCAGGAGATTCGTCCAGAACGGGATGATGAGCAGGGTCAGGGCGAGCTGCTTGCGACGCTCGGGCTGACCCGCGATGAAGAAGGCGAGCGGCAGCGAGGCGACGAGGCATACCAGGGTCGTCCCGGCGCCCAGGAGGAGACTGCGGAGGATGATCTGCGGATACTGCGGATCGAAGCCGAGGATGCCGAAGCCGGCGATCCGGCGGTAGTTCTCGATGGTGAAAGGGAGCTCGACGTTGCCGTAAGTGCCGCGGGAGAGGAAGCTCAGGACCGCGATGCCGACCAGCGGGACGAGGAGGAAGAAGGTCACCCAGAAGATCCCGGGGCCGCTGGTGAAGAGGGAGCGCAGGAACTCCCCGCGCGTGGTCAGGCGCTCACCGAAGCGGATCTCGGTGCGCGCCAGGCGGGGGTTCGCTTCGCCCGCCATCAGTCTTCGAGCACCAGCAGCGCCGATTCGGGCAGGTGCACCGTGACCCGGTCTCCGATCTCCAGCCCGTGCGGGCCGAGGAACGAGTTCATGACGTAGGCGGTGAGCGTTCCGGCCGCCGACTTCAGGATGTAGTGACTCTCGGCGCCGATATAGACCAGCTCCTGGACGGTGGCCGCGAAGCGGTTCGGGCCGTCGTCGGCCGTGGCGGAGACCGCGACCTTCTCCGGGCGGATGGCGAGCGTGCAGCGCTTGCCGACGACCGCGGCGGCTCCCCGCGGCGCGAGACGGAGCGTTCCCAGCACGGTGGCGACGCGGCACTCGCGCTCGTCGGCGGCCTCGACGTCGCCCTCGATCAGGTTGCAGGTGCCGAGGAACTGGCTCACGAACCGGTTGCGCGGATTCTCGTAGAGCGCCTCGGACTCACCCAGCTGTTCGATCGTGCCGGCGCGCATCACCGCGATCCGGTCGGAGAGCACGAGCGCCTCCTCCTGGTCGTGGGTGACGAAGATGAAAGTGATGCCGACGCTGCGCTGCAGCGCCAGGAGCTCGACCTGCAGCTCCTTGCGCAGCTTGAGGTCGAGGGCGCCGAGCGGTTCGTCGAGCAACAGCACCCGGGGCCGGTTGATCAGGGCGCGGGCGAGCGCGACGCGCTGCTTCTGGCCGCCCGAGAGCTGCCCCGGCTTGCGCTCGGCGAACTGCGTGATCTGCACCATCTCGAGAGCCGCGTCGACGCGCGTCGCGATCTCGTCGGACGCGACCTTCTTCATCCGCAGGCCGAAGGCGACGTTGTCGCGCACCGTCATGTGGGGGAAGAGCGCGTACGACTGAAAGACGGTATTCACCGGCCGCAGGTGGGCGGGGGTGTCCCGTACGTCGACTCCGCCGATGCGGACGGTCCCCTCGTCGGCGAGGTCGAGCCCGGCGAGGATCCTGAGGAGGGTGGTCTTGCCGCAGCCCGAGGGACCGAGCAGCGAAAAGAACTCTCCCTCGCGGACGGTCAGGGAAACGCGATCGAGGGCGACGAAGTCACCGAAGTGACGTGAGACGCCGTCGATCTCGACGGCTGCCGCCCGCTCCGCACCGCGGTCATCGTCGCGCAGGGCCATGCTTCCGGAATCCTCCCTGGTTCGGCTGCTGCTGAGGTCAGCGCGAGGCTAGCACGGCTCCGCACCCGCCGCAGGCCGGCTGCGGCGCACCGCCAACCAGAACGGCACGATCGCCAGCGCGACCACCACGAGGCTCGCCTGCAGTCCGAGAGTCAGGCTGCTGTGATCACCGATGATGCCGGTGACCAGCGGACCGGGACCGACACCGAGGAGGTTCAGCACCAGCAGCGCGAAGGCGACCATCGTCGAACGGGTGTGCGCCGGCGCGAACTCCTGCAGCGTGGCGAAGAGCGGGCCGAACCAGGCCGACGTGCCGGCGCTGGTGAGGAACCAGCAGAGGTAGAACTGCGGCGTCCCCGGCTCCATCGAGTAGAAGAGGAAGGAGATCGGCGTGAAGAACGCCGTCATCGGGATGAGGCTCCAGAGGTGGCCGTTGGGGCGCCGCTTCGAGCACCAGTCGGCGAACGTGCCACCGGCCAGGTTGCCGAGGAAGCCGGCGAAGACGGCGATGACGCCCGCCGAGAAAGCGGCCTTCGCAAACGGGAAGCCGCGCTCCTCGACCAGCCAGGTGACCGCGTGGAGGGCGGCGGCGGCGCCGTAGCAGAGCATCGAACCGCCGATGAGCGTCAGGACCAGCTCCTTCCGGAGGGCGAGGGCGCGGACGAGATCGCGCACGAGATCGCGGAAGCTCGGGCGCGGTGCGGCGAGCGCGCCGCTGCCGGCGACGCCGCGACGCGCGGGCTCGCGGAACAGGAGAAGCACGACGACCGCGACGAGTCCCAGGGCGCCGAGCACGTAGAAGCAGCTGCGCCAGCCGTACGCCGGAGCGATGTAGCTCGAAGCGATCAGCCCCACGGCGGTGCCGAGGGGAATGCCGGCGTAGTAGACGCCGGAGGCCATCGCGAGGCGCCGGCGGGGAAAGACGTCGCCGAGCATCGAGAGCGCCGCCGGCGTCAGCGTGGCCTCGCCGATGCCGACGAAGATCCGCGGCAGGGCGAGGTGCAGGAAGCTCTTCGCCAGGCCCGAGAGGGCGGTCATGCCGCTCCACAGCGTCAGTCCGGCGGCCACCAGCGGAATTCGGCGGTAACGATCCGCGGCGAGACCGAGGAAGAGGCCGACGAAGGTGTAGAAGAAGACGAAGCCGAATCCCGCGAGGAGTCCGATCTGGGAGCGCGTCAGCCCGAGATCCGCGATGAGGAGCGGCGCCAGGGCGGCGATCAGCATCCGATCGACGAAGTTCAGGATGTTGAGCGCCGTCAGGAAGGCGAGGAGCCTCCAGGCGTAGGCCGATGCGGCCGGTTCGTGTGTCTCGTCGCTCACAGCTCGAAGCGCTCCCAGCGCTCGAGGTGGCGCAGGACCTCGTCGGCGACCCAGGCCGGCTCCTCGATGACCAGGCCGTGGCCCGAGGTCGGGTGGGTCGAAACCTCCGCGCCCAGCGCCTCGGCGAGGGCGAGCGAGCGTTCGGGAGCCATCACCCGGTCCTCGGCGGCGACGAGGACCGCGCTGGGACAGCGGATGGCGGCGATCTGCGGCGCGAGATCGAACGACTCGATCGAGGCGAGCAGACGGTCGACCGCCGCGAACCAGGGGAGCGGCAGGAGATCGATCTGCGCCCGCCGCGCGGCGATCGCCGCCTCCTCGCGGCGCAGGTAGGAGGTGGAGTAGACCCCCGCGACCAGTGCGTCGTAGAACGCACCGCGGTCCTCGCCGGCCAGCACGCCGGCCAGGATCGCCCGCATCCGGTCGCTGTCCTGCCGGAACTCGGGCGTGACGTGGTCCATGGCGGTGATCAGCACCAGCGAACGCACCCGCTCGGGGTGCCGCGCGGCGAACTCGAGTGCGACGAGGGCGCCGAACGAGGCGCCGACCAGGTGGGTCGAATCGATGCGCAGCGAATCGAGCAGCGAGCCGAGGTCGTCGGCATGCCCGGCGAGGTCGGCGGGCGGTTCGGCCGGCGACAGGAGCTGTCCGCGGAAGTCGAAGCGCAGGACGCCGAAGCGCGGTTCGAGCACGGCGGCGACCGGCTCCCAGGAGGAGAGGGTCATCATGCCGCCGTTGAGCAGCGCGACGTCCGGGCCGCTGCCGGTGAGGTGGTGGGTGAGCGGTGCGTGTGTCAGGACGTTTCTCCCATCGCCGAACGATATCGTTCGCGGAGATCCCCCTTGACCACCTTGCCGTACGGTGTCCGCGGGAGCTCCGGCAGGACGACGATCTCCACCGGCAGCTTGTAGCGCGCCAGCCGTTCGCCGAGGAAGGTCAGGACCGAGTCGGTCGCGGCGCTGCCCGGTGCGATCTCGACGACGAATGCGACCCCGGCTTCGCCCCATTTCGGATGATCGACGGCGACCACCGCGGCGTCGCGCACCCCGGGATGCTGCACCAGGGCGGCTTCGATCTCGGCCGGATAGATGTTGACCCCGCCGCTGATGAACATCTCCTTGGCGCGTCCGGCGATGTAGAAGTAGCCCTCCTCGTCGCAGCGCGCCAGATCGCCCGAGCGGAACCAGCCGTCGTCGACGAACGCCTCGGCGGTCGCCTCCGGACGGCGCCAGTAGCCGAGCGCGACGTGCGGTCCGCGGAAGCAGAGCTCGCCGATCTCACCCGGGGCGACGTCGGCGCCGTCCGCTCCGCGCAGACGGACCTCGGTGTGCATCATCGGCTTGCCGATCGAGCCGGGACGCGCGAGCGAGTCCGCCTCGGTCATGGCGAAGCAGTTGACCCCGACCTCGGTCATCCCGAACCCCTGCTTGAAGACGACGCCGCGCGCCTGGTAGGCCTCGGCGATCCAGAGCGGCAGCGGCGCGCCGCCACTCATCAGGGCGCGGATCGAACGCAGGTCGGCGGTCGCGAACTCCGGCGCCTCGAGGAGGCGCTGCCAGATCGTCGGCACGCCGAGCATCACCGTGCAGCCCTCGGCGGCGACGGTGCGCCAGATCTCGGCCGGGTCGAAGCCGCGGTGGAGGACGATCGTTCCGCCGATGGTGAAGATCGGCACCAGGAACGCGAAGAGGCCGCCCGCATGGTAGAGCGGAGTGAAGATCGGCGAGACGTCGTCGGCGCGGAGCTGCCAGCCGCAGACGGTGTTGTAGCCGTTCCAGGCGACCTGGCGGTGCGGGATCATCACTCCCTTCGGTCGGCCGGTGGTGCCCGAGGTGTAGAGCAGACAGTAGAGATCGTCCGGAGAGGAACGTCGAGCCGGTGAGGGCGACGAAGCCCCGCTTCCGGCGACGAGATCGCTCCACCCGTGCTCGCCGCCGCCCGGCGTGCCGTCGAGGGCGATCCAGTGCTCGAGATCGCCGAGATCGGAGCGGGCGCGCAGCGCGGCGACCGTGGCGGCGAAGTCGCCGTCGTGGATCAGGGCGCGCGCCCCGGCGTCGGCGAGGATCGCCGCGAGCTCGTGCGCGGTCAGGCGCGTGCCGAGCGGCACCAGGACGCAGGCGCCCTTGCCGGCGGCGAAGAACGCCTCGAGGAACTCGATCCGGTTGTGGGCGAGGATCGCCACACGATCGCCCGGCGCGATGCCGAGGCCGGCGAGCGCCGCCGCGAGGCGGGCGGCGCGATCGTCGAGCTCGCGGTAGGTGAGGCGGAGCGGTGGGTCGACGACGACGACGGCAGGGGCGTCGGGGGTGAGCCGGGCCCGCTCTCCGAGGACGTCGGCGGAGATCATCGCGCGGCCGGGGGCGCGTTGTCCGGAGTCGCGGTCGGCGGAGGGGCGGCGAGGAGCCCGTTCAGCAGCCGCGTGAACTCGCGCGGACATTCGAGCTCCGGGATGTGGCCGCACTTCTCGATCGGCGTGAGGCGCGCCGCCGGAAACTGCTCGCGGAGCCGCTCGGCGTAGGAGAGCTTCATCAGCTGATCCGACGCCCCCCAGAGCAGATCGACCGGCGTGTGCACCTCGCCGAGGCGGCCGACGAGGAGGTGCGCGACGAGCCCGGGCAGGTCGCGCAGGAGGCGCGCCGTCGGAGCGCCGGGGGCGCGGCGCACGAGGTCGTCGAGCAGCCAGTCGGGGAGCGGCGGCGCCGAAGGATCGCGCAGCATCGCCATGAGGCGTGCGGCCTCCTCGCGATTCGTCGGCAGCAGCGACGGCGCCCCGGGCTCTCCCGGCAGCGGTCCGCCGTCGACCAGGACGATGCGATCGACGCTCCCGGGATGGCGATGCGCGAGCAGCGTCGCGATCCAGGCGCCCATCGAGTTGCCGACCAGGATCGCCGGCCGATCGGCGGTGACGGCGGCGAGCAGGCGCTCGGCGCCGCCGACGACCGTGGCCATCGGCAGGTCGCCCTCGCGCGGCGCGCTCTCGCCGTGCCCGGGGAGATCGGGGACGATCACGCGGTACGAACCGGTGAAGGCGGGAGCGACGTCGAACCAGACGCTGGCGCGGTTGCCCACACCGTGGAGGAAGATCAGCGGCTGGCCGGCTCCGGCGGCGAAGTAGACCAGCTGCTCCGGAGCGTCGCCGAGCGTGCCGCGGGCGAAGCCGGAGGCGACGAGGCTCGCGAGCCGCGCCTGCTCGAGCTTGTCGAGCGATGGCGCGTCGTCGGCGGCAGAGGGCGCCGCGGCGAACGAACGGATCGCCGCGATCAGAGCGAGGGCGGCCAGCGGGCGCCGGGCGGCGGTTCTCATCGGGCGATCTCCTCGACACGGAAGGCGGCGGCCGCCTGGTTGTAGCCGACGCCCGAACCGACGAAGGCGACGAGGTCGCCGGGGCGGACGCGGCCGCGGAGCACGGCGTCGTCGAACGCCATGCCGAGGCAGGCAGAGCCGGTGTACCCCCACTCCTCCATCACCATGTGGGTCTTCGCGAGCGGCAGCCCGAGCTCCTGCATCACGATCTCGATCGACGACTTCCGCACCTGGCTGAAGATCACCAGATCGATCTCCTCGACCGCGAAGCCGCCGTTCGCCGCCAGCCGGCGCACGATCCGCGGCCAGCCCTCGTGATTGACCTCGGGCGGATAGCGCTCGACCAGCCGGACCTGCGTGCGGCCGGCCTCCACCGCCGCGGCGCTCGCCGGCTCGGCGGTGCCGCCGGAGTAGAGCCCCCAGTGGCGGTGGAACGAACCGTCGGCCTGGGCCGCGGCGGCGACGAAGCCGGGCGCGGTCGCCGGCTGGAGGAGCGCCGCGCCGGCGCCGTCGCCGTAGAAGAAGATCATCGGGTCGTCCGGATCGGCGAGCTTGTGCATCTGGTAGACGCCGACGACGAGCACGTTGTCGAGCCCGGGGTTGACCGCGATCCAGCCGGCGGCGGTGGCGAGGCCGGTGGGGAAGGAGGCGCAGGCGCAGCCGATGTCGAACGTGCCGGCGTTCACGGCGCCGAGCTTGTGCTGAACGACCACCGAGGTCGCCGGCGTCAGGTAGTCGGGGGAGTCGGTGCCGACGATCAGGAGGTCGAGCTCGTCGGGACGGATCCCGGCGCGCTCGATCGCCTGCCGTGCGGCCTCGACCGCGAGGTCCGAGGCGGCCCAGTCCGGTGGCGCGTACCAGCGCCTGCGGATCCCGGTCGAGGCCTCGAGCTTGTCGACCAGGTCCTCGAGACCTTCGCGCCCCGCGAAGCGCCGGCGGAGCTCGTCGTTCGGGACTTCGATGCCGGGCAGGTAGCGGCCGGTGGCGCGGATCTGCGCGAAGCGGCTCATCGCTGCCGGCTCACGTGCCGGTCACCAGGCCGCCGTCGACCGAAAGCACCGTGCCGCTGACGTACGAAGCCGCGTCGGAGGCGAGCCAGAGATAGGCCTCGGCGATCTCTTCCGGCTGGCCCATGCGGCCGAGCGGCGTGTGGCCGACCATGCCGTCGAGGATCTTCTGCGGCATCGAACGCAGGATCTCGGTGGCGACGAACCCCGGCGCCACCGCATTGACGCGGATGCCGTAACGCCCGAGCTCGCGCGACCAGGTGCGCGTCATCGTGATCACCGCGCTCTTGGTGGCGGCGTAGTTGGTCTGGCCGAAGTTGCCGTAGAGACCGACGACCGAGGAGGCGTTGAGGATGGCGCCGCCGCCGGCACGGATCATGTGCGGCACGGCAGCGCGTGCGCAGAGGAAGACGCCCTTGAAGTTGACCGCCACGACGGCATCGAACGTCTCGTCGTCCATCAGCGACACCACCTCGCCGTCCTTCCACTTGACGAGCTGGGCGTCGCGGACGATGCCGGCGTTGTTGATCAGGACGTCGTAACGCCCCCACTTCGCCACCACCGCGGCGGTTGCCGCCTCGACCGAGGCCCGGTCGGTGACGTCGACCCGCGCCGCGGTCGCTTCACCGCCGAGGGCGGCGAGCTCCTCGGCAACGCCGTCGAGAGGCGCCACGTCCCAGGCGGCGACTTTCGCCCCTTCGCGGGCGAAGCGCCGGGCCACGGCGCGGCCGATGCCGGCCGCAGCGCCGGTGACGACGACGACGCGGCCGGAGAGTCCGGTATCGATCATCCGCCTAGCCTAGAAGAAACGGTACTCGACGGTGGCGAGCACGGTGCGCGGCGCGCCGTACGAACCGGTGATCACGCCGAGGGCCGGGATGTTGTAGCCGTTGGTGAGGTACTCCTCGTCGGTCAGGTTCTTGCCGTTGATGCCGAAGCGCCACTTGGCGGAGGGCGAGAGCCAGCTCACCCAGGCGTCGTAGAGCGTGTACGAGGGCTGGGAGAGCGGCAGCAGCGGCACGCCGGGGCGTCCGGGGTACTGACCGCCTTCGTTGGTGAGGACCGCGTCGTCGCGATAGGCGGCTCCGGCGCTCGCCGTCAGCAGGCCGCCGAAGACGGGGAAGTCGAAGTTGAGATGCAGCCCCGCCGTCCACTCGGGGGCGTTGGTGATGACCTGCGTGTCGACGAAGCCGTCGCGGTTTTCGTCGAGGAACTCGTCCGGCGAGGCGTCGAGATAGCTCGCGAAACCGCTGATGCCGAACCAGTCGACGGCGGCGAAGTTGCTGTCGAACTCGACCTCGGCCCCCTTCATCGTGGCGTTGCCGGCGTTGAGGAAGTTGCCGAAGAAGGCGTCGGCGACGCCGTCACCGTCCGAATCGTAGGCGGTGAACGTCGACACCTGGACGTCCTCGTACTTGCCGTAGAAGGCGGCGGCGTTGAGGACGAAGTGGCCGTCGGCGAGGACCGACTTCACGCCGACTTCGCCGACGGTGAGGATCTCGTCGTCAAACGGCTCGGCCGATTCGGGGAAGACGGTCGACTGGGCGCGTACGTTGTAGCCGCCGCTCTTGAAGCCGCGGCTGACGCTGACGTAGCCCATGACGGCGTCGCTGAACCGGTAATCGAGCCCGATCTTGGGCGCCAGCGAGTCGAAGGTCTTCTTCTTGTCGTAGTCGGCCGTGACGGCGTTGACGACGGTGAAGGTGTCGTTGGTGTAGCCGGCGTTGAAGGCGATGCCGTTCTTCTGCTCGCTGGTGTAGCGCAGTCCGAAGTTGAGCGTGAACCGGTCGGTGAGCTCGTAGCTGCCGTCGGCGAAGAGCGCGATCGAGTCGGTGAGAGTCCTGCCGTTGGTCGTGCCGAAGATGCTGTTGATGAAGATGTTCTTCACCAGGCCGCCGGCCTCGCCGTCGAAGTAGTAGAGGCCGAGCACGCCGGAGAGCCGGTCGCCGCCGTCGTAGAGGAACTGGAACTCCTGCGAGAACTGGTTGTCGTAGTAGGTCGCCACGACATCGACGATGCGGGCCGGCGTGGTGTCGAAGTCGATGTTGTTCTCGGAGTCCGATTCCCGGTAGGCGCTGATCGACTTGAACTGCCAGGCTTCGTTCATCGTCCAGGAGATCACCATCGAGCCGCCCTTCGAATCCGTGCCGTTGAGCGGCGCGAGTCCGCTCTGCGTGTCCCAGCGGTCGTCGTTGGGCGGACAGGTGGCGCCGAGGAAGAGCGGGCAGAGGGGGTTCGCCACCAGGCGCTGGTAGCCCTTGGGCTCGGCCTTGTCGCGCGTCATGTCGAGGCTGAACTGGACCTTGACGTTCTCCGACGGCAGCCAGTCGAGGCCGCCGCGGGCGGCGAAGGTGTTGCGGTCGGAGACGTCGCGGCCGGTGAAGAGGTTCTCGCCGTAGCCGTCGTGCTGGAAGGAGGCGACCGCGAGCTTTCCGCGCAGCGTGCCGGGGACGAGCGCGCCGGCGATACTCGCGCGGACGTCGAGATTCGAGTTGGTTCCGGGAGTGATCGAGATCATTCCGGAGCGCGCGTCGGTCAGGGTGCGGCTGACGTACTTGATCGCGCCGCCGATGGTGTTCTTGCCGTAGAGCGTTCCCTGGGGTCCGCGCAGGACCTCGACGCGGGCCACGTCGTAGACGTCGAGGAGCGCGCCCTGCGGCCGCGCGACGTAGACGTCGTCGATGTAGAGGCCGACGCCGGGGTCGACGCCCCAGAGCGGATCGGCTTGGCCGATGCCGCGCAGGAAGGCGGTGAGGGTCGTCGACTGGTTGCGGCCTTCGTAGACCGCGAGGTTCGGAACCTGGCCCTGGAGCTCGGCGATGGTGGCGGACGCCGCCTCCTCGAGCCGGTCGCCGGTGAGCACGGTGACGGCGATCGGCACCTCCTGGAGGTTTTCCTCGCGCTTCCGGGCGGTGACGACGATCTCCTCGCCGATGGTCTCCATCGGCTCCTTGTCGGCACCCTCGACGACGACCTTGTCGTCGGCGCTGGCGGCGGTTCCGGCCGTCGACTCCTGGGCGCGGAGCTCCGAGCCGGCGAGGCCGAGGAGGGCGAGCAGGATCGCGACTGCCGCCGACGGCAGCGCGAAGGCGATTCTCGATGCGGTTCCCGTGGTGTGCTGCTTCATGACTTTCTCCCTGGCTTCTTGCCGGACCTCTGGTGCGAGGTGGTTGCCGCCGGACTCTTCCGGGCGGGCGATGGCTTCGACTGGAGCGTGTCCACCCCGCCGGAGCGCGGGAGCAGACCGAAACGCAAGAGACGGATGAACTCGTCGACCGCCTCCTTCGGCGTCATGCCGAAGTGGAGCGGCGCGCCGAAGCACTTCTCGACGGTGTAGAAGTAGAAGAGCCAGCGGGTGGCGAGCATGACGGCGATCATCGGATCGGCGTCGCCGAAGTCGCCTGCGCGCCGGCGCTCGGCGAAGCGCGGTCCGTAGGCGACGGCGAAGCGCTCCGCCATCCCCTCGTAGAAGGCGCGGATGTGCTCGCCCTGGAACTCGATGACGTCGACGTAGATGAGCAGGATATGCGGGCCGTTCTCGTCGACGACCTGCTCGATCGCCGCGGCGAGCTGCTCGAGGTCCTCGGGGAAGGAGGCGCGCGCGAAGACCTGGTTGAGCGGCAGCCGGGGATCGGTGAGGCGCTCCCAGTAGATGTCGATCAGGCGCTGGTAGATCGAGTGCTTGTCGGGGAAGTGGTGGTAGATGTTGCCGACCGAGAGGCCGGCACGCTCGGCGATCTGCCGCAGCGTCGTGGCGCGATAGCCCTGGGTCGAAAAGAGCGCGAGCCCGGCGTCGAGAACGGCGCTGATCGACGCTTCGGACTTCTCGAGCTGGCGCTTCCGTGCCGTCATGGATCTCTCCTTAAAAAAACCGAACGCTTGGTCGGGAAAGATGTCGCCTGCGGGAGAGTCCGTCAAGCCGCACTGCGGCATCGCTGCCGGAGCCTGGAAATCGTGGCTTCTCCGGGCCGCACCCGGCGGCGCGACAGGGCGGTGTTAGCATCGATCAGTCGTTCGAGCCCGCGCCAAGCCTCGATCCCGGCGCGGCGAAACCCGGCCCACCATGCCAGCGATCGAGCTCAAGACCGAGATCCCCGGACCGCGCTCCCGCGCGCTGATGGAGCGGCGCCTCGCCGCCGTCCCGGCCGGTATCGGGCACGCGACGCCGCTCTTCGTCGAGCACGCCGCGGGCGCCCGGCTCACCGATGTCGACGGCAACACGTTCCTCGACTTCGCCGGCGGCATCGGCACCCTGAACGTGGGGCATGCCCACCCCGCGGTCGTCGCCGCGGCGACGGAACAGCTCGCCCGCTTCACCCACACCTGCTTCTCCGTCGCCGGGTACGAGAGCTACGTGGCGCTCGCCGAGCGACTCAATCGCTCGGTCCCGGGCGACTTCGCGAAGAAGAGTCTGTTCGCCTCGAGCGGCGTCGAGGCGGTCGAGAACGCGGTCAAGATCGCGCGCCGGGCGACCGGGCGCGAGGGCGTCGTCGTCTTCGAGCACGCCTTCCACGGCCGGACCCTGCTCGGCATGTCGATGACCAGCAAGGTGAAGCCGTACAAGCTCGGCTTCGGTCCGTTCGCGCCGGAGATCTACCGCCTGCCGTACCCCTATCTCTACCGCCGCCCGGCGGGCGCTGCCCCGCCTGACGAGGCGGCGTTCCGCGCCGAGCTGGAGGAGTTCTTCTCGACCCACGTCGCGCCGGAGAAGGTCGCCTGCGTGGTGATGGAGCTGGTGCTCGGGGAGGGAGGCTTCGTGCCTGCGCCCCCGGCCTACGTCCGTGTTCTCGCCGAGCTCTGCGCCCGCCACGGCATCCTGTTCGTGGCCGACGAGATCCAGACCGGCTTCGGACGCACCGGGACGATGTGGGCGCTCGAGCAGTACGGCGTCGAAGCCGACCTCTTCCTCTCCGCCAAGTCGCTCGCCGGTGGACTGCCGCTCTCGGCGGTCACCGGACGTGCCGAGGTCATGGACGCCGCCCAGGCCGGCGGCCTGGGAGGAACCTACGTCGGCAATCCGGTCGCCTGCGCGGCGGCGCTCGCCGTCTTCGATCTCTTCGAGAAGGGCGACCTCCTCAACCGCGCAGCGGCGATCGGCGACCGGCTCGGACAGCGCTTCGCGGCGCTCGCCGCGGCGCACCCGGCGATCGGCGAGGCGCGCGGCCTGGGCGCCATGCGCGCCCTCGAGCTGGTGAAGGACCGGGCGACGAAGGAGCCCGACAAGGAGCGCACCGCCGCCAGCACGCGGCGCGCCTGGGAGCGCGGCCTCGTCCTACTTTCGGCCGGCACGCACGGCAACGTGCTGCGCATCCTGGTGCCCCTGGTGGCGAGCGACGCCGAAGTCGACGAAGGCCTCGACGTCCTCACCGAGGCGCTCGGCTGACGCCCGCGCCGGCCGTCGTCGACCGCGGTAACGACTCCCCCTCCCCGTTGACAGGAGGCCGGGACCGCGCGCAGACTCTTGAAAAATTCGGGATGAGCCCCTGGCGGCAACCTCGCGCGAGCCCGGGCGGTCCCTCTTCGGAGGATGCGATGCGCCAGCTTCGGACGCCTTGGGTCGTGGTTGCCCTACTGCTGCTGCCAACGCTTGCCTGGACGCCTGCCGCCGAGGCGCAGGAAACGTTCCAGGTCGTCAGCGTGGATACGCTGGGTTGCAACAGCGGCGATTTCGGCATGACCGTCGAACGTGCCAACCTCGATGGTGGCGCCTACACGGTGCGCACCGTGGTGACGGTTCAGCCCTTCATCTACATGAACGAGAATGCATTGATCTCCATCAACGGCCAGTCGAGCTGGAATATCTTCAACAACTTCACCTACGGACCGGTTCCGAATCCGGGGACCTATCCGATCCCGTCGGGCCAGGAGATGCGAGTCGACTTCACCCTCGAGCGGCCGATCGGAACGATCCTGTACGACTGGACCCTGATCGTCGACGGGTGCGACACGGGAAACATCCTCTACAACGGACCTCTGGCCGGTGCACCCGCAGAGACCATCCTGGCCATCCCGGCCCTCTCTCCCACCGGCACGATCGTCTTCGCGCTGCTGCTCGCCCTCAGCTTCACCTGGATCCGCCGCCGGCGCGCGAGCTAGCGCGCCCGAGCGAAGGCCGCGGCCTCGCGCACCGCTCCAGCGGGAGCGGCGCGAGGGCCGGCGATCCCCCTCGGCGTAGACTGGGGCTCTCGCGCCACGCCGGCGGAAGGGAGAGCCCATGACCATCGCCTCCGTCAACCCCGCGACCGGGGAGACCGTTCGCACCTTCGACGCAGCGACCGAATCCGAGATCGAGGCCGCCCTCGCGCTCGCGGACAGCACCTTCCGCGAGTGGCGGCGGGGCGACTTCTCGTCGCGCGCGGTGAAGATGCGTCACGCCGCCGACATCCTCGAGGAGGAGAAGGAGCGGTTCGGCGCGATCATGACGCTCGAGATGGGCAAGCCGATCGGCGCCGCGATCGCCGAGGCGGAGAAGTGCGCCCTGGTCTGCCGCTACTACGCCGAGCACGCCGAGGCGTTCCTCGCGCCGGAGGTCGTCGCGACCGACGCCACGCGCAGCTTCGTCCGCTTCGACCCGCTCGGTCCGGTGCTCGCGGTGATGCCGTGGAACTTCCCGTTCTGGCAGGTGTTCCGCTTCGCGGCGCCGGCGCTCATGGCCGGGAACGTCGGCATCCTCAAGCACGCGTCGAACGTGCCGCAGTCGGCGCTCGCCATCGCCGAGATCTTCGCCCGCGCCGATTTCCCGGCCGGCTGCTTCCAGACCCTGCTCGTCGGAACCGAGGTGGTGGCGCGGATGATCGACGATCCGCGTGTCGCCGCCGTCACCCTGACCGGCAGCGAAGGGGCGGGGGTCGCGGTCGGGCGGGCCGCCGGGGCGCAGATCAAGAAGGCGGTGCTCGAGCTCGGTGGCAGCGATCCGTTCGTCGTCATGCCGTCGGCCGACCTGGGGAAGGCCGCGGCGACGGCGGTCAAGGCGCGCACCATCAACAACGGCCAGTCGTGCATCGCCGCCAAGCGGTTCATCGTCCACGAGAAGGTCTACGACGAGTTCGCGCGCCTCTTCGTCGAGGGGATGCGGAAGCTGGTGATCGGCGATCCGGTCGATCCCGCGACCGAGATCGGTCCGCTGGCGACGGCGTCGATCCGCGATGAGCTCGCCGCGCAGGTCGACCGGTCCGTGGCGCAGGGCGCCACCGTGCTCCTCGGAGGCGCCAAACTCGACCGGCCGGGGAACTTCTATCCGCCGACGGTGCTCGCCGACCCGGTGCCGGGCACGCCGGCCTACGACGACGAGCTGTTCGGGCCGGTGGCGACGCTCTTCCGCGCCCGCGACCTCGACGCCGCGATCGAGCTCGCGAACCACGCGGTATTCGGCCTCGGAGCCTCGTTCTGGTCCGACGAGCCGGGCGAGATCGAGCGCGCGACGCGCGAGATCGAGGCCGGCTCGGTCTTCGTCAACGGCATGGTGAAGAGCGACCCGCGCCTGCCGTTCGGCGGCATCAAGCGCTCGGGCTTCGGCCGCGAGCTGTCGATCCAGGGGATCCGCGAGTTCGTCAACGTCAAGACCGTCTGGATCGGCTAGGCGGCGGGCTCCGGCGCCTCCGGTCCGTCAGGGGAGCCAGGCGTAGCCGACCTTGACGAAGAGGGCGCGGTCGACGGGCAGCATGTCGAAGCGGTCGCTCTCGAGCTGGGTGTCCGAATAGCCGACGTAGAGGACGGTCTGCGGGTTCAGGCGATACGAGTAGAGGAGCTGGCTGAACAGCCGTCGGCTCGACGCTTCGATCTCGGCGGAGTAGAGGTCGGGGTCGCGCGCGAGATCGCGGTGCTGCAGGATCGCCCGGACGAAGCTCCGCAGGTTGAACTGCCAGATCAGGCGGAGCTCCGTGAGCTGCGCGGTGAAGAGCCAGCCCTCGTCGATCTCCAGTCTCTGATAGCGGTGCTCGAGCTCCGCGCGGAGGTGCCGGCCGAGCTCGAGGGTGAATCCGGGCGAGAGCGTCAGCTGGTCGGCCGGACGCAGCTCGTCGAGATCGACGTCGTCGCCGACGCTCCAGCCGAGATGAAGCTGGAGCGAGCCGCTCGGACGGATGCTCGTCTGCCCCTCGACATAGCGCTCCTCGAAGCGGATCCCGCCGATGGTCCGCTCGCGGTCGGCGAACTGGGTGAAGAACGAGAACTCGCGCCGGCCGCGGTAGATCACCCAGAGCTCGTTCAGGCGCTCGAGCGGTTCTCCCTCCTGATCGTCGGTGCGGGAGCTGTCGACGCCGAGACTGAAACGGAGCCAGCGCGCGTCGGGAGCGGCCCACCAGGTGTGCTCGACGAGCGCCTTGCCGTAGCGCCGGTCGACCTGCGGGAGGAAGCCGAGGTCGGCGCGGAAGTCGCGTCCGACGTCCTGGTAGGTGGCCGAGAGGCGCCAGTCGCGCGAATCGTGGTTGTAGGCGAGATAGAGCGCGTGGTCCTCGAGCGTTCCGGCCGGCTGGTCGTGCGCTTCGACCACCTCTTCGGGATACTCGCTGCGCGAGCCGAGCGCCTGGAAGCGCAGCGAGTCGACCGCCCCGAGGCGGAAGAGCCCGTCGACTCCCAGGACCTGGTTGGAGTAGTCGTCCCCTTCGCGCGAGGTGGCGACGAGACCGAGCGCCGAGTTGGTCCCCAGATCGCGGCGGTAGCGCACGACGGCATCCGTCGAGCCGGAGGCGAGCTCGGCGAGTCCGGAGCGCTGACTGCCGGGGATCAGGAGCGATGTGCGCGCGTCCTCGGCGACGAAGGCGCCGAAGGCGTTGCGGCCGGTCTTGCCGGTGACTTTCGCTCCCCAGTCCGGATCGGCGACGTTGCGCGTCGAGACGATCTGGAACGGCGTCGCGAAGAGGTCGGCTCCTTCGAGGAAGAACGGGCGGCGCTCGGGGTAGAAGAGGGCGAACTGCTGGTTGACGTCGAGCTGCAGTGCGTCGGCCTCGACCTGCGAGAAGTCGGGATTGAGCGCCGCCGAGACGATGATCTCGGGCGTTACGCCCCAGGTCAGGGTGAGGCCGGGATCGATGTCGACGCTTCCCTCTTCGAGCGGGCCGTCCGGAATCTCCTCGCGCCGGTCGACGCGCTGCACGGTCAGTGTCGGGTCGAGCTCGAGGTGGCGGCCGGGCGAGATCCCCTCGAAGCCGCGGACGGTCGACAGCTGACAGACGGAGCAGTTGCGATTGCGGTCGTACGGCTCGCTCGAGAGCTGGAGCCGGTCGCGCCGCGGCCGGACGCGGAGGAGCCCGATCCCCCAGGTCTGGACGTCACTCCCGGTCGGAAAGCGGAGGGAGGTGAACGGGATCGCGAGCTCGACGTCGTAGCCGTCGGTCGTGATGCGACCCGCCGAGTCCCAGATCGCGTCCCACGAGGTGTCGTCGCTGTTGTCGCCGCCCCCCTGGCGCACCTTGAGGTCGTCGCGGAACAGGTCCATCTGCACGCCGAGGGGATTGACGTAGAACTCGAAGGCGCGGCGGCGATCGAGGAACGGGTCGAGGCGGACCCCCAGGTAGTCACCGTCGTAGGCCTGGTCGCGGTCGGTGAAGCGGGCCCGGATCGACTCCGGAAGGGGATCCTCGGCATGGCAGCCGACGTAGAACCGCTCGTCGTCGTAGAGGAGACGGCAAGTGGTGGCGACCGGTGGCGCGCTGTTCTCGCCGGGATCGGTTTCGAAGGCGAGCGGAACGACCTCACCCTCCTGCCAGGCGGATTCGTCGAGGACGCCGTCGACGCGGATCGGCGTCGCGATGCGGGTGACGCGCCACTCGGTCGCGTGCGCCGTGTCGTTCGTCGATGTCGCCGAGGCCACCGAGGCAACCGATGCGGTCTGGGCCGCCGCCATCGCCGGCGCGAGGGTGACGGCGAGCAGGAAGAGGGAGCGGATCGGCGTAGCCCGCAGGGCGGAGCGAAGCCCGCTGGAATCCGTCGCCTGCGGGAGAGGGGAGGGCTTCCGCCGGGCTGGCAAGGGACTCAGGGCTCTTTCGGATACATCGCGTCGAGGAGATCGACGTACTTCTTCTCGACCGCGCGGCGCTTGATCTTGAGGCTCGGAGTGAGCTCGCCCCCCTCGACGGTGAGCTCGGCTGGCAGGATCGCCACCTTCTTGAGCGTCGAGTAGGAGGCGAGCCCGGCGTTGAGCTCGGCGACGGCAGCATCGACGAGCGCCTTCACTTCGGGACGCGCGGCGAGCGCCGCGTGGCTGCCCGAGAGACCCTGGCCACCGGCCCACTTGCGCAGTGCCTCGCCGTCGAGTGCCACCAGCGCGGTGCAGTAGGCGCGGCCGTCGCCGTGCACCACTGCCTGGGCGACGAGCGGACAGAGCAGCTTCAGCCTGCCTTCGATCGGCTGCGGCGCGACGTACTTTCCCCCGGCGGTCTTGATCAGGTCCTTCTTGCGGTCGGTGATGCGCAGGAATCCGTCGTCGTCGACCTCGCCGATGTCGCCGGTGGCGAGCCAGCCGTCGACGAGCGTGCGCCGGTTGACCTCCGGCAGACCGCGGTAGCCGCGCATGATGCCGCGGCCGCGCATCAGGATCTCGCCGTCCGCGGCGATCTTCACCTCGGTTCCGGGAACCGGGATGCCGACGGTGCCGAGGCGCCATTTCGACGGCCGGTTGACGAACGAGGCGGCGCTCGACTCGGTGAGCCCGTACCCCTCGAGGATCAGCGTTCCGGTGGCGTGGAAGAACTCCGAGACCTCCTGCGGGAGCGGCGCCGAGCCGGAAACGAAGAACCGCAGCCGGCCGCCGAACAGGCCGCGCAGCTTGCGGAAGACCAGGCGGTCGGCGACCGCGCGGCGCAGACGGAGGCCGAAGCCCGGGCGCTCGCCGGAGCGCTCGGCCGCGGAGTGCTCCCGTCCGACGGCGAGCGACCAGTCGAAGATCCTCTCCTTGAGCCCGCCGGCCTCGCGGACGCCGGCGAGCACCTTCATCCGCACCTTCTCGAAGACGCGCGGCACGGCGGCGACGAACGTGGGCCGGACCGCTCCGAGGTTGGCGACCATGGCGTCGACGCGGCCGTCGATCGCGGTAGTGAAACCGATGCGGAACTGCGCCACTTCGAGCACCTTGCCGAACGAGTGGGCGAGCGGCAGCCAGAGGTACTGGAGGTCCTCGGGTCGCAGCAGGTCGATCGCTTCGATGGCTTCGCCCTCGTAGAGCCAGTTGTCGTGGGTGAGCTCGACCCCCTTGGGCTGGCCGGTCGTTCCCGAGGTGTAGATCAGCGTGGCGAGCATCTCGGGGCCGATCGCGGCGATGCGGCGCTCGAACTCTGCGGGATCGCGGGCATCTTCGGCCTGTCCCAGCGACTCGAGCTCGGCGAGGCCGAGGAACCAGGGGTCGCCGGCGCCGGCGGAGTCCGACGCCGGAGCCTCTCCGAGCAGGATCACCCGGACGACCGAGGGGATCGACTCGCGCACGGCGACGAGCTTCGCGGCCTGTTCGGCGTCCTCGACGAAGACGACACGGCTCTCGGAGTCGGCGAGGATGTAGGCGCACTCTTCGGGCGTGCTCGACGGATACACGGTGGTCGTCGCGGCGCCGGCGGCGAGGATGCCGACATCGGCGAGGACCCATTCGATGCAGGTCGAGGCGAGGATTGCGCCGCGCTCCTCGGGGGCGAGGCCGAGGGCGCGCAGGCCGCAGGCGATAGCCCGCGCGCGGATGCCGAGCTCGCCGTAGGTCATCGACTTCCAGGTACCGGGCGCCGCGGCGTCCGGGAAGCGGTACGCCTCGTGGGCCGGCGACTTCGCGATCCGCTCGAGGAGGAGCGCGGGGAGGGAGCGCGGGGCGCTCAGTCGAGCCTCGCTGTCTTCAGGGCTCGGCTCACGAGAGCCTCGACGTTCGCGGGGCTCGGCTCACGAGAGCCTCGCCATCACGTGTTTGACGACGGTGTAGTCCTCGAGGGCGTACATCGACATGTCCTTCCCGTAGCCCGACTGTTTGAAGCCGCCGTGCGGCATCTCGGAGACCAGCGGCAGGTGGTCGTTGATCCAGACGGTGCCGAAGCGCAGCTTGCGCGCCGCCCGGAGCGCCCGGCCGACGTCGCGGGTGAAGACCGACGCGGCGAGACCGTAGTCGACGTCGTTGGCGAAGCGGATCGCCTCGTCGTCGGAGGAGAACCGGGTCACCGTCACCACCGGCCCGAACACCTCCTTCTGCACGATCTCGTCCTTCTGTCCGGCGTCGGCGAGGAGCGTCGGCTGGAAGTAGAAGCCGCGCCCGTCCACCTTGTCGCCGCCGACGAGCACCCGCGCCCGGCCGCCGGCCCTGGCCCGGTCGACGAAGCCGGCGACGCGCTCCTGCTGCTCTTTCGAGACCACCGGCCCGATGAAGGTCGCGTCGTCGGCGAGATCGCCGGTCGTCACCGACTCGACGACGCCGGTCATCGTCTCGAGCAGTCGGTCGTAGATCTCCGGTCCGCCGTAGAGCCGGGTCGCCGCGGTGCAGTCCTGTCCCGAATTCGCGAAGCTCGCGAGCTTGAGGACGGCGGCGACCTGCTCGAGGTCGGCGTCGTCGAAGACCAGGACGGGCGCCTTGCCGCCGAGCTCGAGATGGACGCGCTTGAGCGAGGCGGCGGCGTTCCGCGCGATGATCCTGCCGGTCGAGACGTCGCCGGTGAGCGAGACCATCGCCACCTTCGGGTGTTTTACCAGCGCGTCGCCGACCGGCTCGCCATGACCGTTGAGAACGTTGAAGACCCCGGGCGGAAAGAGGTCGGCGGCGAGCTCCGCGAGGCGCAGCGTCGTGAGCGGCGTCTGCTCGGCGGGCTTGAGGATCACCGTGTTGCCGGCGGCGAGCGCCGGCCCGATCTTCCAGATCGCCATCATCAGCGGATAGTTCCAGGGGGCGATGGAGGCGACGACGCCGACCGGCTCGCGCCGGGTGAACGAGGTGTAGCCGGCGAGGTACTCGCCGGCAGACCGGCCCTCGGGGAGCCGGGCGGCGCCGGCGAAGAAGCGCAGGTTGTCGACGACGAACGGGATTTCGCTCTTCGCCAGCCACATCGGCTTGCCGACGTTGGCCGACTCGAGCGCGGCGAGCTCGTCGGCATGCGCCTCGATCCGGTCGGCGAGCGCGAGGAGCAGGCCGGCGCGCTCGGCCGGCGTCGAATCCGACCAGCGTTCGAACGCCGTGTCCGCCGCCGCGACGGCGCGGTCGACGTCCTCGGCGTCGGCGAGCGGTACCGTGGCGATCGCCTCTTCGGTCGCCGGATTCGAGATCGTCTCCGTGCGCCCGTCGGCAGCCGCCACGGCCTCTCCGTTCACGAACATGGCATAGCTCTTCATGCGGACTCCTCCGGCCGTTGTTCCCATTCTGGCCGAACTCGCCGCGGGCCGGAAGGGCGACCGCCGGTCGCTCTGCTACGCTCGCCGCCCGACAGCCGCGAGAGCCGATGCCGAAACGACGACGCCCGACTGCCGCCGGAGCGGCGCCCCGCCCGAGCCGCCGGTCGGACTCTCCGCCCGTTGGCGCGGTCGCCGGCCGGCTCTCGGACACGAAGATCGCCTGGCTCGTCGGCGGGCTCGCGGCGCTGCTGCGGATCCTCTTCGTGCTCGCGGGAGACGACCGCTCGTACCCCTACACGGTCTTCTACGAAGGCGACTCCGAGGCGTACTTCCTGTTTGCCCGGTCGCTCTTCGGCGGCACGCTCTACGACCAGGGTCTGCCGTTCCACCCGCCGGGCTTCGCCTGGTTCCTGGCCGGTGTCCACGTGCTGCTCGGCGCCGGTGCCGCGGCGGCCCAGGTGCCGTACCTGGCCGAGAAGCTCCTGCTCGGAACGGTGATCGGCGGCGGGAGCGTGGCGCTCCTCTACCGGATCGGCGCGGTGCTCTGCGGCCGGACCGTGGCCCTCGTCGCGGCGCTCCTCGCCGCCTTCCACTTCGGTCTCTACGTCCTCTCGGTCGCGCCGGTCGCCGACGGACTGTTCCAGCTCCTGCTGCTCGCCGCGACGGCGCTCGTCGTGCCCTGTCTCGCCGACGGGGAGCGGCCCGGTCCGGGGAGGCGGATCGCTCTCGGCGCGCTGCTGGGGGCGCTTGCGCTGACCCGTGCGGAGGGAGTCCTCTACGCGCTTCTCCTGACCCTGTTCGCCGCTCTCCTCGACTGGCGGGCGACGCCGGCCGGCGGGAGCCGCTGGCGGAGCGCCGTGCCCTGGCTGGCGGCGCTCTTCGTCGCGGCCCTGGTCGTGGCGCCGTGGACGATCCGCAACGCCGTCCGTCTGGCGCAGTTCGAGGCGCGGTTCGGCACGGCGCTCGCCGAGCCCCTGCCGCGCTTCGTTCCGGTCACCTTCTACGGTCCGCTGAACCTCGCGCTGGCGAATCACGCGGGCGCCGACGGCTCGTTCTCGCGCGATGCGCTGACCGCGGCCGCCGACGTGCCGCGGCTCGACCTCACCAACCGTGAGCACCTGCGCTGGATCCTGCACGGCGACCGCATCGCGCGCGACTGGATCGCGGCGCATCCGGGCGACTTCGCGCGGCTCGTGGTGCGGAAGTGGCGGCTCTACGCCGGCGCGTTCCGGCTCGGCTGGACGCAGTGGAACTGGCCGGGCGGTCTCCGCGGCGTGCGGCGTTCGGTGGATCTCTTCGTGCCGGATCGCAGTGCATCCGCCTGGTTCGCCGCGGCGGCCTGTCTCGCGGGCTGGGTCCTCGCCCTGCGCTCGGGCCGCGGGCAGCGCCGGTTCGCTCTGCTGGTGGCGCTCTGGAGCGCCGCGTCGGCCGGAGTCGTCGCGCTCTTCTTCGGCTACGCGCGACTCGCCGTCCTGCTGCTGCCGCTCTGGCTGCTCTTCGCCTCCGCGGCGCTCGTCCGCGGCGCTTCGTGGGTCGCGGCCAGGCTCCCCGAACCGGCGGTCGCGCCGCTCCGCGGCGCCCGCGGTCGCCGGCTCGCGGCGCTGGTTGTGTTGCTCCTGGTGGGTCTCGAAGTCGCCGGTACGATCACCGGGCACCGCCTGCTGGCCTCGGGGACGACGCTGCCCGGGCGATCGACTCTCGACCGCGACCAGCCGATCCGCTTCCGCCCGCTGCCGCGCGGCTGAGACTGCCACCTTCCTCCGGACGGCGGAGTATCATCCCGGGGCGGCGCTCGGCCGCGACACGGAAGCGGAAAGGCGAGAAAGGATGCGGAGCGCGATGCGGCGAAGAGCGGTCGGACTGTTGGCAGTGGCGGGTTGGCTGTTGGTCTCCGGAATCGCCTCGGCGGGGGTGAAGTCGAAGCGCGCGCCGGGCGTCGATCTCTCGCACGTCGCGACCTACCGCTGGAAGGCGGAATCCGGACCGGTCGCACCCGACCTCGACCGGCTCATCCGCGCCTCGGCCGAACAGCAGCTGGCGAAGCAGGGCCTGAAGAAGGCGAGCGCCGACGGCGCCGCGGATCTCGTCCTGAGCTACAACGCCGGCCTGAACGACCAGCTGGTTCTGGGGACCGACATCATCGCCGGCTGGTTCGGCGATCTCATCGTGGTGGGCGGTGACGACTCGAACGTCTCGGCGGGGATGCTCTTCACCTTCGAGGACGCCACGAGCGGCGAGCTCGTCTGGGGCGGCTGGATCCGCATGCGCGGCACGAACGAGAACGCGCCGCAGGTGATGCGCAAGAAAGCCCCCAAGGCCGCCGCGAAGATCCTCGCCGCCTTCCCGGACTGAACGCCGTCGATCGGGTACCGGTCACCCCGGGCCCGCGCTCCCTCGCGGCGCACGCGTGTCGGCGGGGGCCGGGGGAGCGGAGGCGACGGAGTGCGGCGAATCAGAACGAGATGGTGACTCCACCGGTGATCACGGTCTCGTCCTCGACCCCGAGATCGTCGAGAACGCTGAGGGCGATCGACTGCTGCACCATGCCGTGGACCGTGAGCCAGTCGGTGATCTGCACCGGCACGTCGATCCCGAACAGCAGGTCGTTGAGATCGCCGCTCGACTCCGGGTCGTTGTAGCCGAAATCGACGCCGAGCGCGGCCGACCAGTCGATGCTCGCCCGCGAGCCGAGCGGGATCGACGAGCTGATCGAGAACTGCCCGTAGCCGCCGTCGATCGCGTCGACGTCCTCCCAGTAGCTGAAGGTCGGCGACAGGAAGGTGTCGAACGAGGCGATGGCGTAGAACTCGTAGGTGTCCTGGGCGTCGTACTCGATCGTCGTCCGGTCGCTGTAGAGATACTGGACGGCGCCGAGAGTGAGCGAGAACGTGCTGCCGAGCGAGAAGGTGTAGTCGATGCCGAAATCGTCCTCGCTGTAGGAGACCGTGTCGCCCGAGAGAGTGAAGTCCGGCGGGAGATCGCCTCGATAGCCGTAGTAGTAGACGCTGAGACCGCCGACGCCGAAGGTCGCGTTCGGGATCAGGACTTCGTTGTCGCCGAGCAGCGGCACACCACGGAACAGATAGTGCGTGCTGTAGTCGGCTCCGACGTCGATCGACCAGCTCTTGTCCTGCGCCGCGAGCGGCGCCGCGGCGAGGAGCAGGAGCGCTCCCAGGGCTGCGAATCCGGACAGTTTCCTCATCTTTCCGCTCCTTTCGGCCTCTCGGGCCGTGGCACGCAAGTGTCCCGGTTCGCGATGCGCTCCTCCGGAAACCGCTCAGGATCTGGTCGCGTTCCTTGCCGGCGTTCTACCACAGGGTCTCCCGGGGTGCCAACGGAACCGGCGTTTCCCCGGCCCGGCCCGGCGCCGCCGCAACCCGATCCGCACCGCTGACGTAGACTCGAAGGAGCGGTTCCATCGAGCGAGGAGTGGTGGTGACTCACAATCTGGAGTTGTGCGGTGTGCGCAAGGTCTACGGCGATTTCGTCGCCGTCGACGACGTGTCGCTCGCCGTTCCGCCGGGGGCCGTCTTCGGGCTCCTCGGCCAGAACGGCGCCGGCAAGACGACCAGTATCCGGATGATCATGGACATCCTCGCGCCCGACCGTGGCGAGGTGAAGATGTTCGGTCGCCGGCGCGAGAGCGGCGATCTGAAGCGGGTCGGCTACCTTCCCGAGGAGCGCGGCCTCTATCGCAAGATGACGGTGGTCGACCACCTGCTCTTCTTCGCGGCGCTGCACGGACTCAAGCGCTCGGCGGCACTGCCGGCGATCACGAGCTGGCTCGAGCGCGTGGAGCTCGGCCAGTGGGCGAAGGCGAAGGTCGAGGCGCTCTCGAAGGGGATGCAGCAGAAGATCCAGCTCGTCGGCACGATCCTGCACGACCCCGAAATCCTGATCCTCGACGAGCCGTTCTCGGGGCTCGATCCGATCGCCCAGGGCCTGTTCAAGGAGCTGATCGCCGACTTCCGCGGTCGCGGCCGGACGATCCTCTTTTCGACCCACATCCTCGAGCAGGCCGAGAAGCTCTGCGACCACATCGCCCTCATCGCCCGCGGCCGGGTGGTGCTGGCGGGCGAGCTCGCGGCGCTCAAGAAGGAGCGCGGCGGGAACGTCTACCGGCTCGACTCGCCGTCTCCTGCGGACGGCCTCTCCGGCGTGCCGGGAGTTCTCGAGGTCCTCGGCGCACAGGCTCCCTACCGGCTGGTGCTGGCTCCCGACGCGGATCCCGCCGCCGTGCTCCGCGAGCTCGTCGGCCGGGTGGCGGTGACCGGCTTCCGCTCCGAGGAGCCGGATCTCGAAACCCTCTTCCTCCAGGCGGTGCGCCATGCGAATTGATGCGGTCTCGACGGTCGCCAAACGCGAGTACCTGACGCGCGTGAAGTCGAAGGGATTCTGGATCGCGACCCTGCTCCTGCCGATCGCCATGGCGGCGCTCACCATCCTGCCGTCGATGATCGCGATGAAGGCCAAGGCGTCGCACCGGCTGGCCCTGGTCGACGAGGTCGGCGGTCTCGGCGAAAGGATCGCCGCCGAGCTCGAACGATCGAAGAAGGACTCGCCCGCCGAAGGGGTCGCCGAAGCGGCGAGCCGCAACGTCGAGCGCGCCGACGTCACGGTGGAGCTGGTGCCGCTCGCGGCGGACCGGACCGCGATGCGGACAGAGCTCGACCGGCGGGTGCTGGCGGGTGAGATCGACTCCTGGCTCTGGATCTCGGACCAGGGCCTGGCGGCGAACGAGGTCGAGTACCACGCCGAGAGCGTCTCGAACTTCATCACCCAGGGTCTGCTGGAGCGGGTGGTCTCGCGTGTGGTCGCCGAGGTGCGCCTCGCCCGGGCCGGCATCGACGCCAGGCAGGTCGCCGAGCTCACCCACGACGTCGACCTCCAGACGGTCCGCGTCTCGGCCGAGGGGAGCCGCGAGGAGGGCGGCATGGCGGGCTTCTTCCTCGCCTACTTCCTCTTCTTCCTGCTTTACATGGTGGTGATGCTCTACGGCCAGCAGGTGATGAACGGCGTGCTCGAGGAGAAGAGCTCGCGCATCGTCGAGGTGCTGCTCGCCTCGGTCCGACCCCTGGAGCTGATGGTCGGCAAGCTCGTCGGCATCGGTGCGGCAGGCCTCACGCAGCTCGTCATCTGGCTGGTCACGATGGTCACGCTCTCGGCACCCGCGGTGCTGACGGCGCTCGCCATCGCCCCGGCCGGTGCCCAGCTGCCGCGGGTCAGTGGCATGCTGATGCTGCACTTCCTGATTCTCTTCCTGCTCGGCTTCGGTATCTTCGCGACGCTCTACGCTGCGGTCGGTGCGGCGACCAACAACGTGCAGGAGGCGCAGCAGTACGTCGGCTTCCTGGTCATCTTCCTGATCATCCCGATGTTCCTGGTGATCCCGATCATCAACGACCCGGATTCGACACTCGCGGTCGTCCTGTCGATGACACCGGTCTTCACGCCGCTCCTGATGATGCTGCGGATCGCGGTCAAGATGCCGCCGCTCTGGCAGATCCTGACCTCGTACGTCCTGACGGCGGCGACGGTCGCCTTCCTCGTCTGGGTCTGCTCGCGGATCTACCGCATCGGCATCCTGATGTACGGCAAGAAGCCGACCTTCCAGGAGCTCTGGCGCTGGATCCGCTACGCCTGAAGCGGGCCCGGGGGGTTCGCCGCCGGACCCGCGGCGGCCGGCCCGCTCGGGGGCCGGTCAGCGCACGTTGGCGCAGATCGCATAAGCGGTGATGGTGTTCCCCGACTGGTCGTCGTAGAAACACCACCATCCGTTGCTGCCCTGGGGTGCGGAGACGATCAACAGGTCCGGAGTGATGAGATTGTCGCTGGTGTAGCAGCCGCCGCCGAGCACCCGCAGGCCCGCCGGGCAGTAGGCGGTGGTCAGGTTGTCGTCGACGGTGCTGTGGACGACCTGGTAGCCGATGTCGATCGGACCGCCGAACTGCACCGTTCCCCCCTCGGCATTGAGGTAGAGCGTCGCGGTCGAGCCGTTGTTCCGCGCCATGATCTCGTTGCTGTCGATCGCGATGTTGGTTCCGGTCGGCGAACCGAGGACGAGCACGCCGCCGCCGCCGGGGGAGACGTCGGGGCTCGCGGGCAGATGGAGCGGCGCCTGCGGGCTGGCGACCCGGATGCCGACGTTGCCGCCGGCGGCGTTGATGGCCAGCGGCCCCGGGTTGGTGAGCAGCTTCGCCTGGATCTCGTTGGAGTCGAAGAGCAGCGAGTCGAGATAGCCGCCGATCGCGACCTGGCCGCCGGTGTCGACGTCGTTGCAGCAGGCGACGCGCAGGTCGGGAGAGTTTCCCGGCGTGTCGATGTCGAGGGTTCCGTTGATCCGTACGTTGCTGTCCACGGTGCAGGTCGAGACCGCGGCCCCCGCCAGCCGGTGGCGCGGATCGAGGACGGTGTAAGGCCCTTCACCGGCCGGGCGGACCTGGATCTCGAGCCAGTACTCCTCGCCGGAGGAGACCGAACGGCCGAAGTCCAGTTCGGCGGCGAAGGCGCCGTCGCGGACCGCGAGATCGAACTGGTCGACGATGCCCCAGGAGCGGCCCCCCTCGGCCGCGTCGAAGAGCTCGAACGAGAAATCGACGACTCCCTCCGCAGGCCTCCCGCCGTGCTCGAGCCGACCCTGATAGGTGAAGGCCGTCGAGAGCGAGTAGCCGCCGGCGCTCCCGGCCGGAAGCACCTCCGCGGTCGACAGGAACAGGAGAGCGACGAGCGCCCAGCCGCGGCGCGGAGACGGAGTTCGGAACATGGAGCCCTCCTCGTGGTCGGAAGTGGAGATGGAAACGCGGGGACGGCGGACGCTCATGGCGTCGACCAGGCGGAGAGGTCTCCGGACTCGAAGCCGTCGGAGAAGATGGCGCTCGAGCAGAGGCAGCCGCAGCCGCCGGCGCCGAGGCCGGCTCCGCACGAAGCGACCGCCGGCGTCAGGACGTAGCCCTCGCCCTGCGGATAGGTTCGCGGCGGGATCGTCCCGATGAGCGAGAAGTCGCCGCTCGCGAGAGGAGCCGGGGAGGGAGGCAGGAGCCTCCACTCCGCTTCCCGGTCTCGAGTCGGTGTCGTGGCCGACAAGGGCCCGGCCGCCCACCCGAGGGTCGCGTGGAGCGCGATCCAGCCGAAAAGGATTCGTTTCATCACTCGATCTCCGATCGACGGGCCCGGTTCAGGAACATCCCGTCTGTTCCACCGTGCGTCGAACGGCCGGGAAAAGTGCCAGGACCGCGCAGGAGAGCTCTCTCGAGGCCGGGAAACCTCGTCCTGTAGGCTGCGGGAAACATGCCGAACGAAACGGTGACCGCGCTTCTCGTCGCGGCCAGGGAAGACGAACCCCGGCTCGTGGACGAGCTCGTGCCGCTCGTCTACAAGGAGCTCCGCATGCTGGCGCACCGGCTCCTCGCGAACGAGGCGCGCGGCGGAACGCTGGACACCACCGGTCTGGTCCACGAGGCCTATCTGAAGCTGGTCGGCAGCCAGGAGATCCCGGCGCGCGGCCGCGCCTACTTCTTCGGTGCGGCGACGCGCGCCATGCGCCAGGTTCTGGTGGACGCGGCACGCCGGCGAAGGCGACAGATCCGCGGCGGCGGGGTGCGGCCCGTTCCGCTCGGAGACCTCGAGCTCGAGGCGCCGAGTCTTGACAGCGATCTCGTCGCGGTCGACGAAGCGCTCACCGCATTCGCCGGCGACTTCCCGCGTCAGGCGCAGGTCGTGGAGTTCCGCTTCTTCGGCGGCCTCTCGGTCGAGGAGACCGCTGCCGCGCTCCAGCTCTCGCCGCGCACCGTCAAGCGGGACTGGTCGTTCGCCCAGGCCTGGCTCTACCGCACGCTCGCCCCGGACCAGCCGTGAGCGGCGACCGTCCTCGCGCGCCGCGCGCGCGAGGCGTTCCCGGGGCCTCCGACGACAGCGAATCCACTCCGTCCCGGTTGAGCGAGCTCTACGAGCGGGCGCTCGACCTCGACGCCGACGGACGACGGAGTCTCCTCGCGGCCGAGCGCGAACGGGCCCCGGAGCTGGTGCGCGAAGTCGAATCGCTGCTCGCGGCGGGAGCGCAGGCCGCGGGCTTCCTCGAAGCGGGCGCGGTCGATGCCACAGGATGGCTCGACGAGCCGGCCGCCGCGATCCCGCTCCAGAGCCGCGTCGGTGCCTACCGGCTGCTCGAAGAGATCGGCCACGGCGGCATGGGGACGGTCTACCTCGCCGAGCGGGCGGACGGCGCCTTCGATCAGCAGGTGGCGCTCAAGCTGGTGCGGCGAAGTCTCGTCTCGGAGGCGCTGCGCTCCCGGTTCCTGCGCGAGCGCCGGATCCTGGCGCGGCTCGAGCATCCGAACATCGCCCACCTGATCGACGGCGGGGTGGCCGACGACGGGTCGCCGTTCCTGGCGATGGAGCTCGTGCGCGGGGAGTCGCTGGGAGACTTCTGTACCCTTCGCCGGCTCGGCGTGGAGCGCCGCGTCGAGCTCTTCGAGCAGGCCTGCCGTGCGGTGCAGCACGCCCACTCGGAGCTGGTCGTGCATCGCGACCTCAAGCCCGCGAACATCCTGGTCACCGACGGCGGCGTGGTCAAGCTGCTCGACTTCGGCATCGCGCGGCTGCTCGAGGACGAGACGGACTCCCCGGCGCTCACCCGGACCGGACTCGCGCCGCACACTCCGGCGTATGCCGCGCCGGAGCAGCTCCGCGGCGAGCGCGCGACGACGCTGACCGACATCTATTCGCTCGGCGTCCTGCTGCACGAGGTCCTGTCGGGCTGCCGGCCGCCGGCGGAAGGGAGCTCGCGGGAGCGCGGCTCCCGCGGATCCCGTTCGATGGTCGCCGCGCTCGAACAGACGTCGAGCCTGGATGCCGTCGCCGCGTCCGCTTCGTCGACGCCGCGGGAGCTCCGTCGCGCCCTGTCGGGGGAGCTGGGGGCGATCGTCGCCCAGGCACTCGAGAGCGATCCGCGACGACGCTACGCGTCGGCCGAGGCGTTCGCGGAGGACCTCGCCCGCTGGCGGCGGGGCCAGCCGGTGCGCGCCCTCCCGGCCACCTGGCGCTACCGGTTCGCCAAGTTCGTCGGACGTCACCGGCTGGCTGCGGCGTCGCTCGCGGTCGCCTCGGCCGCGCTCTTCACCGGATTCGCCGGCAGCATCTGGCAGGCGCGCGTGGCGTCGCGTGAGCGCGACGTCGCACGTCAGGAGGCGCGCCGGGCGGAGGAGATCCAGCGCTTCCTCGAGCGCCTGTTCGAGGGCAGCGATCCCTACCGCGGCGGCGGCGACGAGGTTCCGGCGCGCGAGCTCCTGGAACGCGGCATCGGACGGATCGATCGCGAGCTCGCCGGGCAGCCGCTCGTGCAGGCCGAGCTCCTGGCGACACTCGCCGGGATCGAGCTCCGTCTCGGCCGCTACGATCGCGCCGGAGAGCTGGCGTCCCGGGGACTCCGAATCGTCCGCGGTGCGGAGCTCTCCGGGCAGCCGGTGCGCGTACGACTGCTCGACCTGCTCGGCAACGCCGCCGTTTCGCGCGGCGAGCCCGGGAAGGCCCAGGCTCCGTATCGCGAAGCGCTCGCTCTCCTCGAGCTCCTGCCGGGCGACCGCGAGCTCGCGCGGGCCGAGATCCTCAACGATCTGGCGATCGTGCGCTACGAGGAGGCCGACTTTCCGGCCGCCGAGGCGATGCATCGCGAAGCGCTCGAGATCCGGCGCCGCCGCCTCGGAGGCGTTCACGCCGATGTCGCGGACTCGCTGGGCAATCTGGCGCTGGTCGTGCGGCGGCGTGGCGACGCGGCGGCCGCCGAGGAGCTCGAGCGCGAGGCGCTCGAACTGCGTCGCGCGCTCTTCTCCGACGACCATCCCGAGGTGGCCTACTCGATGGCGACGCTCGCCGCGGTGGTGCGGTCCCGCGGCGGCTATGCCGAGGCGGAGTCGCTCTACCGCCGCGCGCTGGAGATCGAGCGTCGGCACCTGCCTGCGGACCATCCGCGGATTTCGACCCATCTCAACAACCTGGCGAAGGTGCTGCTCGACCGCGGCGACCATGCCGAGGCCGAAGTGCTGCTGCGCGAAGTTCTGGAGCGGGATCGCGGATCCCTCGGAGAGGAGCATCCGTTCGTCGCCTACTCCCTCGACAACCTGGCCGTCTCGGTTGCCGCCCAGGGCCGGCTCGAGGAGGCGCTGCGTCTGTTTCGACGGGCGCTCGCGATCCACGAGAAGGCGAACGGAGCGGATCATCCGAGCGCCGCCGCCAGCCGGCTCCGGCAGGCCGGGGCGCTGCGCGAAGCGGGCCGGCTGGGCGAAGCGCTGCGCCTCGCCGGAGAGGCGATCGCCGCCTGCCGTCGCGCTTCGAGCAGCGAAGAGGTGGGCCTCGCCGCGGCTCTCGCCGAACGCGGACGGCTGCGCACGCTGCAGGGACGGGCGGCGGCAGGAGGAGAGGATCTGGAGGCGGCACTGGTCCTGCAGCGGCGCGCGTACCCCGCGGGGCACCTCGAGATCGGCTGGACCCTGGTCGGGTGGGGTCAGGCACTCGCCGCCGGCGGGCAGCGGGAGCGGGCGGAGAAGGCGCTCGTCGAAGGTCGTTCGATCCTCGAGTCGGCCGTCGGCAGCGAAGACCGACGAACCGTCGCGGCGAGCGCCGCGCTGCGCGATCTGCGCGCGGCCGGCTGACGGTCCGCGACTCGCGGGTTTCGATCGGCTGTACGGGACGGAGGGTGTGGCTCGCGGCGCCGCCGTGGATGGTTCGGCGGCGCCGCAGATGGAGAACCGCGCTCGCGTTTCAGCGGCGGTCGTGACGCTCGTGACGGTCTTGTCGGGCGGCGAAGCCGCGGAAGCGGTCACGATCGGGACGGGCCTCGCGCAGCGCTTGGTACTGCGCGCGCTGGACGTCGGTCAGCATCGCTTCGATCCCGGCCTCGAACGAGTCGTGGGCCGCCTTCATCGCCTCTTTCATGTCGTGCATGGCGATCGCCTTCGTGCCGACGGTCGCGGGATCGGGATGCGCCGCTTCGAGCGCGTTGTCGAGCTCCTGGCGGGCGGTGCGCATCGATTCGAAGAGCGGCCGGACGGTGTCGCCGAAGCCACGCTGGAGATCGGCGAGCGTCGCCTGCTGCTCGGTGGTCAGGTCGAGCGCGCGGGTCAGCCGTTCGGACTGGTGTTCGGCCATGCGGGCGCCGAGCTCCTCGGGGTCGCCGCCACGGAAGTCGCCGGGCGGGGGACCGCCGCCCGGGTGACCGGCGAAGGCCGGCACGGCGAGCAGGGTGGCGAGGCTCAGTGCGGAGATCAGGGTGCGATTCATCGTTCCTCCTCTGGTGGTCCGGGAGCTGTCGTCGGCCCCCGTTCGCTCCATGGAACCCGGCATCGCTCCGTTTCCTGCGCCCGCCGGCCGTGGCCTCAGTGGCTGCCCTCGAGATGCGCCTCGACGAACCAGAGGTTCTGATCGGTCGCCCGCGAGACCTGGGTGAACAGGTCCGCGGAGTCGGCGTCTTCGAGCGCGGTTGCCTCGTCGATCGCCGCGCGGACCAGCTTGCCGAAGCGCGCGAGCGCGCTCGACAGGGCGTCGGCGTGGTCGCGACCGGACGAGATCGCCGCCGGGTAGGGCGCGAGCTTCGAGCTCTTCGCGACGGTGCGCGCTCCGCCCTGGGCGACGCCGCCCAGCTGGACCGCGCGCTCGGCGATCAGGTCGACGTGTTCGGCAGCATCGCCGTGCACCTTGTCGAACAGCTCGTGCAGCGCGATGAACGAGGGACCCTTCACGTTCCAGTGGGCCTCCTTGGCCTGCAGCATCAGGTCCACGGCGTCGGCGAGGCGCGCGTTGAGCAGCTTCACGAGCCTGGTGCGGGAGGACTTCGAAAGGTCGTTCTTCGTCGGATGCATGGTCAGTTCTCCTTGTCTGCGGGAAGGCCGGTCCCGACCTCGAATTCGAACGATTCGTCGGGAAGTTGGTAGTGGACACTGCGGGTCACCGGGCGGTAGGTCGCCGTGTAGAGAGTGCCGAACGAGTGCTCGAAGTCGTCCGATGCGAGCGGCGGGAGACGGAAGGCGGCGCCGAGGCCCCGCTCGCCGGACCCGGTCGCCTCGAGCGCGGCGAGTCGCTCGAACCGTTCGACGGCGCGGGTGGCGCGGGCGTACTCGGGCCATTCGGGCGCCCCCTGGAAGTTCGAGAGGTAGGGGCGGGGATCGAGGCGCGGCGCGCGATCGGGTGCGAGATGGATCACCTGACGGTCGCCTCCCGGATCGGCGACGAGCAGGCTGTAGGCCATGTGCGAGCGCAGGCGCGGGACGGCGGCGCGGCAGTCGGCGACGCTGCCGCAGGTCTCGAGCAGGAAGCGCACGAGCAGCGGAATACCGAATCCGTCCCCGACCACCCGCCGTCCGCCGAAGACCAGCGCCACCGCGAGGCCGTCGGCGTTGATTCCGTCGAGCGCACCCCAGAGACAGTCGCCTGCGGCGAGGACCGGTCGCCGCCAGTTCGTCCGCCAGATCGTTCCCTCCCAGCGGTCCGGCCGGTAGTCGTAGTTGCGGACCAGCAACGGCTCGGGCGCCGTCGTGGCGAGCGCCGAACAGCCGGCGAGGAACGGCGGCGGACGATAGAGCGCCAGGAAGCGGTGCGCCTCCTCGTCGTCGCCGGCGAGGGAGCAGAGCGCTTCGTAGGTGGGCAGGAGCTCGGGAAGCTCGAGCGCGAGCCGGCGACGCGCGGCGGCCGCGCTCTCCGCCGGGCTCCATTCCGAGGCCTCGAGCCAGGATCGATAGTGGGGCCAGACGGTGCGGAACCGCTCCCTCCACAGTCCGCCCGGGCGCGCTTCGGTCAGCAGCTCGAGGGTGACGGTCCGGGCCGGCGAGCGCATCACCGGAAGAGGCTATCCGAAGTCGACGTAGGGGCCGCGCCGCGACTCAGTAGATCTTGGTCCGTCCGACGGCGACGACCTCGTGTGCGGCGGCCGCGTCCGCCGGAGCGCTCTCGAACTGGCCGCGGATCGCGCGGTTCCAGGCCTTCGCCCGCGGCGTCATGGCGCCGTCGTCGTCCATCAGCCGGCCGGGAACGAGAAGGATCCCGAGGTCGGCGCCCTCGTAGAAGTAGTCGCCGACGCCGGCGATGCGCAGGAAGAATGCTTCGTCCTGGCGCTCGACCGTGCGGCGATGCACCTGCGGCCGCACGAAGCAGGCGGTGTCGTCCGCGGTCAGCTGCCACACCCCGGAGGGCGCGGCGCGAGAGACCAGTTCGACCGAATCCGCCGTGTGCTTGATCACCATCTGGCTCCACGGTTCGATGAAGTCGGGATCGGACCAGCGACGGTTGATCGCCTCGATGTCGAGCTCGTAGTCGACGTTCATGAACTCGAGGAGATGGAAGAGGAAGAGCGGCGCATCGGCGTGGGCGAAGCTCGCCAGGTTGGTCATCGAGCTCGCGCCGGTGATGCGCGGGTTGATCTCACCGAGGTAGACCGCGCCCGAGTCGCGATCGACCAGCCAATCGACCTCGAAGTAGCCGCGGTAGCCGAGTTCGGCGAGCTCGTCGCCCAGGGCCACGGTCTTGCGCCGCGCCTGGTTCCGGACCTTGGCGGAGAACGCTTCGGGCGCGACCTCGTTGCCGCACCAGCCGCCGCGGTAGGGGGTGAGCTCCTTGAAACCGACGAGCTCGGTCATCAGCGGTCCGACGATCGTGCCGTGACGGGTGATGCAGGCCTCGAGGGCGGCGCCGCGGACGTTGACCCGCCTCATGATCTTGATCTCGTCCGCCTCGGCGATCTCTTCGGCGTGCTCCTTCCAGTCGCTCTCCTTCGAGACGAAGAACGTCGTGTGCCCGGAGTCGCCGAACGGCGTCTGGATCACCAGGTCGGTTCCGAGCCTGGCGGCCTTGCGACGCAGCTGGTCGTAGCTGTCGACGCCGCGGGCGAGGACGTTGGGCACGCTGCGGACGCCGGCGCGATTGCCGATCCGGACCGTGTGGATCTTGTCGTCGACGTGCTTGCGGAGCTCGGCGGGCGGAAAGCAGACCTCGAGACCGAGTCGGTTCGCCAGCTCCTCCGAGCGCTCGTCGAAGAAGAGGAAGACGGCCTTGCCACCCACTCCCCGGCTGGCCACGTATTCGGCGGTCTGCGGATGCTCCAGCAGGTAGTTGACGATCTCCTCGAGGCTCTGGAACACCCCGTGCGGATGCTCGTCCGGAACGAAGACGTTGGTGTGCTGGCCGTCGAAGCAGTCGATGTAGTTGAGGTAGCGGAAGCGGTGGATCCATTCGTCGATGCCGAGAAGGTTGAACGGCGTGGCGCTGACGAAGTAGACCGGTTCGTCGTTGCGCTGGAAGTAGCTGCGGATCTCGGAGAGGCCGTGGAGCTTCCTCGCCTTCTTCGCGGGATGGCGGATCGCCTTGCCGCCGCGCTCCCCGGGGGAGACGACGGGGGCTGCGGGGATCTGGCCGGCGCGGAACGGAATCGACTTGCCCATGTTCAACTCGCTTTCGTTTGCAGTTGTTCGAGCACGTCGCGACGGAACACGCGGAGCCCGTACTCGGGTCGGTAGCCGTGGATCTCCTTGACGTCCACGGCGCGGAGGTAGGCGAGGATCTCGAGGCTGATCACCTGACCCGGTACGAGCACCGGAAAGCCGGGCGGGTAAGGGGTCACGAATCCCGCCGACACGACCTCCCTGCCCGACTCCATCTCGTGCTGGATCGAGCCGTCGAGCGCCAGGTACTCGCAGTGCTCGGGCTCGTAGGCGAGGAACGAGGCGCGCCGGAGGTCGCCTTCACGCGTACCGGCGACCGGATCGCCGAAGAGGTCGTGGAAGCGCGAGAAGGAGGGTAGCGGGGAGTAGTTCTCGGTGAGATCGCGGACCTGGCGGGCGCGCAGCGCACGCGCCGCCGGGTTGAGGTCTTCGTTCCGGTCCTCGATCTCCTGCGCGATCCGGCAGAGCACCTCGATCAGGTGCGCCACCGCTCCGCGCGACGTGCCGATGTGGATCATGAACAGGACCGTATTGCGGGAGGTCTTGTTGATCTGGATGTCGTGCGCGTCCATCAGGTGGTTCTTGAAGGTGTCGCCGTCCATCCCGGTGCGGCCGACGTGGACGGTGACCCGGGTCGGATCGAGCGCCAGTTCGTCGGTGCGCCAGGCCTCCTCCATCCGGTTCCAGCCGCGTTCGGGGTCGAAGTACTCGGCGAGGCCCGACGGCCGCTGTTCCGCCGGGATCATGTCGACGGGTTTGAGGACCCGGAAGTACTTGTTCAGCAGCGGGTGGCTCTGGATGCGGCCGCGCAGGAGCATGGCGAGCTCGATGCTGCGCTGCACGAGCTCGTACCCCTCGAGCTCGACCTGGCGGCGGCCGATGTCGAGCGAGGCGAGGATCTGGTAGTTGGGGGAGGTCGACGTGTAGGTCATGTAGGCGGACGAGAAGGGCTCGGCCGAACGCTGCTCGAAGTCCTCGTCGAAGATGTGGATCATCGATCCCTGCCGCAGGGAGGTGAGCGTCTTGTGCGTCGACTGGGTGGCGTAGACCCGGACCACGGCGCGCTCGGGGTCGGGAAGGAGTCGCTGGTCCAGGATCCTGGTGTCGTCCTCGGGGAGCGCCTCCCACTCGGCGCGCCAGGCGGCGTAGCGCGCCCGGTACTCCGGCGAACGGAAGCGCTCGCGGAGGGCCCGCGCCGATGCCATCGCGGTGCGCGGCCGGAGGGTCGGATGGAAGGTGGCGAAGGCGAACCAGGCCTCGTCCCAGAGGAAGATCATGTCCGGCTTGATCGCCAGGACCTCCTCCATGACCCGCTCCGGGTGATAGGTCAGACCGTCGAAGGTGCAGTTCGTGAGCAGCAGCATGCGCACGCGATCGAGCTTGCCCGCCTTCTTCAGCTCGAGCAGGCGCTCCTTGATGTCGCGCACCGGGACGGCGCCGTAGAACGAATACTCGGAGAGCGGATAGGCGTCGAGATAGACCGGACTCGCGCCGGTCATCTGCATCGAGTAGTGGTGCGACTTGTGGCAGTCGCGGGCGACCAGAGCGATGTCGCCCGGGCGCAGCAGCGCGTGCGCCACGATCTTGTTGGCGGTCGACGTGCCGTTGGTGACGAAGTAGCTGCGCTTGGCGCCGAAAGCGCGGGCCGCGAGATCCTGCGCTTCGCGCAGGGTCCCGTGCGGCTGCAACAGGGAATCGAGGCCGCCGGTGGTCGCCGAGGTCTCGGCCTGGAAGATCTTGTGACCGTAGAACTTGGCCATGTCGCCGATCCAGTGCGAGCGCTCGATCGACTTGCCGCGTGACAGCGGCATGGCATGGAAGACGCCCGTCGGACGCTGGCTGTACGCCTTGAGAGCGGAGAAGAACGGCGTCCGGAAGCGGTCGCCGACTCCCTTGAGAAGGCTGCTGTGGAGCTCGCGGTAGTCCTCCTGACGGTAGAAGACGCGCTGGAACGGCAGCCGGCCACTGCCGGCGATCTCCTCGACGGGGGCGTCGGTGACCAGGAAGAGGTCGAGCTCGGGGCGGACCCGGCGGAGGAGCCGTCCGAGGGCGAGGCTCGACTCGCTCTCTTCGATCTCGTCGAGGTTCTCGGGTCCGGCCGCCCGGAGGTAGGCCTGCAGGGCGTCGAGGCGGTTGTCGGAGCGGATCGGGAAGGAGTACCGCACCACCGAGCTCTGGATGTTGTAGTTGAACAGCGCCGCGATCACGCCGTCCTCGAGCGTCGGCACGAAGACGAGGTCGTAGACGAACGGATCGTCGTCGTCGCGCTGGGCGAGGAGGCGGGAGCGCACCGTCTTCTGTTCGGCGACGCTCAGCTCGTCGACGACGAGAACCTCGAAGTACGGACGGGTGTCGGAGATGTCGGCGAGGCCCGGGTCGTTCAGCCAGCTGTCTTCGCCCTCGGGCAGGCCCTCGTCCTCTCCGCTCATCGAACCGCGGCGATAGGTCCCGCTCTCGAGAACGCGCGAGAGGCGCGCGGCGGCGCGCGAGAGCCCTTCGAAGTCGCGCTCGGCGTAGAGCTCCTCGAGCTGTTGCAGGCGATCGAGGCCGGGAAATGCCCAGTAGCGCTCGATCGGGCGCAGCAGGGCGAGGCTGTCGGCGACCCGCTTCTCGAGTGGTGCGCTGCGGCCGGAGCGCCGCATGAGCCGCTCGGCGGCGGAGCGCAGCGCGTCCCAGGTGTCGTGGCGCAGGTGCGAGGCGTTGAAGTACTGGCCGAGATTCGCCGCGGTCGCGGCCGCCGTCGACTCTTCGATCATCGGGGCTCCTGGGGAAGGGGTGGAAAGGGGACGGACGGAGCGATCGCTTCGTCGGTCGCCGGAGCGATCGGAGCGATCGCCGCGTCGAGCTTGCGATCGGGGGTCGTCCTGCCGGGCTTCTCGAGCGGTCCGAGCGCCGGCAGGAACGGGAATTCTGCGGCCCGGTTGCGGTCGTAGACCGAAAAGTCGACCGGCCGGTCACGGAAACTCTTGAGCGGCTGGCCGAGGCCGAGAACACCCGCAGCGCGGGAGCGGCGGACGCGCTCGAGATCGAGCTCGAGCGGAATGATCTGCGGCCCCTCGCCGGCCTGGTAGACGATCTCGCCGTCAGGTCCGGCGACGATGGAGCGCCCGTTGCCGCCCGCTTCGAGGCCGTTGACGTCGACGATGAAGCACTGGTTGACGGCGGCGGACGAACGCACCAGGGCGAGCTCGATGTCGCGATCGATCGTCGGCGTCAGCGACGGGTGCAGGACGACTTCGGCGCCCATCGCGGCGAGGGTGCGGGTGGTCTCGGGGATCCAGATGTCGTAGCAGATCGACACGCCGAAGCGCCCGACCTGCGGAACGTCGAAGACCACGAACTCGGTCCCCGGCGTGATCCCCTTCTCGTAGGGTGCGAACGGAAACATCTTGCGGTAGCGCGCGACGACGGCCCCGTCGGGGGAGATGACCGGAGCCGTGTTGTAGACGAGCTCCCCGACGCTCTCGCAGAGCGAACCGGGGACCAGCCAGATGCCGTGGCGCCGGGCCAGCGCACAGAAGCGGTTCTCGATCTCGCTCGGCAGCGGCTCGGCGTGATGGACGCCGGGGCCGCGGGCGGCGAGCTCGCTCATCACCACCATCTGGATCCACGGGAATGCAGCCATGGCGAGGTCGAGGCGGTGGCAGAGCGCGTCGACGTTGTTGACGCCTCCGATCCGCATCTGGATCGCGGCGATGCGGATGCGGCTCATCGGCCGCCCCGGACGACCGCGCTGCCGGAGCCGGCCGGAGTGTGCGGTCCGGCGATCGTCGCCGCGGAGTGCCTTCGGTGCGTTTGCGACAAGTCCCGTTCTCCTCTCGTTCGTTCTGCAGCGGTGTCGACGCGACTTCCGGCTCCCGGGGAGGGAGCAGGGTGTCGCGTCCGGCGCGAGCGGCAACGGAGGGAACGATTCGATGCCCGGCGGAGAGACAGGACGAGGCCTGGATGCGGCCTCGAGGTGCTCTTCGCAGAGCCCGACCCGAGCCGTACATGTCGCGCCGTCGGCAGGTCGCCCGGCGCCCGAGGGCCCCGGCTCCGGAGAACGTTCGACCGCGGGGTCGGCTGCTGCGGGATGAGGAAAGGTTCTCCGGCGGAGCTGCCTCAGTCAGTGTAACACACAGATTATGCTGGGGTTGCGGGCGAGGCAGGAGCGCTCAGCGTCGCGCCTCGGTCAGCCCGTGGCGGCGCAGGAGGCTGTACAGCTGGCCGCGGGAGAGGCCGAGGAGCTTTGCCGCCCGGGACTTGTTGTTGCCCGCCCGGGCGAGCGCCTTCTGGAGCAGCTCGCGCTCGACCGCTCCGAGCGCGACCCCCTCGACCGGAAAGTCGGCCGCCGCCGGCGCGGCGATGGCGACGGTCTGCGCGACGGGGCGCGCCAGCGAGAGCGGCAGGTGTTCCCGCGTCACGAGCCCGCCGCGACAGAGGATCACCGCCCGTTCGATCGCGTTGCGCAACTCGCGGACGTTGCCGGGCCAGGAGTGCGCCAGCAGCTGCTCGCGCGCGTCCTCCGAGATCCCCGCCGCCGGTCGTCCGATGCTGGCGCCGATCTCCTCGAGGAACGCCTCGGCGAGAACGAGGATGTCGTCCGGACGTTCGCGCAGCGGCGGGAGGTGGATCTCGAAGACGCTCAGACGGTAGTAGAGATCTTCCCGGAACTCGCCACGCTCCATCGCGCGGCGCGGATCGCGATTGGTCGCGGCGACCACCCGCACGTCGGCCTTGAGCGTGCGCGAGCCGCCGACACGCTGGAACTCGCGCTCCTGCAGCACCCGCAGCAGCTTCGCCTGCAGGGCGGGGGCCATCTCGCCGATCTCGTCGAGGAAGAGGAGGCCCCCGGCGGCCTGCTCGATCCTGCCGGTGCGTGCCTGGAGCGCGCCGGTGAAGGCGCCGCGCTCGTGACCGAAGAGCTCGCTCTCGAGCAGCTGCTCGGGCAACGCCGCGCAGTTGAGCGCCACGAACGGCCCTCTGGCGCGCGGCGAACCGCGGTGGAGGAAGCGCGCCACCACCTCCTTTCCGGTGCCCGATTCGCCGGTGACCAGCACGGTCGACTCGGTGGCGGCGACCTGCAGCGCGTCGGAGAGGACCTTCTTCCAGGCGGGAGAGCGACCGAGCGCACGGTGAGCGCTGAACCGGGCGAGCTCGCGCGAGAGAAGGTCGACTTGCTCGCCGAGCTCGCGGTTGCGCTCCTCGGCCTCGCGCACGCTCCGGCGCTCCTGTTCGATGGTCTGGCGCGCGAGGCGTAGCGAGATCCGCTCGGCGAAGCGGCGGACGATCGCCGCGTCCTCGTCGCGGAAGCGGTCCGGCTGCCGCGACGCCAGCAGCACGACGCCGACGAGCTCGCTGCCCTGCCAGACGGCGACGCGCAGCTCCGAGCGCGTGCGGATCGCCTGCAACGCCTCGATGCTGCTCGGCGAGGCGACGACCTCGCGCACGGTCCCCTTGGCGTCGGCGAGCTCCTGGCGAACGACGCGCCGCCCGGCGTCGACGATCTCGAGATCGCGGATGCGGAACGACCCGGTCGAGACCAGGCTCTGGTACTGGTCGTCGAAGAAGTCGGGAGCCACCTCGGACGACTGGCGGTGGACGCCGTCGATCAGACGCCGGAGATGCCCGCCGTCCGAATGGCGGACCACCACTCCGAGCGCGTCGTGATCGACCAGCGGTTTGATCGCCTGCGACAGTGCGAAGGCGATGTCGTCGAGCGTTTCGAGGGAGTCCAGCGCCGGGAGCGCTGCTTCCAGCTGGCGTTCGCGTTCGGCGAGGACCGCCACGCGCCGGGACTCCTCGGCGAGCTGCCCGAAGGCGAGGGCGAGCGCCAGGTGATCGGCGATCCGGAAGGCGAGTGCGCCGTCCTCGTCGTCGTAGGCGAACGGCCGGCGGGAGAGGAAGGCGACACCTCCGATCGGGCGGTCGTGGGAACGGATCGGTACGCGCAGGGAGGAGCGGATTCCGGCACGGGCGACGAAGCCGACCCACTGCTCCCCTGGGTGGATCAGGTCGTACTCCGGCGCCTGATCGCGCGCCGTCTTGCGCACACGCAGGTCGTTCGGCCCGATCGGTTCGAGGTCGTGGGCCAGGAGGTGATTCCAGTTCGAGTCGAGCGCTTCGATTTCGGTGGTGAAGCGGTACTCCGGCAGCTCGTGCAGACCGTCGACGGTCGCCGCCTGGACCCGGACGCCGCCGCGATCGGGGCTGATCAGGGAGAAGGCGAGGACGTCGTTGGGAACGATTTCGCGCACCAGCGGGGCGAGGTCGAGGAAGACCTTGCGGACGTCGAGCGCGCCGGCGAGCAGCGGGAGAAGGGCGCCGAGCTTGTCGCGCCGCTCCTGGCGCCGGTCGGACGCACGACCTTCGGCTTCCGCTCCGGGTTCGACCGTGTTGGCGTCGTCGTTTCCGGTCATCGCGCCGGCGGCTCCTCCGCGGACGGAGACGACGCTTCCGGCTCGAGCTCGGGGCCGAGAAGCAGGATGAGCGAGCGGAAACCGAGGAAGCCGAGGCCGATCCCGACGGCGGTGACGAGCGTCATCGCGCCGCGGACGACCCAGTCCAGGACGGGCGCGAAGCTGAAGTCCGCCGCGATCCGTCGCCGGGCGGTCGAGAGCGCCAGCGCCACGACGATCGCCAGCGAATAGCGCAGCAGGGTGAGCCCCGCCGAGACCATCTCCGCCGACCAGCGCCGCCGTTCCCGCAGGACGTTGGCGGCGGTGAGCGAGACGCTGGCGAACGAGAGCCCGATCCCGGCCATCGACGCGAGCAGACCGTCGAGCCTCACCTCGGGCTCGAACAGCATGGGGCGCAGCGCGACGAGGACGGCGATCGCGGCGAAGAGCGCCGGCACGACTCTCCCGCCGTGGAACAGCAGGCGGTGCAGCGAGCGCACGACGCCCCGGAAGTTCTGAAGGGCGCCTCGCTTGCGAGCGGGCGCCGCGCGGCCGCTGGACGAGCTCATCGGAATCCGCGCGCAGTCTAGTCCGAATCGGCTGTCCAGCAAGCTGTCCGGATCTGGACAGTTGTCCATCCAGGAGCGCCCGGCGAGGTGCTCTCCAGCTCCTCCATGGGACCTCCAAATTGTTTGTTTACAGAACTTTATGAGCCAAGTTCGCGACTTGCCGGAAGTTGGCGCGCCGCGCGCACTACGTCGGGGCATGCATCGCAACGTCGAACTGCTCATCGGCCGACTGGCCACGGACCCGAAGCTCCGCCGACGCTTCGCCGCGAACCCGGAAGCCGTGCTTCTGGAGCTCGCGGGGCAGGGCCTGGAGCTCAGCGAGATCGAGCTCGAAGCGCTCGCCGCCACCGCACCCGACGCCATCCGCTCGTTCGCTGCCGCTCTCGACGCCCGGCTCCGCAAGGCCTCGCCGGGCGACGAATCCGCGTCCGCGAGCGAGCGACCCGACCCGCAGTCCCCAACCGAAAGGAAGAACTGAAATGAACCGCAAAGCCAGATTCGCCGCAGCTCTTGCCGCCCTCGCGATCGCCGGGGCAACGTCTGCCGCCGCCGAGTGGCGCTGGAGCATCACCCCCTACGTCTGGGCGACCGACGTCGGGATCGACGTCTCGGTCGACGACCGCCAGATGATCGACGAGACGATCTCGATCCAGGAGCTGATCGAGGATCTCGACACGATCGCCCAGGTCCGCTTCGAGGCTCAGAACGGAGCGCACGGCCTGTTCGTCGACCTGTTCGACGTCAACCTGTCGGACGACGAGACGACGGTCCCGCTTCCCTCCGGCACGGGGGAGGCGACCTTCCGCCCCGAGATGGGGATGACCATCCTCGATCTCGGAGCGATCTACGATCCGCAGGGCGATCAGCGTGGCTTCCAGCTGCTCTACGGTGCGCGCGTTCTCGATCAGCGGGCGACCATCGATGCCGAGATCCGCCGCGTCGACGGCGGCACCGAGGCGCGTGAGATCGAGATCCACGACACTCTCGTCGATGCGCTCGTCGGATTCCGCTACATCCGACCGCTCGGCCAGCGCTTCACCCTGCAGGTGAAGGCCGATGTTTCGACGGGTGGTACGGAGCTCACCTGGAGCGCGGGACCGACCTTCGGCTACACCTTCGGCCGGAGCGATCGCTACACGGCGTTCGCCGGCTACCGTCACATGGTCGTCGATTTCGACACGGCCGAGGGGGTCGACGCGGAGATGACACTCTCCGGATTCGTCGCCGGAATGCGCTTCTCGTTCTGAAACCGACACCTGGCCCGACGTTCCGCAAACACGAAAGGAGCACGACATGACCGAACGACTGATCGATCCCAGACCGTCCGCACTCGGCCGCGCCGGCCGCGCGATGCTGCGCGGGCTGGGAGTCCACCCGAACGACCGCGAGGCGAAGCGCTTCGACCTCACAGGCGGCCGCGCGCTCTGCATCGCGACGAATCACGGAGTCCTCGACCTCGGCGTGCCGACCGGCCTCTACGGCTCCGAGCTCACCGTTCCCTACTACGTCTTCCTCGATGCCGGCATGGAGGTCGATGTCGCCAGCGTGCGGGGCGGCGTCGTACCGGTCGAGCCGCTGTCGATGAAGGAGCCGCTCCGTACCGCCGACGACGATCGCATGCTGGGCGACGACGAGCTCCGCGGCAAGTTGATGGAGTCGCTGCCGATCGCCGGCCTCGACTTCGCCTCCTACGACCTCGTCTACTTCGGCGGCGGTTGGGGAGCCGCCTTCGATCTCGGCCAGTCCGAGCTGCTCGGGGAGAAGGTCTCGGCGGCGTACGCCGCGGGCCGTGTCCTGGGCGGCATTTGCCACGGACCGCTCGGCCTGCTCCGGGCGCGCCGCCCGGACGGCGAGTTGCTCGTCCGCGGGCGCCGGCTCACCGCGGTCACCGATCGCCAGGTGAAGCAGCTCGGCGTCTCGATCACCCCGCTGCATCCGGAGTCCGCGCTGCGTGCCGCCGGCGCCCTCTTCGAAGGGCGGACCCATCCGCTGCGCGACTTCTTCGCCAACCATTTCGTCGTCGACGGTGACCTGGTCACCGGCCAGAACCAGAACGCCGGACCGATGGTGGCCCGGCTGATGCTCGAACGCGTCGCGGACAAGCGGCGCAGCGCCTGAATCGTCCCGGATCCGTACGACAACTTCCATCACTCCCCTGTCAGAAAAGGACAAGACCATGAACCGCACGACCCTTTCCCGCATCCTCGTCTCGATCGTTTCGTTCGCCTTTGCCGGCCTCGGCCTCGCGGTCTGGGCTTCACCGGAACGCGCCGCTTCCCGTCTCGCGCTCGACGCGGTCGGCAGCGGCGGCTTCACCACCGTCCGCGCCGACCTCGGCGGTCTGTTTCTCGGCATCGCACTGCTCACCGGCGTCGCCGTCTGGACGAAGCGCCGAGCATTCGTCTACGCCGCACAGCTCGTGATCGCCGCCGTTGCGGTCGGCCGGATCGTCAGCTGGATCGTCGCCGGCAGGATCGGCGACGACTTCTCTTCGCTCTCGATCGAGCTCGCCGCTCTGAACCTGCTCCACTTCGGCTCGCGGGGTTTCGATTCGACGCCCGGAGCGAGAGCTGGAATCTCGCGCACCGCGAAGACGGTGCTGGCCGTGGCAGGGCTTCTCGTGGTCGGTCTCGGCTTCGCGGTCCTGAACCCGACGATCGAGCAGATGCTGTTCGACGCCGGTGCACGGAAGATGTCCGGCTTCGTCAACACCGAGCCGTTCGAGGACGATGCCCTGCGGGTTGCCGTCTGCGGCACGTCCGCGCCGCTGCCGTCGCCGTCGCGCGCCAAGGCGTGCGTCGCGGTGTTTGCCGGCGGGAAGTATTGGGTCGTCGACACCGGACCGGAGTCGACCGAGAATCTGGTGCTCTGGCAGATCCCGCTCGCGCGGATCGGCGGAGTCCTGCTGACCCACTTCCACTCCGATCACATCGGAGACCTGGGTGAGCTTCAGCTCCAGACCTGGGCCGGAGGACGCAAGGAGCCGCTCGCCGTCTACGGCGGCCCGGGCGTCGAGCAGCTGGTCGACGGATTCAATCTCGCGTACCGGCAGGATCAGGGCTACCGCACGACCCACCACGGCGAGAAGGTGATGCCGTCCGCGGCCTGGGGAATGGTGGCGCACACCATCGAGCTCGACGGCGCTCCGACGCCGGCGAAGGATCGCCGCGGCCTGGTGTACGACGACGGCTCGCTGGTGATCACCGCGCTCGAGGTCGACCATGCGCCGATCGAGCCGGCCTATGCCTTCCGCTTCGATTACAAGGGGCGCTCGGTGGTGGTTTCGGGCGATCTCAAGGATCATCCTCCGCTCGCCCAGGGTGCTTCCGGAGCGGACGTGCTGGTCTCCGAGGCGATCTCCACCAGGATGACGAAGTCACTCGGTGCTGCGGCGGGAGAAGCGGGCCGTGACAACACCGCTGCCGTGATGCACGACATCGAGGACTACCACATCACGCCGGAGCAGGCGGCGCGGATCGCGAACGAGGCGGGTGTGAAGCTCCTCGTCTACTACCACCTGCTCCCGGCGCCCGACGGGTTCCTGCCGCGGCGCCTGTTCTCGTCCGGCGTGAACGACGTCCGCAAGGGAGACTGGACGATCGCCGAGGACGGCAGCCTCTATACGCTTCCGCTCGGGTCGAGCGCGGTGCAGATCGGCCGGATCGCCCGCTGAAGGAAGAGGCGGCGCGGCGCCGAAGATGTCCCGCGGTCCGAACCGGAGGAGCTGGAAATCTGCCCGGCGGGAGGGTGCGATCCCTCCCGCCGGAGCTCCGGAAAATCCTACTTGCAGGTCTTGTTGCCGGACCGGCCCTTGCAGCTGTTCGAGCAGCAGTCGCTGTTCAGGGTGCAGCTCGCGCCCGTCGGGCTGCAGCTGCCGCCGCCGGTCGAGTTGAGGTAGGCCTGGAGGCTGGAGTAGGCGTTGGCGAAGGCGCCGTCGACGGTGGCGTTGCTCGCCGAATCGCAGACGTCGTTGAGATTCGTGCCGCAGGCGCCGTAGAGCTGGCCGACGATCTGGCCGGCGCCGTTGATCACCGGCGAGCCGCTCGAACCACCTTCGGTCGCGCCAACCGTGTCGGTGCTGTAGATGAAACGGCCGCGCGGCAGCTGGGTGCAGGTCCCCTTCGTCGTATCGACCCGCTGCTCGGAATAGGCCTGCGGAGCGCCCGACGGATGGCTGATCCGGTAGAGCTGGGTGCCGTTCGTGTTCGCCACCGCCGACGACGTCCAGCCGAGGTAGGTCGCCACGCCGTCGGCCGTGACCGGAGCCGAGGAGAGGCGGAGCAGCGAGTGGTCGTCGCTCGAGCTGGCGTTCAGGAGCGTTGCACCGACCGTGTCGCCGTTGTTGTTGTAGGGCTGCGTGCAGTTCGGATTCGCGCAGGTCGTCTGGTAGTCGAAGAAGGTCTCGAGGCTCGACGCTTCCCGTCCGCTGCCGATGCAGTGGTTGGCGGTGAGGAAGTAGGGAACGACCGTGCTGTTGTCCGTGTCGGCGATCAGCCCGCCGGTGCAGATGTAGTACGAGCCGCCGGAGCGGAAGAGCATCGTCGCGACCGCGTCCTTGGCGCCGTTGACGACGTTCGACGACTGGCAGGCCGCGTTGACGATGCAGTCGGCGTTGTAGGAGCAGAGGTTGCTCGCCTCGGTCGCCAGGCCGTCGAACGTGGTGAGCGCCGGACCGAAGCGCGCCGGCAGGAAACGCTGTCCCATCACTCCGACCTCCTCCACCCGGAAGCGGACGGTGGCGTCGGCGCCGTCGGTGATCTGGAGCTGGAGATAGAGGCGATCGCCGAACACCGTGTGGGTGTAGAGGTCGCCGTCACCCAGCGGTCCACGGCCGACGTACGGGCCGAACGCCTGGCCGGCGAGGTTGTAGACGTAGAGCTCGGCGCCCTTCGGCAGATCGAGACCGGAGAGGGAGAGACGCATCGCCGCGGCGCCCGGCGCTTCGAAGACCGAGGTCCAGACGAGGTCCCGGTTGCCGATGCCGCGCGCCGCACCCGGTCCGACCTGGACGGCATTGCCCGCGGCGCTGGTGACCCGGGCCGTGTCCAGGGCGACGTCGAGTCCAGCCGCCCGCGCGACCCCGACGAGGTAGCGCCGCTCGGCGGAGCCGTCGACGTCGATCCGCTGCCGCTCGACGTCGGTGAGCTCGACACGGAACGCCCGCCGGGTCGCCGACTCGACGCGCAGGGCGTTCAGCCGGTCCTGCAGCGCGATCATTTCGGACACCCGCAGGGCGGGATCGCGCCGGAAGCCCACGGTCTCCGGGAGCGCCTGCGGAGCCAGCAGCTCCTCGAGCGAGAGTCCGAAGACCTCGTTCGCGCGGGCGGGCGAGCCCGGCCAGGCGGCGAGGGTGACGAGTACCAGGGTGAGCAGGAGGAGCAGCGGAGGTCGAGACATCACGTTCTCCTTTCGCTACGTTCGAGCGGCGGCTCGTAGCGTCGGACCGTGCGAGGCTCGAGCAGCCGCCGGGAAGGGCGGTGCGATCGACCTGCGTAGCCGTTCCTGGTCCGGGCCCGGCTCGAGGTTTCCTGAGGGGAAGCAGGCGGAAGGTAGCAGAAAGAGACGGGTCCGGCAAACCGTCACCCCCTCCCAACCGGGGGAACGGGGACCGGTGTGGCGTGCGTCCGCAGCTGGCCGGGCTCAGTCGAAGCGGGCGCAGATCGCGTAGGTCTTGACGGTGATGAAGCCGGAGGTATCCCATGCGCACTGCCAACCGGTGAGGGTCGAGTTCGGCCGCGTCGTGAGCAGCGGAGAGTCCGAGTCGGTCCAGCAGCCGCCGCCGAGGACCTTTTTCCCCGCGGGGCAGGAGACGGAGGCGCCACCCCCTTCGACGTACTGCAGGCCGAGGCCGAGATTCCCGCCGATGACGACGTCGCCACCGTTGTTGTTGAGATAGAGCGTGGCGGTCGAACCGTTGTTGCGCGCCATGATCTCGTTGTTGTCGAACGAGAGATTGAGACCGCCGACCGCTCCGGTGACGAGGTAGCCGCCACCCCCGGGCGAGCTGTCCGTCCCGCCGTCGACGTGCAGCGACACGTCCGGGTTCTGTGTCCCGATACCGACGTTCCCTCCGTCCGCGTTGATCAGGATCCGCGCCGGGGCGCCGAGGCCGCGCCCCATGATCTCGTCGCCGTCGAGGACGAGCTCGCGCAGCCCTCCCCGGATCCGGATCTGGCCGCCACCGGTGACTGTCGCGTCGCTGCCGTTGGCGACGTCGAGCAGGAAGGCCGGGTCGACGCCGATTCCGAGATTGCCATCGACACGGAGATCGCCCCCGACCGTGCAGCCCGACCCTGCCTCGCCGGACTGCAGACGCTGGCGCGGCTCGAGCAGGACCTCCGGTTCTTCCGTCCCGGCGCGCATCCGGATTTCGAGCCACGAGCCGGAAGCGACCTCGGGATCGATTCCGAAGTCCAGCTCGACGGCGAAGCTGCCGCCGTCCACCGGAACGTCGAACAGCGCCTGTCTGCCGAGGAGGTTTCCGCCCGTCGGCAGATCGAACAGGGAGAAGAACAGGTCGGCGTGGCCGTTCATCGCGACACCGCGGCGCTCGAGGTGTCCGCGATAGGTGATCGTGGTCGGGGACGACAGGGCGTCGCCGGCTGCCGGGGCTCCGGGCGAGATCGTGGTGGCGCCGATCGCGAAACCCGCGACCAGAATGCGGCGGTAACGTCGTGGCATGAAGGTCCCTCCTGCCACGACCTGCGACCTTTGCCCCGGAAGCGGGCCAATCCGACGGTCCTCGTTCGCCGGGGGGCTGCGGCGGCTCAGCTCTCGGGCCACCCGGCGCAGGCAGCGCGCGTCTCGGCGAGCTCCGGGCTGTCGGGCGGGAGCGCCGCCTCGCGGATCGCGAGCGCCTGCCGGCAGAGGGGAAGACCTTCGGCGGCCCGGCCCTGGGCGCGAAGGCTCTCCGCCAGGCCGAGAAGGGCATAGGCGAGCCGGGGATGGGAGGAGCCGAGTGCGGCCTCCCAGATCCCGGCGGCCCGACGGTAGAGGCCTTCGGCGCGCCTCCACTCGCCCCGATCGTCATAGAGGTCGGCGAGGTTGAAGAGCACGATCCCCAGGCGCGGATGGTCGGGTCCGAGGACCTTCTCCCAGATCGTCTTCGCCCGCAGCAGGGCCCTCTCTCCCTCGTCTGTCCTGCCGAGGTCGAGATAGAGGTTCGACATGTTGTTCAGGGTCTGGGCGACGGGAGAGCTCTCGGCGCCGAAGACCTTCTCCCGGACGGCGAGTGCCTGCTCGTGGAAGGCGAGGCTCTCCTCGATCCGACCTTCGCCGTAAAGGACGCCGGCGAGACCGTTTGCGGTCACCGCGACCTCGGGATGATCCGGGCCGAGCAGCTTCGTGCGGATCGCGAGAGCGCGACGGAAGTACGGCTCGGCCGCCTCGAACTCGCCGCGGTCGAGGTGCAGGACGCCGAGATCGTCGAGGCTGGAGGCGACCGGCAGGGCTTCCGCTCCGAGCTCCTTCTCGCGGATCGCGAGAGCGCGCTCGAGGAGCGGCTGCGCCTCGTCGTACTTCGCCTGGACCTCGTAGACCGAGCCGAGGTGATCGAGGACCTCCGCCACCGCGAGTCCGTTGCGGTCCGCCTCCTTCTCGCGGATCTCGAGCGCCTTCCGGAGGATCGCTTCGGCTGCCGGGTAATCACCGCGGATCCACTGCAGGTCGCCCAGATGGTCGAGACTCGACGCGACCTCGGGATGCCCGGGGCCGAGCTCCTTCTCGCGGATCGCGAGCGCCTCCTCGAGGAGCGGCGCGGCCGGCTCGGGGAGGTCGAGCTGGCGGTAGACCTGTCCGATCGTGTCGAGGAGCCGCGCGCGCGACAGCGGCTGCGTCCCGAGGCGGGCGCGGATCTCCTCGGCGCCGCGATCGAGAATCTCGCGCGCCGTGATGGTGTTGCCGCGGGTGGTGCCGGGATCGTTGACCTCGAAGAGATCGACCATGAAGTCGACCACCTCCTGGGTCTCGCGCTGCGCCTGCCGGGCCGCCGCCGCCTCGCGGTTGGCGCGCCGCGCCTCCAGAGTGCGCGCCGTGACGCCGCCGACGAGCGCGAGGACGACGAGGACGGCGGCGACGACGGCGGCGCGGTAGCGGCGCACGAACTTGCCGATCACGTAGAGCCGCCGCGGCGGTCCGGCAGCGACCGGTTCGAAGCGCCGGAACCGTTCGATCTCGTCGGCCAGGGCCGCCGCCGAGTCGTAGCGCGCGTCGCGCTGGCGGGCGGTCGCCTTGAGGGTGATCCAGTCGAGGTCGCCGCGCAGTCGTCGGAGGAGCGCGACCGGGGTCGTGCGGCAGGCCGCGGCCTGCTCGTTCCGGCTCTCGTCGTCCAGCGACCGGAAGCGCGCGCTCGGGGCCGGCACGTCTTCTTCCGTGACCTGCCGCAGGATCTGGACGACGCTCTCTCCCGAGCGGCCGAACGGACGCTCGCCGGTGAGGAGCTCGAACAGGAGGACCCCGAGGGCGTAGACGTCGGCGCGGGTGTCCGGGTCGGCGTTCTCGCTCTCGGTCGTACCGGCGATCGCCTCCGGGCTCAGATAGGAGGGCGTCCCGACGATCTCGCCGAAGACCGTGCGACCTTCACCGCCGGGCGTCGCTTCGAGATCCTTGGCGACCCCGAAGTCGATGATCTTGGGGGAGGGGCGGCCCTGCTCGGTGGCGACGAGAATGTTCCCCGGCTTGATGTCGCGATGCAGCACCCCTTTCTGGTGAGCGTGCTGGATCCCGCGGCAGACCGCGACGACGAGATCGAGCCGCTCTTCGAGGGAGAGGCGCTCGCGCCGGCAGTATTCGGTGATCGGGACGCCGGGAACGTGTTCCATGGCGAAGAACGGCTGGCCCTGGTCGGTGTCGCCGGCCTCGTAGACCTGGGCGATGCAGGGATGGCTCATCCGCGCCACCGCCTGACGCTCGGCCTCGAATCGGTGGGTGAACTTCGTGTCGCGGCGCGAGGAGCGGATCAGCTTGATCGCCACCCGGCGGCGGATCGGCTCGGTCTGCTCGGCGAGATAGACCGTCCCCATGCCGCCCTGGCCGAGCACTTCGAGGACGCGGTAGCGCCCGATCCGCCGCGGATGCTCGAAGCCGTCCGTCTCGGCCGGACTCTCGCGCAGGAACTCGCCGACATCGGTGGCATCGGCCGGAGGGCCGTCGCCCGGGCGATCACCCGGCCCGGTCGCCGTCATCGGGATCTCCGCCCACGCATGCTGCTGATTCTAGTGGCGATCTCCGATCGGAACAGCGCGCCCGCTGCGGTTCCGGGTTGGCGTTCCCTCCTCGATCGTCCGCGGATCGGGGCGCTACCAGGTCTCTCCTCTCGTCGCGTTGCCCGACGCCGTCTGTCGCCCTGCGGCCTCGAGGTACGAGGCGGCGAGCGTCGCCTGGCCGGCGGCTCGGGCGGCGTGGGCGGCTCCGAGCAGGGCGTTGAGACGGTTCGGAGAGTTGGCGAGGACGGACCGGTACTGCGCCAGCGACTCCTCGGCTCGACCGGCCTCGAGCAGCAACTCGGCGTAGAGCTCGCGCGCCGGCAGCACCTCTCCGGGGGTCACCGGGTGTTTGTCCACGGCGTCCTCGCGATCGGCGGCTTCTGCCGCGAGGCGCAGCGCCTCGGCCGTGCGACCCTCGACCTGTGCGACCCACGAGGCGACGATGTCGCCCTCGACCTGCACCTCTTCGCGCCAGTAGGGGAGGGTCGTCGGCGGCAAGGTCTCTTCGAGCCGGCGGATCTCGGCGAGCTCGATCCGCGCGCGATCGAGCTGAGCGCTCCGCGCGGCACCGAGGCCGCGCGCGAAGTGGTGGATGGAGCGCGCCCAGCCGAACTGCTGCCAGGGAAAGTCGGTCGGCCGCAGAAGCGGGAGATCGCTCGCTTCGCGCCACTGACGCCGCTCGAGGGCGAAGCGGGCCGGAGAAGCGGCCAGGGTGTAGGCGACCTTGAAGTTCTCGGGCTCGGCGCGGCCGATGTGCGAGAGCTCGCCGAGGAGCGCGCTCGCTTCGTCGTCGCGGGCGGTCTGCAGCAGCGCGTACATCAGGTAGTCGATGCTGTGCAGGCCTTCGTCGTACTGGCCCGCGAGGTGCGCCCGCCGCGTGAACTCCTGCGCCGAATGGGTCGAGTCGCGATTCGAGGCGATCGACCGCTCCCAGAGTCCGAGACGCGTGAAGATGTGCGACGGCATGTGCTGGGCGTGGGCCGAATCGGGAGCCGCTTCGGCATAGACCATGGCGGCGTCGAGCCCGAGGTGGGCGAGTCCGGGGAAGTCGTAGGCGTGGATCAGATAGTGGAGAACACCGGGATGCCGGGGGTGCGAGGTCCGCACCCAGTCGAGCAGCGCGGCGGCGTGGTACTGGTGGGCGTAGCTCTTGTCGTGCGGATCGGCCGTGGCGAGGAGTGACAGCGCATAGAAGAGCGTCGCCTCCGGGTCGTCGAGGTGCTCGCGCGCGAGCCGTTCCATGCGGCGTTCGTACTCCACGGCCCGCTCCCGGTGGGTCGTGACGTCGCTGCTCGAGTAGAAGCCCGCCAGCGCGCCGAGGTAGGCCGCTTCGCGCGGCGACTGTTCGAGGGTCGCAGTGCGCCGGAGGAGCGCGGCGCCGCGTTCGAGATCTTCGGCGCTCGGCGGCGCCCAGAGCGGATGCCAGAGACTCATCGCGGCGCCCCAGTAGCCCATGGCGCACTCCGGATGCTGCTCGACGAGCGCCGCGAAAACCCGCTTCGAATCCGGGTACTCGAACGAGTGGAGGAGGGCGAGCCCGTGGAGGAACTCCCCCTCGACCTGCGGCGCGCAGGAGGTCGGGAAGCGGATCTCGGACAGGTCTTCGCCCCGGGCCGCGGTTCCGGCCAGCAGCCAGGGGAAGAGGAACACGACGATCGAGCGGCGGTACCTTCGGATGGACATGGTCTGCTGGCCTCTCCGGGCTCCTGGAGCCCGCGGCGTGCATCGAGCGGGTGTCGGCACCGCGGAGAGCGGGAGGCGCGATGACCGATCTCCGCGCACGAAGCGGAGTCCTCTGGACTGCCCTCCGAGGGGGAACCTATCAGGGCGGTTGCGCCGGGGACCGGCCGATGGCCCGGGACTTGTCCCCCACCTCCGCGGGTGGTGTTTCCCGGGGCGGGCAGGTGTACACAGGAGTCGGCGCGATGCGGTCCGGCCGGCTCCCGGCGCCTGCGGGGTGTTTCTGTTCTCTGCTCCCCGCTCGGCTGTCTCTTCTGTCGGAGGCCGGCGCTTCGAACTGCGACCGGCCGGCTGACGAGGAGTACGGAGATGCGCGAGCGAAGAGACGGGATGCGGGAGACGGAAAGCGGGATCCGGGGGCGGCAGTGGTGGACCGCGGCGCTGGCGTTCTGGCTGATGGGAGTGCCGGCGATCGCCCAGTGGAGCACGCAGAGTCCGCTGCCGACGTTCCTGGAGATCCGGGGAGTGGCGGTGCCGCAGGCCGGCCACCTCTTTCTCGCCACCGACGACGACTCGTTCGACAACGGCGGCGCGCTCTTCGAGTCGACCGACGGCGGGAGCAGCTGGGTCCAGCGCAACGTGCCGGAGAGCCTCGGGAGCGCCTTCCACGGCATCCGCTTCCGCGACGAGCTGTTCGGCTGGGCATGGGGCAACGAGAACTACCGCACGACCGACGGCGGAGCGACCTGGGAGGCGCTGCCGCTCCTCGGCTCGACCTACCGCATGGACTTCCCGACCTCTTCGTTCGGCATCGCCTCCGGCAACTTCGACCACTACGTGACCCGTGACGGCGGTCTCAACTGGGAGCCGTCGCCGGAAGAGATCCACGGCTTCCGCTTCGCCGACGAGACGATCGGCCTGGGAGCCGCGGCGACCGGCCTCTATCGGACGACCGACGGCGGCACGACCTTTCTTCCCGTCGTCACGGGCGTCGCCGAGGCGGTCGAATACCTCTCCACCGCGGTCGCCGTGGCGATCGTCGACGACGAGCTGGTGCGTTCGACCGACGGCGGTGTCACGTTCGCGACCCGGGCTGCTGCGGAGGGCCGGAGCGAGCTTGCCGTTCTCTCTTCCGACCTCGTTCTCGCCTGGGGTCGCAGCGGCACCTTTCCCGACTTCGACGAGCGGATCTTCCGCTCCTCGGACGGCGGAAATACCTGGGCCGATCTCGGGGAGCCGATCGCCCTCGGTCCGTTCTCCGGTGCGCTGCGGGTCGCGGTGCCGGCTCTCCCGGTCGTCGTCGCCGCGGACGGCGCGGGAGGCCTCTACCGCTCGACCGACGCCGGTCTGACCTGGAGTCAGGTCTTCGTCTCTCCAGGTCCTGTTCCCGGCTTCCTCAGCAATTCGGCACCGATCTTCGTCGACGCGTTGACCGGCTACTACGGTCTGGGATCCGGGTATCTGGTACGGACGACCGACGGCGGAGCGACCTGGCAGCAGATCTCGTCGGGAAGCGAGATCGGGATCCGCGGTCTGGGTCGTTTCGCCAACGGCGATCTCCTGGCGGTCGGCGAGTCCGGGCAGGTTCTCACCAGCGCCGGCGGTGCGGCGCCGTGGCGGATCCGCGCCTCGCTCGGGAACTCCGACCTCGTCGCGGTCCAGATCCTGCCGGATCAGTCGGCGATCGCGGTCGCCGCGGACGGGCGCCTCCATGCGAGCAGCGACGGCGGTGCGAGTTGGAGCTCAGCGGCGAACGTGCCGCCGGCAGTCAACGCCGAGGATCTCTACTTCGAGTCCTCGAGCGCGGGTTGGGTCGTCGGTCAGGGATTCAGCGGCGCCGCGCTCTTCCGCACCACCGACGCCGGCGCGAGCTGGACCGGCGTCCCCGACTTCCAGGGCACGTACGTCGCGGTCGACTTCGTCGGCGACAGCGGCTGGGCGACCGCCGTCTACGGAACGATCTACCGCACGCTCGATCACGGGACGACCTGGGAGGAGCTGCAGCTTCCCGGCTCGGCGCTCGCTATCGGTGACGCCGCCTTCTGGAACGCGGATGTCGGTTACGCGGTCGGCGGTTCGGGCTATGCGGTCCGGACGAGCGACGGCGGTCTCACCTGGCAGCAATTGCCGATCCCGGACGGGACAGCGAATCTCGAGGAGATCGCCCTGCTCGGCGCCGACGAGATCTGGGTCGCGGTGAGCGACGGAAAGGTCCTGTACTCGAACACCGCCGGTCAGGACTGGGCGGTGATGGACTCCGGCTCTCCTGGCTTCGGCTCGTTCCGGACGATCGTCGCGAACCCGGCGGGCGACGCCTGGATCGGCGGCTGGCGCGGAGCGATCCGGCGTTTCGTCGGTCCGCCGCCGCCGCCCGTCAATCAGCCGCCGATGGCTTCGTACGAGTTCGTCGCCACCGGCCTCTCGGTCGCCTTCACCGACACGAGCAGCGACGCCGACGGCACGATCGTCGCCTGGGCATGGGACTTCGGCGACGGCGAGACCTCGACCGAGCAGAACCCGACGCATCTGTTCCCGGCGGCGGACACCTACCATGTGCTGCTGACCGTCACCGACGACGACGGCGACACCGACTCGGCGCTCCGCTTCCTCGCCGTCCAGCCCGGTCCAGGCGGGGTCTTCGGCGACTTCACCGAGGTCACGCCGCTCGACCCGCTGTTCGTGACGCCGCAGGACGAGGACTTCTGGGTCGCCGCGGCGGCGCCGGCCGACTACGACAGCGACGGCGATCTCGACATCGTGGTGCTGGGCTACTACGTCGTCTACAACGTGAGCGTGGAAGAGATGCTCGTGCTGCTGCGCAACGACGGTGCGGTCAGCGGGACGGAGTGGGAGTTCGCCTACGTGCCGGTGCCGCTCGGAACGCTGAGCGCCGGAGCCTCGGATCTCGCCTGGGGCGATGCCGACGGCGACGGCGATCAGGACCTCCTCGTGGCGAGCGACGGGCAGACGGTTCTCTACCGCAACAACGCGGGCACGCTCGTCGCCACCGACACGGTGCTGCCGGCCTACTGGGAAGACAACGATCAGGCCGACTTCGATCTCCAGTCGGTGACCTGGGCCGACTTCGACAACGACGGCGATCTCGACCTCCTGGTGCCCTCGGTCTGGGACGACGTGTTGTTCGAATTCCGCACCGCACTGCTGCGCAACGACGGCGCCAACGGAACCGGCGGCTGGATCTTCAGCGAAGTCCCGGCGAATCTGCCGCCGACGTACCATGCCCAGAGCAGCTGGGCCGACTTCGACGGCGATCAGGATCTCGATCTGCTGCTGGTCCACCTCGCCCCGCTGACCGACGAGGGGTTCATCCGCCGCTACCGCAACGACGGCAACGGCGTCTTCGTCGGCGAAGAGATCCTCGGCACGTTGAGTGTCGAGCACGGCGAGGTGCAGTGGGGCGACTACGACGGCGACGGCGACCTCGACATCCTCGTGGCGGGGAACGTCCACGAGCTCGACGGCACCTACGACACGGTTCTTCGCGTCTATCGCAACGACGCCGAGACGTTCGTGGCCGAGGAGATCATCCCCTGCCCGGCGTGCGAGGGCTGGTTCGACCTGACCGCGGCGACCTGGGCAGACTACGACTCCGACGGCGACATCGACATCCTCCTCGCGGGGACGTACAACTCCGGATCGCAGATCGAAGGGCGCGCCAAGATCTACGACAACGTCGGCGGCCTGTTCGTCGATTCCGGCAACCAGCTGCCGGCGCCGCGCGCCAACGGCTTCAGCGGCGGATCGTTCAGCTGGCTCGACATCGACGGCGAAGGGGACCTCGACTACTTCATCGCCGGGTCGTACTTCGTTCCCGGGGGCAACGGGCTGATCGAGACGCAGATGCACCTCTACCTGAACGATGCCGAGGGGCAGAACGCCGCGCCGACGGCCCCCCTCAACCCGGGCTCCAGCGTCTCGCCGGCCGGAGAGATGACCCTGACGTGGGACCCGGCGAGCGACGACCTCACTCCCGCGCAGTCGCTGACCTACGAGCTCGAGCTCCGGAGGAGCGGCCCGTCTTCGTCGCCACGCCACACCCCCGAACCGGGGCGCCTGAGCGCGGTCGGGCAGTGGACGCTCCGCGGGCTCGCAGACGGCTACTACACCTGGCGACTGAAGGCGGTCGACAGCGCCTTCAACAGCGGACCGGCGGCGGCGGGCGGCTTCTTCGTCGGCGATCCGCTGCTCTTCATCTTCGCCGACGGCTTCGAGTCGGGAGGGCTCTCTGACTGGAGCGAGGTGTCGCCCTAGGCCGATGACGATGACCTTGCGGGCGATTTCCGGGCCGTCGGTTGGGTTGTGCTACGTTCCCGCAACGTCGTCGACCCAGCCAGGTGAGGTGTCGCATGAAGGCACAGCGCTCTCCGTTCGGCAGTCCGCGTCATCGACTCGCAAAACTCTCCGCCGCTTCCGTTCTCCTCGCGGTCGGCCTCCACGCGGCGGCACCGTCCGCGGCGGCGCAGATCGTGCCGCTCAGCGGTGAGATCGCGGTGAGTCAACCGGACGGCGACTTCGAGAGCTTTGCCAACGTCGCCGCGAACCGCCAGGGTGGATGGGGCATCGCCTGGCAGGTGGAAAGCCTCGACTTCAATCACCCGAGCGGTCGCCAGCGGCGGCTGCTTCGCGACGGCGAAGCTCTGCCCGGAAGTCTCCTCGATGTTCCACTCCGGTACCCGGATCTCGGCCTCGACGGCGAGGGCTATGGCGTTCTGGTTGGCATTGTCGAGCGTCCGTCGCTCGGCGGCTTTGAGGTCGATGCATATTGCACCGACATCCAGGGGCTGCCAGCGAGCGAAACCCGCCGGGTCGATGAGGGCACCATCTCTCCCGCTTCCAGGGTTCCCCTTGCCGTGCGTGTGGCGACCGACACCAACCGGAACAGCGTCGTCGTCTGGCAGGAGAACCCGCGAGTGTCCGGCGTGCCGCCGAGCATCTTCTTTCGCCGCCTCGGAGCGAACTGCTCGACGATGGGAGGCGTCGGCTCGCTGGGCTCGGTTGGCGTCATCGGCCGTCGTGAACCGCATGTCGCCTTCCGGGGCGACGGCGGATTCGTGCTGGTCTGGGTCGAGGGTGAGCAGGAGGCGGACCTCCATGTCCGAGCGCAGCTCTTCGACCGCGAAGGCACAGCCGCCGCGCCGTCGATCGTCGTCGCTCCCAGCGGGCGCCGGCCGAGTCATCCGACGGTGGCGGTGGGCTCGGCAGGCACCTTCGCGGTGGTCTGGAAATCCGATCAGGTTCCGGCAACGTCCGGATCAGGGACCGGAATCTCCGCGCGTGTCTTCGGTGCCGACGGAGTTCCGCTCGGCGGAGAGCTGGCGCTGCGCTCTCCACGGGCTCCGGTTACGGCGGAGTCAGCGGTCGCGGCGCTGGGCGAGAGTTTCGTCGCGGTCTGGGGAGAAGCCGGCTTCATCGAGCAGGGAAGTGCGGTCTACGGGCGGGCCTTCGAGGCGCTCGCGCCGGTTGGGGAGGAGACCGTCCTGAACATCCGACACACCGATCCGGGCAACGTTCGCGTTGCCACGCTCGCCGGAAACGAGTTCGTTGTCGTCTGGGACGACTACGCCGAAGGGACCCTGCCGCCCGACGTCGTAGCGCGGCGATTCGTGCTGGCGCCGCAGGTACCGGGCTGCGTGGCAGCCGAGTCGGCGCTCTGCCTCGGGGCGGGACGCTTCCGGATCACCGTCGAGTGGCGCGACTATCAGGGATTTCAGGGCGTCGGCCACGCCTATCCGCTGACCGGAGACTCCGGTCTTTTCTGGTTCTTCACCGACACCAACATGGAAGTGCTGGTGAAGGTGGTCGATGCCTGTCTCGAATTCGGGCAGTACTGGGTGTACGCGGCAGCGACCACCGATGTCGAGTACACCCTGACGGCGATCGACACCGCCACCGGTCGATCCCGAAGCTACTTCAATCCGCTCGGCAGGAGGTCGCCGGCGATCACCGACTCCGCCGCCTTCGCCGCCTGTCCCTGAAGCACCGGATCACCGCCCACCGAGAAAACGCCCGGCTTCGGTGAGCGCTTCGGGGCGGCCGGAGAGCATCAGGACGTCGCCTTCCCGCAGCAGGGTGTCGCCGTGCGGCACGAGCACCTCGCGCTCGCCGCGTCGGCGAATGCCGAGCACCAGGGACCCCGCCGGCAGGTGGACCTCGCGCAGCGGCCGGTCGAGGAGACCGGGGTTGCCGAGCGGCGCGTCCGAGAGCTCGAAGTCGTCCGACTTGTCGAGCAGCGTCGAGAGAGCCTCGGGGAAGAGCAGTGCCCCTTCGAGGCTGAGCGCCATGGCGAGCGAAGTCTGGACGACGCGCACCTCGAGCTCCTGCAGTCGGCTCACCAGCTCGGCCTGGTCGGCGCGCGCGATGACCGACGGCACCTGGAAGGTCCGCTTGGCGATCGCGGTGGTGCGGAGGACGATCTCGGGGTCGCTCGAGACCGCGATCAGGCCGCGGATCGTCGCGGCGCCGGCGCGACGCAGCACCTCTTCGTCGTCGGGCGCGCCGTGGACGACGCGGAAACCGCCGCGCTCGAGCCGCTCGAGGCGAGCCGCATCCTTGCCGACGAAGGTGACCGGCTCGCCCGAGTGCGCGAGCCGCGTGCCGAGCATCTCGGCGAGGGAATCGGTCCCGACCAGCAGGATCCCGCTGCGCGCCACGCTCTCGTAGGTCGGCGCCAGCCTGGAGAAGAGGATCGGCGACAGGGTGCAGGTCACGACCGCGACCAGGACGAGCGCCGAGTTGGTGGCAGGCGTGATCAGGTCGAGCTCGAGGGCGATTGCGGACGCCGCGATGATCAGCGACAGGCGGGACGAGAGCAGGAAGCCGGCGGCGAGGGTCTCCCGCCACGGGAAGAGGAAGCGGAAGAGGAGCGCCGGCAGCAGCTTCACGAGATACGACGTCACCACCAGCAGCGGCACCAGCCAGAGGGCGCCGCCGACCTCGCGCATGGCGCCGAAGTCGACCCGCGCGCCGACCATCAGGAAGAAGATCGGAATGAACAGGCCGTAGCCGATGGCGTCGAGCTTCTCCTCGAAGATCTGCACCACGGTGCGGCCGCTCTGCCGGATGACTGCGCCGGCGAGGAAGGCGCCGAGGATCACCTCGATGCCGAGCGCGCTCGACAGCACGACCCAGGCGACGATCAGGGCGAAGGCGCCGCGGATGCGGATCTGCGCCGTGGCGTGCGAGAGCTCCTTGACGATGCGGCGGGTGAGGGGCGAACGCGTCGCCCAGCGACCGAGACGCGCGGCGCCGAAGAAGGCGACGAGGAGGACGAGGAAGAGCAGGAGGTCGGCCGCCGCGCCGCTGCTCTCGAGCGTGATCACCACCCCGAGGAGCAGCAGGGTGACGAAGTCGGCGAGGAGCGCCGAGAGCAGCAGCATCTGACCGAACGGCTGCTCCAGGAGCCGCCGCTCCTTGAGCACCGGCACGACGATGCCGAGCGACGTCGTGCAGAGGATGAGACCCATCAGCAGCGGGCTCTTGGTCAGGTGCATGTGCCAGAGGAGCCAGCCGGCGCCTCCGGCGAGGGCGAGAGTGACGAGGAAGTTGGCGCCGGCGAGCCAATTCGGACGCCGCCAGAGCGCCGGCGGACGCCCGCCGGTGTCGGGCGAAGAGAAGGCACCGAGATCGAGCTCGAGACCGGAGAGGAACATCAGGAAAATGAAGCCGAACTCGGCGAGGAACGAGACGATCGGACCCTCGTGGAGAAGCCCGAGGCCGCTGCCGCCGAAGATCATTCCGGCGACGATCTCGCCGACCACGATCGGCAGGCGCAGTCGTGGTCCGACGAGGCGGACGGCGAACGGCACCGCGACCCCGAGAAGAGTCAGCAGGAGCAGGGAGCGGAACGCTTCGTGATCGATCATGAAACTTCCACGAAGCGGGAAAACGAAGCCATCACCGCGGCTATCGTGTCGGAGATCCCGCCTGGCCGCAAGCTGCGGGAGCGTCGAGCGCCGGTGCCTCGCTACAATCCGCTGTCCGGCTCACCGCTCGAGGCGACCGGAGCTCGAGGAGCGCGAACGTGTCCACAGAGATCTCCGTTCCCCCTTCCGGAACCGTGTTGCCCGAGTGCGATCTCCGGAAGCTTCAACGGCGCCTCGGACATCCCGATCCGACGATCCCGTTCGAACCGGCGTGGGACGAAGACGAGCCTCTGGCCCTCGATACCGAGCTCCGACTCGCGGCGCTCACCTCCCTCGACCGAGTTGCCGGCCTGCGACTGCGCGAGCTGACCGTCGAGGGGAGGTTCGGCGATGGTCCCGACCGGTGGAATCGAATGGCGCGAGCCTGGGGCAGGCTTTCCGGAGTTCCGGCGGACGAAACCAGTTGTCAGATCGAGGCGACGCTCCGGTTCGCGGGCGCCGAGGAGCCGTTTCCCGGCAACGAGCAACTTGCCTGGACCGTCCGGCATGGCGCTCCCGAGTGGCGCTTCCAGGTCGTGGCGCGACCTGCGGTGGCGCGGGAGAGGATCGAAGAGGCGTTGCGGCAGCTCGACCTTCCGGTGCTGGTCGAGGCAATCGAGGACGACTATCGTCTCCGGCGCACCGACGGCGGGAGGCTCGCCGTCAGCTATGCACGTCCGGGCGGACGGAGCCCGCTCTCGTTTTCCTGCGCGGCCGCCCCTGCGGACGGGCCTGCGGTGGTGGCTGCCGTCCGCGCCGCGGTGGCGGCGCTCGCCGGGGGCGCGACGGTCGATCTCGAATGGTCGATCTGGACCGATGAGCCGCGGGTTGCCGTTCGGCTCGCCCGCACGCTGGGAGATCCGGCGCTCGAGGCGGACGAGTTCCGGGTCGAGTGGAATGCGCGGTGGCGGAAGCTCGAACGAATCGTCGAGCTGCGTCGCCTGCTCGATCCGGGGGCGGGCGCACGAACGGTGATCGGGACGCTCGGAGCCGGAGAGGTCGTGATCTGGAGCACCAGCGAGGGGGAGCGTCTGATCTGGGAGGGAGTCACCGCGCCGGAGTCGGCGTCCCTCCTGCGACGCCTCGCTGGTCTCGACTGACTCCGGAGTCCGGGCGAGTCACCGGGGTCGGATCCCTCCTCTCCCGTCGAAGGAGTATCGTCCTGCCAGTGGATGCGGGAGAGCCCGCGGAAGGAGAGTCCGTCATGTCCATCCGTTCCGTACAGCGCCAGATCGAATCGCGGCCGACGCTCGAGGGCGCCGGCGTCAAGCTCCGCCGGGCGTTCGGTTTCGGCGACACGAGCGACTACGATCCGTTCCTCCTCTTCGACGACTTCCGCAACGAGAATCCGGCCGACTATCTCGCCGGCTTCCCCTGGCATCCGCACCGCGGCATCGAAACGATCACCTACGTTCTCGCCGGCAACGTCGAGCACGGCGACAGCCTCGGCAATCGCGGCAGCCTCGGCTCCGGCGACATCCAGTGGATGACCGCCGGGCGTGGCATCCTGCACCAGGAGATGCCGCGCGGCGACGCCGCCGGACGGATGCACGGCTTCCAACTCTGGTCGAATCTGCCGTCGTCGCTCAAGATGACCGAGCCGCGCTACCAGGACATCCTGGCAGCCGACATCCCGGAGGTCACCGAGGACGACGGCACCCGGGCGCGCGTCCTGTGCGGCGACTTCTGGGGCGTACGAGGGCCGGTCGACGGCGTGGCGTCGGCGCCGCGCTATCTCGACATCTCGGTGCCTCCCGGTCGCCGGCGGGTGCTGCCGGTCGAGCGGACGCATCACGCCTTCGCCTACGTCTTCGCCGGATCCGGCAGCTTCCGCGACGCCTCGGCGCCGCGCGGCGTCGCCAACGAGCTCACGGACCGCCTCGATCCCGCCGGCGATCGCTCGCTCGTCCTCTTCGATCCGGGCGACGAGATCGTCGTCCAGGCCGGCGACGAGGGGATCCGCTTCCTGTTGGTCTCCGGCCGGCCGATCGAGGAGCCGGTGGCCTGGTACGGACCGATCGTCATGAACACCGAGGAGGAGCTCGAGCTCGCCTATCGCGAGCTCCGCGAAGGGACCTTCATCCGCGAACCCTGATCCGGGCGCTGCGAGCGGCAGATCCGCGCTTTCGCGTCGCCGATCGTGCCGGAAGAGCGCGGCGCTACTCGCCGTGCCCCGCGACTCCCGAGATCGCGTCCAGCATCTCCGCGACCCGGCCCACCTTGATCCGGGGGCGGCCGTGGGGCCGCCCGCGCTCGACTTCGTGGCGGTCGAGCTCCTTCCAGCCGGCGAAGTCGACGACACGTGCTCCCCGCGCGGCGAGAGTGCGGTCGACGGCAGCCGCTTCGGGTGCCGGCGCGGGTCGGATCGTCGCCCGATCGGCGAGCATCGCCTCGGCCGTCTCGAGTCCGTCCGGCTTGTTGCTGCCGATGAGCCCGGTCGGCCCGCGCTTCACCCAGCCGGCGACGTAGAGACCCGGGATCGTCTCGCCGCTCGTGGGGTCGACGATCCGGCCGGAGGCGTTCGGGACGATCCCGCGACGGTCGTCGAACGGCAGATCGGGAAGCGGCAGGGAGCGATAGCCGACGGCGCGAACCACCAGTCCTACCGGCAGGGTCTCGAACGTTCCGGTCCCCTCCGCGGAGAGCCCCCACTTGCCGGGGACCAGCCGGTTCCGTTCGACGCGCAGCCCGGAGACGCGGCCGTCCGACTCGACGACCTCGACCGGCGAGACCAGGAATCGCAGATGGATCCGTCGCGGGGCTCCGGTCGGGCCGCGCTCGGCGAAGGCGCGCAACAGCTCGAGGTTCTTCTGCGCTTCGCGCTCGTTCGCGAGCTCCTGCTCGCTCCCGGCGTCGAGGACGAGGTCGTCCGGATCGACCAGCAGATCGACGCCGGCGAGATGTCCCAGCTCCTTGAGCTCGGCGGGCGAACACTTCGCCTGCACCGGGCCGCGCCGGGCGAGCAGGTAGACGTCGGAGGGTCCACCGGCGCGGAGCGCGGCGAGGGCGTCGTCCGAGATGTCGGTCTTCGCCAGCTCGTCGGGATCGCGCACGAGGATGCGCGCCACGTCGATCGCCACGTTGCCGATGCCGACGACCGCCGCGGCCGCCCCGTCGAGGACGACGGGCAGCTCGAGGAAGTCGGGGTGACAGCTGTACCAGGCGACGAACGCCGTCGACGACAGGCTGTTGCCGGCCGATTCTCCCGGGATCGCGAGCTGGCGATCGCTCTGCCCGCCGACCGAGAAGACGATCTGGTCGTAGTGCCGCCGCAGATCGTCGAGCGAGAGGTCGCGGCCGTACTCGACGTTGCCGAGATAGCGCACCCGCGGGTCGAGGGCCAGACGCTCGAAGACCCGGACGACTTCCTTGATCTTCGGGTGATCCGGCGCCACACCGTAGCGCACCAGGCCGTAGGGCGTCGGCAGACGGTCGACGAGGTCGATCGCGACGTGGAGATCGGGGCGCGCGGCGAGCGCCGCGGCGGTGTAGAAACCGGAGGGACCGGCGCCGACGATCGCCACTCGCAGCGGCCGCTCCGGACTCCCGGGGACGGGATCCATGTGGAAGACGATACCGCGAGCGGAGCACGAGGGGGACTAGAATCCCGCCCGATGGATACCGGCGAGACCGGTCGCGGAGTCTCGGGCGGCGAGACCGCGGTATCCGAGATCACCGCACTGCTCGCTGCCGTCGAGACGGGACAGCCGGGGGCGACCGACCGCCTCTTCGGCGTCGTCTACGACGAGCTGCGCCGACTGGCGCGACGGCAGATCGCCCACGGTCCCGGCTCGCCGACACTGGACACGACGGCGCTCGTGCACGAGGCCTATCTCAAGCTCTCGCACGACGCCCGCTGGACGGTCGAGAACCGTCGCCACTTCTTCAATCTCGCGGCGCGCGCGATGCGGCAGGTGCTGGTCGATCACGCGCGGCGACGCAGCCGCCAGAAGCGTGGCGGCGGCGCGCCCGTCGTCGACCTCGACTCGCATCCGGTCGCTGCCCCGGAGCGCGCCGGCGAGCTGCTCGCGCTCGACGAGGCGCTGCAGCGGTTGAGCGCTGCCGAGCCGGCGCTCGCGAGGCTGGTCGAACTGCGCTACTTCTCCGGGCTCTCGGTCGAGCAGATCGCCGAGCTCGACGGAGTCTCCGATCGCACGATCAAACGCCGCTGGCGCGTGGCTCGCGCCTTCCTCTTCCAGGAGCTCTCGGCTCCCGGCGCGGCGCTCTGAGGAGCCGCGGGCTTCCATGACTGCCGACGATTCCGCACGGCTGGCGCAGGCGCTCGCCCGCTGCGACGAGCTGCTCGAGCTCGACCCTGCCGAACGTGCGGCCGCGCTGGCGACGCTCGCCGCCCGGGATCCGGAGCTGGCGCGGAGGGTTTCGTCGCTCCTCGCCGCGGACAGCGACGCCGGCGACTATCTCGAACGTCCCGCCGGGGAGATCGCGGCGGAATGGCTGGACGAGATGGCGGCGCGGGAGCGCGGCGCGCCGGGCGCCGTCTACGGACCGTACCGGCTGCTGCGCCAGCTGGGGCGCGGCGGGATGGGCGAGGTCTGGGAGGCGGAGCGGATCGACGGGCAGTTCGAGCGCACGGTCGCGCTCAAGCTGCTGCGGCCCGGGATGGACTCGGACGAGCTGGTGGAGCGCTTCCTGCGCGAGCGTCAGATCCTCGCGCGGCTCTCCCATCCCGGCATCGCCCGGCTGCTCGACGGCGGACGGAGCGCCGAGGGGCGCCCCTGGCTCGCCCTCGAGCTCGTCGACGGGCTCCCCATCACCGAGCACTGCCGTCGTGGCGCGCTCGCCGTCGACGAGCGTGTCCGCCTGCTCGCCGAGGCGTGCGATGCGGTCGAAGCGGCGCACCGCCAGCTGGTCGTGCACCGGGACCTCAAGCCGTCGAACATCCTCGTGAGCGCCGAAGGCCGGGTGCAGCTGCTCGACTTCGGCATCGCCAAGCTGCTCGATGTCGCGGCCGATCCCGCTCTCACCCGCGCCGGTCTCGGCGTCCTGACGCCCTCCTACGCCGCGCCCGAGCAGATCCTCGGCGAGCCGGTGACGACGGCGACCGACGTCTACTCGCTCGGCGTGGTGCTCCACGAGCTCCTCGTCGGAGTGCTTCCGCACCGCCGGGAGGGGCGGACCGCGGCGAGCCTCGCCTCCGAGGTCGCGCGCGAGAGCACGCAGCGTCCGTCCACCGCGCTGCGCCGGAACGAGAGGATCGACCCGCGGGAGCGCCGACGACTGGAACGCCGGCTGCGTGGCGATCTCGACAACATCCTGATGAAGGCGCTGTCGCGCGAGCCCGAGCGGCGCTACTCCTCCGCCGCTGCGTTCGGCGACGATCTGCGGCGCTATCTCGCCGGGCGACCGGTGGCGGCACGGCCGGACTCGGTCGGGTACCGGACGGCGAAGTTCGTGCGACGCCACCGCCTCGGCGTCGCCTTCGCAGCCCTCCTGCTGCTCACCCTGCTCGGCGGACTCGCCGCGGCCCTGTGGCAGGCCGAGCGGGCCGCCCGCGCGGCGGAGGCGGCGGCGGCCAATGCACGACGTGCGGAGCGCACCAAGGATTTCCTGATCAGTCTCTTCCAGGTCGCCGATCCGATGCAGTCGGGGGGCGAGTCGGTGAGCGCGAAAGATCTCCTCGAGCAGGGTGCGCAGCGGCTGTCGAGCGAGCTCGCGACCGAACCGGCGCTGCGCGCCGATCTCCTCGAAGCGGTGGCGCGGATCGAGTCGAGTCTCGGCCTGCTCGAGGCCGCGGAGCACTCGGCCGTCCTGGCGATCGAGCTGCGGGCAGGGGCGCCGGCGGCAGAGCGGGCGACGGCCGAAGCGACGCTCGGCGCCGTGCGCATCCAGCAGGGGCAGCTCGACGACGCCGCGGAGCTGCTCGAGCGCTCCCGTCGCGAGCTCGTGGCCGCGTCGGCCGAGCCGCTGGTGCTCGCACGCGTCGAGAGCGATCTCGGTCAGGTGAAGTTCTGGCGCAAGGAGAGCGCGGAGGCCGAGGCGATCGAGCGCTCCGTCTGGGAGACCTACCGCGCCGAGCTCGGAGAGGAGCACGTCGAGACGGCGATCCATCTCCGCAATCTCGCGGTGGTGCTCGACGATCTCGGGCGTCTCGACGAGGCGGAGGCGGCGTATCGCCGCTCCCAGGAGATCCTCGAGCACAACCTCGGTCCCGACCATCCCCATCTCGGGCAGAGCTATCTCAATCTCGCCGTGGTGCTCGACAAGCGGGAGCGGTTCGACGAGGCCGAAGCTCTCTACCGGCGGGCACTCGACCTGCGCCGGCGGACGGTCGGCGACCGGCACATCCAGACCGCGCAGACCCTGCAGGTCTTCGCGAATTCGCTGACCCAGCGGGGCAAGCTCGACGAGGCCGAGAAAGTCGAACGCGAGGCGCTGGAGATCTTCCGCGCCGCCAACCCCGCGCATTTCGAGGTCGGCAAGTGCCTGAACGGGCTCGGAGTGATCGCGATGCGGCGCGGCGACTTCGCCGCCGCCGAACAGCGGCTGCGGGAGGCGATCGCCAACTACGAGAGCTCTCTGGGCCGCGACCATCCGTTCCGCTGGTGGACGCAGGGTTCGCTTTCGAAGGCGGTCCTCGCGCGCGGGCGGGCGGAGGAAGCGGAACGGCTGGCCCGCGAGGTGCTGCACGAGCTCGAACGGATCAGCGGACCCGAGAGCGAAGATGCCGAATGGGCCCACGGGCTCCTCGTCGGCCCGCTGCGGGCACTCGATCGCAGCAGCGATGCCGACGCCGAAGCGGCGCTTGCGACCGCGATCGCCGCGAAGCGCAAGGCGACCTGATCCCGGTTCAGGGCTGGACCGGGGGCCAGGCTCCCGTGTCGCCCGATTCGAAGTCGTCGCAGAAGACGTGGTCGGAGGCGAGGCTCCAGAGCTCGCGTCCGAACGTGCCGTCGTCGCCGGCGAAATAGAGTCGCCCGGCGTAGGCGATCATCGCTTCCGGGTCAGCTCCGGGATCGCCGGCGAGCGGATCGGTCAGCGCCGCGACCGGTCCCGCTCCGCAGAAGCGATAGATCGCGAAGTCGTCGCCGGCTCCGGGATAGCCGAGCGCGAACAGCGCATCCCGCACGACGGTCAGCGCGCTCGCTGTCTCGACGGTGGCGCCCGGCGAGATCCTCGCGAGCCCGCCGGCCCCGAGACGCCAGAGCTCTTCGTCCGGCGCCCCGGCGCCGACGTCGGCGCCGCCGGCGATCAGACGCTGGCGGTAGACGCCGGTCCATCCACCGGCTTCGAACCCGGCATCGACCGCGACCGGTGGACCGATCCCGTCGTGCTGCCAGAGCCGGATCCGGAACTGGTTGTCGAAGGCGGCGAAGTAGAGCCAGCCGTCGAGAACCGAAAAGCAGCACGGGAAGGTGTCGTCCGAGCCGACCGGCGCCGGAACCGGTTCCGGCGGGTCGACGCCGTTCCAGCTCCAGAGTCTGGCGTCTCCGTCGACGTCGGCGACGACGTAGAGGCGGCCGGGGGCGGGGACGAGATCGGCGGGCGAGGCGTCGCCGCCGCCCGGAACGAGCTCGACCACGTCGGCCGACCCGCTCCCGTCCCAGCAGAACAGCTCGCGGCCCGTGCCATCGCCGAAGGCGAGGAAGCAGACGCGGTCACCGAACGGCACGATCGAGGTCGGCGAGGCGTTGCCGCTCGGACGCACGTCGACGGCCTCGGCGAGCGAACCGGTCCCGGGATCGAAGGACCAGAGCTCGATGTCGCCGCTCGGACCGCCGGCGAAGAACAGGCGGCCGTTCCAGAGGGCGAGACCGGAAGGGGTGGCGGCGTCGCTGTCGGCGATCATCTCCGGATCGCCGCTGCCGTCGAAGGCCCAGAGGGCCGGGCTCCCGGCGGGTGTTCTGCCGACGAAATAGAGCGTGTCGCCGAGTACGGCAGCGTCGAGCCGGTCCAGACCGTCGTCGTCGCCGGGCCGGAGATCCGTGATGCGCGAGAGGACGCTCGTGGCGGGGGCCGGCGACGCGAGACCCGCGAGGACGACGAGGATCGAGACCGCGCGCCGGCAAAGCGCGAACGCGACGCGGGAGGCCGGAGCGGAGCTCACCAGGCACCGGTCGAGCCGCGCTCGAAGCCGTCGGCGAAGATGTAGCTGTTGGTGAGCAGGAAGACGAACGGCTGATACAGCGGGTCGTCGACGAGGCCGACGTCGGTCCAGCCGGCGACCCAGATGCGGCCGTCCGGCCGGAGATCGATCGCGGTGCCGAGCTCGTCCGCGCCCGGGAAAGAGTCGAGCGCGAAGGCCCTCACTCCGCCCGAGCCGAAGCCCGGATCGAGGTTGCCGTCTTCTCCGAAGCGCACCGCCACGACTTCGTAGTCGCCCGGCAGGGAGGGATCCTCGAAGCCGCCGGTGAGGACGACCCGCCCGTCCCCCTGCGCAGCGACCTTCGTGAACCGCGTCCAGCCGGCTCCCTGGACCGAGAAGGTCAGGCGGCCGTCGCCGGAGAACGAGGCGTCGGGCTGTCCCTGGCTGGTCAGCACGGCGAGTGCGGCGATCGCCGTATCGGGATCGATCTGGTACGTGCGACCGGCGAGCCAGATCCGGCCGTCGGGGCCGACGCGCAGGGCCGTCAGCTCGTCCGAACTTTCGCTCGCCGGCGAGAGATCGAGGGTGGCGGTGCCGCCGACGCCGAAGCCGGTGTCGAGGGTACCTTCATGGTCGTACCGGCGGACGACCGCGTCGGAATCGAAGCCGGCGACGCCGCTCAGCGCGGCCACCAGATAGCGGCCGTCGAGCGTGCGCTCGATGCCGAGCGCGTAGAGATCGTCGCCGACCGGGAGGATGCCGTCGCCGCCGCCGAAGCCGGTGTCGATCGTCCCGTTCTCGCGCAGTCGCAGGACGAACGTAGCCGGACTGGACGGCGAGAGATCCATCGAGAAGACGACGAAGATCCGATTCACGTAGAGCGGTGGAAGGTTGGCCCAACGCCCGGTCGAGATCCCGGCCGACCTGCGTGTGGAATAGCCGGGCGGGGCGGGCGAATAGATCGCCAGCCCGTCGCCGGCGAAGCTGGTGTCGAGCTCGCAGGAGGGATAGAGGTAGCGATAGACGGCGATCCGATAGCTGGTCTCGCCTTCGAGCCGGAAGTCCGCGAGGAGCAGCAGCCGGCCCTGCGAATCGAAGGTGGCGGCGCGCATCTGGATCACCTCGACGCCGCTCGGAATCTGGTTGCAGATGGCTGCCGCGCCGCCCACGTCGACCCGGCGCCAGTAGATGGAGCGCGAGCCGGAGATCCGGAGATCCCCCACGACGACCTCCGCGCCGTCGGGAGCGACGATCGCCCGGTTGTTCCAGTAGTCGGTGTGACCGCTGAAGACCAGGATGCCGTCGCCGTCGAAGGAGGGGTCGGGATCGCCGTCGACTGCCTGGGCGGTGGGTGTCAGCACTGCCAGTCGGAGGATCGCCAGGATCAGGACGAATCGTTTCGTGAGCGGTCGCATGAGCTCCTCTCCGGGTTGCTGATGAGGGGTTCGCCGTTCCGGCGCGGAACGGGACAGACCGTCGTTCGGGGAGCGGCCAATCGTTGCAGGGAAGAGGGTTGCGGGGCGTCCGGCACTCCTTCCACCTCGCCTCCGGTGCTCCGGTGGCTGCCGATCCGGGCGCGAGGCCGCCGGCGATCGCAGGCTTCGTGAGGCTCGATCTTCCTCGCGCTGTCGATCCAGGGCGTTCCCGTTCGATATATAGAGGAAGAACGGGCGGTGGCCGCGACGGCTCCGCCGCAACGAGACCCGGGAGGTCCCATGCGTGTGATGGTGCTGGTGAAGGCGACTGCGGAGTCCGAGAAGGAAGGCAACCCCCTCGATGCAGAGGGAGCCGCCGAGATGTTCGAGGCGATGGGCAAGTTCAACGACGAGCTGATCGCGGCAGGGGTCATGCTCGCCGGCGACGGACTCAAGCCGAGCCGGTTCGGAAAGCGGATCCACTTCGAAGGTGCCGGGCGGTCGATGACCGACGGGCCGTTCGCCGAGACCAAGGAACTGGTGGCCGGCTACTGGATCTGGCAGGTGAAGTCGATCGAGGAGGCGGTCGAGTGGGCGAAGCGGTGCCCGAATCCGATGCCGGGTCCGAGCGATCTGGAGCTCCGCCCCCTCTGGGAAGCGGAGGATTTCGGACCCGCCATCGCCGAAGAAGTGAACGCCCAGCGCGACAGGCTCGCCATGGGAAACGGACCCAACAACTGAGCCGCCAGGAGAACCGAATGCGCTACATGATGATCATGTTTCCCGACGTGTACAGAAACGCGAAGGCCGGCTGGACGCCGGATCTCGCGAGCATCGAGTCGATGAGGAAGTACAACGAGGAGCTGGGGAGAGCCGGCGTGCTGCAGGCGCTCGACGGCCTGACGCCGCCAGCGACGATGAGTGCGCGCGTCACCTTCCGCGACGGCAAGTCCACGGTCACCGACGGCCCGTTCACCGAGGCCAAGGAGATCGTCGGCGGCTTCTGGATCATCGACGTGAAGTCGCGCCAGGAGGCGCTCGACTGGGCGGCCCGCATTCCCGGCTCGGAGAACGAGATGGTCGAAGTCCGGCGGCTGTTCGACGTCACCGACTTTCCGGCCGAGGTGCAGGAGCGGCTCGGGGAGCTCGAAGAGCAGAGTGCCGGAGGCGGTTGACCAGGATCACGGTCCGCCTGTGCACGGATTCCGCTCCCGCCCCGGAGCGGCGGACGGTCCGGGGCCCCTCAGTCGCCGACCGGAAAGCGCGCGCGGTCGAGGCGCGGGATGACGCGGAGCGCGTTGCCGAAGTAGAGCTTGCGCAGGACCTCGTCGGGGAGATCGAGACCGTAGATCTTCCAGAAGGCGTGACGGCGGCGGTAGTAGGGAAAGTAGTCGTCCGCCGTCTCGAGGACCCGGAAGTAGGGTGGGTAGTTCTCCGGCTCCCACGAATCCTTGCCGAACATCACCCGGTCCTGGTAGCGGACGAACCAGTCGTGGGCGAATCGCGGCTGCCGTCCCAGCTCGGCGAGGACCGCACCGATCTCGGTCATGACGTTGGGCGCCTCGTCGAGGAGAGCGCCGAGGCGGGCGAGGTCGTTGCCGAGCCAGCCGAGGTGCGCGGCGATGAAGGTCGTCCGCGGGTTGGCGCGGAAGAGGTGGTGTTGCTCGGCGATCAGTTGCTCCCAGGGAGTGTTCGCGGACGGATCGCGGTAGCGGCCCGGAACCTCGATCATCTCGTAGAGGCGTTCGTTGTTGCCGTCGATCGGCTGCCAGAACGGCGCCGGATCGGCGGTGTGGATCAGCACCGGCACGCCGAGCCGGGCGCAGGCCTCCCAGATCGGCGCGAGCCGCGGATCGTCGACCGGGATGCGGCGACCGGCGACGTCCTTCGTGTCCATGCCGAGGCCTTTGTAGATCTTGAGTCCGCGCGCCCCGGCGGCGATGTCGGCTTCGAATTCGACGACGGCGGCGTCCGGCCAGGTCGGCCCCCCGACCCTGGTGAAGTCGACATTGGTGAAATGGACGATCCGGCCGGGTGCGATCCGCTCGGTGAGCGCGATCATGTCGCGCAGATAGTCGGGGCCGTGGAGGCCGAACTGCGGCTTGCCGTCGGGTCCGGTCGTGCGGAGGAATCCGCGCCCGGAGAGGTTGACCATCACGCCCATGTTCATCCGGTCCATGGCCGCGACGATGTCGCGCACCTCGGCTTCGTCGAGATTGAACTGGTGCGAGTGGACGTCGACGAACGGGTACTTCGCGCGCTCGACCGGATGCGCGGAAACCTGCAGCGTCGACGGCGGGTCGTACTCCATGAACGAGATCCGCGAAGGATCGTCGGCCGGCCGATCGGGAGCGCCGGAAGCGGTGTTCGTCTGCGCCTGCATCGGTACCGCCGCGAGCAGGCCGGAGAGGAGGACGGCGGCAGGTCTTCGCATGGCGCCGATCCTACCCGGAGCGATGGTTCCCGAACACGAGCGCCGATCAGTGACGTGCGGTTCGCAGGAGAACCGCGATCGCCACGAAGAGGAAGGCGGCGAGCGCGAGAAGCGCCATGCAGCCGAGGAGCCCGCCGACGGCGATCGCCCAGGGATACTTCTCGCTGAATCGTCCGAAGGCTCCGACCTCGCGGACGACGGTCGGTGGCGGCAGGCGTTCGGCGGCAGCGCCGATTCGTTCGAGGCGGTCGAGGACGACTCTCGACCGATCTGCACTGAGGGTGTCGAGGTCGACAATCGGGCTGGCGTAGTAGACGCGGCCGGATTCCGAGGTGGGTGCGATGTAGACGCTTCCGGCGAGCGCTGTCGTGGCTCCTTCGGTGAGCAGGCTGCAGACTTCGCCCGTCGTCCCGCTCTCGGTGACGAATCGTTCGGCCCAGTCACGGTCGATCGTCACGGCGACGAACCCTCGCAAGTCGTCCGGAAGTCGCTCGATGACCAGCTGTCGGCGCAGCCTGTAGACCCATCGGACGAGCGCGTTCCGGGCGAAGCCCTCGCGCACGAAGTAGAGCTGGGTCCGGATCGTGGTCGCGAGCTCGGCGCGCAGCCGATAGCCGAGGGTCTCCCGGAGGCGCACCTCTCCCGCATAGCTCGTGCGACGCTCCCTCGCGACGCTCACGATGCAATCGCGGCCGGACCAGCGGCCGCGCCAGGAGATCTGCGTCGATCCGACCCGGCGTGAGAATCCGAGCCTCGACAACTCCTGTTCGAGAGCCGCGACGCGCCCGTGGAAGTCGTTCATCCCAGATCGAGCGGTTCGCCGGCGCCGCTCGCCATCGCCTTCCGGATCACCTCGATCTTTCGCAGCCCCAGCCAACCGACGGCGGCGAACAGGAGGCCGATCGGCAGTGGCACGAAGACTCCTCCCGAGGTGTCGCGGTTCAGTACCGCCTCGCTCGGGTTTGCGGGGTCGTAGTAGACGGGGATCGGGGCCCCGTTGCGGAAAGCGGCGGCCGCCGCGGTCGCCTGTTCGCGCGTCTCGAATTTCTCGTGGGTCGTCCCCAGGCGGTAGCGCGAGCCCGTGTACGGCGCACCGTCGATCTCCCAGCGGTAGGTGATCGAAGGGTAGTAGCGTCGGCGCCGCTCCCTCTGCTCGGCCGTCAAGGCTGCGTTGCCGGTCAATCGGGAGTCCGTCCGAACGGTCACCGAGAGGATGGTTCCTGCGGTCTCGGGCCAGTTCCTGGCCTCGTTGCCCAGCGCGATGAAATAGATACCGAAGGCGGCGAGAGCCAGTCCGGCCAGCAGCAGGAACAGGAAGAACCACTTGAGTACCATGGAATCGAGCGCTCTCCAGAGTGGACGTTCGGGAGATCCTACAGCGTCGATCCGCTTGCCGCTCAGTCCCAGGCCGAGAGATTGCCGCTCTCGAAGTCGTCGCGGAAGATCAGCACGCTCTCGAAGTAGATCGCCTGGACCGTACCGGCATCGACACCGGTGAGCCAGTCTTCGCCGGGCACACCCACGACGAGGTCCGCGACGTCGTCGCCGTCGATGTCACCGCAGGCAAGGGCCGAGCCGAAAGCATCGCCCGCTTCGGCGGTGTCGGGAATCCCCGGGCTGTTCTGGTGCAGCGGGAGCCAGGTCGTTCCGGCGGCGAACGAGCCGACATAGACGACCCCTTGAGCGGGATCTCCCGAGCCGAAGACGATCTCCTCGAGAGGGGCGCCGACGACGAGCTCGTCGACGCCATTGCCGTCGAGGTCGACAGCGAGGAGCGCGGCTCCGAATCGCGCCGGAACGAACTTCGGGTGCGAGACCGGTGTCGCCCCCGGTCCGGAGGCCGTCCCCGGATAGCGGCGGACGCGGCCACCCTGGGAGTTCGCCTGCGGCTCGCCGACCGCCAGGTCGCCGAATCCGTCGCCGTCGAAGTCGCCGATGGCCAGTGCGTCGCCGAAGCCGACGCCGTCGCTCGGCGCGATCTGCCACCTTCCCGTCGCCCCCGGCGACGTTCCGGGGCCGCCGCGCAGAATCGCGACGAGGCCGATCTCGCTGTCCTCACCGGGAGAACCGATCGCCAGATCGTCGTATCCGTCGCCGTCGATGTCTCCGGCCGTCAGTGCCGCGCCGAAACGATCCCCGGCTTCGATGACCTGACCCGCGAGGCCGGACTGGTTGAAGAAGAAGGTACCCGTCGCGGTCAATCCGCCCGCCGAACCCCAGACCACGTGGATCATCCCGGAGTTCGAGATCGCGCCCTGGTCCTCCAACGGAACGCCGATCGCGAGATCGTCGTAGCTGTCACGGTTGAAGTCGCCGACGGCCAGGGTCGTGCCGAAGGCGTCGTCCGGTTCGGAAGTCGATCCGCTGAGATCGCTCTGGGTGAAGAGGTCGAACGAACTGCCGCCGGTCTGGATCAGGCCGGTCGGGCTGCCGTAGAAGCCGTAGACACAGCCTTCGCCCTCGTGGCCGTTCCAGTTGGCGCCTGGGGCCGAGACAGCGAGATCGTCGTAGCCGTCGCCGTCGAAGTCGCCGACGGCCAGTGCCGATCCGAAGCGGTCGAACGGCGTCTCGGAGTCGCCGACGTAGTACTGATGGGCCCGACTGGGCGCCATCGGGATGACCCCTTCCGAAGTGCCGTCGACCACCAGGACGCGACCGACGTCGAAATAGCTCTGGACGGCGATGTTCCAGAACGGTGCCCCCATCGCCACGTCGCCGAAGCCGTCGCCGTTGAAGTCCCCCACCGCCACGGCCGAGCCGAGCTCGTCCCCGGCCGTCTGGGGAATCACCCCCGGGACCTCCACGGCGACGATTCCCTCGGCCGTGCGAAAGGTCGCGCCAGCATGCGCGGCCGATGCGCCGAGCAGGGCGAGCGACAGAGCCGCCGGCAGTCCCGGCCCGAGTCGAAGCAGTTCCAAGGTAGGCATTCGGTATTCCCTCCCTGCAGTCCGACGACATCGAGAGAGAATTCCGGACAGGCCTGTTCGGGGGAGTGTGGGAAAGGTCGGTCGTTCGGCAGTGCCGCGAGCTTCCGGCTCCGTGGCAGAGGATGCGCGCCAGTGGGCGACGGACCGCCCCCGACCACCTGACGTCGTTCCGCTTCGGTGGTCGGCTCGGGCGGGAAACGACAAAAACGCGCCCTGGGCGGTCGCCCGAACCGGCGCGAGAAGGCCGCTCGGTCGAGCGGCCCGCGCGCCAGTAGGTGCCGTGCGACTAGGGCTGCGCCTGCTTGAGATTCGACAGGATGTCGTGCGTCTGCATCTGCTTCGGCAGGAGCTGGCTCTCGACCAGCCGGCGGACGTCCGGGCTCAGGCCGGAGAGATCGGAACGATAGTCGTCGCGACCGTGATCCTCACCCTCCTCGAGGGCGGCGATCGCCGCCTTGCGGCCGAACATCTTGGCCCCGCCTTCGACCAGCTGGGCGAACGAGCCCCAGGCGCCCGAGCCGTCGGCCGGCGTGCCGCCGCGCCGCTGCACCTCGGCTTTGAGGAGCGCGGCGCGCTGCGAGTGCGACTCACGGCAGGCCGCGAGCTTCGCCCGCACGTTGGGCTCGTCGCTCAGTTTCTCGATCGCCTGGGTGTAGGTCTCGACCGCGGAGATCTCCCCGCGGAGGAACGAGTTCAGCTGATCGACATCCTTGGTCTGATTCCTGGTATCGGTTTTCGTATTCATGCATCTACCTCCATTTCCGTAGTGAATGTCGTCGCTCGGGCGTTCAGGATCGTTCGCGGATCCGCCGGGCGACCGTCGGTGCCGCTGCCGCGGCGGCCAGCACGGCGAGGAGACTCCCCGCCAGTGCGACACGCTGCGGGTTGTTCATCCGTCGCCAGCGGCGGTCGAGCGCCCGCACGCCCTTGCGCGTCTTCTTGACCACCGAATCGAGGCCGTCGCCGAGATGATCGATCCCTTCGTCCTTCGCACTCGCGAGCGCCCCGCGTACGTCGGCTACCTTGTCCGCGAGCGTCCCGAGCAGATGGTCCAGCTCCTCGCGGCCGTTCTGCGAGGTGCGGGTGACCGCCTTCTTGACAGCTTCGATGGTGGATTCCTGCGTCTTCGTTCGATGAGTTCCCGGCATGTTCGTCCTTTCTGTCCGCCGCTTCGTCGAGCGAACCGACGTGACGCGACAGAGAGAGGTCGCAACATCGCTGCCAGGAGGAAAGTCAGCAGTTCCGGGGGTCCGGCGCGACCGGCCGGGTGCGGATTGTGCAATCTGCACGCGAGCTCGGTCGGCGGGAGCAATTCTCCGGTGCCGAGATCAGGTGACGATCTCTCCCCCGTTCGCTTCGCGCGAGCGCGCTTCCCTGGCCACTGCCGGGTCGGCGATCAGCAGTCCACCCCGTACCGTCGAGCCGATCACGATCGCGGCCGTCACCAACACGACGTTCTTGAGGATGTACTGTCCTTCGAGGGTCGGAGCGAACGGAAAGACGGTGAACGTCTCCCGGGGAAAGAGGAACAGCGGCGTCACCGTTCCCACCATCTGCAGGAACAGGAGAAGCAGGGTCGCCCGCAGCCAGGCACCGAAGAGCAGGCCGAGGCCGATCGCGGTCTCGAGCACCGCGAGCGCGGGCACCGAGACGGTCGCGGGCACCAGGCCGCCGGACAGGGCGCCGATCGTGCGCGCGGCGAGATCCTGAGCCGGGCTCCTGCCGGGAAAGAACTTGAGCAGGCCGAACCAGAGGAAGACGATCGCCACGCTCACGCGCAGCAGGGTGATTCCGTGTCGGGCGGTCCAGCGGGTGAGACGCACGTCGAGTCGGTCGAATGCGGATCGCAGGTGGGTCATGGCAACCTCCGTGGGTGGAAGGCGTGTTTCCTGACAGGTGTGTGATCAGGCGGGGGCGCCGCCGAGAATCCGGATGTCGTGCCGGACGCAGGCGGCCATCACTTCGGCGATCTCCGTTTCGCTCGGCGGTCCGGCCGGCGGCGCTTCCGCCTTGCCGAGCTCGCGGAAGAAGCGGACCATCGAGCGCTCGACGACCACCAGCAGGCGCGCCGGCCTGCGGCTGTCGTTCCTGTAGCTGTGCGGCAGCCGGGACGGCACCGTCACGACCGTACCGACACCGGCGACGACCGAGGAGGGCGAGTCGCCGTCGATCAGTCCGAACGTGACCTCGCCGTCGAGGACGCGGAAGATCTCGGGCGAGGAGTGGACGTGCGGAGGCGTACCCGATCCCGGGGGCACGTCGACCTCGAGGACGGAGAGCTCGGTTCCGGCGAGCTCTCCCTTGAACCGGATCCGGTCGCGAACGACCCAGAGCGATTCGGCATCGACATCGTGGACGATTCCAGCGGCTGCAGACATGTTCGGCTCCTTTCCTGCTCAGGATTCGGATGCGAAAGGTTCCTCGCCGGAAGTCGGGTTCGACCTCCGGCGCACTTCTTCGACGAGGACGGCGAGGGCCCAGGAAGCGGCCTCTCCCGCCTGCTCTCCGGTGATGCCGGCGTAGTCGCGCATCGCCTCCCAGGCGGAGGCGCTGTAGAGGGCGTGCGCCGCCGCTTCGAGGCGCCGCCGGTCGGCGGCCTGCGCCCCACGGGTCACCTCGCGCAGGGCGGCGCGGAAGGCGCGGCGGCGAGCCGGCACTCTGGCCATACGCATCGCGCGACCCGCCTTCGCATGCAGGCTCGCGCGGATCACCCCCTCCTCGGAATCGAATCGGGCGAAGGTTTCGCGCGGCGCGGCGATCAGCTCCGCGAGCGAGCCGGGCAGGGTGCGCGGGGCGACGCGTTGATTGATCCAGACCCAGAACGCCTCGAGCAGCGCTTCGCGGTTGGCGAAGTGGCGGAAGATCGTGCGGCGTTCCACCCCGGCCTCCTCGGCGATCGCTTCGAGGGTGAACTCGCCGTGGCCGTCGTGCTGCATCCAGGTGGCGAGTCCGGCGAGGATCCGCTCGCGCGTCTCCAGCGCCCGCGCCTTGCGCAGCGGACTGGTGTACGAGCGGCGGGTCTCTTTTTTCATGTCACACAGTGTGACATGAACAAAGAGACCGGTCAACCCCCCGGGAGAGGAGCGGCCACGCCGGACCTCTCCTCCCGTCTTTCCCGCCGGAACGGAGCGGGGATCGTCAGGGAGCCGGCGGCGACTCCGCCGCGGGGACGAGAATCCTCGCGTCGTCGCGTGATGCGATCTGCGGGATCAGGATGCGGGCGGTAGCGAGCTCGGCGTCGCTGGCGGTGCGATCTCCGGCACCGTAGGTTCCTGCGGCGAACGGGAGAACGACCTCGCGACTCTCCATCCCGCCACCGCCCACGTGCACGATCAGGTCGCGCCAGCCGTCCGACGACCCCGCCGCGACGCGCACCGGCAGTTTGGTGAGAACCATGTCGGCCATCCGTCGGTGGCCGGAGCCGTCGGGAGTGAAGACGAGCAGATTGCAGCCGCCAGTGCCGCAGATCCCGGTGCCGAGGAGGTAGACGAGGCGCTCCGGCCGGCCGTCGCCGTTCAGGTCGGCGGCGCCGTCGACGTAGCGCAGCTCCCCGAAACCGCCGAAGTCACGGAGGATGTCGTCGACGATGTCGACCGGCAGGTCGGCGCTCGGCTGCGCGAGGACCGGAAGCGCGCGAACCGGAAGCGTGAGAACGAACGCGCAGAGAAGGAGCAGCGCGACCCGCAGGAAGCTGGGAAGAATCGGCGACGGAACGCTCATCGGGCTCTCCGACCCGGTCGTTCGGGCCCGTCGCCCTCATGCCGGGACCACGATCTTCGCACGGGGCGAGCTCCCGTCCCCGGTCCCGGCCTGCCCGCCTTCACACCACTTCGCGATGCAGCGACGGCCTGACGGGTCGCGGAGATCTCCTGCACCGCCGCCAACGACGGCGCCGCCGTCACCGGCGAGCTCACGATGGAGACGGACGACCCGACGCTCGCGCACTGGCAGTGCTCCTGAGAGTGCCGGTCGCCCCGATGCGATCGAAGACGCGCGAACTCGCTCGTCAGGGACGCGGCGACTGCGGCCGCGGGTCCGGACCGGAGTCGGGTCCTGCGATCCGGTTGCGGCCGCCCTCCTTGGCGCGGTAGAGGGCGCGGTCGGCCAGTTCGATCAGGTGCTCGGGACCGAGCGTCGGCCGGGGTACGAGGGTCGCGACACCGATGCTGACACTCAGTCGGTCGCTCGCGTCGCTGCGCTCGTGCGGCAGGCCGAGCGCGTGTACGGCCTCGACCACCCGGGTCGCGATCAGGTTCGCGCCGCTCGCCGGAGTGTCCGGCAGCACGACCGCGAACTCCTCGCCGCCGTAACGCGCCGCGAGATCGCTCGCGCGGTCGAGCGCTTCGGCGAGCGAGCCGGCAACGGCCTGGAGTGCGGCGTCCCCCTGCTGGTGACCGTAGTGGTCGTTGTAGCGCTTGAAGAAGTCGACGTCGAGCAGCAGCAGCGAAAGCTCGGCGCCGCGCCGCTGGTGTTCGGCCCAGGTGCGGGCCAGGGTCTCGTCGAAGATCCGCCGGTTGGCGAGGCGGGTCAGGCCGTCGAGCGAAGCGAGCCGGGCGAGCTGCTCGTTGGCCCGGAAGAGCTCGTCGCTGCGCTCGGCGACCCGGCGCTCGAGATTGCGGTGCACGTCGAGCAGCTCGAGGTGCGTCCGCACGCGGACCAGCAGCTCCGCCTTGCTGACCGGCTTGGTGAGGTAGTCGTTGGCGCCGGTCTCGAATCCGGCGATCAGATCGCGGAGCTGGTTCTTGGCCGACAGATAGATCACCGGCAGGTCCGCCGGCGCACGGTCCTCGCGCAACCGGCGGCAGACGTCGTAGCCCGACATGCGCGGCATCATGATGTCGAGCAGAACCAGATCGGGGCGCTCCCTCGCGGCCGCGGCCAGAGCTTCCTCTCCGCCGGGAGCTTCGAGGATCCGGTACTTGTGGAGACCGAGCTGGTTGACGAGGACCCGCCGGTTGACCGGTTCGTCGTCGACCACGAGCAGCGTGAAGCGGTCGTCGCCGTCGGCGGCGTCGACGACAGGTTCGGTTTCGTCGCCGGGGCCGCTCTCCGGTGCGATCCTCTCCGACGCGGCGAGGCGGGAGAGCGGCGCACCACCGGCGAGCACCTGCGTCCAGGGGCGACTGGCGCCGTTCTTGACGATCTCCGGCGTGGTGCTCGCGAGATCGTCGGGCGCGATCGGCAGGGTGAAGGTGAAGCGCGAGCCCGTTCCGGACGTCGACTCGACCGCCAGCGTGCCGCCGTGCAGCTCGACCAGTTGACGGCTCACCGCGAGCCCGAGGCCGGTGCCGCCGAAGCGCCGCGCGGTGTCGCCTTCGGCCTGCTCGAACGACAGAAAGATCCGCTCGTGGTCGGCCGGGTCGATGCCGATGCCGGTGTCGGCGACCGTGACCGCGAGGCGGCTTTCGCTGTCCCCGCTGGTGACGGCGGAGACCCGCACCTCGCCGTGGGGGGTGAACTTCACCGCGTTGCCGACCAGGTTGTGCAGGATCTGCGTGACGCGGTGCTCGTCGGCGTGGGCGAGCGGCAGATCTGCGGGCACGTCGTTGAGCAGTACGAGATCGCGTTCGCCGACCAGCGGCCGCGCGAGCGCGAGGACGATCTCGACCAGCGGGCGCAGGTCGACGCCGCGCAGATCGAGCGCGATCTTCTCGTGCCGCAGCTTGGAGAAGTCGAGGAGGTCGTCGATCAGCGAGCCGAGCCGGCGGCCGCTGGCGACGATCATCGCGAGGTTCTCGACCGTCGCCTCGGGCAGCGTGCCGGTGGCGCCGTCGGCGAGAGACTCCGCCAGACCGATGATGCCGTGGAGCGGCGTGCGCAGCTCGTGCGACGTGTTGGCGAGGAACTCGTCCTTCTGCCGGTCGACGCGGCGGAGCTGCCGGTTGACCTCCTCTTCGCGCTCGGCTCGCCGTCGCTGCTCCTCGGTGCGCCGGTGCAGAGTCCGGATCAGGCCGACGAGCAGGCCGATCGCCGTGAGGGCGTAGAGCGAATAGGCCCACCAGGTCTTCCAGGGCGGCGGCAGGACGTCGAGCACGAGAGGCCGCGACGGCTCGCCCCACGGTCCGTCGGGGCTCGCCGCGCGCACCTGGAATCGATAGTTCCCCGCGGGCAGATTCGTGTAGGTCGCGAAGCGCCGGGCGGCGTCTGTTTCCAGCCAGTCGGCGTCCCAGCCGTCGAGACGGTAGGCGTAGCGCGTGCGGCCCGCATGCGCGAAGTCGAGCGCAGTGAACTCGAGCGTGAAGACGCTGTCGCGGTAGCCGAGAGTGATGGCGTCGGTGAGAAAGAGGGCCCGATCCAGCGCCAAGCCTTCCGGTCGCCCGGTGGCGGAAGTTTCGCCTCCGGTGACGATCGGCACCGGTTGGTTGAACAGCTCGAGGCCGGTGAGCACCACGTCGGGCGGTGCGGCGCGCTCGTCAGCCCGCTTCGGGTCGAACAACGCGAAGCCTTCGGTCGTGCCGATCGCGAGCCGCCCGTCGGCGAGGGTGGTGATGGCGTGCCAGCTGATCTCCGAGCTCGGCAGGCCGTCCTCCGCGGTGAAGAGGCGGACCGCGTCGCTTCCGGGATCCAGGCGGTGGAGTCCGCCGGTCGTGCCAACCCAGATCCTGCCGTCCGGCCCTTCGTGGAGGGCCGAGACACTCTCGCTCGCGAACCCCTGCTTGCGGCCGTAGCGCCGCCAGCGGTTGCCGTCGCCGAGATGCCGGAAGAGCCCCTCGTTGGTGCCGGCCCAGACGGTCCCTGCGTGGTCGATCAGCAGCGCGTTGATGCGCCACGAGGGAAAGCTTTCCGGCTGCCCCTCCTCGGGGCGGTGCCTGGACCACTCCCGGGTCGCCGGGTCGAGCACGTAAAGGCCGTTGAGGAAGGTGGCGATCCAGACTTCCCCGTCCGGCGCTTCGGCGACGTCGAAAGTCGTGGCGAGCATGCCGCCGTCGGGGTCGCCTTCGATGACGGCGGGGTGGTCGAAACGACCGGTCGCCGGATCGCGCAGATCGAAGCCGTGGTTGAGGCCGACCCAGAGTCGCCCGTCCGCTCCTTCGGTCAGCGAGTAGATGATCTCCTCGGACAGCGTGCCGGGGTCGGCGTCGTCGTGGCGATGGTGGATCCAGCCGTCGGTCGCGGGATCGTAGAGATCGAGTCCGGCGTCGGCGGTCCCCACCCAGACCCGGTCGGCCGAGTCGACGAGCAGGCAGTAGATCCCGTCGCTCGCCAGACTCTTCGGGTCGGATGCGTCGTGCCGGTACGAGCGGAAGGTGCGCGTGTCGGGGTCGAATCGCGCCACCCCTTCCCCCGAGAATCCGAGCCAGAGGTCGCCGTCGGCGGTCTGCCCCACGCCCCAGGTGTCGTCGCCCTGCAGGCCGCCCGGACTGTCCGGATCCGACTGGTAGCTCTCGAAGCGTGACGTCGTCGGGTCGTGCCGGTCGACGCCGGCGTCGCCGGTGCCGATCCACAGGACACCGCGGCGATCGACCAGCAGTCGGGTGGGGTCGTTCGAGGCGAGGCTGTGAGGTCGCGTCGAGTGGTGGGTGAAGAGCGTCGAACGGCCGCTGTCGGGATCGAAACGAACCAGTCCGGCGCCGCGCACGGCGAGCCAGAAACCGCCATCGGCCGCGGAGACGATGCCGGTGATCGCTCCGGACGGAAGAGGATTCCCGCCTGGCGGCGGTTGCCACGTCCGGCAGACAGTCCCCGCCGCGTCGCAGGTCGCGAGCCCCCGGGTCGTGCCCACCCAGATGCGGCCCTGAGCGTCCTGGGCGAGCGCGCCGATGCGGGCATCGGGCAGCGAGGGCTCACCTTCGCGGGGCAGGAACTGCTGGAAGCGACCGGCGGCGGCGTCGAAGCGGTAGAGCCCGTGACCGACGCCGCCGACCCAGAGCGCGCCGTCGGCGGCCACCAGCAGGTTGTCGACCCGGCTGCCGCGGAGCGCTCCCGGGGCGTTCGCGTCGTTCCGGTAGGCGACGAACGTGCCGTTGGCCGGATCCATACGGGCGACGCCGCCGGTGCGCGTACCGATCCAGAGCCCGCCGTCGGGTGCGAAAGCCAGAGCGGAGACGAAGTCCGCGTGCAGCGCCTGCGGGTCGTCCTCGTCGGCGCGCCAGACGGTGAACCGGTCGCTCGCCGCCTCGTAGCGGGCGAGACCGCCGCCGCGGGTCCCGATCCACAGCCGTCCGTCGGCATCGACTGCCAGGGTGCGGACGTCGTTGTACGGCAAACTGTGCGGATCGTCGAGATCGCGATGGTAGGTGCGGACGGAGTAGCCGTCGAAGCGGCTGAGACCGTCGGGTGTGGCGATCCAGAGGAAGCCCTGGCCGTCCTGGGCGAGGGCGTTGACGGTGGCGTTGGCGAGTCCCTCTTCCGGGGTCAGGTGCTCGAAACGCAACGTCTCGCGGGCGCCCGCCGGGAAGGTGCCGACGAGCGCGAGTGCGAGGGCCACCCCCAGCTGCCGCAGGCGCCCGTTGGGCCTCTCGCCCGGCCCCGGCGAATCGAAGCGGAAGAAGCTCATGATGATTCGCGGAGTGTATCGGAGCGAGCGGCGTGCGCATGCCTCGATCTGCCGGACGAGACGACCTCGCCAGGTTCAGGAGCGCGCGGTGCGCCTCACGGTCCGGCGGTCGCGGACGACGGCTCCGGCTCCGCGCGGGCCCAATCGACGACCGGCTCGAGCCACTCGGGCAACGGCCGGAAGAGGAAGCCGTGGCTGAGGCCGGTGTCGAGGACGACTTCGCGCAGGAGTGACGGCGGCGGGAGCTCCGCCGGGTTCCACGGGGCGCAGGGCGGCTGCGTGTCGTCGCTGGTCTCGTGGACGACGAGGAGCCGTCCCGCCGGCGGACGACCTTCGTCCTCGCGCATGGCGCGCACGTTCTCGAGCGGGCAGGCGCCGAGGAAAGCGAACCGGAGATCGGGATTCTGCAGCCGTGCCGACGCCGCGAAGGCGATCGAGGCGCCCATCGATGCGCCGACGATCGTGATCCGCTCCGGTGCGATGCCGGCATCGAGGAGCGCGCGGACCTCGGCCACCACGCGATCCGCGGATTCGCTGACCGAAGCTCCCCTGGGCCGGATCGCGCTGTGAAGCTCGAACCCGCGCTCGCGGAAGGCGGCGCGGATCGCTTCGAGCTCGTACGGCCCGAAGCGGGGCGACACCGGCCGCACGCTCTGCTGCTCCTGCACGATGCGGCCGTGGAGATAGATCAGATGCCGCGCGGGCGCGGGCGACGCCGGTGCGGCCAGCGTGGCGAACCAGAGAAACGTCTCGAGGATCATCGCGGGCACCCCCGCAGCGAGCACCATTCTCTCGGAATCGCAGATCCTGCGACGTCAGGAGGAAAGGAAAGCGTACCCTGGCGCCGCCTGTCGATCTCGCTGACGTATGCCCTGCGGTGCCGATTCCGGGCGGAGCGGCATTCGTACATCCTTCAGGAACCCAACTCCTTCAAGACGCGTGCGTCGCGGCCGTAGACGTCGTCGTAGAACTTGAGCTCCCCCTCGGGATTCACCCACGCGGTCCAGTAGAGGATCAGGACCGGCAGCGGCCGCTCGAGTGAGACCGTCGTCGTATCGCCCGCCGCGATCGTCGCGTCGATCACGGCGCGATCCCAGGCGCGATCTCCGGCGAGGAGCACCTCGGCGAGCTGGAGCGGATTCTCCACCCGGATGCAGCCGTGGCTGAACGTGCGCACCTCGCGCGAGAACAGATCGCGGCTCGGCGTGTCGTGGAGATAGACGTTGTGCTCGTTCGGGAACATGAACTTGACCTGTCCCAGAGCGTTCCAGGGGCCGGGCTGCTGGCGGAACGTGTACCGTCGGCCGGCGGCGCCTTCGATGTCGGCGGTCGCGGGATCGACGGCCGCGCCGGAGGAGTCGAGCAGCTCCATGTGGACGGAGTCCAGGTACCCACGGTCCTTGCGCAGTTTGGGCAGGAGCTCGCCGGCGGCGATGGAAGGTGGAACGGTCCATGTCGGATTGAGCACGATGTAGAGCATGCTGGCCTTGAAGACCGGGCTCTCGTGGTGGTACTTGCCGACCACGGCACGCGTGGTCCAGACCGGTTTGCCCCCCTGGACCACGTAGACACGAAACGCCGCGATGTTGACGGCGACGAAATCGTCCTCGAGTCCACGCAGCACCCAGCGCCCGCGCTCCAGGTTGAGCCGGATCTGGTCGATGCGCTGCGCGACGGGAACGTTCATCGCGGCGACCGTACGCGCGCCGGCGACGCCGTCGTCGGTGAGCCCGTGCGTGCGCTGGAACGCCCGGACCGCCGCCACGACCTCGGCGTCGTACAGGTCCGAATCGGTGGAGGCCGGGGCGGGCAGCTCTCCGGTCACCGCCAGTCGCCGGCGCAGCGCCGGGATCCGCGGATCGGCGGCACCGACGTCGAGCCTTCCGATCTCGGGCACCGTGGTCCAGCCGCCGTTCGCCGCCAGCCGGCGGTAGTCGGCGAGCGCCGTCTTGAGCGCGAGATAGAGCGGATGTCGCGGTTTCTGTCCTTCGATGGCGTCGTACAGGCGACCGGAGGCGATCGCCGATTCGAGGAGCTTCACCGGCTCGATGCCGTCGAGATTGCCGGTGAAGTTCCAGTTCGCGTCGAGGCTCTGCGGATCCACGCGCCCCCGCAGCAGGTGGTAGCCGAGGCGGATCAACGCGTCCGTGGCCAAGAGATCGCGTTCGGCATGGTCGCGCGGCGACGCCGGCTCGCTCGCGAAGGCGCGCTCGAGCTCGGCGCGATGGTAGGTCGCCGGGTCGAGTCCGTCCGCCTCGATGTCGACGACCGCGCGCAGCAGGTCGGCACGAGTCGCCGGATCGTTCCAGGCCGGCGCGAACGCGCGCGCCTCGTAGAAGGCGGGCAGCACCGTTCGCGAGGAGATGGCGTCGCCGCCGATCGCGAGCGCCCCACCCGCGCGGATCGTCTCGATGCGCGCCTGGATCTCGGCCTCGACGGTGGAGGCGCGAGCGTCACCTGCGGTGGCGAACAGGGTCAGGGCAACACAGACTGCGAACTCCAGGCGAGTGGACAGCCGACTCGTTCTCATCGCAACGCCTCCTCGAATCCGGTCGACCTCTTCACCCCGAACGGCCCGATCTCCGGCGCGAACCGCCCGCGGCGACGGTCCCGCGCGATCGGGACCTCCGGCCAGGATCTCTTCCGATGCTACAGGGATTCGATCCGGGGGCCGGTGCACGGTGCCATCGGCCGCCGCTCCTCGTGCGGCGGCGATGCGGACAATCAGGGCTGGTCGCCCCAGGCCGCGGTCGTCCCCTCCTCGAAGCCGTCGGCGAAGATCTTCGCGTCGACGGCGAAGACACCCGCTGGCCGTCTGGTCGACGTCGAGAGAAAGCGGGCTCGCCCTCGTTGCCGCTTCGGGCCTAGCGGGAGAGAGTGACAGCCGAATCGGGCGGGAGAAACCCGGCGAGGACGGGGAGGCGTTCGGCCGCGTGCCGGGCCTCGGGACCGCCGGCGGCGAGGGCCGTGGCGATCAGGGCGCGGGCCTCGAGTCCGGCCCGAAGCGGAAGGGGGGACGGAGTTCCCTCCATCCCCCGGGTTCAGCTGCGGCTCAGGCGGAGAGGCGACGGAGCGCGAGGAATCCTGCCGCTGCGAGCAGAGCGGCGAGGAGTGCCAGGCTCCATACCGAGAGCGTCGGAATCGCCAGGATCGAAGAGTATTCGACCGTGATCGATCCCGGGCCGCTGATGGTCAAGGAATAGGTCAAGCCACTCTGTGCGAAGGTGTCGTCGATCAGGACCGCGAAGTACTGGGTATCGGCCGTCAGGACGACAGGGATCGAGAGGGGGTTCGTATTGGTCGCTGCGATGCAGGTGTCGACGGCGCTCGCGGGATCGAAGGTCGGTGTGAGCACATAGAGCGCAGTACTCGTACCGGGCTCGTCGAACTGGTACGTGCCGTCCGCCGAGACCTCGAAGGGATAGGCCGCATAGTGGACATCGAAGACGGTGGTGGTGCCGGTGCAGTTCGGCGTCGTGATCAACGGAACGACCGGCATGATCGGACTGTTCGAGTCGATCGTGCCGTTGAGGGTCACTGTACCCGCCAGCGCCGGAAGCGCGGCGACGAACAGCAGGGCGAGCACGCTTGCAACTCTGGATCGCTGGCGCATGAGTATCCTCGAATTGGTAATTAAGCATCAGTATTTTATCACATTCTGGGTGGCAGCGTCTCTCGCCGGCTCCGGGCTCGGCCCTCCGGCGACTACCGCCCGAGGAGCTCGATCGGGTGGACGAGGGTGACGCAGCGATCGGCGACGCGGTCGCAGACGTTTATGTGGAACTCGTAGCGGCCGAACGGCCGGTCCGCAGCGAAGGCGACCGTGGCGCCGCGATCGCCGAACTGCAGGAAGCCGCGCGGTGGCGCCGCACCCTGGAACACCTCGATGTCGATCGGCGTCCCGTGCGCGACGCCGTCGGGACGTACGATGTTCAGGACGGCGTCGATCCGTGCGGCTCCGTCCGGGCGGGCCTGCGCCCCTTCGAAGTGGACGAGCGCATGGAGCGGCTGGTCGACCCGGACCGTCGCGTCGGAGACCAGGCGCGGGGCCTGTCCCGGCGGCTTGCGGCTCCAGGCCTGGACGTAGCGCCGGATCCAGGTCCCGGTGTCGTCCAGACTCGCCGCGAAATGCCGCAGGGCGACCGTGGCGCGGAACCCACCGGCGATCGCGGTGGCCGACGGCGGCGTCGCGCGCTCCTCGACGAGCTTCGTCATCGCGCGCAGGAACGGGCCGTCCGACCATCGCCGTTGGGTGTCGAGGAGCTGATCGACCTCGCGATAGAAGCGGTCGCGATCCGCCGGGACGCTCCCGTAAACACGGAGGAACGAGAGCGCGTCCTCGACCGGATCCCAGGCGAAGTCGGCCCTGCCGCGTTCGCGACCGGTCGAGGCGGCGTTCAGGGCCGTTGCCGCTTCGGGCGCGGTGAGCCCCCAGAGTCCGACCGAGCCGCGCTTGCGGATCATCCGCTCCCAGACGGTGAGCGTTCCCGCGGCCGGGTCGAAGGCGAGGAGGATCTCCGCGCGACGGGTGACGCCAGGCCCGGAGACGACGCGCGCGTCCCCGAGCTGGAGTTCGACCTGTCGCGCGACAGGCCTTCGGTCGGAGGTCTACTGGGTGCGCGCCTGCCCCTGGCGGCGGCGCAGCACCACGAATAGCCCTGCAGCGCCGATCAACAGCACCAGCAATGCGATCCCGTAGCGATCGAGCGCCGGCACCTCCTGGATGATCGGCGGCTCGGCTTGCGGGCACACGTCCCCGATCACGCGCAGCTGGTACTGACAGCCGATGCTGGGCTGGTTCACCGCGTGCGCGACGACCACGAGATCCGTCGCTGCCGGCACCTCGAGATTCGTCTGCAGTGTCGTCGCCCCGGTCAAGCTGAAGCCCGAGTCCGCGCCGTAGTTGGCGCAGAGGTTGGTCGGATCGAAACCGCCCAGGAAAGCGTTCACCTGAATGTCGCAGGTCCCGCCGCCGATGAGCTCGTACTCGACCATCACGCACTGCGGCGTGCCGGATTCGTTGGGAATCGAGTAGGCCTCGTAGTTGAACGAACCGTTCGTGAAGATGTCGCAGAGCTTGGGGCGACTGCAGGTGGCGCTGATGCCGTCGCGGTTGAGGCGCTCGGTCTGGGTTCCCGAGGTGCTCGGCCAATCCGGGCTTCCCGAGCCGAAGGTGCCGTTGATCTCGATCGAATCGCAACTACCGCCACCGCCGTCGGCGACCAGCTGGAGCTGGCCCGTATCACCGTCGAAGCCCGAAGCGCGGATCAACACGGTCGCGCCCGGATCGACGGAGAACTGGATCGCGGACTGGAGCCCGGAGCCGCAACCGGGAGAGTCGTCGTTGCAGGAGGTCTCCAGGGCGAGCGGCACGAGGCTCCCGCACGTGCCGGTGAACACCTCGAGGACGGTGTCGAAACCGCTCCCGCAGGACTCCACGTTGACGAACTGCGGCACCGCATTGGCGTTCGTGTAGCTATACCAGACACTCGCACCTGACAGAGTGCAGGACGACGCCGGTTCTCCTCCTTCGTCTGTCGCGCCAGTGGTATCGATGGTGTCGGAGAAAGGCAGCGAGGCTATCGGCGTCGCCGCCGCGCAGTCGTCGTTGGCCGGCCCGCCCAGGTTGGTGGATGGCACGTGGGGCACCGTCGCCTTCTCGCTCGTCCCGGGCGGGAGATCAGAAGCGCGCTGCGCGAACGCGGTGCCGGTGATCCACAGGGCAGCGAGCGTGGCAAGCCCGGCTCGGCGGAACTTCGAGAAGTCGATCATTGGAACCTCCTTGAAATGGAGCGGAGAGTCTTGCGCAAGCAAGAGCGCGACCCGAATCGCCTCACCGGCTCGGTCTGTCGATGTCCTGCTGGAAAGGGTACTGGAAAGTGTGCCGCCATTTCAACCGGCCCGGCCGCCGGCGCGGATCGGTTGGTGGTCTGGCGGTTGGCGAGGGTTGCGATTCGGGCGCGGCGACTTGATGGGCCGGAACGCGGGAATCCGTCTGTAAGGGAGACGGGACGCCCTGGCCCGGGCGTCCGGAGCCCAAGGAGACCGTGATGACTCTCGCGCCAGTCGCCCGCGCTTCCCGAACTCGCCGCCATCCTCGCTTCCGCAGTTTGCTGCGCGTGGCGCTGGCTTTCGTCTTCGTCGTCCCTGCCGTCCGCGGTCAGGTCGTCCCGCTCGGCGACCTCAACACGGAAGTCAACTCCCTCGGCAACTCCAGGCCCGAGCAGTTCGTCGCGCTCGGTTCGTGGACCCTCTTCACGGCGACCGACCACGACCACGGCGAGGAGCTCTGGCGCACCGACGGAACCAGCGCCGGCACGACGCTCGTCGCCGACATCCGGCCGGGTCTGCAGTCGTCGAGTCCGGGGGCGTTCGTCCTCTTCGACGGCCTGGCCTACTTCGCCGCCGCCGACGGCAGCGTGGGCCGCGAACTCTGGCGCACCGACGGCACCCCCGGCGGAACGGAACGGGTCGCCGACCTGGCGCCGGGCCCGGACTCATCGAGCCCGAGGTCGTTCGCCGTGGTGGGCAGCCGCCTCTACTTCGTCGCCACCACGCCCACCGCCGGCGCCGAGCTGTGGAAGTTCGATCCGGGCGGCGTCCCGACGATGGTCGCCGACCTCGCCCCCGGGGCCCAGGGCTCCAGTCCGTCGGGTCTGATCGCCGCCGGCAACCGTGTTGCGTTCTCGGCCACGACGTCGGCCGCGGGCCGAGAGCTCTGGCTCTCGGCGGGCACGGCGGGAACCACCACGCTCTTCGACGTCGAACCCGGCGCCTCCGGCAGCAATCCGACGCTGTTCGCGACGGCGGACGGGCAGCGCCTGTTCTTCGCCGCCACCACCGCGACGCACGGCCGCGAGCTCTGGGTCTTCTACTACGTCACCACGAACACGTTCAGCCGGCTGACCGACATCATGCCCGGCACGGGCTCCTCGAATCCGACGGCGCCGGCGATGCTCGGCAACACACTGATCTTCCGGGTCAACACTCCCGGCGGCGTGGCCCTGTGGCGGAGCAACGCCACGGCGCCCGGCACGTTCGAGCTCGCGGCGATCTCCGCGCTCGAGCCGACGCCGCTCGGCGGGCTGGTCCTCTTCGTGAGCGGCGGCGATCTCTGGCAGACCGACGGCACGATCGCCGGGACCGGGCTGCTGCTGGATCCCGGAAGCTCGATCTATTCCTTCCTTTCCTTCACCCCGTACGACGGCGCGCTCTTCTTCGTCAACCCGGCGGGCCTCTGGCGCACCGACGGGACGGCGGGAGGAACGGAGCTTTGGGACGACTGCGGCGTGTTCGAATGCGACGGCATCGACGCCTTTGGCGCGGGAGCCGACGCCGTGTACCTCTCGAAGTACGACGAGTTCGCGGGCTACGAGCTCTGGCGCGCCGAAGCCGGCAGTCTCGACCGGCTCAAGGACATCCACACCGATGTCGGGAACTCCCTGCCGTACGAGTTCACGGCGTTCGACGACCGGCTGTTCTTCCGGGCGGACGTCGACGGCGCCGGCGCCGAGCTGCTCGTCTGGGACGGCACGGCGCCCGAGGCGTCGCTCTTCGAAGATCTCTTTCCCGGCGCGGGAGGTTCGTATGCGGGCTACCTCCTCGCGACCCCGGACGCCCTCTTCTATTTGGCGGACGAACCCGCCACGGGCAACGAGCTGCGACGCATCGACCCCGCGGCGACCGTCTCCGAGCTCGTCGTGGATCTGTCGCCGGGATCTTCCAACTCGAATGCGACGCCAGTGACACCGCTCGCCGGCGGGCTCCTCTTCATGCACCGCGAGTCGGGCGGCCCCAATCAGCTCTGGCACACTCCGGGATCCGGCGCGACGCAGGTGACGAGCTTCCCGGTGGACGCGTACGGCGTCGATCTCGGTTACGGCGTCGTCAGCCTGGGCGGCGAGGTCTTCTTCGCGGCGGACGACGACACGGTCGGTACCGAGCTGTGGAGCTGCGACACGAGCAGTGCCGGGCTGGTACGCGATCTCGAGCTCGGGCCTGGCGGCTCGAACCCGCGCCATTTCGCAACGCTCGGCGGCTGGGTCTACTTCGCGGCCCAAGTCGACGGAGAGTGGGGTCTCTGGCGAACCGACGGCTCGACCCAGAACACCACGCTCGTGCGCGAGCTCCCGGTCGTCGCCTACCTTCACGCGGTCGGCTCGCACCTGGTCTTCATCGGCAGCGACGGAACGAGCGGCCTCGAACCGTGGACGAGCGACGGTACGTTCGCGGGCACGCAGCGGCTCGTCGATATCTCACCCGGCGCGGCCAACGGCATCGCCGCGAGCACCAGCCCGTCCGACCTCGTCGAATCCGGCGGCCGTCTCTTCTTCCCGGCCGGAAACGCGGCGACCGGCACCGAGCTCTGGGTCACCGACGGTACGCCGGGCGGCACTGCACTCGTGAGCGACCTGCGCCCGGGCCCCGAGTCGTCGACACCCTGGTTCCTCGTCGCGCTGCCCGACGGCGGCATCGCCTTTTCGGCCTACGAGGAGGGCTTCGGCGTCGAGCTCTGGCGCTCCGACGGCACGCCGGCAGGAACGTTCCGCGTCACCGACATCTCGCCGGGCGAGTCTTCGAGCGAGCCGATCTACCCGGGGCTCTACGGCGACTGGGTCGTCTTCATGGCGTACACGGGCCCCACCGGATCCGAGCCGTGGGCCTGGCGGTGGAACCCCGAATCCGAGATCTTCGCGGACGGATTCGAGAGCGGCGATACCAGCGCCTGGTAGTGACGCCAGCCAGCGCGAAAGCAGCCGGCCTCTGGTCAACCGCCGTCGGCGCGCTCCGGGAGCAGCGGGTGCGCGCCTGCTAGATTGCGGGGCCGGGGTACTGGCGGCGATGGCGGACGAAATCACCCTCTGGCTGGGACGCGCTGCGGCGGGCGATTCCGAAGCGCGCGATCGCGTGGCCGAGTGGGCCTACCGTGATCTGGAGCGGCTGGCCGGGCAGCGCCTGCGTCGCGCCTTCGGCGCGCACGCGGGTTCGTTGACGCTCGAGCCGGCGGCGCTGGTCAACGAGACGTTTCTTCGCATGCTGGAGACTCCGCCGGGTTTCGAGAACCGGCGCCACTTCCTCGCCTTCGCGGGGCGGGTCATGCTGTCGGCTCTCGTCGACTACCAGCGCGAGCGCGGCGCTCGCAAGCGCGGTGGCGACCGTGTCCGCGTGACGCTCAGCGGGCTCGGTTCGGCCGCTCCCGAGGAAGCCGGGATCGCGCCGCTCGATCTGGCGCGGGCGCTCGACGAGCTCGAGGCCCTCGATGCGCGCAAGGCAGAGGTCGTGCGGCTGCGGATCCTCTGGGGCGGCAGCAGCGAGGAGATCGCGGAGCTTCTCGGAGTCTCGATCCCTACAATCGAGCGCGACTGGCGCTTCGCGCGCTCGTGGCTGGCCGATCGGTTTCGCTCGTCCGGTTGAGATCCGGCCGTGCGGACGCCGCTCAGGTGTCCGGGGAGCGGGGCGCGAGCGAGCGCAGGAGACGGTCGGCCTCGGCATCGTGGCCCGAACGGCGCTCGATCGCCTCCAGTGCCCGCACGCCCGCGCCGAGACGGTCGACGTCGTCGCCGTAGCGCTCACGCAACACGGGAAGGCCGGCCCGGAGAACGTCCGCGACTTCGTCGTCGGTGTTGCCGCGTGCCACGCTGCACGCGGCGAGCAGCACCTCGGCTTCGGCCAACTGCCACGGTGCGGCCTCGGCGAGGCGACGGATCCGGAGCGTCTCCGCGAGCTCGGCCTCCGCATCGCGCACGCGACCGGCCGCGAAGAGAGTCCGCGCCCGGTTGAAGCGCGCGATGCTCACCCAGGGATGATCGGTGCCGAAGCTCGAGACGTAGCCCGCCACCGCCTTCGCGAAGAGGATCTCGGCTTCGTCGAGGCGGCCGACTTCGCGCAGCAGGCTCGCCAGGTTGTTGGTCGTCGTTGCCACGGCCGAGTGGAGCTCGCCGTGCACGCGCCGCTGGGCGGCGAGCGCCTCGCGATAGAGCTCCTCGGAGACGACGAACTCGCCCCGGTGCTGCTCGAGATTGGCGAGCTCGGAGATCGCTTCGAGGCGCAGCGGATGATCCTCCGGGAGCTCCCGGCGGGCGATCGCCACCGCCTCGCGTACCGGACCGGTCGCCTCGTCCAGGCGGTCCGACCAGCGCAGCCAGCGCCCCAGCGTCTCGAGCGGCAGGACCAGCGAGACGCCCTGTTCGCCCGCCGCACGGCGGACGGCGATCGCTTCGCGCAGCGGCGATTCGGCTTCGGCGAGGTGGCGCTCGTTCAGAAGATGTTCGCCGTAGCCGCGGAGCGTCGTCGCGAGAATCTCGACATCGGAGTCCTGCTGACGGCGCAGGAGCTCCAGCGCCTCGCGGAATCCGCCTGCAGCCTCCTCCGGCGCGCCGGTCTCGTCGATGAGCTCGGCGAGTGCCGCCAGGGAACGCGCCAGGCCGGCCTCTCCCGCCCGGCCCAGCGAGCGGTTCCGCGCCACGGCGGAGCGCAGCAGCTTCTCGGCCTCCTCGATGCGATCCCGGTTGTGCAGCAGCGATCCCAGCGCGAGCTCGGCGGCGGCGACCTTCTCCGGCTGCGGCCGAGCGAGGGCCACCAACTGCGCGAGGCTCGCGCGCAGCTGCTCTTCGGCCTGCGCCTCGGCGCCGATCGCCGCGTAGGTGCGGCCGATGGTCAGGCGGATATCCGCCGCGACGGCGGGTGT
>JBFWYP010000004.1:0-171170 GCA_050186295.1 Thermoanaerobaculia bacterium | reverse complement strand
AAGACTCCGACGATGCCCTCGTTGCACTTCAGATGGAGAGCCGTCGTCGTACCGGGGGCCGGTCGCGTTTCGAAGAAGAGGCAGTTTCTCGTCGTCGCCGGATCCGTGGCCAGCGGATCGACGATGACCTGGATCCGCTTGCCGCCGTGGAAGTTGTCGTAGACGCCGCCCGGCTCCCCCGGAGCGTAGGAGTTCAGGAGCTGCCAGCCGTTGGTGGTCGAGTGGAAGAGCGAGATCTCGTGATCGGCGCCGTTGTCGAGTCCGGCGACGAAGAGATTTCCGCTCGAAGCGGCGCTCGAGCTGTCGATCCAGGTGCCGACGTTCACCGGCAGGTTGAACGTGGTGGCACAGGGTGCGTCGCAGCCGCCGAAGCGCAGGTCGAACGAGCCGTCGACGAACGAGCTGCCCACGCGATCTCCGAGCTGGACCGCCGGGCCGAGGGCGAAGATGCTGCCCGTCGCGATCACGATCGGCGAAGCGCCCGCGGGCTGCTGCGTGAGGTCGACGCGGACCATGTCGAGCGAGTTGACGGTCTCGTCGAAGAGGACCGGCAGGTTGATGAAATCGCCGGGCGGCAGCTGCAGGGCGGCCGCGATCTCGAGCGGCAGCCGGTCGTCCAGCCCCTCCGCGGGGGTCCAGTTGAAAGGGTCGTCGGCGACGAGCGACGTCGGCCACGTGAGCAGAAAGAGCAGGGCTGTCGCTGTCGTCCGGTTCATCCGTTCCTCCTGACGGTGGATCCGTTCATCGGACAATGCGCCGGAACGGCCGGGAGTCCGCCATCGCGGGGAGGGCGCTAGAATCGTGGCGATGACGATGGCACCGGAAGTCCGCCTGACCCCCGGCAAGAGGGTCCTCTTCCTGACCAAGGATCACGACCTGATCCGCCGGCAGCTGGCCGGCGAGCTCGACCTCTCGATGGCCGACGTCGACCCCGCCGACCTCCTCGACGACATCAACACCGACGTCATGACCCCGGCCTGGGTCTGCTTCCACTGGCAGCCGCAGGAGATCGCCCGCGAGGCCTACGCCGGACTCATCGTCGACGGCAAACGGGTCTTCGAGCGCGACGCGCTGATCCGCGGCAACTTCGAGGTGATCGTCTCGGGGCAGCGCAAAGGCACGGGGAGCTCGCGCGAGACGGCCGCCCAGTGCGAGAAGTACGCCGGCATCCGGATCGCGATCGCCGCCTCGTTCGCACCGATCCACGCGCGCAACAACCTCAATCTCGGCACGCTGATGGGCGGCTACGACGTCCTGCGCCGCCTGCAGTCCGGCGAAGGGGTGCCGCTCGAAGAGTTCACGCGCGGGCACGACCCGATCACGCGGCAGATCATCGAGGCCGGCGGACTCTTCCCCTACTCGAAAGCGCTCGCCGCGGGTTCGATCACCCCGCCGCCGCTCACGACGCAGCGCCGTCCGATGACCATGGCCGAGAAGATCCTCGCCCGGCACGTCGTCGGCGGGGAGGGGGGCGAGCGCTCCGTGAAGCCCGGCGACGCGGTCGTGGTGACGGTCGACGGCGGCTACACCCACGAGTTCACCACCGCCCAGGTCCACGCCTTCCTCGTCGAGGAGCACGGAGCCGACTACCGGGTGGAGGATCCGGAGCGTTTCGCGGTGTTCGAGGACCACCTCATCTACGCCGACGAAGTGGCGCGCATGCGGCCGCACCTCGCCAAGATCGAGGTGCTGCGCGAGATGCAGCGCGAGTTCCAGCGCCACACCGGGGTGCGCGACTTCTCGGCGAAGGACGGTGTCTCGCCCGGCATCTGCCACGAGCTCGCGCGCACGCAGATGGTCGAGCCAGGCGACTTCATCCAGGCGACCGACTCGCACACCTGCATGGGCGGAGCGAACAACGCCCTCACCTGGGGGGTCGGCGCCACCGAGTACGCGGCGCTCGTCCACTCCGGCTTCACCCAGGTCGAGGTGCCGGAGTCGATCCGCTTCGAGCTCGTCGGTCGCCTGCGGCCGAACGTCACGGCGAAGGACCTGATGCTCCACATCCTGCTGCACTTCGCCAAGGTGGAGAAGACGCTCAACCGGGTGATGGAGTTCACCGGGCCCGGCGTCTCGACCCTGTCGATGGACGAGCGCGCCACGCTCGCCAACATGGCGACCGAGTGCACGGCCCGGAGCGGCATCGTCGCCGCCGACGAGGAGACGTTCCGCTGGGTGGTCGCCGAGCGCCCGGGCGTCGACGTCGAGCGGCTCCGCACTCGCGCCGTCGAGCCGGACGCCGACGCGGTCTATGCCGGCGGCGTGCACGTCATCGATCTCGCGGAGCTCGAACCGATGGTTGCCGACCCCGGCGATCCGGACCGCGGCATCGCCTCGGATCCGACCAACGGGGCGCGCGTGGCGGAGATCGGCGACGTGGCGATCGACATCGCCTACGCCGGCAGCTGCACCGCCGGCAAGGAGGACGACCTCTCCTTCTACCACCGGGTCGCGAAAGAGGCCGTCGACGCCGGCCGCCGGGTCGCACCGGGCGTCGACTTCATCATCCAGTGCGGCTCGCGCGAAGTGGAGGAGTTCGCCCGCCAGGCGGGTTACCTCGAGACGTTCCGCAAGGCCGGCGTGCGTCTCATCCATCCTGGCTGTGGCGCCTGCATCGGTTGCGGGCCGGGGGTCTCCGACCGCGCCGAGCAGGTGACGGTCTCGGCGATCAACCGCAACTACAACGGCCGCAGCGGCCCGGGCAAACTCTGGCTGGCGAGCCCCCTGACAGTCGCCGCCTCGGCGTTCACCGGCCGGATCACCGCCTACACGCCCGGGATGTTCGCCGGCGCCGAAGCTCCGGCCGCGCGCTAGGGCTTCGCGGCGGCGGCGAGCTCGAGCAGCCGCCGGCGCGGCTCCTCCGGCAGATCGCCCGCGAGATCGGGGCGGAGGGCGAGCGCGGCGAGCAGATTCCGCGGGCGATACGTCTCGTCCTGGAGCATCAGCCGGAATACGGAGAGATCGATCTCGGCGGTGGCGTGGCGGGCGGGGTCGAGCCGGCGGACGCCGCGGCCGGACTTGCCGCGCAGGCGCTCCGACCAGCGGATCCAGCCGCGCCACTCGTCGGGGCGATCGCCCTTCGGATTGGGGCGGAAGTTGCGCAGGTAGGAGCGGTCGAAGTCGAGGCCCGCGGCGCGCGCTTCGCTCGCCATCCAGTAGAGCGGAAAGTTCGCCAGGCCGTCGCGCGGATAGCCGCCGCCGACGTTCGAGTGGACGCCGGCGAACCAGCGCAGCTCGAGGCGGTCGGCGAGCTCGGCCGGCGGATTCCAGAGGATCGGCCGGAAGTCCCAGCGTCGCTCGTCGATCGAAACCGCAACCCGCGCCACGTGGACGTTGCCGGGCAGCTCGCGGCCGGCGTGGAACGCCAGTCCCTTTTCGACCGTGCCGACCTCCCCTTCGAGCAGATCCGCGCGCAGGCGCGAGCCGAGCGCCAGGACCGGATCGAAGAGGCCGAGGAACGAGATCGCTGCCGGCCGCGGGTCGCCGATCGCCCCGGGGTCGCCGCGGCGGTCGCGGATCGCGGCGATTGCTTCGCGGGCGGCTCCGGGTGCGGCGCGACTCTCGGTGAAGCGCCGGAACAGCTCCGGAAGGAAGTACTCGTCCCGCTTCGCGAGCAGGCCGCCCGACCAGTCGAGGAAGCGCGCCAGACTCGCCGCCTGGGCGGCGCCGCGACTGAAGCCGAAGAGGTGGATCGTGTCGCCGGGCTCCCAGTTGGCGACGAGGAAGCGGCAGGCGGCCTTGACCCTGCCTTCGAAGCCGCCGCCGAACAGGCCGCCGAAGAGGCGGTCGACGAGCGCCTGCAGGCGTCCGGCGTTCGACCGCTCCCCGACGAAGGAGCCGACCCCCTCGACGTAGACCCCGATCTGGGGGAGACCGCCCTCTCCGGAAGGCAGCAGGGCGCGGTGGAGCTTGAGGACGTTGGTCGGCTTGTAGAGCGCGCCGCCACCCGCCGCGCGGTCGCGCTCCGGGCTGTTCCAGGTGCCGTCGAGGAAGAGGACCAGTCGTTTCATCGCGCTCCGCGATCCTAGCGGCATGTGAATTGGTTCGCCCGAGAGCCGCTCCCTTCTAGCTTAGGATTGGAGCCATGAATGGGAAACGTCTGCTTTCGAAGAGTTGCTCCACGGCGTGCTCAATTGCAATTGCGTTGTTGACCGGCGTCGCTCAGCCTCGTCCAGCGACTGCCATAAGCGCCTGCAGCGGTGGTACCTGCGTCGCGTGCAACCCAGCCGTTGGCGGAGTTGTTGGGCCTCTCATCCCAAGCTCGTCGTTCGTCGACACGAATGCAAATGAGCCGGTTGCCTTCGTGGATCCGACGGACGGTTCGAGCAGGCGACTTATCGCAACACAAGAAGGTGCAATCCTCATCTGGGATGGGGCGACTAACTCGATTCTCGCCACGCCTTTCCTGGATCTGCGTAGCGACGGGGGAGGCCCGGGTCTCGATCGTGTCAACTTCGGAGGAGAGCGAGGCCTGTTGGCGCTTGCCGTCGCCCCCGACTACGCGACAAGCGGAAGGTTCTATGTCTACTACACGAGTGTCTCGCGTTCTTCCCCGGCAATTCCCAACGGCGCCATTGTCGTGGAGCGATTCACACGCTCCGCGAACCCACTTCTTGCAGACACGACTAGCGGCCAAGTGGTTCTTGGAATCGCCCACCCCGCGAGCAATCACAATGGTGGCTGGCTTGCCTTCGGACCGAATGACGGTTATCTCTACGTTTCAACCGGCGATGGCGGAGGGGGCTGCGACAGCCAGGGCCCGAACGCACAGAACGTAAATGAACTCCTTGGGAAGATGCTTCGAATAGACGTCAGCGGGGCTCCAGGCACGCCAGACTGCGGAGACGACGACATCGCTGTAACGAGCTATTCGATTCCTCCGACCAATCCCTTCTCGGGTGCAGCGAATTGCGACGAGATCTGGAACTATGGTCTGCGGAATCCTTTCCGCTTCAGTTTCGATCGCGAGACTGGAGACATTTTCATCGGCGATGTCGGACAGGACAACTGGGAGGAATTCGACTTCCAGTCTGCGTCGCTAGCTGGCCATGCAGCACCAATGAACTTCGGATGGGTCGTCCGGGAGGGATGTGATTCGTCAGGCGTGGCGCCTTCCCAATGCGGATGCTCTGGCGGAGGATGTCCAACCCCAAACCAAAATTGCCAGTACCCGGCACCAGGCGACTACTGGGACCCGATACTCTGCCACTCGAATCCCGGACCGAACGGATGGAGCTCGGGCATTGGAGGCTATCGCTACCGTGGGAATCATGTGCCGGCACTCGAGGGTCGATATCTCTATAGCGATGTCGGTAGGGGAGACATCTGGATTACTACTACGTTCGACCCGACGAATCTTCCGCTCACGGCTTCCTGCTGCTGGGACACGGGGAACGGCGGAATCTACGCTTTCGGAGAGGACCATCTTGGAGAACTCTATGTGGTGAACGGAGCGTCTCACCGCATCGACTGCATCCACAACGGCAACCCCGACGGCTGCTTCTGGGCCGGGTTCCGGGGGATATTCGAGGACGACTTCGAGAGCCAGGGGTTCACCCACTGGAATCTGGCGAACCCCTGAACCCGCGCGGCGCGCGGCGGGCTACCTCCGCCAGCGCGCCGAGAACGAGAAGACCTGCGAACGAGCACTGAACGTGCCGGGGACCGGACCGTCGGCGCCGGCGAGCGTGGCGTGGCGATCGTCGTAGAAGTAGAAGCTGTAGCCGAGATCGAACGACAGCCCCTCCATGTCGTACGACCCGCCGAGCGACGCGACGTAGGCGTCGCCGCGCGGGAAGCCGGCCTCGGCCGTGGCGTCCGGGACCGGTGACGGTTCCCACGCGAGACCGGCGCCGGCGGCCCATCCGGACTCGAACTTCCACTCGCCCCCGACCCGGACGGAGACGGTGTCCTTCCAGTCGCGGCGGCGGTCGAGCGCCGGCGGATCGACGGCGTACGGGTTCGGCGACACGTCGACATGAGTCGCATCGAGCGCCGACCAGCCGTTCCAGGCGACATCGGCCTCGAGATCCAGCGCGCCGCTCGCCGCCCACCAGAATCCGGCGGTGAGGGTCGGCGGCAGCTCGAAGTCGAGACTCGCGTCCCCCGGGCGGAAGCGGTCGTCGAAGATCGGCTGGTGGTCGGGACTCAGTACCGGGTCACGCAGGAAGTAGTCGATCGATCCGTTGCCGTCGAGGGAGACGCCCGAGCTCGCGACCGCGCCCCAGCCCCAGCCCTCGGCTGCGTAGTGCACCGCGAGGTCGAAGCCGATCCCGTCGACGTCGGCTGCCGATTCGCTGGTGACCTCGGCGTACTCGGTCGGCAGGAAGCGCGTGCCGAATCCTTCGATCGTCTCGAACGACGTCTCGACCGAGCCGCGCACGTAGCGCAGTGATCCGCCGAGGCTCCAGCGGTCGTTGACCGCCCAGGCGACCGTCGGCCGCAATTCGAAGAGCGTCACTTCCTGCCGTGAGGTGTCGAAGCGGCCCGGGAAGAGCGCCGTGTTCCAGTTCTGGATCGACCAGAACGGCGTGTCGACGGACAGGCCGAAGGCGAGCGGCACGACGAGGTCGTCTGGCTTCCAGCTGGCGTAGAGCGCCGGCGGAAACTGGATGATGTGCTTCGCGGCGTCGTGGCTGGTCGCCGAGTCGAAGTCGTCGGTCGGCGCCTGGAAGTCGAGGCCGGCCTGGAACTGGAAGCCGTCGAGGCGCGCGATCGCCGCCGGGTTGTAGCGGACGGCGGCGGGATCGTCGGCACGAGCGGCGAACGCACCGGCCTGTGCCGTGGCGCGTCCGCCGTGCTGGAAGTAGAGGAATCCCGTCGCCGAAGCGGGGCCGGGAGTGACGGCGAGGAGTGCGAATCCGAGAGCGAGGCGTCGGTTCATGATCGCGGAGTCTACCTCCGCCCGGCGCTCTTCCCGGAGCTCCGCCGGCGCTCGCCGCATCGACCTGGCGGCGGCCGGTGCCGGTTGCCGGACCGTTCCGGCCGCTGCTACACTGGCGGCGGTTTCCCGGATCCCATGATCATCGAAAAGCGTCGGCTCGGCGAAGACACGCTGCTGACTGTCGAGGGTGTCATCAAACTCGGCGAGAGTGCGGAATTTTTCGCCCGGACCCTCGACCGCGTGCTGGCCGAGGACGGCCGCCACGTCTTCATCGACATGGCGAAGATCAACTACATGGATTCGACCGGAATCGGCGAGCTGGTGGGTTATCTCGCTCGCTTCCGCGAGGTGAAACGGCGGCTGGTCCTCATCCATCCGGCCGAGCGGGTCCGGCGGCTGCTCGAGGTCGCCCAGATCGCTGACCTGTTCCCGATGTTCGACACGCTCGAGGCGGCCCGGGAAGGCTCGCCCGCCTGACGGGGCGGGCGGGAGCGGATCGCTCCCGAAATCATCCGGCGGCTCGTCGTCCGACGAATCGTCCTGCGGAGGAGTGCCGACGCCATAGAATGGCGACTGCAGAGCCACCACCGTGAGGAGGATCGCCACCGATGACCGTAGCCACCCACACTGACGCCGACCTCAGGAAGGCGCTCGAGCCGCTCGCCGAGCTCCTTCCGGGCCGGATCACCTTCGCCGAAGACGACCGCAAGGCGTTCGAGACCGACTTCGGACGCTGGCGCTACCAGGTCCCGGCCGCGGTGGCGCGCTGCAGGAGCTCCGAGGAGTTCGCCCGGGCGATCCGGTTCTGCCGCGATGCGGGTATTCCGATCGTCGCGCGGAGTCAGGGGCACACGCAGAGCGGACAGTCGACGACTCGCGGTCTGCTGCTCGACTCCTCGGCGATGTCGAGGATCCTCGCCGTCGACGAGGAGAATCTCTACGCCGAAGTCGAGGGCGGCGTGATCTGGCGCGATCTGGTCGTCGCCACGACGGCGAAGGGGCTGCTGCCGCCGGTGCTGACCAACAACCTCGGCGTCACCGTCGCCGGAACGACGTCGATGGCGGGCCTGGGTGTCGCCAGCTTCCGGCACGGGACGCAGGCCGACAACGCGATCGAGCTCGAGGTCGTCACCGGCAACGGCGACGTCGTCGTCTGCTCGCGCGAGATCGAGCCCGAGCTGTTCGACATGGTGCGCTGCAGCCTCGGGCAGATCGCGATGATCACCCGGGTGAAGACCAGGCTGCGCCGCGTGCCGCCGATGGTGCGCATGTACACGCTGGTGTACGACGACCTCGGGCGGTTCATGGAGGACGCCGAGAAGGTGATGGACGGCGGGACGATCGCCACGCTCGGCGGGATCTGTTCGCCGGCGCCGCTCGGTTTCCGCAAGATCGGCGAGGGCCTCGAGCTCGGCAAGGGGATGATCGGTTTCGCGCAGTGGCTCTTCCCGATGTTCCTCACCGTCGAGTTCGAACCCGGTCAGGAGCCCGACGACGACGAGGTCCTCGCGGGCCTCTCTCCCTGGCGTCGGTCGCTGGTCCAGGACGTGACCCAGCTCGAGTTCGCCCGCCGGATGGAGCCGATGTTCGAAGCCTGGAAGCTCTCGGGCTACTGGGACAAGCCGCACCCCTGGATGGAGACGACTCTCCCCTGGGACACGGCCCGGGAGTACATCGAGACGATCCTGTCGAACCTGCCGCCCGGAGCGCTCGGCGCCGGCGGTCACGTGCTGCTCTGGCCGGCGCGGACCTCGACCTCCGACGTGCCGCTCTTCATGCACCCGGGCGGCAAGCAGGTGCTCGGATGGGGGATCCTCGGCGCCGTGCCGCAGGAGAAGCTCGACGAGATGCTGACCCAGCTCGACATGGCTTCGGAGCTCTCGATCGCCTACGGAGGCAAACGCTACCTCTCCGGTTTCATCACCTTCGACACACCGGAGCGCTGGGCAGCTCACTACGGCGACCAGTGGGAGCGATTCTGCGCCGCGAAGCGCCGCTGGGATCCGGCCGGGATCCTCGGACCCGGGTTCATCCAGTACTCCTGAAGCGAGGCGCGACCGTGGCCCGCATCGCGCTCCTCACCGGCGGCTCGACTTCGGAACGCGAAGTCGCGCTCGCCGGGGCCGCCCAGGTCGTCGGCGCCCTCCGCGGACTCGGTCACGACGTCGTCGTCGTCGACACGGTCCGCGGACCGGTGCGGGGCGACGCCGAGCGGGCGCTCCTCGAAGCGCCGGTGCGACGGGAGCCGCCGACACCGGAGGAGCTCGCCCGGCTCGCCGCGCGGGAAGACCTCCCGGCGCTCGTCGGCAGCGCCGAGATGCGCGGTGCCGACCTGGTCTTCCTGGTCCTGCACGGCCTCCAGGGGGAGGGCGGCTCGGTGCAGGCGCTGCTCGAGCTCGGCAGGCTGCGCTACACGGGGAGCTCCGTCCTCGGCAGCTCGATCGCGATGGACAAGGAGATCTCCAAGCGCCTGCTGCGCGAGGCCGGGCTGCCGACTTCGCGTTGGTGCATGTGGCCCGCGACGCCGGAGGAGATCGCCGCCCTCGGTCTGCCGCTGATCGTCAAGCCGGCGAACGGTGGCTCGACCGTCGGCCTCTCGGTCGTGCACTCGCCGGAGGAGGTCGCCCCGGCGGTCGAGCTGGCACTGCGGGAAGACCGCTCGGTCATGCTCGAGACCTTCCTTCCGGGGCGGGAGTTCACCGTCGGCGTGCTCGGTGAACGCGCGCTCGCGGTCGGCGAGATCGTGCCGCAGCACGAGATCTTCGACTACGAGTGCAAATACACGCCGGGAATGACCGAAGAGATCTTTCCGGCGGCGATTCCCGATGCGCTCGCCGGCCGGATGCAGGAGCTGGCGCTAGCCACCCACCGGCTCCTCAAGCTGCGCGACTTTTCCCGAGTCGACTTCCGACTCGACGCCGGCGGCGAGCCGCACGTGCTCGAGGCGAACACGCTCCCCGGGATGACCGCGACCAGTCTCCTGCCGCAGTCGGCCGCTGCGACCGGCCTCACCTTCGGCGGGCTCTGCGCCGAAATCTGCCGCCTCTCCCTCGCCCGCACCGCCTGAAAAAAGAAGAGGACACCCGATCGGGTGCCCTCTTCCGGGATCCTGCTGTCGTGACCGGCGATCAGGGAATGAAGACCGCCCGCAGGTTCGAGAACGACCAGCCCGGCGTGTAGGCCTCCGGGCCCTCGTCGGCGTGCTGCGCGCCGAACTCGATGAAGAAGCGGCTGGTGGTGAAGTCGCGAACTCCGTTCGCCAGGCCGTAGGCGCGTCCGACGACACGGCTGCCACCGGCGGTACGGATCTCGTAGAACACCTCGTGGGTGTTGGTGTCGTACTCGTAGTGCATGTGGTAGTTGCCACCGGGCTGCGGCGAGCCGCTCTGCGTGGTCTCCTGCCAGCCGCCACCCGTCGCGTTCACCTGGAAGACCGTCTGGCTGCGGGTACCGCGGGTGTTGACGTAGCCGAACATGTTGTTCCAGCTCGAGCCGTTGTTGAGCCAGAAGATGCAGTGGAAGCCGGTCGGGCGCTGGTTGTCCCAGTTGCCGATGTGGAAGTCGAAGTCGACCGTCAGCTTACTGAACGTCCGCGAGCCGCTGAACGGCATGTTGATGCGGTAGTTGTTGAGCGCCCAACGGCTCGTCGGGTAGCGCACGATCTCGCCGTTGCTCTCGAAGACCACCGCGTCGCCCGGAGCGGGCGGGGGAGGCGGGTTGCCGCCACCACCACCACCGGTGTCACCGCTCGGCTCGACCAGCGTCGAGCTGAGGATCGAGGTGGACGGTTCGACGACTTCGACGGCGCCGGAGACGTCGTTGTAGGTGGAGTAGTAGGTCCAGAACGGCTGGTCGCAGGTGATGTCGGCGCGCGCGCCTTCCGGCACGATCGAGAGTCCGAGGATCGTGAAGGCGTCCTCGTACTGCAGCATCGAGAGCGGCGGCAGGTTCACCGGGACGTTCTGGATGATCAGCAGGCCGTCGCGCTGGCGCAGTCCGACGCGGCAGAGCGCCGGCGAGTGGCCCATGTTGACGACCCCGAGGTTGCTGGTGATCGTCAGGCCGATCTTCTCGAGACCCTGGAGGACGGCGGCGCCGTTCGCGGGGATCAGGTTGGCCTGCGAGAGCACCGGAATCTCCGACTCCTGGACCTTCACGCCCTGCTGGGTCTCCACCGTCAGCGCGGCGCTGAACTGCAGTCCCGGGAAGCCGTCGAGCTCGAGCATGCCGCGGAAGTTCGCCGGCACGAGGTTGTTGTAGCGGAACGTCTGTCCCGGCAGGAGATAGAACGGACCGATCTCGTCGCCGTCGGTGCGCGTCGTTCCGTCCGAGAGGCTCTGCAGGTAGCGGACGACGAACCCCTGGACCGCGGTGTCCGGGTTCGTGACCCAGATGTCGGTGCTGCGGGTGTAGGCGCCCGACGTGTAGTTGAGCGCGACCGGAACGTAGACCGGACCGGCGAGCGCCGGTGCGGCTGCGAGCAGGAGGCAGGCGAGGGTTCTTAGCGTTGGCTTCATCGTTGGAGATCCTCCGAGGTTGTCGGGTGACCGGGCCTCGCCCGAACCCTAAAGATGGTCCATTCTAGCGGAGATGCGACGGATAGCACAAGTTTCTGTGCAATTCCGACAGGTCGAACTGTGCAGCCCGACGATTTCGCGTCCGCCGCCCGGGCGATCGCGCCGGCAACGTTTGATACCCTCCGCCCTCGCCATGAACCGAATCGTTCGCATCGCCCACAGTCCCGATTCCGACGACGCCTTCATGTTCTACGCCCTCACCCAGGGCAAGCTCGATCACGCCGGCATCGAGATCGAGCACGTCCTGACCGACATCGAGACGCTCAACCAGGCGGCCTTCGCGGGCACCTACGACATCTCCGCGCTCTCCTTCCACGGCTACGCCCACCTCGCCGACCGCTACCGGCTGATGCCGTCGGGAGCCTCGTTCGGCGACGGGTACGGCCCGGTCCTGGTGTCGAAGCGGGAGATCCGGCGCGAGGAGCTCCCGGGTCTGGTGACCGCGATCCCCGGCGAGCTCACGACCGCGGCGCTCTCGTTGCGGCTCTGGCAACCGGAGATCCGTACGACCCTGGTGCCTTTCGACCGGATCCTCGACGCCGTGCGTGACGGGCAGGTCGACGCCGGCGTCGTCATCCACGAGGGGCAGCTCACGTACGGCGACGAAGGACTGCGCGCGATCGTCGATCTCGGCGCCTGGTGGCGCGAGGAGACCGGCGATCCGCTGCCGCTCGGCGGCAACGGAATCCGGCGCGATCTCGATCCCGAGCTCCAGGTGCGCCTCTGCCGGCTGCTCACGGCCAGCATCGAGTACGCCCTCGACCATCGTGCCGAGGCGATGGAGTACGCCGTACGCTACGCCCGCGGGCTCGAGGACGACCCCGAGCGCTCCGATCGCTTCGTCGGGATGTACGTCAACGACTGGACCCGGAGCTACGGCGAGCGCGGCCGTGCCGCGGTGCAGCGGCTGCTCGACCGCGGACACGAAGCGGGGATCCTGCCGCAGCGGGTGGTCGCGGAGTTCGTCGACGTCGACTGAGCGCCACGCCGCCGGCCGGATCGCGGCCGTCGTCTTCGACCTCGACGGCACCCTGGTCGACTCGCGACCGGACCTGGCGGCGGCGGTCAACGCCCTGCGCGCCGGGTTCGAACTTCCGCCCGTCACGATCGCCACCGTCGGCGACTGGATCGGCGAAGGGGCGCGGAAGCTGGTCGAGAGGGCGCTGGCGGAGCTCGCTGGCCCGCCTCCCGGCGACGCCCTGTCCCGCTTCCTGGCCGGTTACGAGCCGATCGCGACCCGCGAGACACGGCCCTATCCCGGAGTTCCCGGACTGCTCGCCGAGTTGCGTCGAACCGTCCCGCTCGCCCTGCTCACCAACAAGCCGGAACGGATGACCCGGGCGATCGTCGAACAGGCCGGCTGGACGGAGATCTTTCCCGTCGTCGTCGCCGGTGACAGCCTGCCGTTCCGCAAGCCCGACCCGCGAACCCTCGGCGAGATCGCCACCCGGCTCGGCTGCCGCGCGGAAGAGCTGCTGCTGATCGGAGACAGCGCCATCGATGCGGCGACGGCGGTCGCGGCCGGCTCCTCCTTCGTCTGGGTCGAGTGGGGCTACGCGCGGAGCGGAGATCGCCCCGCGCTCGCTGCCGGCCCGCACGCCGCGACGGCCCCGGAGCTTTCCCGGGTCGTCGCGGCGCTGCTGACGGACTGACGTCTCAGTACGGGGCGAGGAACTGCTCGACGCCCTTGCCGAGCGTCGCCTTGCGGCCGATGCAGACGTCGATCATGTCGAGCGCACGCTCGACGTTGTTCGTTCCGCTCGTCAGCTTCGCCGACCGCGGCCCGAAGAAGGTCTCGATCTCCCTGCGGTGCGCCGCATCGCAGAACGAGACCCCGGTGAACGACAGGGCGGCGGTGTACTGCTCGGGCATCGCCGCCAGGAGCTTGTCGTAGTTGGCCTCCACCCAGGGCAGCACCGTCTCGCGCGAAGAGCGGTCGCCGGAGAGGCCGAAGAAGATGAACGCCACTTCGCGGATGTCGAACTTCCCGCTGAGAATCATCTGCAGGGCCTTCTCGACCGCCGCCGGGTCGCGGAACGCTCCGAGCGAACGCAGGATCTGCTGTCGGGTGCGGCGGTCCTTCTGCGCTTCGGCAGCGGCGACCAGGCGATCGAACAGGGCCACGTCGCCCTCGACCGCCGCCAGGCGGAGGACCGTCGGCAGCATCTCGGAGCCCACTGCCTTGGGGTCGGCGAGGAACGCCTCCGTCCGCCGCCGGGCCTCGGCCCGCAGCGCCGGATCGGCACCGGCGTCGCCGACCGCCCGCAGCACCCGCGGGCGAAGCAGGGTGTCGTCGACGCTCTCTCCGGGCCGGGGATCGAAACCGAGCTGCCGGGCGCGATCGCCGAACGTCTTGCGGAGGTAGCGCTCGTAGTTCGGCCGGTACTTCTCGTCGAAGTAGTTGTCCTCGACCTTGAGCGCCAGGTCGAGAACGGACTCGTAGACCCGGCGGTTCGTGCTGTTGGCGAGCGAGGGGATGACGCCCAGCGCCTGGGTCGCCTGGAGCTCGCCGGAGCCGAAGAGAAAGGAGATGTCGTCGAGGAAGGCGATCTGTTCGCGGTGAGGAAGCGACGGCGCCCGCTTCGCGAACGCCGCGAAGAGCGGCCCCTCGAGCTCGGTGACGTAGTAGCCCACGCCGCCGTCGTTCAGCTGGATCCATTCCGGGCAGAACTCGAGCGCTGCCTTCTGTTTCGCCTGGTCGACGACGATCCGCGTCGACTCGATCCGATCGCCCGAGCCGTAGAGCACGTTGAGCGGCACCGGCCATCTTGCGTCGGTCGAGACGGCCGACCCGAGCGGCACGTAGCGGCGCTGCGCGAGGGCGACGGTCGACCCCTTGCCGGAACAGTCGAGCGCCGCCGAGACGACAGGGAAGCCCGGTTGGTCGAGGAATGAGGCGAACGACCTGGCGACCGCCGGGCCGCCTTCGACCGCGAGCGCCGCGAGCAGGTCATCCGATGTGGCGTTCCCCCAGGAGTGCTTCTTCAGGTAGCCGCGGATGCCGCTGCGGAACTTCTCTTCACCCATCCAGCCCTCGAACATCGAGAGCAGCGCGCCGCCCTTTTCGTAGGAGATGCCGTCGAACGCGGAAACGATGTCGCCCGAATCGGCGATCGGCCGCCGCACCGGCTGCGAGGAGGGCAGGCTGTCCGAGTTCATCGCCTCCGAGCGCCGGCTCGCCACCTCCTCGTCGACACCCCACTCCGGCTTCCATCCCGCGACCACCTTCTGCGCCATCCAGGTCGCGAAGCCCTCGTTCAGCCAGATGTCGTCCCACCACTTCATCGTCACCAGGTCACCGAACCACTGATGGGCGATCTCGTGCGCTCCGGTCTCTGCATAGCGCTGCTTGCGCGACAGGTTCTCTTCCGAAGGGTCGAAGACGAGGTAGCTGTCGACGTAGGTGATGAGGCCCGGGTTCTCCATCGCGCCGAAGCCGACGGTGTGGGGAATCGCCAGGCTGTCGAGCTTGGGGAACGGATAGGGCATGCCGAAGTACTTCTCGAGCTCCTCGACGATCGGGCCGGTCGCTTCGACGGCGTAGCTCGTCCGGTCTTCGAGCCCGTTGGGCACGATGATCCGGAGCGGCGTGCTGCCGAGGCCCGCGGTTCCCGCGTCGACGGCCACGAACGGCCCGACGGCGACCGCCACGAGGTAGGACGAGATCGGGGGCGTCTCGGCGAACTCGACCGCCTTCATGTCGTCGGCCTCGGCGCGCTCGCCGATCTGCGGCGAGTTGGAGTAGGCCTTCTGTCCGTTCCGGACGTGCAGCGTGACCTTCCACGGAGTGCGGAAGGCCGGTTCGTCGAAGCAGGGGAAGGCGCGCCGGGCGAAGGTCGATTCGAACTGGCTGAAGGCGTACCAGGATTCGCCGTCCTTCTGGCGGAACAGCCCTTCGGTTTCGACCGGATCGAGCTTGCCGCGATAGGCGATCTCGAGCGTCGCACGGCCGGCGGCGACCTCGCGCCCGAAATCGAAGCCGACGAAGTCGGTGCCGCCGTCGACGAACGTGGCGGGCGTCGACTTGCCGCCGACGGTCAGGGTGGATTGGCCGATCTCGAGCCGCTGGCCGTTGAGCCAGAGGAGGCGCGTCGGACGGAGGAGCTCGACATCGAGGACGACCAGGCCGTCGAACGTCTCCTGCTCGGGGAGCAGGGTCAGGTCGACCGCCATGTGGACGGGTCGGGCTCCTTCGGGCAGGCGGAACGTCGGCGGCTCGGCGGCGAGCGCCGCTCCGGTCGCGGAGGCGAAGAGGGCAAGACAAAGCAGTTGGACGGATCGATTCTTCAAGAGCAGGTCTCCCGGGGGATCGCGACAGTGGATCGAAACGAGAGTGATACGAAAATCAGGGCCGGGGGTTTCTCCCCGGGGGCAGCTCGAACGGATGCGGGAACAGCTCGCCGAGGGTCGTCTCGCGCTGCTCCCCCTGGAGGTTCGCCAGCAGGATCGGCAGATCCGGGCCGCAGAACTCGGCCGTGGTCTCCCGGCACATGCCGCAGGGGCTCGCCGGCGGGACGGCGTCGGCGACGACCACCAGGGCGGCGAACCGGCGGTGTCCGGCAGCGATCGCCGCGGCGAAAGCACTGCGCTCGGCGCAGACGGCGAGGCCGTAGCTCCGGTTCTCCATGTTGCAGCCGGTGAAGATGGTGCCGTCGTCGGTGAGGAGGGCGGCGCCGACCGCGAATTCGCTGAACGGGCTGTAGGAGCGCTCCCGGACTGCCGTCGCCTCCTCGAGGAGCCGCTCCCAACGCATGCGAAAAATCGTAGCACGAGGGAGCGCGGCACGCCCCGCCGGGCGGGCCGGCTGTGTTAGCTTGCCGGGACCGTTTTGCCGTCGCCGGAACCCCGAGACGAACCTTTCCGTACTACGGAGTGAGGTCCTGAGAACCATGCGTGAGCCGGATCGAAAGACACTGACCTGGATCGCCGTCCTGCTGGCGGGCGTTCTGGCTTCTGCCTGGGCCTTCCCCCGTGCCTTTCCGTTCTTCCCGCGGAACTGGGAGATCTCGCGCGACGAAGCCCGCGGAATCGGCCTCGAGAAGCTGCGGTCTCTCGGCGAGCTGCCGGCCGATCCGTACGTCGTGGCGGCGATGGACGACGACGCGAGCCTCGAGTACCGGCTTCTCCAGGAGCACCGGATCGACGATCCGGAGCCGGGGGAGGGCGCTCTGGCGCATCGCGTGCTGGGCTGGCGGGTGACGGTCTACGCGCAGGGGGCGCAGCCGCAGGACTGGGCGTACCGGGCGAACATCGCCGCCAACGGCACCATCCTCCGGCTCACCAAGGGTTTCAAGCCGAACGCCGCCGGGGGCAGGATCGACGATGCGACGGCGCTCGAACGGGCGCTCGCCTTCCTCGCCAGCGAGGGGATCGACGTCGGCGGCCTCGGCGAGCCGGAGATCCGTCACAAGGATCTCGAGAAGCGCACCGACACGATCGTCCGCTGGGTGGATCCGAAGCTCTCGCTCGCGGGTCGCGTCGAGTCCGGGGTCGAAGTCACCTTCGCCGGCGACGAGCTCGCCGGCTTCGAGCTCGTCAACGACGAGAAGAACCCGGAGGAGGTCGCGGCCGTCATGCAGCCGATCGGCCTGTTCGGGAACCTGTCGTTCTTCTCTACCTTCCTGACCCTGCCGTTCGTCGCGCCGGTCTTCCTGCGCCGGTACCACGAGGGCGAAGTCGGAGTGAAGCGCGGCATGCAGATCCTGCTGCTGATGCTCGGCATGGCGATCGTCTTCATGTTCCAGGTCGGCGCTGGCTCCACCCAGGGGCAGCAGTGGGGCGTGATGTCCAGGCAGCAGGTGACGGTGCTCTGGTCCGGGCAGATGGTCGTCCTGTTCTTCTTCCCGATGGCGCTCGCGGCGTTCCTCTCCTGGGCGGTCGGGGAGTCGCTCTGTCGCGAGACCTGGGGACGCAAGCTCGCCGCGTTCGACGCGCTCTTCCAGCGCCAGTGGGACAACCGCACGGTGGCGCTCTCGGCGCTGCGCGGCTACGCGGCCGGATTCGCCATCGCTGGCGGGATCTTCCTCGCCCTGGTGCCGCTGGGCCGCTTCTTCGGAGCCTGGGCCCCGATCTCGTACCAGTTCGGCCCGTTCTGGAACCACGCCCGCTTCCCGAGCTTCGCGCTCATCCTCTTCCTTGCCTGCTTCTCGCTCTACACGACCCTCTTCGGCCGCCTCTTCCTCCTGCCCTGGCTGGCGAAGAAGCTGGGACAGACCGCCGGCGCCGCGATCTCGACCCTGGTGACGAGTTTCGTCTTCTTCGCCCCGGTGCTCGTGCTGCCGCTCAAGGCAGGGATACCGATCTGGCTCGCTTCGAGCCTCGCCAGCGTGCTCCTGTTCCTCGGCACCGACCTTCTGACGACGCTGATCGCCAGCTTCACCAGCGCCGCGATCGCCAGCATCTTTCCGTTCCTCTTCGCCGCCGACACCGGGCTCCGGATCCACGGCTGGATCGGGGTGCTGGCCGGTGCGGTGCCGTTCATCCTGACGGCGCGTCACCTGGTCTCGACCAAGACGTTCGTCTACAAGTACGAGGACGTGCCGCCGCACGTCCGCCGCATCGCCGAGCGGGAGCGTCAGCGGGTGGAGCTCGAGACGGCGCGGAACATCCAGAGCTCGATCCTGCCGCAGCTGCCGGCCCAGCTCGCCGGCGTGGAGCTCGCCTGCACCTACCTGCCGGCCACCGAGGTGGGCGGAGACTTCTACGACGTGCTGGCGCTCGAGGACGGGCGCCTCGCGGTCGCGGTGGGCGACGTCGCCGGTCACGGCGTTTCGTCGGGGCTGGTGATGTCGATGGCCAAGTCGGCGCTCGCCGTCCAGGTGACGTTCAACCCGGAAGTGCCCGCGGTCTTCAACACGCTCAACCGGATGGTCTTCCAGAGCGCCCGCAAGCGCCTGCTGGCGACGCTCTGCTACGCCCTGGTCGATCCCGTGCGGCGCGAGATGCAGTTCGCCTCCGCCGGCCACCTCTTCCCGTACCGCGTCTCGAAGCTCGGCAAGGTCGAGATGCTCGAGTCGGTCGCCTATCCCCTGGGGGTGCGCGAGACGCTCGCCATCGAGCCGCACACCGCGAAGCTCGAGGCCGGCGACCTGATCTTCCTCTGCAGCGACGGGGTCGTCGAGGCGCGCGGCGAGAACTCCGAGGAGCACTTCGGCTTCGATCGCCTCGAAAAGGCGTTGGGAAGCCTCGCCGGGCACGGCGCGACGGTGGTGCGCGACAAGATGATCGCCCAGCTCGAGGAGTTCACGGGCGGCGCCGCGCGCGAGGACGATCTCACCGTGCTGGTCCTCAAGATGCCCTGAGCCGGGTCCGGTGCGATAGGATTTTCTCCGTCGCGACGAGATTCCGCGGGGGAGAGAAACAGTGAAAATCCACGAGTACCAGGCGAAGGAGATCCTTCGCCGCTACGGAGCCACGACGCCGAAAGGGCGCGTGATCGAGGAGGCCTCCGAGGCCGAGGCGGTCTGCGCCGAGCTCGGCGGACGCTGCGTCGTCAAGGCGCAGATCCACGCCGGCGGGCGCGGCAAGGGGGGCGGCGTGAAGCTGGCCAAGTCGCCCGCCGAGGCCCGCGAGCTCGCCGGAAAGATCCTCGGCATGCAGCTCGTCACCCACCAGACCGGTCCCGAGGGACAGAAGGTGCGCAAGGTGCTCCTCGAGGAGGCGGCCGACATCGCCCACGAGCACTATCTCGCGGTGACGCTCGACCGCCAGAGCGGCCGTCCGGTGATCATCGCTTCGTCTGCCGGCGGCATGGACATCGAGGAAGTCGCCGAGAAGCAGCCCGACGCGATCCTGCGCGAGAGCGTCGACCCGCAGATCGGCCTCGTTCCGTTCCAGGCGCGCCGGATCGTCCGTCACATCGGCCTCAAGGGCGACACGGCGGGGAAGGCGGCGAAGGTCGTCGCGGCGCTCTACCAGGCCTACATCGAGACCGACGCCTCGCTCGCCGAGATCAATCCGCTGATGATCACCGCCCAGGGCGACGTCATGGTGCTCGACGCCAAGATGAACTTCGACGACAACGCCCTCTTCCGGCACAAGGACCTGGTCGCGATGCGCGACCTGGCGGAGGAGAATCCCCTCGAGGTCGAGGCCTCGAAGTTCAATCTCAACTACATCAAGCTCGACGGCGAGATCGGCTGCATGGTGAACGGTGCCGGCCTCGCCATGGCGACCATGGACATCATCTCGCTCGCCGGCTCCTCGCCGGCGAACTTCCTCGACGTCGGCGGCTCGGCCTCGCAGGAGGCGGTGACCAACGCGTTCAAGATCCTGATCTCGGATCCGGCGGTCAAGGCGGTGATGATCAACATCTTCGGCGGCATCGCCCGCACCGACCGGATCGCGGCCGGGGTGGTCGCGGCGCTCGAAGAGCTCGGTGGGGTGAAGATTCCGGTGGTGGTCCGCCTCGAAGGGACCAACGTCGAGCAGGGGAGGGCGATCCTGCGCGACAGCTCGTTCCGCTTCCTGGTCGCCGACACGATGGCCGACGCGGCGGCCCAGGTCGTCGCGGCGGTGAAAGGAAACGGCTGATGGCGATCTGGCTCAACCGCGAGACCCGGCTCCTCGTCCAGGGGATCACCGGCAAGGAGGGGAAGTTTCACGCCCTCGGCTGCCGCGACTACGGCACCCAGGTGGTGGCGGGCGTGACCCCCGGCAAGGGCGGCGAGGTCGTCGAAGGTGTACCGGTCTTCGACTCGGTGGCCGAAGCGCGGCACCGGACCTCGGCCAACGCGTCGATGATCTTCGTGCCGCCGCCGTTCGCGGCCGACGCGATCATGGAGGCCGCCGACGCCGGGATCGAGCTCATCGTCTGCATCACCGAGGGGATCCCGGTGAACGACATGATCCGCGCCAAGGCGTTCCTGCGCGATCGCAAAGTGCGGCTGATCGGACCGAACTGCCCCGGGATCATCACGCCGGGCCAGGCCAAGATCGGCATCATGCCCGGGCACATCCACCGTCCGGGCCGGGTCGGCGTCGTCTCGCGCTCCGGAACGCTGACCTACGAAGCGGTCTGGCAGCTGACCGGTCTCGGTCTCGGCCAGTCGACCTGCGTCGGGATCGGCGGGGACCCGGTGAACGGCACCAATTTCCTCGACGTCATGCAGGCATTCCGCGACGACAAGGAGACCGACGCGGTCATCCTGATCGGCGAGATCGGCGGCAACGCCGAGGAGGACGCCGCGGCCTGGATCAAGGAGAACTTCGATCGCCCGGTGGTCGGCTTCATCGCCGGGCGGACGGCGCCTCCGGGGCGTCGCATGGGTCACGCCGGCGCCATCGTGGCGGGCGGCAAGGGGACGGCGGCGGCCAAGATGGAGGCGCTCGCGGCGGCCGGCATCCACGTCTGCGAATCTCCGGCCGAGCTCGGTACCACGGTCGTCCGCGCCCTCCAGAAGTAGTCGCGAAGGAGCGAGCCCTGACGATGGAAAACGGTCCCGGCGCGTCCTCCGCGCGCGGCTGCCTCGCGCTCCTCGGCGGCGGCGAATTCACCTTTGGCGAGACCGAAGAGCGCGACGAAGCCTGGCTCGAGCGCACGCCGCCCGGTCCGATCGGTTTCGTGCCGGCGGCCTCGGGCTCGCTCGACTACGCGAAGCATTTCGCGACCTACATGGTCGAGCGCTTCGGCCGCGAGGTGGAGGTCATCCCGATCTACCGCGAACGCGACGCGCGCCGCGGCCGCAACGCCGAGCGGATCCGCGACTGCGCCGCGGTCTATCTCGGAGGCGGCGTCACCGACCACCTGATCGAAGCGTTCGCCGGCACGCCGGCGCTCGAGGCGCTGCGCGAGAAGCTCGCCGACGGCGGGGTCGTGGTGGCGATCGCCGCCGCTGCCCAGGCCTGCGGCGAGGAGGCGCGGAGCGTCATCGGCGGCAACCACCTGCCGGGTCTGGCTCTCGCGCCGGGGGCGATCATCGAGACCAACTTCGATCCCGCGCACGACCGGCGGCTGCGCAAGCTGCTCGCCGAGGCGCCCGGCCGGATGGCGCTCGCGCTGCCGGCGGAGAGCGCCCTGTTCCTCGACCGCGACGGCGGATTCGAAGCGCTCGGGACCGTGTTCCGTCTCACCGCGGCGGAGGCCGACCTCGAACCGCTCGTCGAGGAGCCGGACACGCACGCCGCGGACTGAGGTTTCATCCCGTTCGCCGGGGTGCGACGTAGGATGAGCGGAGGAGAAGCCATGCGCAAAGTCGTTTCCATCGCCGCACTGATCTTCGCCGGAGGAATCATGTTCAATCTGTTCGGGGCGCGGGCCGACGAGCTCGCCCTCGGTGCGAAGCTGCCCGCCGTCACCGTCAACGACCAGGACGGCCGGCCGGTCGATCTCGCCGCCGCCGGTGCAAAGGGCTGGACGCTGGTCTACTTCTACCCCAAGGCCGACACGCCGGGTTGCACCAAGCAGGCCTGCAGCCTGCGCGACGCGTACGCCAGGCTGACCGACACGGGCGTCACGGTCTTCGGCGTGTCGACCGACAACGAGAAGGACCAGAAGGCGTTCCAGGAGAAGTTCCGCCTGCCGTTCGAGCTCCTCGCCGACAAGGACAAGAAGGTCGTGACGGCGTTCGGCGTGCCGGCGACGATGGGCTTCGCCAAGCGCCAGGCGTTCCTGTTCAAGGACGGCGTCCTCGTCTGGCGCGATCTCGAGGCGTCGACCGAGCAGCAGGCCGCCGACGTCCTCGCCGCGATCGCCGAGCGCTCCAGCTGAGCGCCGGCCGCCTTTCCCCGCACCTCCGGATTCGATAGGCTCGGATTCCGGCCGGGATCCTCCCGGCCGCCGCTGCACCCCAAGACACGTCCGGTCGATCCTGCCGCGGCTCCCGCCGGCGGCCGGAAGACCGGCAATCCGGAGAAGACATGTCGCAGACCTCGATGACCCTCGCCATCCTGAAGCCCGACACCGTGGCTGCCGGAAATTCCGGCAAAGTGCTCGCCCATCTCGAATCGCAGGGTTTCGTCCTGCGCGGCCTCCGGGTCCTTCATCTGACGAAGGGGCAGGCCGAGGCGTTCTACGCCGTCCACCGGGAGCGCCCGTTCTTCGGCAGTCTGGTCGAGTTCATGACCGAAGGTCCGGTGATCCCGGTGGCGCTCGAGCGCGAGAACGCGGTCCCGTACCTGCGTGAGGTGATGGGAGCCACGGACGTCGCCAAGGCGGCCGACGGCACGATCCGCAAGCTGTTCGGTACGTCGATCGAGCGCAACGCCATCCACGGCTCGGATTCGGACGAGAACGCCGCGATCGAGCTCGGCTTCTTCTTCTCGAAGGCCGACCTCGTCGCCGCGCGCTGAACCGATCTCCGGACCCTCCCCGGCCGGGCGCTTGGCACGGCCGGCGGAGGTCCGATAGCCTCCCGCCATGAGCCGAGTTCAGTTCTCCTGGGCCCCGCAGTCGACCTTGCCGGCCGAGCGGCGCGGTCGCCACGTGGCGCGTTTCTGTCGCAGCTGTTCGAGCTTCTATCCGCTGCACGCGGCACGGCACGCCGGCAAGCCGTCCTACGGCAAGGACCACGTGAGCTCACCCTGCGCCTACGAGGGCCGGGAGTTCGAAGAGGGCGCCAGCTGGTGGGAGCCGGCGGTCGAGGTCCTCGCGCCGCCCGCCGCCGAACCGGCGGCCTGATCGTCGCGCCGCCTCACTCGGCGAGCGCGCGCACCAGCTCCTGTTCGACCGCCTCCACTTCACTGACCGAGGTCACACGCCACGGACTGCCGAAGCGCTCGCCGATCAGCCGGTTGAGATCGTCGAGCGGCAGGTCGCGGGCGAGGGCCAGGAGAGTGGACCACTCTCCTGCCAGCTCCTCGGCCTCTTCGAGATCGGCGCCGCTCAGGAAGTCGTAGACCGCTTCGGCCGGGGAGGCGTAGTCGAGCGACCAGTCCTCGTGCAGGTAGGCGGCGAGAAACTGCGCCAGACGCGGCAGCTGCTCGGCGTCGAAGCGGTCGGTCAGCTCGCGGCGGAGCTCGGGATCGAGCGGGCTCATCTCTCCTCCAGCGGGTAAGCGGTCAGGACGAACCAGGAGCGCCCGCTGCGGCGCAGGACGACACGCGCCCGGCGGCTCTCGCGCACGGTGCCGCTGCGCGACATCGTGCGGCCGATCGCGGCGCCGCTCATCGCCACGTCGAGGGCCAGGTTGCCGTTCCCGTTCCGCGACCAGCTTTCGATCCGCTCGCGATGGCGGGCGAGGGCGGCGGCGACGACCTCTTCGGCCGTGCGGCGGTCGCGGAACGTCGACGCCGTCGAGATCCCGGGCTCGTCCGCGAGGCGCCGGGCGAGCTCCGGGTCGGTGCGCGCCACGTGCCGGGCGAGCGTGTGACCTCCCGCCGCCTCGTCGCGGGAGAGGTCGTGGGCGGTCGCGACGCCGGCCGCCATCGGCGCCGGCGAGTCCGGGCGCGAGGCGAGGCCGACCCAGAGGATCAGGGCGAGCAGCGCCGCGAACGGCAGGAGCAGCCGGCGATGCGACCGGTTCACGGCGCACATTGTAGTCGTGGTCCGCCGTTCAGGCCGGAGACGCGTTTCCGCCGTAGGGCCAGGAGGAGGTGAACGTCTTGCGAACATTCGAATATCGTGGCGAGGTCTTCCTGCCGCGGCCGCTTGCCGAGATCTTTCCGTTCTTCGCCGATGCGGCCAACCTGGAACGGCTGACCCCTCCCTGGCTCCGCTTCCGCGTGCTCACTCCGGCGCCGATCGAGATGCGGCAGGGCGCCACGATCGACTACCGTCTGCGGGTCCACGCCCTACCGATCCGCTGGCGGAGCGAGATCACCCTGTGGGAGCCGCCGCACCGTTTCGTCGACGAACAGCGCCGCGGTCCGTACCGCCTCTGGCGTCACCTTCACGAGTTCGAGGAGCTCGCCGGCGGGACGGCGGTACGCGATCACGTGACCTGCGCGGTTCCCGGCGGCTGGCTCGTCTGGAAGCTCCTCGTCGAGCGCGACGTGCGGACGATCTTCGCCTACCGGCAGCAGGTCCTGCGGGAGATCTTTCCACCGGGCTGAGCTTCGCCGCGCCCGGGATACGATCGCCGCCGTTCGGATGGACGAGCGAAGAGTCGACCGATGGAGCGCGGCGGTCCTGCTGCTCTGGGCGTGCACGGCGTTCTGGGCCGCGTCGCCGCGGGCCGTCGGACTCTTCTCGGACGACGGCATCTATCTCTCGACGGGCCGGGCGCTGGCATTCGAGGGCGACTACCGCCTGACGAATCTGCCCGGCCGCTACGCCCAGACGAAGTATCCGCCGCTCTGGCCGGCGACGCTCGCCGGCGTCTGGCGCCTGTGCCCGGAGCAACCACGGGCAGAGCGCGTGGCGCAGGGGTTGGCGATCTTCCTGACGGCGCTTTCCTGGTGGCTCTTCCGCCGGGTCGCCAGCCGCCGGCTGGGGGTCTCGCCGGTGGCGAGCCTCGCGGTGGTGATCCTCCCGGTCGCTTCTCCGGCCCTCTTCGTCAGCGCCTGTTGGCCGCTCTCGGAGCCGCTCTTCGGGGCGCTCTGTGCGGGGGCGCTGCTCGCGGCGACCGATGCGGCAGGCGAAGCGCCCTCCGTGCGGCGCCAGTGGCTCGCGGGTGGTCTCGCTGCCGCCGCCTTTCTGACCAGAATCCACGGTGTCGCGTTTCTCGTCGCCCTCGCTGGCGCCTGGCTCGTCGTCCGCCGTCGCGATGCCGCGATCCGCGCCGTGCTGCCGGGAGCGCTCGCGATGGGCGGGTGGCTGCTGTGGACGAAGGTGCACGAAGTCGCCGTCACGCCGCTGGTTTCCTACTACACGTCGTACCGGCACTCCGGGCTCGACTGGGAGACGTCCGGGATCCGCCGGCAGGCGGCGGACTTCCTGCTCGAGATCGCTCGCGCCCTGGAGCATTTCGGCGGTCTGCTCCTGGGCGAGAACGGCCTCGGATCGTGGCTGCTGGGAGGAGGAGTCACGATCTTCGTCGTCGCGGGTGCGCGGCGGCTCGTGCGCGAACGCCGCCTGCCGGCGATCCTCTGGCTCGGCGCCGGGATCGGCATCGTGGCGTTGCAGCCCGATCCGTCGGCGCGCTTTCTGGTCTCGATGCTGCCGCTGGCGATCGCCGTCGCCGGCCGCGCCGGCCCGCTGCCTCTCGGCCGTCGTTTGGCGCCCCTGCTGGTGGGGGCTCTCGCGCTCTCCGGCCTTTCCGAAATCGCGATCGAAATCGCCGAGCGCGACGCGTCGGTGCTGCCGACCCCGCGCTCCCTCGCTTCGGAGAGCAGCGAGCTCGCGAGCTTCGACGCGACCGCCGCTTTCCTGCGCGCGAACGTTTCCGAAGGAGAGGCGATCGCCGCGGCGAACGATCTCTGGTTCCATCTCGAGACCGGGCGTCCGGTGCTGCGGTTCTGGCTCTATCGCCCGCGACTCCTGGCGAGGGCACGCCATGGCGGCGGTCTGCCGACGGTGGGGGACCCACCGGAGATCCTCGCCGAGCTCTCCGAACTGGGGGTGCGCTGGCTGGTGATCGAACCGGGCTCGAGCGATCGCTTCCTCGAAGGGCCGCGGATCCTCGAGCTGGGGCGGGCGATCGTGGCGCTGCCGGAGGCCGGCGCCGAGCGCCGCTTCCTCTCACCCGACCGCGCGCACGAGGTCTGGCATCTCGATCCGGTCGCCCGCGGCCGATCGGCCGCGGCGCCGGTCGAACGCTGACCTACGGCTTCGAGGCGGGAGGTGCCGGCTTGGGCGCCGGAGCGTCCTTCGCCGGCGGATCGAACCGCCCCTGCCGCGACCTGCCGACGGGCGCCGTCAGCAGGTTCGGATAGGTCGTGGCGAGCTGCTTGCGCTGCTCGGCGGTGAGCGCGGTGAGCAGCGCGATCTGCGCTTCGCCCTGCAGCCGGATATTCGCCGCGGCGTGGGTGGCCTGGGTTTCGTAGGCACGGCGGGCCGCCGCCCAGTCGCCGTTCTGGAGCGCGCTCTGCAGGGTGCCGCGGACCGTCCGCAGCGACTCCTGCGAGGTGCCGAGGTCGCGGTTCAGCTTCTCGCTGGTGGCGTCGAGCTTCTGGCGCTGGGCGTCGGTCAGGCCGAGATCGGTGCCGATCTTGCGGTGCCACCACGCATTCTCGGCGCCGGAGAGAGCGGCATCGCCGCGGCGTGCGCGCGGACTCGCGGCCGGGGCACTGCTCCCGCCGGCAGCCGGCGCGGCGCTCGGCGATCCGCTGTCGCCCGCAGGCGGTTTGGGCGCCGGAGTCGGACCGACCTGGGCGAGCGCTGCACCGCCGATCCCGAGAGAGCCGACGAGAAGGGCGAAGGGGAGAACGTTCCGGTACGGGTTGCGCTTCGAGGGCATGCGGGTGTTCCTCCGTGCCCGATCATACGGATCAGGGGGCGATTTCGCCCAGCTCGGCGAGCCGGACGAGATGGGCCCGGACCTGGCGCTCCGCGAGCGGTCGCGCCGCCGGTGCGAGCTCGGGATAGACCTCGGGCACGAACTCCGCCGGCTCGCGCAGCCCCTTCTCGCGCCAGACGCGGAGAACCTGCGCCTCGCGCTCGAGCCGGTGCGCGCGATATTCGCGCAGCTTGTCCGCCGCGGCGAGGAACGGCGCGCCGTGCGAGACGAACAGCGTGCGCGGCGCCCGCGCTTCGAGAGCGGCGAGCGAATCGAGATAGCGCGACATCTCTCCTTCGGGCGGATCGATCACGATCGTCCCGGCGCCGGCCACGAGATCGCCGGCGAGGATCGAGCCGCTCGACTCGACCTCGAAGGCGAGGTGACCGCGGGCGTGCCCCGGAGTGTGCAGGACGCGGACGGTGAACGCCGCCTCGCCCGGAGCTCCCGGCAGCGCGACGAGCTCGCCGTCGACGAGCTCGCCGTCGACCGCGATCCCGACTTCGCGCAGGCGGAGCGCCGCCGCGGCGTGGGCGTAGACCGGCAGCCCCAGCTCTTCGCGCAGCGCCGCGACGCCGGCGACGTGATCCGGATGGTGGTGGGAGAGCCAGATCGCCCGCACTTCGCGGCCGAGCGTGCCGGCCGCCGCCGAGAGGGCGCCCGACAACGCGCGCTGGACCTCCGGGAACGGCGAGCCCGGATCGATCAGCACGCAGTCGCGCGTGCCGAGGAGGTAGCAATTGGTGTGCGTCGCCGGCGGCAGCGTCGCGGCGGCGAGGGGAAAGGTCAGGATGCCGGGGCGGAACTCGATCCGGCGCAGCGGTCCGAGATTGCACTCGCGGGTGTCGCGCAGGCGGCGCGCCGCGCCGGCGCCCTCGGGACCCTCCTCGGCGAGGACACGGAGAAGATGCACGATCGGCGGCGCGGCGAGCGCGTCGCCCGAAGCGATCGCCGCCAGAGCCGCTGCCGGCCGGATCCATTCGCCGGAGGCGCTCTCCGGCGGCACGGCGTGCGGTTCGCCGTCGTCGGGCCTCCAGGCGAGGAGAAAGAAGCGGTTGTCGAAGCGGACCGGTGTGAGCGGCGGCGTGAGCCAGCGCCCGGCGAACTCGAGCCGGCCGCCGTCCGGCAGGCCGTCGCGGACGGGCCGGACGCCGGTCTCCTCGGCCAGCTCGCGCAGGGCGCAGGCGACGATTCCCGGGATCAGATCGGCTTCAGGTGCCGGATCGTCACCGTCGGCGGAGGCCGGCGTCCGCTCCCCGGGGGAGATTCCGGCCGGGGCGCCGGCGACGGCGAGGCCGGCGTCGCTGCGGTCGAGCGCGCCGCCCGGGAAGGCGCGCCACCCGGCCATGAACGGCAGGCTCCGTCCGCGTTCGAGCCAGAAGACCTCGATCGCGCCGGCCGCATCGCGACGCCAGGGGACGATGGCGGCGGAGGGGCGGGGCGGTCGCGGCTGCGGCAGGACGCCGCCGCCCGCGGCGAGGACCTGTTCGTAGAGGCCGCGGGGCTCCGTCATCCGGCGCCGGGCGCCGGTTCCGCGTGCGCCGCTTCGTGGGAGTAGCGCTTCTCTCCGGCGCGCACCGCGACCGACAGCCGGTTGCCCGGCGGCGGCAGCGGGCAGGTGGCGTACGGGGTGAAGACGCAGGGCGGGTTGTAGGCGCGGTTGAAGTCGATCTCGACCCGTCCGTCGCGGGGCTCGTCGGTGTAGAGGAAGCGCCCGCCGCCGTAAGTCTCGCTGCCGTTGGTCGGATCGCCGAAGACGAGGAAGAGCCGCCCGTCGCCGGTGTCGTCGAGAGCGAGCAGGCGGAACTCCTGGCCGCCCAACTCGAACACCACGTGGCCGGGGGCGCGGATCTTCTCCTCGTAGCCGACGGCGTTGGGAACCGAAACCTCGCCGACCTCGGCGGCCGGCTCGAAGCGGCCGTCGATCCGCCACGCCGGGTCGAGCGGGTAGTAGTCGAGCCCGCGGAAGGCGCGCAGCGTTTCGGACTCGCTGTCGCGGACGCGCACCGCGAGGCGCTCCGCCCGCTCGATGACGGTGAAGGTCAGGCTGCCGGTCTCGATCGGCGTGGGTGTGCCGTCGCGATCGCTGGTCATCGCGATCTCGGTGACGGCGGCGCCACCCGAAGCGACCGTGACCCCCGGCGCCGCACGGAACGTCGTCCGGTCCCCCTCCTTGTGGATCACGCCGAGCAGCGCCGGCGCCTTCCCCTCGGGCAGCAGGACGCGGGAATCGGGAGCGCTGCCCACACGGTTGTCGCCCTCTTCGAGCCAGGAGAGGCCGACGAGCGTGAGCCAGCCGTCGGTTCGCTCCAGGCGATCGTGGCGGTGCCGCTTCCACGCCGCGACGCGGTCCTCCCAGGGGATCGCCGCGGCGTCGGTCACGACCGTCGCTCCGGCGGCGGGCTCGGAAGGAGACGGAGCCGCCGGCGGCGTGCGGTCCGGCCCGCATCCTGCAAAGGAGACGGCCAGCAGGAGGAGTCCGGCACGGAAGGGCGGCGCCACGACGTTTCGATTGCGGAGTTCCATGCCATCATTCTCTCCCATCCGCGGCCGGCCGGTCGACGTAACAGAGCCTGGGGGTCGCGATGAAACCGGAACCGCCGGAACGCATCGAAAGTAGCACGATGAACAGCCACCGAATCGTCTCCTGGATCATCGCCATCGCGCTCGTCGCGCTGGTCGGACCCCTGCTGCTCACCGCGCTCGAGAGGCCGGCACACCCCTCCCGGGCGAAGAACAGTGCCACCGCGAGAGGAAAAGGAATGACATCGAGCAACAAGCCGTCGGACGAGGAGCTGCGCGAGCGCCTGACGCCGTTGCAGTACGCCGTGACGCAGGAGGACGGCACCGAGCCCGCGTTCCGCAACGAGTACTGGGACAACAAGAAGGCGGGAATCTACGTCGACGTCGTGAGTGGCGAGCCGCTCTTCTCGTCGCTCGACAAGTACGACTCGGGAACCGGCTGGCCGAGCTTCAGCCAGCCGATCGAGCCGGGTGTGGTCAGCGAGCACACCGACACGAAGCTCTTCATGACACGGACCGAGGTCCGGTCGGCGGGCGCCGATTCGCACCTCGGCCACGTCTTCAACGACGGGCCGCGCCCGACCGGCCAGCGCTACTGCATGAACTCGGCGGCGCTGCGCTTCGTGCCGGTCGACAAGCTGATCGACGAGGGGTACGAGCGCTTCCTGCCGGCGTTCGAAAAGGCGGGCGTGCTGGCGAAGGACTCCGGCAAGCGCGAGACCGCCTTGCTCGCCGGCGGCTGCTTCTGGGGCATGGAGGAGATCCTCCGCGACATCCCCGGTGTGGTCGAGACCGAGGTCGGCTACACCGGAGGCACGCTGCCGAACGCCACGTACGAGGACGTGAAGAAGGGTACGACCGGGCACGCCGAGTCGGTGAAGGTCGTCTTCGACCCCGAGCGCCTGTCGTTCGAGCAGCTCCTCGGCTGGTTCTTCCGCATGCACGACCCGACGACGAAGAACCGGCAGGGCAACGACGTCGGCACGTCGTACCGCTCGGCGATCTTCTACGAGAGCGAGGCGCAGAAGGCGACCGCCGAGGCGGTCTTCGCGCGCGTCGACGCCTCCGGCAAGTGGAAGCGGCCGCTGGTCACCGAGATCACCGCCGCCGGACCGTTCTGGCCGGCGGAGGAGTATCACCAGGACTACCTGCAGAAGCATCCCGGCGGGTACACCTGCCACTTCCTGCGCGACTGACTTTCGTCAGGGTCCGAGAGCTCCGCCGGGGGATAGACTCCCCGGCGTGAGCTCGGAGACCAGACCCCTGCTGCAACGCGCCGCGGAGCTTGCCGCGGACTATCTCGACGGCGTCGCCGAGCGGCCCGTCGGCATTCCCTTTGCCGTCGAGAGCATGCGCGATCGGTTCGCCGGGCCGCTGCCCGAGGAAGGGGAGCCTGCGCCCGCCGTTCTCGAACGGCTGGTGCGCGACGGCGATCCAGGGATCGTCGCCACCGCCGGTCCGCGCTACTTCGGCTTCGTCGTCGGCGGGACCTATCCCGTCGCCGTCGCCGCCGACTGGATGACCTCGACCTGGGACCAGAATGCCGGGCTCTACGTCCTCTCGCCCGCCAACGCGGTCGCCGAGGAGGCCGCCGGAGAGTGGATCAAGGAGCTCCTCGGTCTTCCGGGAGAGGCGAGCGTCGGCTTCGTCACCGGGTGTCAGGCGGCCAACTTCTCCGCGCTCGCGGCGGCGCGCCACTTCCTCCTCGATCGCGCCGGCTGGGACGTCGAGAAGCGCGGTCTCTTCGGGGCGCCCGAGATCGAAGTCGTGCTGGGGGAGGAGGCGCACGTCACCGTTCACACGGCGCTCCAGATGCTGGGGATGGGGAGCGACCGGGTGCACCGCGTCGCCGTCGACGGACAGGGGCGGATCGTCGCTTCGGCCCTCGCCGAACGGCTCGCGAAGCTCTCCGGGCGGCCGCTCCTCGTCTGCGCACAGGCGGGCAACGTGAACACCGGAGCGTTCGATCCGCTGGCCGAGATCGGCGCGCTCGCACGCCGGCACGACGCCTGGCTCCACGTCGACGGCGCCTTCGGTCTCTGGGCCGGCGCGAGCCCCGGGCTGCGCCCGCTGGTCGCCGGTGTCGAGCTCGCCGATTCGTGGGCGACCGACGCCCACAAGTGGTTGAACGTGCCCTACGACAGCGGCCTCGCCTTCTGCCGCCACCCCGCCGCGCATCGCGCCGCGCTCACCGCCAACGCCTCCTACCTGCAGCAGACCGCCGGCCGCGAGCGCGATCCGTTCGAATGGGTGCCGGAGTTCTCGCGCCGTGCACGCGGCTTCGCGGTCTGGGCGACGTTGCGCCATCTCGGCCGCCGCGGCGTCCGCGAGCTGGTCGAGCGCTCGGTCGCGCACGCCCGCCGCTTCGCCGAGCTCCTCGCGCGCGAGCCCGGGGTCACGCTCCTCAACGAGGTGGTGCTGAACCAGGCGCTGGTGCGCTTCTCGCCCGGCGCCGGTGCCGACGAAGCGGCGATCGACGCCCACACCCGGGCGGTGATCCGGCGCGTGCAGGAGGACGGCACCTGCTGGCTCTCGGGCACCACCTGGCAGGGCAAGGGGGCGATGCGGATCTCGGTCTCGAACTGGTCGACGACCGGCGCCGACGTCGACCGTTCGGTGGCGGCGATCGTCGCCGCGCACCGCGCCTGACGCTTCTCAGCCGGTCGCCGCGACCGCCTGACGCGGGTCCGCCTCGCCGCGCGCGGCGAGCGACGTGAGGGCGGAGAAGATCTCCGGATCCCACTTCCCGGCCGCCGTCTCGTGGGCGAGCAGCTCGACCGCTTCGTCGATCGTCAGCCGCCGGCGGTAGGCGCGCTCCGACGTCAGCGCGTCGAGCGCGTCGGCCACCGCCAGCAGCCGGGCCTGGAACGGGATCTCCTCGGCGACGAGCCCGTCGGGATAGCCGCTGCCGTCGTGCCGCTCGTGGTGGTAGCGGATGCAGTCGAGCACCGACTCGGCGGTGCGCAGCCGCTTGCAGATCTCCCAGCCGACCACGGGATGGGTCATCACCTTGGCGAACTCCTCCGGCGACAGCCGGCCGGGCTTGTTGAGCAGGCTCTGCGGGATCGCCACCTTGCCGATGTCGTGCAGCAACCCCGCGGTCCGCATCCGCTCGACCATGGCGGCGTCCTGCCGCATCTCCTGCGCGAGGCGCGTGGCGAGCTCGCCGACGCGCTGGCTGTGGCCGCGGGTGTAGGCATCCTTCGCCTCGAGCGCCGCCGACAGGGAGAGGACGACGTTCTCGTGGCGCACGAGATCCTGGTGGTAGATCTTGAGACGGAGGAGCGAACGCACCCGTGCCAGCAGCTCGAGCCGGTTGACCGGGGCGATGAGCAGCTCGTCGGCGGCGGAATCGAGCGCGCGCATGCGCAGGCCGCGCTCCTCGTAGGCGGTGACCAGGACCACCGGCAGGAAGGCGGAGGCCGCGTCCGCCTTGATCCACCGGCAGACCTCCTCGCCCGAAATGTCGGGCATGCGGATGTCGAGGATGACGAGATCGGGCTTGATCGCTTCGTACGCCTCGAGCGCCGCCCGGCCGCCGTCGACGGTCTCGATCCGGTAGCCGGCGTGGGAGAGGAGCTCGCGGTAGAGCTGGCGATTCGTCGCGTTGTCGTCGGCCACCAGGATCTGACCACCGGCCTCGATGGTCGGCGCCGGGAGGAGCTCGTCGATCGCCGGCAGCGCCGGCAGCCGCGCGATTTCGTCGCTCGCCTTCGCCACGGCGGCGGCGACGCGCGGATCGAAGCGACCGTTGCCGGCCTCTGCGAGGAGCGCCGACTTCGCCCCCGGAGCGGCCACCGCCCGGGAACGGTCCTCGAAGTTGGCCGCCGCGAGGATCTCGACCTCGAGCGGCAGTGCGCTGCCGGAGAGTCCGTCGGGATAGCCGCTGCCGTCGCGACGCTCGTGGTGGTGCCGGATCAGCGGCAGCGTGCCGGCGAGCGAGGCGATCGGGGCGAGGATCCGCGCACCGAGCTCCGGGTGCCGGCGGTAGGCCTCGGTCGCCGCGGCATCGCGCGAGCCCTCCGGCGCGAGCAGGATCGAATCCGGCACGCCGATCTTGCCGATGTCGTGGAGCAGCGCGCCGAGGGTCAGGTTGCGCTGCCGTCCCGATTCGAGCCCCAGGCCTCGTCCGGCCGCCGTCGCGATCGCCGCCACCCGGTGGGAATGGTTGCGGGTCAGCGGATCCTTCTCTTCGAGGAGGTGGACCATGCTGAAGATCAGCTCCTCGGTCGAGTCGAGCTCGTCCCGCAGGCTGCGGATCCGGAGGAGCGAGCGCAGGCGTGTGAGCAGCTCGAAGCGGTGGAACGGCTTGTTGAGGAAGTCGTCGGCGCCGGCTTCGAAGCCGCGCACCTTGCTCTCCACGTCCGAGAGCGCGGTCAGCATCACCACCGGAATGAAGCAGGTCGGGCGCGTCGACTTGAGCCGGCGGCAGACGTCGAAGCCGTCGAGACGCGGCATCATGATGTCGAGCAGGATCGCCTGCGGCGGACTGGCGGCGACCGATTCGAGGGCGGCGATGCCGTCGCCGGCGAGCGCCACGCTGTAGCCCTCGTCGGTCAGGATCGCCGACAGCAGCTCGAGATTCTCCGGCTGATCGTCGACCGCGAGGATCCGCGCCGGTGCGCGGGGCAGAGTGCTCATCGTTCGTTTCCCGCGGCGCGATCGAGGAGCGCGCGCACGGTCTCGAGGAACGTGCTCGTCTCGATCGGTTTCGAGATGTACTCGTCGCAGCCGGCGGCGAGGAAGCGCTCGCGGTCGCCGCGCATGGCGTGCGCGGTGACCGCCACGATCGGCGCGGAGAGAACCAGCGGAGAGTGGCGCAACTCCCCTACGATATCGAGTCCGGAGCCCGAAGGAAGATTCATGTCGAGGAGCACCAGATGCGGCGCCTCGCCCGAAAGGAGGCGACGCACTTCGCCGCCGTCGCGGGCGCGCAGCACACGGTAGCCGTTCTCGGACAGGAGGTAGTCGACGAGCTCGAAGTTCTGGTCGTTGTCCTCGACCACCCAGATGAGCTCGCCGCTCACGAGGCCGCTCCGAGATGCGTCGTCTCGTCGCGTCGCCGGCTGGTGACGCGCTGCCTCGACTCGAGCTCGGCGATCGTCCGCACCAGGGCCTTGCGGTCGTCCGGCGACTTGGAGAGCAGGGCGCTGGTCGACTCGGCGAGCCGCGAGCGCTCCTCGCCGGAAAGCTCCTTCGAGGTGAAGACGATGATCGGTGTCGCCGCGTTCGCCGGGTCGCGGCGCAGCGCGCCGGCGGTACGGAAGCCGTCCCAGCCGTCCATGATCAGGTCGAGGACGATGACCGAGGGCCGCGCCTTCGCCGCCAGCGCGACGCCGCTCTCGCCGTCCGCTGCGGAAAGGAGGTCGTAGCCGGCGTCGGTGAGCTCGATCGACAGGACGTCGTGCACCGCGGGATCGTCGTCGATGACCAGGACCGAAGGACGTCCGCGGCCGGGCCGGCCCGGGGCCAGCTCGCGCAGCCGCTCGACGAAGCGATCGCGGTCGAGCGGCTTGAGGAAGTAGTCGTCCGCGCCGAGGGCGAAACCGAGCTCGTGGTTCTCGACCAGGCTGACGATGATCACCGGGATGGCGGCGGTGAGCGAGTTCGATTTGAGCTCCTTCAGAACCTCCCAGCCGTCGCGTCCCGGCAGGACGAGATCGAGGGTCATGACGGCGGGCATCTCGGCGACCGCGAGATCGAGCGCCTCGTCGCCGCTGCGGGCGCGGACGACACGGTAGCCGGCCGCTTCGAGGTCGACCGCGAGCGCGCGGAAGAAGACCTCGTCGTCCTCGGCGACGAGCACCAGCGGGCGGTTCGCCCGCACTTCCTCGGCCGCGGCCACCGCTTCGGCGGCGGGGAAGCCGAACGAGATCGGGTCGTCCGGCGAGCGCCGGCGCACGGCTCTCTCGGCATCGAGCGGCAGGAGGACGCGGAAGATGCTGCCCGCGCCGGGTTCCGACTCGACCTCCACCGCGCCGCCGTGCATCTCGACGAAGCGTCGCACGAGGGCGAGCCCGAGTCCGGTGCCTCCCATGTTGCGCGTCGTGCCGCCGTCGACCTGGCGGAACTCCTCGAAGATGAGCTGCTGGTCCTCGCTGCGGATGCCGATCCCCTGATCGATCACCTCGAGCACCATGGCGTCGGCACCGCCCAGCAGGCCGGCGCCGTAGCGGGCGCTGAGGCCGACTTCGCTGCCCTCGCGCGAGAACTTCACGGCGTTCGAGACCAGGTTGTAGAGGATCTGTTTCACCCGCGGCGGGTCGGCGACGATCGGCGGCAGGTCGGGAGCGATCTCGGTGCGGATCCGGATCTGCCGGCGCGCGGCGATCCCCTGCATGACGCTCTCGACACCGTGGACGATGTTGGGCACCGCGACCGGCTCGTAGATCATCTCCATCCGGCCGGCCTCGATCTTCGACAGGTCGAGGATGTCGTTGATCAGGCCGAGGAGGTGGCGGCCGGACGAGAGGATGTTGTGCAGGAAGCGGTTGAACCGCGGCTCGATCTTCTCCTCGAGTTTCTCGGACAGGATCTCGGAGAAGCCGATGATCGAATTGAGCGGCGTGCGCAGCTCGTGGCTCATGTTGGCCAGGAACTGGCTCTTGGCGCGGTTGGCGTCCTGGATCCTGAGGCTCGCCTCGGCGAGCTCGCGGCCGCGGCGGTCGAGCTCCTCCGTCAGCCGCTGCAGCTCCTCGACCTGGCCACTCTTCTCTCCCATCAGCTGCTTGATCTGCAGCTTCTTCTCGCGCAGGTCGGCGATCCCGGCGACCATGAAGTAGGTGCCGCCGAAGAGCAGCGCCAGGCGGCCGCAGGCGAGCGCGAGCTCGCGGTCGAAGCCGTGGATGTGCCCCATGGCGACCAGCAACACCAGGTACGCGACGCAGCTCACCGCCATCACCAGATGGGAGAGCCGGCGGCCGCCGACGAATGCCGCGGCCGTGGCGTTGGTGAGGAACCAGATCAGCCAGAGCGCCGAGGAATCGTCGATCAACCAGATCGTCCAGCAGGTGAAGAGGACGTCGAGCATCATCCAGGAGACGTGGATGCGCCGGTTGGCCTCCGCGCTCCGCGCCCGGCGATGGAGCCAGACGAAGAGCGGAACCGAGAGGTAGGCGAGGACGGCCGCCGGAACGGCCCGGGAGATGGAGAAGTGGATCAGCCCCGTGGTGCGCGCGATCGCCGAGACGACTCCCATGACCAGGAGGACGACGAACCGGCTCCGTTGCACCGCGAGATGGAATCGCAGTGCGCTGTCTTCGCTTGCCATCGTCTCGGGAGAGCCGGGCACGCGTTCCACTCCTTCCAGATCAGGACTTCCGTGGGCATTGTACTGCGGCGGGTGCGGCGGGCAACCGGGGTAGAATTCCGGGCATGGATCTCGCCCAGCGCCCCTCGTCCGACGAACACTCCGAATTCCTCGCCGGCTACATCGGCAAGGTCCCCGACGGCGACATCCGCGACCGGCTCGAGGGCTCGCTCGCCGAGCTCCGCGAGTTCTACGGCGCCATCCCGGAGGCGAAGTCCGATTTCAGCTACGCCCCCGGGAAATGGACCGTGCGCGACATCGTCGCCCACATCGCCGACTGCGAACGGGTCTTCGCCTATCGCGCCCTGCGGTTCGGACGCGGCGACGCGACGCCGCTCCCGGGCTTCGATCAGGACGTCCTGGCGCCGAACGCGAACGTCGCCACGCGCTCCTGGGAGTCGCTCCTGGCCGACCTCTACGCGGTCCGCGAAGCGACGCTGCACCTCTTCCGCTCGTTCGGCGAGCGGGACTGGGCGCGGCGCGGCGAGGCCTCCGGTCACGGCCTCTCGGTGCGGGCGATCGCCTGGGTGGTGGCGGGGCACGAGCTCCACCACCGGGCGATCCTCACCGAACGCTACGGAATCTGACTCCTCAGACCAGCTTCTGCGCCAGGATCTCCTGGCGGCGCGACTCGCGGAAGGCGGTGAGCCGGGCCGCGATCGTCTCGTCCTGCAGCGCCAGGATCTGCGCCGCGTAGAGCGCCGCGTTGCCGGCCCCGGCCTTGCCGATGGCGAAGGTCGCGACCGGGATCCCCTTGGGCATCTGGACCATCGCCAGCAGCGAGTCGAGCCCGAGGAGCGGCGTCGAGTTGATCGGCACGGCGAGCACCGGCAGCAGTGTCTTGGCGGCGAGAACGCCGGCGAGGTGTGCGGCGCCGCCGGCTCCGGCGATGATCGCCCGGAGGCCGCGCTCCGAAGCGCCGGCGGCGTAGTCGAGCGCCTCGTCCGGCGTGCGGTGCGCGGAGAGGACCCGCGCCTCGCAGGCGATGCCGAGATCGTCGAATACCTTCTTCGCCTCGGACATGATCTCCCAGTCGTTCTTGCTGCCCATCAGGATTCCCACGAGCGGCGTCGTCCCGGTCATCGGCTTTCCTCCAGTTGCTGGATCAGGTTCTCCATCCGGATGCCACGCGAGCCCTTCACCAGGATCACGTCGCCCGGCCGCACGATTCGGACGATCGCCTCGCCGGCGGCACGGCTGTCGGCGAAGGTGCGGAACGGAGTCGCGAGCCCGCCCGCGACGGCGCCCGCGGCTCCGGCGCACTCCGGCCCGACGAGCAGGAGCTCGGAGGCGCCGGTGCGATCGGCCGCCCGGAGCATCGTGCGGTGCTCGGCGGCGGCGAGGTCGCCGAGCTCGAGCATGTCGCCGAGCGCCAGGATCAGGCGCGCCCCGCGCCGGTCGGCGACCTCGCGCGCGGCGGAGAGCGCTGCCCGCACCGAGCCGGGATTGGCGTTGTAGCTGTCGTCGATCACCAGCAGGTCGGCGAGCGCGACGGGTCGCAGCCGCCCCGGTACCGCTTCGACGGCGGCGATCGCCTCGGCCAGCTGCCCGATCTCGACGTCGGATGCGGTGCGATCGAGCATCGCGAAGGCACCGAGCACCGCGGCGGCGACGTTCATCGCCGCGGTCTCGCCGAGGAGGGCGGTCGTGAAGCGGAGCTCGCGGTCGCCGAGCCGCGCCGCGAACCAGGGTCCGCGCGTGCGGAAGCGGATCGTCGAGACGCCGGCGGCGTCGACCGTGCGCTCGACCAGACGGAGGTCGGCTCCCTCGGCGCGGCCGAACGAAAGGCGCGTCGCCGTGGCGCGGGCGAGGCGCGCCACGAGGAGCGGATCGTCGGCGTTGGCGACCGCCGCGCGCCGCGCCGCCAGGAGCAGGCCGGCCTCTTCGTCGGCGATCTCGTCGACCGATCCCAGGCGGAGCGAGTGCTCGACCCCGACGTTGGTGACGGTGGCGACGTCCGGTGCGGCGATGCGCGCCAGCGCGGCGATCTCGCCCGGCTCGCTCGTGCCGCACTCGAGGACGATGGCGCGGTCCGCGGGGGCGAGAGTGAGGAGCGTCATCGGCAGTCCGATCCGGTTGTTGAGATTGCCGGCGGTGGCGAGGGTACGCCCGCAGAGAGCGGCGACCGCCGCGGCGGTGAGCGTCTTGGTGGTCGTCTTGCCGGCGGCGCCGCCGACGGTGAGCGCCGGTACGTCGCGCCCGGCCGTCTCGCGATCGACGTAGGCGCGGGCGATCGCCCCGAGGGCGACGAGCGGATCCTCGACTTCGATGCGCGGACCGGCGAGCGCGCGCGAGGCGGCGACGAGCGGCACCGCGCCGCGCCCGCGCACCTCGTCGACGAAGCGGTGGCCGTCGAACGTCTCTCCGGTCAGGGCGACGAACAGCGCCCCCTCCGGAGCGCTCCGCGAATCGGTCGAGACGCCGCGCACGGTGCGCTCCGGCGCGAGCTCGACGAGCGCTCCCCCGGTCGCCGCGACGATCTCGTCGAGCCGGAAGCGCGCGCTGTTGACGGGGATCGGGGTGGCCAACGTGGGTGGCCGCTACTGTCCCTGCGAGAGCGAGTAGCCGGGCTGACCGTCGAAAGTGCAGAGATTCTCGGTCTTGATGAAGTCGATCCCGGCTCCGGCGAGGCGTCCGAGGAGCGCTGCGATCTCGCCGTGGGGCGCCTCGTCGGCGGCCATGAAGCGCGCCGCGAAATGATCGATCCCGGCGGTGAGGAGACGGCCCTCCGGCCACGCCTTCACGCCGCGCGCCGCGATCGTCTGCAGCGTGAACGGCCCGGCGACGGCGCCGAGCCGATCGGCGAGCGCCGCGACATCGCCCTGGTAGTCGACGAAGACGTCGACGCCGACCGTTTTCTTGGCGACCGGCGTCGTCGGCGCGGCGTCGATCGGTGCCTGCTGGCCGACGGCTCCGGCGTAGGAGACGGCCGGCAGTGTCTCGGGCCGCATGCCGAGGCGGGTGATCACCGCCTGCGCGAACTCGTGCGTGCCGACCTTCTCGCGCGAGATCCCGTCCTTGTAGATGTCGTAGGTGTGGATGCCGTCCTCGACCGTCTTGAGCCAGGCGTTGTGGACGTGCTCGGCGACGTCGCGCTGGCCGATGTGGAGCAGCATCAGGATCGCGCCGTGGAGGAGCCCCGACGGATTGGCCATGTTCTGGCCGGCGCGCCGCGGCGCCGAGCCGTGGATCGCCTCGAACATCGCCGCTAGGGCGCCGACGTTCGCCGATCCGGCGAGGCCGACCGAGCCGGCGATCTGCGCCGCGACGTCGGAGAGGATGTCACCGTACAGGTTCGGCATGACGATGACGTCGAACGCCTCGGGCGTGTCGGCGAGCTTGGCGGCGCCGATGTCGACGATCCAGTGCTCCTTCTCGAGCTCCGGGTAGTCCGCGCCGACCTCGTCGAAGACGCGATGGAACAGCCCATCGGTCAGCTTCATGATGTTGTCCTTGGTGAAGCAGGTCACCTTCTTGCGCCCGTTGCGCTTCGCGTACTCGAAGGCGTAGCGCACGATCTTCTCCGAGCCGGGGCGCGAGATCAGCTTCAGGCACTGGTAGACCTCGGCGGTCTGGCGGTGCTCGATGCCGGCGTAGAGATCCTCCTCGTTCTCGCGCACGATGACGACGTTCATCCCCGGATGCTTGGTGCGGATGAACGGCGCGTACGAGACGCACGGGCGCACGTTGGCGAACAGCCCGAGCATCTTCCGGGTGGTGACGTTCAAGCTCTTGAATCCGCCCCCCTGCGGCGTGGTGATCGGAGCCTTCAGGAAGACCTTGGTGCGGAGCAGCGAGTCCCAGGCGGAAGGCTCGATCCCGGCGCTGTTGCCGGCGAGGTAGACCTTCTCGCCGATCTCGATCGTCTCGATCTCGAGCGCCGCCCCGGCCTCTTCGAGGATGTTCAGGGTGGCGGCCATGATCTCGGGGCCGATGCCGTCGCCGTGGGCGACGGTGATGGGGGTCTTGGAGCTCATCCGCGGGCTTCCTTCTCGGGGAGTCGTCCGCGGAGCGTCCGCGGGCGCGAGGCGCAATCTTACCGGACCCCTGACGAAAGTCAGGGGTCCCCGGCAGAACTCTTGCTACCTCCCACGGCAGATACCATCGACCACGGGACGGGACGGAGCCGTCCGGGAGCGGAGACCTAGCGATCGATGACGAGGGTAGAGCTCCTGCTGCGGCAGATCGACCAGGCGTTCGACCGCCGTGCGTGGCACGGCACGAACCTCGCCGGATCGTTGCGCGGGCTCACCGTCGCCGAGGCCGTCTTCCGCCCGAACCCGCGTCGCCACAACGTCTGGGAGCTCGCCGTCCACTGCGCCTACTGGAAGTACGCCGTCCGGCGGCGGCTGACCGGGGAGAAGCGCGGCGGCTTTCCGCTCCCGGGATCGAACTTCTTCCGCCGTCCCGAGAGCCGGACGCCGAAGGCTGCCGATCTCGCCGCCGATCTCCGTCTCCTGCGGACGATGCATCGCCAATTGCGGACGGCGGTGTCCTCGCTCCGGGACGACGAGCTGTGGAATACCTCACCGAAACAGAAGTGGCTGGTCGCCGACGAGGTCGCCGGCATCGCCCAGCACGACATCTACCACGCCGGCCAGATCCAGATCCTGCGCCGGCTGTTCCGCAAGCAGTGAGCCCACTGTCCAATCCATGAGGAAACCTTCCAGGGAGACCACCATGCGCAGCCTTTCGCGAACGATCCTGATCCTCGTCGTCGCCGCACTCTTCGCCGCCGGCGCCCGTGCGGCGATCGTCGAGATCGCCGTCGGACCGTCCAACAGCTTCTCGCCCAAGTTCCCGACCATCAACGTCGGCGACACCGTGCGCTGGACGCTGATGGGTGGTTCGCACAACGTCAACTCGGACGACGGCCTCTTCCGCAGCGGCAACGTCAGCTCGAGCTGGCCGCCGTTCACGCACACCTTCAACAGCCCGGGCACGTTCGGCTACCACTGCGAGGCCCACGGCAGTCCGGGCGTCGCGATGTTCGGCACCATCACGGTCAGCGGCGGCGGTGGCGGTGGCGCGCCCGGCTCGCTCAGCTTCACCGGTTCGGCCTCGAAGTCGGTCAGCGAAGGGGCCGGCAACATCACCCTCACCGTGCAGCGCACCGGCGGCGACGACGGCGCGGTCTCGGTGAACTACGAGACGGTCAACAACGGGACGGCCAACACCCCGTCCGACTACATCCAGACCAACGGCACGCTCAACTGGGCCGACAACGACGACAACAACAAGACGTTCCAGGTGCCGATCGTCGACGACTCGGACGTCGAAGGGAACCAGACCTTCTCGGTGCAGCTCGTCTCGCCGGGCGGCGGCGCTTCGCTCGGTTCGCCGAGCGTCGTCACGGTGACGATCAACGACAACGACTCCACTCCGGGCAGCCCGGGTACCGTGCGCTTCACGAGCTCCACGGCGACGGTTTCGGAGAGCGCGCCCAACGTCACGCTGACCGCCGAGCGGACCGGCGGCTCGACCGGCGCCATCTCGGTCAACTACGCCACCGGCGACGGAACGGCGCTCACCGGCAGCGACTACCTCGCGACCAGCGGCACCCTCTCGTGGGGGAACGGCGACAGCGCGAACAAGAATTTCCAGGTGCCGATCGTCGGCGACAGCGTCGAGGAGCCCTCCGAGTCGTTCACCGCGACCCTCTCGGCGCCTTCGGGCGGCGCGACCCTCGGTTCGCCGTCGACCGCGACGGTCTCGATCACCGACGACGACATCACCTGCGAACCGTGCGTTGCCGATGCGACGACGCTCTGCCTCGCCGGTGGCTCGGGCGATCCGAGCCGCTTCCGCGTCCGCATCACCTGGACCGATTTCTCGGGCGGCAGCGGTCCGGCGTTCGCGGTTCCTTCCACCGCCGACTCGGGCTTCTTCTACTTCTTCGATCCGTCGAACCTCGAGATGCTGGTGAAGATGGTGCGTGGCTGCGGATCGGAGCTCAACGCCTACTGGTTCTTCTACGCCGCGGCGACCAACCTGGGGCTTCAGACCGAGGTCCTCGACACCACCGCCTGCGTGACGAAGAACTACTCGAACCCGCTCGGCAACTTCGCTTCGGATGGCGACATCGCCGCCCTGCCGACCTGCCCGTGAGCGGACCGGTGGAAGGTCTCCGCGGCCGCGCCCGCCGTCTCGCGACGGCGGCGGTCGCGGCCGCGCTTTTGATCGCCGCGGCCCCGGCTGCGGCGCAGTTCACCGAGGAGCTCGACGAGACACGGCCCGAGGCCTGGGCGATGCGCTGGTTCACGGCGGTAGCGACCCCGACGGCGTTCGGCGTCGCCGACACGATCGCTCCGGGGACGTTCGAGATCGCACTCGAGGCCGGTTCGATTCCGTCGCTCTCCGAAGAGGAGCGCCGCGTGGGCTTTTCCGGTACGAAGGTCGAGGACCTCAACCGGTCGAACCTGTTCGGCCGGCCCGTGCTCCGCATCGGGCTTCCCGCCCAGCTGACCCTGTCGGCCGGCTGGGTGCCGCCGCTCGATTTCGACGGCGTCGAGGCGAATCTGGTCTCGCTGGCACTCGGGCGTCCGCTCTGGAAGGGCGACCGGGCGCGTCTCGGGGCGCAACTCTTCTACCTTACCGGTGATCTCGAGGGGGACATCACCTGTCCGGCCTCCGAGGTCGCCGCCGGTTCCGATCCGGTGGGCAATCCGTTCCTCTGCGAAGAGGTGTCGAACGACACGATGACGATCGACTCCTGGGGCGCCGAGCTCGGCTTCGCCTGGCGGGCGGGGGAGACGGTCGAGCTCCATCTCTCGGGGATCTGGCAGCGGCTCGACGCCGACTTCCAGGTGCGGGCGCTCTACGACGGATTCGTCGATCGCAGCCGGCTCCACCACGAGGGGGACGACTACGGCGCCACCGCCGGCATCGCCTGGCAGGCGTCGGAGCGCTGGCGTCTCGCGGGCGAGCTCTTCTATTCGCCGCTCGACGTCGTCCGCGATCCACTGGGCCGCGGCCCGTCCGAGAACGACGCCCTGCTCAACGTGCGCGCCTTGCTCGCCTACCGCCTGCGCTGACCAGGCTCCACAGCTCGCCGGTCGCCGAAGATGGGCGACCGGCGTTGCGCAATCGTCGTTGGTGGTGAGTGAGCGGACTCGCGGGCGGCGAGGGGGCGATCCCGTAGAATGACCGGGCAGCCCCCGTTCCACTTCCGACCAGAGGAGCACCGCATGCGCCGATTCCTGTCCGTCCTCGCCCTGTGTCTGCTCGCCGGCACCGCCTTCGCGGCCGACACGAAGAAGAAAACCGACGAGGCGAAGAAGGACGAGGCGCCGAAGTGGGACGTCAACCATCCTCCGGGACCGTCGCACGCCGCCACGATCGACGTCGACGAAGGGACCTGGATGACGGTCGACCTGTCGCCGGCGGGCAACGAGATCGTCTTCGATCTGCTGGGCGACATCTACGTCATGCCCGCTTCCGGCGGCGAGGCGCGCGCGATCTCCTCCGGCGTCTCCTGGGACATGCAGCCGCGCTTCTCGCCCGACGGCCAGTGGATCGCCTTCACCAGCGACCGCGCCGGCGGCGACAACCTCTGGATCATGCGCCGCGACGGCAGCGAGCCGCAGCAGATTTCGAAGGAGAGCTTCCGCCTGGTCAACAGCCCGGCCTGGAGCCCCGACGGCCAGTGGATCGCCGGCCACAAGCACTTCACCTCCGAGCGCTCGCTCGGCAGCGGCGAGATCTGGCTCTGGCACCGCACCGGTGGCGACGGCCTGCAGCTCACCGAGAAGCCCAACGACCAGAAGGACGTCGGCGAGCCCGCCTTCTCGCCCGACGGCCGCTACGTCTACTTCTCGCGCGACGCGACCCCCGGCGCCGTGTTCGAGTACAACAAGGATTCGAACGCCGGCATCTACGTCATCTTCCGGCTCGACCGCGAGACCGGCAAGATCGAGCGCTGGGTCGACGGCGCCGGCGGCGCCATCCGGCCGACTCCGTCGCCGGACGGCAAGCGCCTGGCCTACGTCCGCCGCGTCCGCTTCCAGTCGACCCTCTTCGTCCAGGACCTCGCCTCGGGAGTCGAGCGTGCGGTCTACGACAAGCTCGATCGCGACCTCCAGGAGACCTGGGCGATCCACGGCGTCTACCCGGCCTTCTCCTGGTCGCCCGACGGGCGCGAGCTGATCTTCTGGGCCGGCGGCAAGATCCACCGCCTCGACGTCGAGAGCGGCAGCGACACGATCGTGCCGTTCCACGTCCGCGACACGCGCCAGGTGACCGAGGCGCTGCGCTTCCCGGTCGAGGTCGCGCCCGACCGCTTCCCGGTGAAGATGCTGCGCTGGGTCGAGCCGTCGCCCGACGGCACGCGGGTGATCTTCCAGACGCTCGGCAAGCTCTGGATCCGCGACCTCCCGGCCGGCGTGCCGCAGCGGCTGACCAGCGATCCGGCCAACTTCGAGTACGCCGGCTCCTGGTCGCGCGACGGCCGCTCGATCGTCTACACGACGTTCGACGACGGCAACCTCGGCGCCGTCAAGGTGGTCGACGCGATCGCCGGCTCGGCGCCGCGCAAGCTCACCGACGAGCCGGGTCACTACTTCGAACCGGCCTTCACTCCCGACGGCTCGCGGGTCGTCTACCGCAAGGACACCGGCAACTTCCTCCGCGGCACCGCCTGGGGGCGCGAGACCGGGATCTTCGTCGTGCCGGCTTCGGGCGGGGAGCCGGTGCTGGTCACCGAGGACGGTCTCAAGCCGCAGTTCGGCGCCGACTCCGGACGCGTCTACCTGATGCGCTACGGCGCCGAGGACAAGCGTTCGTTCGTCTCGCTCGAGCTCGACGGTTCGGACGAGCGCGTGCACGTGACCTCGGAGGCGGCGACCGACTTCCGCCTCTCGCCGGACGGCCGCTGGCTGGCGTTCGTCGAGCGCTGGAACGTCCACGTGGCGCCGTTCGTCGCCACCGGCAAGGCGATCGAGCTCGGACCGAAGGCGAGCTCGCTGCCGCTCGCGCGGGTCTCGAAGGACGCCGGCGAGAACGTGCACTGGTCGGGCGATTCACGGAGCCTCCACTGGTCGCTCGGGCCCGAGCTCTACACCCGCGATCTCAAGGACGCCTTCGCCTTCCTCGAGGGGGCGCCGGCGAAGCTGCCCGAGCCGCCCGCCACCGGGGTCGATCTCGGTTTCCAGGTGCCGTACGGCAAGCCCGCCGGCCGGCTCGCCCTGGTCGGCGGCCGCGTGATCCCGATGCGTGACGGATCCGACGAGGTGATCGAGAACGGCGTGGTCGTCGTCGACGGCAACCGGATCGTCGCCGTCGGCGCCGCCGGCGCCGTGGCGATCCCCGAGGGCACGCGGACGATCGACGTCAGCGGCAAGACGCTGATCCCGGGTCTCGTCGACGTGCACTGGCACGGACCGCAGGGCTCCGACCAGCTGATCCCGCAGCAGAGCTGGGTCAACCTCGCCAGCCTCGCCTACGGTGTGACCACCCTCCACGATCCGTCGAACGACACCGACGAGATCTTCGCCGCCGCCGAGCTCCAGCGCGCCGGGATGATCGTCGCGCCGCGCATCTTCTCGACCGGCACGATCCTCTACGGCGCCAAGGGCGACTTCAACGCCATCATCGATTCGCTCGACGACGCGAAGATGCACCTCCGTCGACTGAAGGCGGCCGGAGCATTCTCGGTCAAGAGCTACAACCAGCCGCGGCGCGAGCAGCGCCAGCAGGTGATCGCCGCCGGCCGCGAGCTCGGAATGATGGTCGTGCCCGAGGGCGGCTCGCTCCTGGCGCAGAACCTGTCGCAGGTCGTCGACGGCCACACCGGGGTCGAGCACTCGATCCCGGTCGGCGCGATCTACAAGGACGTCGAGCAGCTCTGGGGCGCGACGAAGGTGGGCTACACGCCGACGCTCGGCGTCGCCTACGGCGGCCTCTTCGGCGAGACCTACTGGTATGCCCACACCGACGTCTGGTCGGAGGAGCCGCTCGCGCACTTCGTGCCGCGGCAGATCCTCGACGCCCGCTCCCGCCGCCGCGAGATCGCGCCGGAAGGGGAGTACAACCACATCCTGCAGGCGAAGGTCGCCAAGCAGCTGCTCGACGCCGGCGTCTCGGTCCAGCTCGGTGCCCACGGGCAGCGCGAAGGGCTCGCCGCACACTGGGAGCTCTGGATGATGGTGCAGGGCGGCATGACGCCGTTCGAGGCGCTCCGCGCTGGCACCCTCGCCGGCGCCCGCTACCTCGGCCTCGACCGCGACATCGGCTCGATCGAAGCCGGAAAGCTCGCCGACCTCGTGGTCCTCGACGCCAACCCGCTCGACGACATCCGCCAGTCCACGAAGCTGCACTACGTCCTCGCCAACGGCCGCCTCTACGACTCCGCGACCATGAACGAGATCGCACCGGACGAGAGGGAGCGCGCGAAGCTCTGGTGGGAGTGACCTGACGCCGGCCGCCCACCTGCGGGCGGCCGGGAGGATGCAGCGCGGTTTCAGGAATTACTGCGGGTTGAGCGCGATCGAGGTGAGCACGAGCGCGCCGCCGCAGGGCGTGAATTCGTAGTAGTTCGCGAACGCTTCGCCTTTGGTGTTCGTACCGCGGGCGCCGATGGCGGCGAATCCGTTCGCGAGCGTCGGCTCCTCGGGCGCCCCGGGATCGAGGAAGCGATCGCGATGCGCCCGGAAGTCGTCGTCGATTCCGGCGAGGCCGCGGATCTTCGCGATCTCATCCGCAGTGAATCCCTGCAGCTCGAGGTAGCGCCCGAGGTCGCCGTCGACGACGGCCCGGTAGGTGAGACCGTAGGCGGTGATCGCCTCGACGTCGGTCGGTACCGGCGCGTCGCCTCCCCAGGCGGCGTACCCGGCCGCCATCCGGTCGTCCTCGCTGACCTCCGTCGGCAGCGTGCGGGCGACCGGTACGGCGTAGTCGAACGAACCGTAGTAGCGGTGGCGAACCGTTCCCTTCGCGATTCCGTCCGCGATCGCCAGGGTGCTCTGCCACTCGCTGTTCCCGGTGTCGAATCCGCGCCCCTGACCGTCGTACGGCGAGCCGTAGAGAAACGTCGGTGCGTGCCCTCGGGAGTCGATCGTCAGCTCCACGTAGTGGGCGTTGCGCAGAAGCTTGAGTGCGCGCGCCTTGGTCGCCGGGCAGGTGGTCGTCGCGAGCAACGGTGAGGCGATCGCCTTCGAGGTCACGAAGACGACGGTTCCCTTCGACGCGTCACTGGCCGGATAGGCGATGCCGTCGACGAGATCGAACGTCCCGGCGTTGGCCTCGGAGATCCGTCCCGAGACCGGCGGGGGGTAGCTCCAGGGTTGGATGGGCGCAGTCTCCGCCGGCGCTTTGGCGGCGGAGACTCCGGCTTCGCCGGCGGCAACTCCGGAGTTCGGGTCGGAGCAGCCGACGAGCGCGGACGCGACGACCAGGGAAAGAAACGAGAGGGAGGGGCGGGACCGTTTCATGTCGATTCTCCTTGGACAGAGGAACGACATTCTGACGCCGAACGGGCCAGGACGGTCCCGCCGCCTTCCTGGGGATCGCGTTACATCTTGGTCGACAGGTCGGGCCGGTAGACGTAGATCGTCGTTTTCGACGACTCGATCGAGGCGTCCCACTTGCCCATCGCCGCGCCTGCCGCTTCGGCCGAGCCCATCCCCTTGGTCAGGATCTCCATGAAGCCCGGCTCGGGCTCCTTCATCTCGGCGAACGTGCGGTACGGGAAGGCCAGCGTGAGGCCGCCGCCGGCGCCACCCACCGAGCGGCTGACCGCCCAGGAGCCGGTCCAGCCGCCGTCCACGAGCCCCTTGGTGAGGACACCGAGCGCTTCGCGAACGTCCTGCTGGTGGCCGCTCTTGACGACGTGGTCCTCGACCCAGAAGTACTTGTAGTCCTCGGCCGGGGCCCAGTGCGAGTTGGCGAAGTCCTGTTCGGTGATGTAGTGCTCGAGCCGGTCGACGTGCGGCATGATGCTCTTGTTGAACTCGGCTCCGGCCTTGGTCTTCACCTCCCAGGCGTCCTGGGCGTCGAGGTCGGCCCACTCGTGATCGCCCGAGCGGAAGACGTAGTAGGTGAGGTCGGTGCCGACGAGCGGCTGGAATCCGCTCCAGGTCCAGCCCTCTCCGGCCTGCTTGCGCCACGCCAAGTGTGCCTGGATGGCGGTGGCGAACTGCGCCTCGTGGCCCGCCTTGGGCCAGACCATCCAGAGGTCGGCGATCGGGCCGGGCATCTTCTCTTCGTGCGACTCGGCCAGGACCGGAGCCGCGGCGAAGGCGGCCAGCGCCAGGATGGTGGCGACGGCCAGAGACAGCGCGGTGCTGCGACGGATTTCTCTCATCGGTACCCCCTTCTCGGGAAATGAAGCAAGGATGCTTCTCTGCGGAAACAGGGTTTCACTATACGCCTGCCCGGATCCTGTGCAGTCTGGTGCCGCCGGGAGAGCCGCGTGGGTGAGAATGCCGGCATGAACCAACCGATCGCGACCCCCAACCCGCGGATCCGCCTCCGCTTCGCGACCGCGGAGGACGTGCCGCTGGTCCTCGAACTGATCCGCGGTCTCGCCGACTACGAGAAGCTCGCCCACGAGGTCGTGACCGACGAGGCCGGACTGGCGCGCTCGCTCTTCGGCGAGCGCCGCGTCGCCGAGGTGGTGATCGCGGAGTGGGAAGGGGAGCCGGCCGCCTTCGCCCTCTTCTTCCACAACTTCTCGACCTTCCTCGGCCGGCCCGGGATCTACCTCGAGGATCTGTTCGTCAAGCCCGACTTCCGCGGCCGCGGCATCGGCGAGACGCTCCTGGCGTTTCTCGCCGCCCTCGCCGTCGAGCGCGGCTGCGGCCGGCTCGAGTGGGCGGTGCTCGACTGGAACGAACCGGCGATCCGCTTCTACCAGCGGCTCGGCGCGCAGGCGATGGACGAGTGGACCGTCTACCGCGTCACCGGCGACGCGCTGCCGGCGCTCGCGGCGCGCTTCGCATCGCAAGGGGAGAGCTGAGCTGGAGGTCCGGGCGGACCTTGCCGCTCCGGACGGACGCGACCCGCGCATCGATCTGTTGCGCGGGCTGTTCGTCGCCCGCATGCTCCTGGTCCACTTCGGCTGGGTCGGTGGGCCGTTCGTCTGGCCGTTCGGTGCGGTGAGCGCCGCCGGCGGCTTCTTCCTCCTCTCCGGAGTCACCCTCGGCCGGGTCGGTCGGCGCCGGGCCGCGGCGGGACGCAGCCGCGAATTCGCGCTGCGGCTCTGGCGGCGTGCGCTCTGGCTCTGGGTCGTGAACACGGCGCTCGTCCTCGCGCTGCGCCAGCTCGAAGGGAGCCGCGTGCTTCCCGGCGGCTTCCTCGCCGGGTACTGGGATGGTGCGCCGCGCTGGCTGCAGATCCTCTCGTTCGATCAGCCTTCAGTGCTCCACGTCCTGCCGCGCTACGTCGTCTTCCTGCTGCTCGCGCCGCTGGTGCTCGCGGCGCTGCGCGCCGGCTGCGGGATCTGGGTGGGTGCGCTCTCGGTCCTCCTATGGCTGGCGAACCGGATGCCCTACGGCAGCCTCCTGCTCGCCCCGTTCGAGACCGCCGAGGCGAGCTTTCCGCTCGCCAGCTGGCAGCTCCTGTTCGTAGCAGGAATCCTCGTCGGACACCGGCGGTGGGGGGAGGACGACGCCGGACACCTGCCGCGCGCCGTCGTCGCGATCGCCGTGCCACTGACCCTGGCGTTCGCCGTCCATCGCCAGCTCGCCGTGCCGGGACTGCTCGAATCCGCTCCGGAGTGGCTCTATCTCTGGTTCGGGCGCAACTATCTCGGACCGCTCCGGCTGCTCAATCTGCTCGCCCTGGCGATCACGCTCTGGTGGGTGGTGGACCGCTGGTTGGTTCCCGTGCGGCGGCTGTGCGGTCCGTTCCTCGAGCCGTTCGGACGCCAGGCGCTCGTCGCCTACCTGCTGCACGTGCCGCTGGTCTGGACGCTCGCCTGCCTGCCGCAAAGCGCGCGGGGAGCGTTCGCGGTTCCGCTCGCGGCGATCGCAGCGCTGGCTCTCGTCGGGTGGCTCGCCCGGCTGCTCCCGGTGCAGCGGCTGCTCCGACCGGTCTGAAGCGGCGAGCGCGGCTCAGCGCTTCGTCGCGGCGACGAGATGCAGCTTTTCGGCGCGTGACAGGCTCTTGATCCGCGCCTCCTCGCGCAGCGCGGCGCTCCAGCTCTCGACCTCGACCGACCAGACGAGCTCGACCGGCAGACGCGAGCGGGTGTAGCGCGACGCCCGGCCGGCGGCGTGCTCCTGGAGGCGGCGCTCGAGCTCGACCGCCGCGCCGGCGTAGAGCGAGCCGTCGCGGCAGCGGAGCAGGTAGGCGTACGGCACGGTGCGGAGGCCGTCGGCGCCGCTATTCGGCGGCGGGCGCCTCCGGCGCCGGAGGGGGCGGCGGCGGCTCGACGACCAGGCCGCTCGGCAGGCGCGGCGACGAGATCAGGTCGGTGAACACCTCCCATCGCTTCGCCTCGTCGCTCGTGCCGCCGCGGGCGTCGACGTAGTCGCGCACCAGGTCCTGGCCGAGGTTGTAGTTGATGACGTAGCTCCGGTAGGTGTCGAAGAACGAGATCCGCTGCTTCGCCCGCTCGGGCGAGGAGAACTCGTACTTCTCGAGGAAGGCGGCGGCCGCGGCGGCGTCGATCCGTCCGTCGAGATAGTCGCGCGCCGCCTCGTTGCCGGCGTAGGAGAGCCCTTCGAGGAGCTCGCGCAGGCGGGCGTACGGCTCGGCCAGCGCCGGATCGAGACCGGCGAGCGGGTAGAGCACGTCGCGCTCGAAGGCGATCCGCTCCTCGCCCGGGAACGCCATGCGGATGCCGAAGTTGGCCGAACCCTCGGCAATCAGCGACTGCGGCGAGAAGAGGGCGTAAACCTGGTATTCGGGCCAGCCGCGCTCTTCGACCAGCTTCTGCTCGAGCAGCAGGTTGTAGACGTGGTGCCCCGGGTACCCCTCGTGGCAGGCGAGGTCGACCGCGCGGTCGATGCGGATCGGCAGCGAGACGTTCACCTGGATGAGACTCTTGTGGTGCCCCTGATACCAGTTGTAGGCGCTCCACGGCTTGTCGGTCACCTGTTCGACGGTGAAGCTCTCGTCGGCGGGGAGCTCGATCCGCCGCTTCGTGCGTTCGCGGCACTCGGCGATGGCACGGTCGAAGACCGCGGCGACCTTTTCGGGTGGAATCGTCAGACGGTCGCGGAACGCCTCGATCCGGTCGCGGAGCGACGCCTTCCGTCCCGCGCCCCCGGCGGCGGCCGGCAGCGAGTCCATCAGCGCCTCGACCTTCGCCACCCGCTCGTCGAAGTAGGCGACCTCGTGCTTCGGCGCGACGGCGTCGTAGAGCGCCTGCGACTCTTCGTCGAACGACATCTTCGCGCCCTGGAGGAGGGCGATGCGCGACGCCGCGCTCCGCGCCTGCTGCAGCAGGTAGTCGTGCCGGAGGCGGGTGAGCTCGGCGTCGCTCCCCGGCGCGCCGCCGGCGGTCTCGGGGAGCCGCCCGACCGCCTTGATCAGGTCGCTGGTGTGCCAGGCGAGATTCTTCAGGTCGAGCGCCTCCGCCTTGACCTGCGCCCGCCACTCCTCCGGCCCGTAGTAGGCGTCGACGTAGGCCGGGTCGTGCTCGCCGATGCCGAGCACCAGCTTCACGTAGTCCGGCGCCAGCGTGTCGAGGCTCACCGGCGGCGGCGGCGGCGTGCGGGCGCAGCCCAGGAGGGGCAGGAGCGCGAGCGCCGCGAGGAGCCGGCGGGTGCGGAAACGGCGGGCGGAGACGGACGGGGAGCGGTCGGGCATGGACACCTCATGGAAGGGGAGCGAGCATAACAACCGGCCGCCACACGCAGCTGTCGGGATCTCCTTGAGGCGGCGCGCGGATTGCGCGCAGAATGGGGCATGAGCCGCTCCCGCGCAGGATGGCGACGGCGCCTCGCCGAGCTCGCCGCGCTCGGCGTTGCTGCGGAGCTCGCGACCGCTGCGCTCGCCGCCGACACGATCTTCTTCGACGGATTCGAGGTCGGTTCGACCTGCGCCTGGAGCTCCGCGAACGCGGCGCCCGCCTGCTGCGGCGCGCTGCTGCTCGAAGAGGACTGGAACCTGCCCGACGGCGCGGGCTGGCCGTCGCCCTGGGTCGAGTCGGGCAACGAGGTGGCGCTCGCCGACGTGCAGGGCGGGCGCGGCCGCCTGCGGCCCGATCCGAGCGGCTACTCGCTCGCCCGCATGGTCGCGCCCGGCGCGGCGACGACGGTCCAGGCGCTCTTCACGATGATCCTCGAGGACCCGGGGACGCAGGGGGTCGGCTTCTACGCGCGCCAGAACGGCGGCTACCTCCAGCAGACGATGCCGCACGGCCAGGGCTACGCCGTCTTCGTCGAGGCGTTCCGCGGTCCGGCGATCGGCGTCTGGCGCGAGGTCGACGGCAGCGAGCAGCCGATCCTGATCGACTTCGACGCCGCGCTCGGACTGTCGGCCGACGTGCCGTACCGCGTGCGCTACCTGCTCGACGCGCCGCCGCCCGCGGCCACCGGCGGCGCTCCGGACGGCCCGCCGGGGAGCTCGACCCGGCTCCGGGCGCGTGTCTGGCCCGAAGGGACGCCGGAGCCCGCGCTGTTCCAGGTCGAGGCGCTCGACGCGACGCCGGACCTGCAGGGGGTGAGCGGCGGCTTCGCGATCGATTCCTGGAGCAATCTGACCGCCGGCATCACCGCCCACACGCTGATCGACGACCTGCAGATCTTCGAGATCTGCACCGAATAGCGCGGCGAAGATTCCTCTTTCTTTCCTCCCGGGAGTGGGCTACTGTCCGCCGGCCCCGGAGGAGGCTCGTCATGCGCCATCAGGCGATCGGTGCCCTGTTCGTGTTCGTCGCGTTCGGTTTTGCGAGCGGATCGTCCGCCCAGAATCTGCTCTCCAATCCGGCCTTCGACGTCGGCCAGGGAACGGACGGCTGGATCGTCGAAACGGGCAGCGTGCAGCTCGTCGCCGACCAGGCGCACTGCACGACGTCGCAGGCGCTCGAGGGGACCTCGGGGGTCTCGGGCGGCGGCAACCAGTTCTTCTTCTTCGAGACGATCGGCTGCATCGCGATCGATTCGGCCGTCCACCCGACGATCTTCCTCGGCGGCGACTACCGCACCACGGCCAACGTCTACTCGCGCATCTATCTCACCCTCTTCAACGATTCCGGCTGTCAGGGTGGCGCAAGCTTCACGCCGACCGTGGCGGGGCCGAGCTCGCCCATCTGGACCCGCATCCTCGGCGAGGTCAACCTTCCGAACGGAGTGCAAGGGGTCCGGTTCAGCGTCGACAACATCATTGCCCAGATCGGCGAGCCGCAGTTCACGGTCGAATGGGACCGGCTCTACCTGGGCTTCGACGGCGAGATCTACTCCGACAGCTTCGAGTTCGAAAGCGGCAGCAACTGCCGCTGGAGCTCGGCGACCGGCGCGATCTGACGCCCGCGCGGTCGCCTCAGGCCGCCCGGCGACGACCGGCGAGGAGCGCGCCTGCGGCGCCCAGGAGCGGGTGGAGCACCAGCGACCAGAGCGGCTGCCGACCGTTGCCCATCGCTTCGAACATCGGCAGGTCGTCGGGGCGCGGCAGCGGCGGCATCGGCACCCAGCCGGCGACCACCGGAAACTCGAAGACGATGGTGAGCGCGACGATCAGGACGGCGAGGAACGTCGCGCCGCGGGCGCTCGCCGCGACCTTCACGGCGACCGTGCCGCCGACATAGCCGGAGGCGAACGAGGCGACGAACAGCAGGAGGATCCAGAGCGTCGTCACCTCCCAGACCCCGGGCCGGAAGGCGCCGTCCGCGCCGAGCGCGAACCAGGCCACCGTCATCAGCCCGAGCATGACGACGAAGTCGACGACGTATCCCACGACCGCACCACCGATGGCTCGACCCATGAGCTCCCCCTGAGGAAAGGAGCGCCCCCTCCCGCCGCACGGCGACCGGGAAGCGCTCCGTGACGACCGGAATCGCGGGGCGATTCTAGTGCCCCCGCCTCCGGAGGGGAGGCGCCCGGTTCGGCCCTCTCGTTCGTTCTTATGGGTGAGGACGACGAAAGCCGAGGTGGCGATGGGCGAGGAATCGCAGCTTGAGAGTGCCGGGTTTCCCGGCGAGCCGTGGCGGGAGGCGCCCCGAATCGGGGACGACGGGGGCGACGTGCGCCCGGTCGACCTCCTGCGACAGCGCGTCGAGCGGATCCGCCTCCGCGCCGACCGGATCCTGGAAGAGCTCGAGGCGCGCTACGGCGCGCCGCCGCCGGCCGCCGGCGAGCCGGAGATCGAAACCGGGCCGCGCCATTCGGTCGCCGCCGGGCGGGTGCTCCGCTTCCGTGCCGGACGATCCGTTCGATCTTCTCCCCGATGGCGCCGATGAGGATCGATCGGTCGCCGCGCCGCGAACCGGGACGCGCCCGCGCGCCGCAGCGGCGATAGACTGGTCCTACCTTCCCCCGCGTCGATGGTCAACCCCGCCCCTCTGTCCCATCCGACGCTCCTCTTCGACGGCGTCTGCAATCTCTGCAACGGTTCGGTGCAGTGGGTGATCCGCCACGACGCGGCGAAGCGCTTCCGCTTCGCCTCGCTGCAGTCCGACGCGGCGCGCGAGCTCCTCGCGCGGCACGAGCTGCCGCTCGATGCCATGGACACTGTCGTCCTGGTCGACGGCGACCGCCTCTGGGTGAAGAGCTCGGCGGCGCTCGAGGTGGCGCGGCGGGTCGGTGGCGGCTGGTGGCTCCTCTCCCTTTTCCGCGTCGTGCCGCGGCCGCTGCGCGACCTGGTCTACGACTTCGTGGCGCGGAACCGCTACCGCTGGTTCGGCCGCCAGGAGGTCTGCTGGCTGCCGACGCCCGAGCTCCGCGACCGCTTCCTGCCATGAGCCGCCGCGAACGGACCGCCGCCGCCGGGGAGGAGGCCCGGCAGTGGCGTCCTCTCCTGCTGCTGGTCGCTGTCTGGCTCCTCCTCGGCGAGCTCGCGGCGCCGCAGGCGATCGCCTGGCTCTACGCCCACGCGCCGGCCGGTGAAGGGGGAGGGCTCGTGGCGCGCGCCGCCGCGGGTCTCCGCGGCTATCCGACCCTCGCCGACTGCCTCGGCGCCTGGCGCACCACGATCCGCTGGCTCCTCGTCGGCGTCGTCGGCTACCGGCTGTTCGCGAGCTCGAGCCGCGGCGCCGGCTTCGCCGCCCGGTTCGTGCCGCCGGCCTCCGCCGGCATGCTGGGCGCGATCCGCGCCTGGGTCTCGTTCGTGCTGCTGGTGAGCGCCGTCTGGGAGGACCTGCCGAGCAGCGCGCTCCTGCCGCGTGCGATGTGGAAACCGGAGGGGGTGCTCCGGCTCTTCGATGCGGCGCCGATCGGTTTCGGCTCGTTCCTCACCGCGCCGTTCGCGCTCGCCCTCTTCCAGGGCGTGACGATCGTCCTGCTGGTGGCGGCGCTCCTCGGCTTCCGCACGCGCTGGAGCGTGCCGCTCGCCGCGCTCTCCTACCTCGTCTTCGCCGGGATCTTCCGCTCCTACGCCTGGTTCTACCACACCGGTCTGGTGCCGATGTACCTCCTCTTCGTCCTCTCGTTCACCCCCTGCGGCGACGGTTTCTCGCTCGACCGCTGGCTCGGCGGACGGGCGCGCCGGAGCGCCGGAGCCGATGACGCCGCGGTGCCGCTGCCCGATCCGGCGGGCGAGAGCGTCGCCTACGGCTGGGCGCGCTTCCTCGTCTGGACGGCGCTCGCGCTGCCGTACGTCGAAGCGGGCCTGAGCAAGCTGCGGCGCGCCGGCGTCGAGTGGACCTACCCGGAGAACCTCAAGAGCCTGCTCCTCATGGACACGCTCAATCCGATGCAGTTCGACTGGAGCTTCTCGCTCCGCCTGGTGCACGCGCCGGACGCCCTCTTCTGGCTCTTCGGCATCGGCACGATCGTCGCCGAGACGAGCTTCGGTCTCGTCCTCTTCTCGGCCCGCGCGCGCCGCCTCCTGCCGCTCCTCACGATCGGCATGCACCTGTCGATCTGGGTGCTGCAGAACGTCCTCTTCTTCGACCTCGTCCTGCTGCAGGCGATCTTCTACGACTGGCGGCCGGCGAAGCGCTGGCTCCTCGCACGTCTCCGGCGTCCGGCTCCCGCCGGTCCGCGGGCCCTCGCGCCCGCCTTCGAAGCGACCGGCGGCGCGGTGGCGATCGACTGGCCGCGCCGCTTCCGCCTCCTCGTCGCGCTCTTCGTCACGCTCTGGGTCGTGCGGCTCGAAGAGTATCCGTTGACCGCCATGCAGATGTACTCGAACCCGAACCTCACCGGCCGCGTCGACTGGTACGCGGTGCGCGCGACCTACGCCTCGGGGGAGGAGGGGAAGGCGCCGGTCGAGGCGGCGATTCCGGCGCTCCGCGACGCGCGCTACCGCCGCATCGTCCGCCACGGCTTCCGGCCGGCGACGGAGCCGGTGGCGAAGGAGTTCCTGCGCGCTGTCGGCCGCGCCTGGAACCGGACCGCCGCGCCGGGGGAGCGGATCACCGCCCTGCGCGTCGAGCGCTGGAGCTGGGACTACGCCCACCAGCCCGACGATCCGCGCCACGGCAGCGTCGCCGCGAGCTACGGCGTCGACCTGACGCCCGAGCTCGCCGAACATCGCTGAAGAGCGCGGCTCCCGGCAGGATCGGGAGTCCGTCCCGCCCGCGGGGCCGCCCGGAGCCGATCGAAGGGCGCCGCCCTCCACCGGGTGCTACCATCGGTTCTCGAACCATCCGTGACGTGGGCGCCCGGTCCGGAACGTCGGACCGCTCGGCCGCAGGCCTTTTCCACTACGCCAAGGAGGTCCCATGCAGAGTCCGCAGAGCTTTCGCCGGGTCGCCGCCGCGCTTCTCCCCCTTCTCCTGCTCCTGGCGCCGGCGCTCGTCGCGGCCGACCAAGAGAGTCCGGAGACCGCCGCCGAGCAGACGCGGTCGCTGGCCGCCGAGCAGGCGGCTGCCGGCAGCGCCCGGGTCGCACCGGGACCCCGGGCACGGACGACGAACCGGCGTGACCGCGCGGTCCGCCTGGATCCGTCGCTCGGCGGAGCAGCCCCTGGCATCTCGGTTCTCGACGGGCCGACGCCCGGCCCGCTCTTCGTCGGTGTCGACAACACCGCGGTCGACGCGCAGCGGATCGACGTCGTGACCAACGCCTTCTCGACCGCCTTCTCCGGCAACCAGGTCTGGGGCTCGGCCTACGATCCGGTCGGCGATCAGGTCTATTTCAACAGTGGATCGACGCTGCTGGTCTGGCCCGTGGGCGGCGCCGTCTCCTCGCTGGGGACGATCGTCGACGGCACGGGCGCGCCGCAGGCGATAGTCTCGCTCGCCTTCTACAACGGCGTCCTCTACGGCACCAAGAACATCGCCAACGAGGCGATCTGGACGATCGACACCAACACGCTCGTCGCGACGGTGTTCATCGACTACACCGACGGCGACTTCGACTTCGGCGGCCTGGCCGTCGACCCGGCGACCGGTGAGTTCTACGGCACGAACGACGACACGACGCCGAACGGGAACGGCCTCTTCCGCATCAACATGGACGGAACGGCGACCCTGATCACTCCGTATCCGAACGCCGAGGTCGACATCGACGGCCTGACGATCGGCGACGGCCGCGCCTATTTCGTCACCGACGAGCCGGGCTCGGTCTACATCTGGGACTTCGCTCTCGCCGCGTTCCAGACGCCGCTCAACAACCCGTGGACCACCTTCGAGATCTTCTCGGCCGGCGCCTGGCTCGGCGCCCCCGGGACGCCGGAGATCACCCTCGAGAAGACGGTCGGCCTCGACGAGAACCTGTGCGCGACCGAGAGCGTCCTCGAGGTGCCCGTGGGGACTGTCGTGCAGTACTGCTTCCTGGTCACCAACACGGGCACGGTCAGCTTCGACACCCACGACCTGGTCGATTCGCAGCTCGGGACCATCCTCTCCGGATTCTCGTACGTCCTCGTCCCGGGGGCCTCCGCCTGGGTCAACGTCGAGCACGTGGCGACCGCCTCGGTGACCAACGTGGCGACCTGGACGGCGTCCGACCAGAGCGGCGCCTCGGCCGAGGCGACGGCCACGGCGACGCTCAATGTCACCGAGAATCCGCTGACCGTGCCGACCCTGTCGTCCTGGGGCCTGCTCGCCCTGGCGCTCGCGATGGCGGCTCTCGCCGTGCTGCTGCTGCGCCGTCGCCGGCACGCCTGACCCGAGCCTCGGGCGGCGGACCGCCACCACGAAGACCGAACAGGGAGCCGGTGAACTGCCGGCTCCCTGTTTCGTTCTGCGGGCGCGCCCTCTTCAGAGCGACCCGTTGCTCCACGCGCCGTCGTCGCCGCTCTCGAAGTTGTCCGAGAAGATCGAGCGGAAGCGGAAGATGCGGCGGGCGATCCCGAGCCCGTCGCCGTCGAGATTCGCGGAGTGCCAGACGATCACGAAGCGGTCGTTTCCGGCCGCGGCGGCGGAACCGGCCTGGAAGCCGGAGGTGGTGGTGTTCGCCAGGAATTCGGGTCCGATCGGCTGGCAGGTGCGGTCGAACTCGCGGGCCAGGACTTCGGTAACGGAGTAGGTCACCACGAACGCTCCGCCGGGGGAGACGGCGATCTCGGGAGAGACCGAGACGCCGGAGACGGGAATCTCGGCGCTCCGGGGCGTGCCGTCGGCCTCGAAACAGCGCACGCGGACTCCGTCCGGGGTGTCCTGCCAGGCGATCACGAAGCTCCCGTCCGCGGCGGCGTCCACCACGGCGAACTTCTGGTCGTGGCTCTCGTTCTCCGGCACCGGGATCAGATCTCCCACAGGATCGCCGGCGGCGTCGAAGCGCTGCGCGAAGACGCCGTTCACGTCGTTGTCGGCGGCGGCCATCGCGACGACCGAGCCGGCGAGCGGCAGCGCCGCGACCCTCGGTCGGAAGATCCCGCTGAGCGCCGGGGCGGGGGAGATGTCGCCGGTGACCGGCTGCAGAGAGTTGTCGAAGAAGCGCACGCCGACGTTGGCTCCCCAGGACGCGACGAAGCCGCCGTCGTTGGTGCGGGCTGCTGCGGGTCCGTCGACGGGTTGCGTGGTCTGGGAGATCTCGAACTCGCTCCCCAACGTCGTGCCGCCGTTGCTCGCGGCGCGGCCTCGGACCGAGGCGCCACCGGCAAAGTTCCTCCAGACCGCGATCCAGTTGCCGTTCGCATTCATCCCGATGTCGGAGAGCCCCTGATCCCCCGTCGTCGACTGGTTGAGGACGGACTCGTTGAACGGGGCGCTTCCGTCGGCGGGGAACCGCCGGAGGATGACCCCGACGCCGTCGCCGTCCTGACCCGGGCTCGACCAGACGACCACGTGGACGCCGGTGGGACTCATGGCGACCCTTGGCGCTTCCTGCCCGCCGGTCGCGAACTGGTTGACCTGGAGCTCGGCGGTGAGGGGCAGAGGGTCGCTCTGCGCGAACGCCGCCGCCGCGGCGTAGAAGCCGACCAGGGCCCAGAGCCCCCAGAGCTGCCAGAGATTCCACTCGCTGCGCTTCGATCCCTGCCGGTTGTCGTCCATGCGGGAACTCTGCCGCCGCCCGCAAGCGGCCGGAACGTCTCTTCGGCAGGGGAGCGATCTGACGAAAGTGGGGGAGGGGGGGCGGGGCGGGAGCCGCGGTCAGGAACCGGGTGCGATGGCCCGCGCGATCTCCTTCGATCGCGCTCCGAGTGCGACAAGCGAGCGGATCAGCAGGTCGAGCGATACCGAGGCGTCCGCGGCCTCCATCTTCGCCACCCGCGACTGACTCGAACCGAGTTGCCGCGCGAGCTCCGACTGGGTGAGTCCTCTGCGGGTCCGCCGATCGCGAAGGGACCGGCCGAGGGTCAGTCGCAGGTCGACGATCGCCGACTCGATCTCGTCGAGAGCGAGGAACTCCGCCGCCGTACCGACAGTCCAGCCGGAGGCTTCGAGCCGCGCGCGCTTGGCGGGTTTCATGGGATCTCTCCGACGATTCCGTGCATCACACTCTCCCTTCGTACCTGCGGAGCCTCCGCCTGCAGGTCTGGATCACCGACGATGGGGTTGCCCGCGTCTTCTTCGCGAAGACCTCGAGCAGCACGACGGCATCTGCGTCGAGCCGGAAGACGATGCGCCAACTGGTCGCGCGATCCGGAATTCGCAGCTCGTAGCAGCGCTCGCCGACCGACGGCATGGGCCGGCAGTACGGCATGCCGATCGATTCGCCCGCCTGCAGGCGCCGGAGCAGCAGGCCGGCTTCGACGCGGGCTGCGTGGGAGAGCGGCGGAGTGCGAATCTCTCCCCCGAGCCACACGAGCGGACGCTCCTCGTCACCGCCGGCCATGGTATGTCAGAAATGACATAGTGGTCAACTTGTGTCCTCCCGTCGAAAGAGACGCGAATCGGCGCCGGAACCTGGCGCCGAAACGGGCATGACCCCAGTCGAAGCGGCGACCGGAATTCGTGGACCTGGCCCGCGCGGAGCGCTCGGGTAGAGTCGCCCTTTCGCTGTCACCTTCCGGGGGGATCGGGCATGGAGACCCGAACAGGATGACCGCCCGCGCGAGCCGGGCCGGGACCATCGCCTTCGCGCTCTTCGCCGCCGCCTGGCTGGCGGGCGGCGCGACCCTCGCGGCTCTCGGAAAGCCGCTCGAGGGCCCGCTCTTCCTCCTCCTGATCTTCGGCCTGGCGCTCCCCGGAGTCGCGCTCCTCGTCTGCCGCGGTCTGCCGCTGCCGCCGCTGGCTCCAGAGGATTCCGGCGCGGGAGCGCCCGGCGCGCGGCGGGCGCGGGAGGGATGGCTCCTCGCCGCGCTGGTCGGCTGGGTGGTCCTCTTCCTGGCGGCGAAGGGGCGACTCGTCGCGGCGTTCGCGCCGCCGGGCTCGGACCCGCGCTGGATCGACACGGTCGAGCTCCTGCTCAAGCTCGCGGTCTTCGTCGCGGTGCCGCTCGCGGCTTATCGATTCGCTCTCGGGAGATCGCCGCTATTGCCGAAAGCGCTCGGCCTCGGCTGGCCACCCGGGCCGCCCTCCGACGCCCGAACGCGCAACCGCAGCTGGCTCGCCTTCGTCGTCCTCGGCGCGGCGATGGTCGCGATCCAGCTCCTGATCGGCCACGGCGCCCGCCCGTTCCTCGACGGCTCGCTCGCCGGCCGCCACTGGCTCGTCGGCCTCGTCCTCTCGTTCCTCTGGATGTCGCTCGAGGCGGGGCTGGTGGAGGAGACCTTCTTCCGCATCCTCCTGCAGTCGCGCCTCGCCGCCCTCACCCGCTCCCCGGCGGCCGGCCTCTTCCTTGCGGCCCTCGTCTTCGGCCTCGCCCACGCCCCCGGCCTCTGGCTGCGCGGAGCCGCCGCGCTGGAAGGGATGACCGAACCGCCCTCCCTCGCCCTGGCGCTCGCCTACAGCATCACCACCATGGGCGTCGCCGGCCTCCTCTTCGGCGTCCTCTGGCTGCGCACCCGGAACTGGCTCCTGATCGTCGCCCTCCACGGCCTGATCGACGCCCTCTCGAACGCCGTCGACTGGATGGGGAGGTGGGGGTGGTGAGAAAACTCCGCCCGATTTGACCGGTTTGGGGGAGTTGTTCGTTGATACGGGTGAGGAGGCGAAGGCCCTGGCGGATCGGTTCGGTAGAGTGCCGCCAGCAATTCACTTCGATGGGAGTCGCATGAGCGAGGGCAGTGCGAGGAGCGACACGCTTGCGGCGCTGGCGAAGGAGGTCCAGGCCTTTTGCGAGGCGCGCGAGTGGGATCCGTTTCACTCACCCAAAGATCTGGCGATCGGGCTTGCCACCGAAGCGGCCGAGCTCCTCGCGCAGTTCCGCTTCCTGAGCGACGAGGAGGTCGAGGAGCGGCTCGCGGACGCCAACGATCGCCTGGCGATCGAACACGAGATCGGCGACACACTCTTCTTTCTCCTGCGGTTCTGTGAGCGGAACGGGATCGACCCCGCGAATGCGTTGCGCGCCAAGCTGGTGGTCAACGAGTCGAAATATCCGGTCGAGAGATCGCGCGGCAGCAACCGCAAGTACGATCGGCTCTGATCGATGAGGCTGTATTCAGGAAGCACGACCCAGCTCTTCGAGGACACGGCACGGAACCGGATTGCCGGCAAGCTCGTCGAGGCTTTCGTCGCCCACTTCGGATACAAGCCCGGCGATGGCGAGGTCGCTTCCTGGCAGAACTCGCTCCGCGCACTGACGCTGACGTTCCAGCGCTCCTCGCTCGACGACCACGGCGTTCTCCTCGAATACAAACTGCCACTGACATCGAAGCGGCTCGACTGCCTCGTTTGCGGGCACGACGAGCCGGGCCGGGCCCAGGCGATCATCATCGAGCTCAAGCAGTGGGAGCAGTGTGAGGAGTCGGACGGCGAGAATCTGGTGCAGACCTGGGTCGGCGGTGCGATCCGCGACGTTCTGCACCCATCTGCCCAGGCGAACGCCTACAGGCAGTATCTGAAGGATGGGCACACCGCCTTCTACGAAGGAGAGTCGCCCGTCGGGGTGACCGCCTGCGCCTTTCTGCACAACTACAACCCGGTCGCCGACGACACCCTTTTCCGCCCGCGCTACCAGCAGATTCTCCAGGAGGCGCCGTCATTCACTGCGTCGCACTCCGACGAGCTCTCTCAGTTCCTCGCGGAGCGGCTCCGTGGCGGGGACGGGATGCCGGTCCTGCAGCGCATCGAAGAGGGAAAGTACCGCGCCAGCAAGCGCTTGATGGACCACGTCGCGAAGGTGATTCAGGGCCTGCCGCAGTATGTCCTCCTGGATGAGCAGCTGGTCGTTCACAGCAAGGTCCTCGCGCTGGCGAAGTCCGGCTTCCACGACGCGAAGAAGACCGTCCTGATCGTTCGTGGCGGACCCGGGACCGGGAAGTCGGTCATCGCGCTCAATCTCATGAGCTCGCTTCTCGCGGAGGGCTTCAACTCGCACTATGCGACCGGTTCGAAGGCGTTCACGGAAACGCTGCGGAAAATGGTCGGCTCGCGGAGCCAGGTGCAGTTCAAGTACTTCAATAGCTACGTCGAGGCGCAACCGAACGAGATCGACGTTCTGATCTGCGACGAGTCGCACCGGATCCGGACGACGAGCGTGGACCGGTTTACGCCGAAGAGTCGGCGCAGCGGCCTACCGCAGGTCGAGGAGCTGATCCATGCCTCCAAGGTGAGCGTCTACTTCGTGGACGATCGCCAGGTCGTGCGGCCTGGAGAGATCGGCTCTACGGACTACATCCGCTCCAGTGCCGCGTCACTGGGTTGCCGCGTGCTCGAGTATGAGCTGCACGCACAGTTCCGCTGCGCCGGCTCCGACCAGTTCGTCGAGTGGGTCAACAACACGCTCGGAATCGAAAAGACGCCGAGCAGCATCCTGCAGACCGAGGAAGGCTTCGAGTTCGGCATCTGCGAGAGCCCCGAGGAGCTCGATCAGCTGATTCGTTCGAAAGTGCAGGCCGGAGCAACGGCGCGCCTCACTGCCGGATTCTGTTGGCCTTGGTCGAAACCGGACAAGAACGGCCAGCTCGAGAACGATGTCACCATCGACGGATTCGCGCGGCCATGGAATGCCAGGCCCGACGCCGGGAAGCTCGCCCCAGGTATCCCCAAGTCCAATCTCTGGGCGCACGATCCAGGAGGTCTTTTCCAGATCGGCTGTGTCTATACGGCGCAGGGATTCGAGTTCGACTTTGTCGGCGTCATCTTCGGGAAAGACTTGACCTATGACCTCGACCGACAGGTGTGGGAGGGGCATCCGGAAGTGTCGCAGGACACCAAGGTCAAGCGAGCGAAGGGTGAATTCCTGGCCCTGGTGAAGAACACCTACCGAGTCCTTCTCTCGCGTGGCCTCAAGGGCTGCTTCGTCTACTTCGAGGACAAAGACACCGAGCGCTTCTTTCGCAGCCGGATCGGTACTCCGCTCGCATTTCCCGGCCGCGCCGACGAAGCGGAGGCAACCTCACCCCCCGAGAGCCGGCCCGCCCGCTCGCTCCCGTTCGAGCGAGTGGCTGCCGAAGCGCTTCGGCCTTTCGAGAACGCCATCCCGGTTTTCGACCTGCGCGCAGCGGCAGGCGGCTTCAGCGAGTTCCAGGCCCTGATTCAGGCGGCGGAGGACGGCGAGGTGTCAGAAGCTATCGATTGGGTCGCACTTCCGGAAGATTTCCCAGCCCGCCCCGGGAGATTCCTGATCCAGGTGGTCGGCGAGTCGATGAACCGGCGGATCCCGAACGGCTCCTGGTGCCTGTTCCGCGAAGCGCCAGCGGGCTCGAGGGCCGGGAAGGTGGTCTTGGTCGAGCTACGCGAAGGATCCGACCCGGAGTCCGGGGGCCGCTACACGGTGAAGCTCTACAGGAGCGACAAGGGGGCAGCCGAAGACGGGAGTTGGCAGCACGAGCGGATCGTTCTCAGTCCCGACAGCGACCGGGGTGGGTACGAGGCAATCGTGTTGGAGCCGGAAGCGCCCGAAGTAGTGCGAGTTGTCGGGGAATTCGTCGCCGTTGTGGGAATTTGAAGGCGTTCTGGAGGGCACACTTGCCGAAGTGAGAGACTCGAGCGGGGAGCTCGTCGGACCTCGCTTTGGGAGGCCAACTTGATGGACTGCACGATAGATTCTTCGGTGCTCCGCGCACCTAATCTGTGTCTTGGAATATCTGGAGAACCTAGCGTGACTGACGCGGGATCCGAATTGCGAGCGCAGGCACCACGCGAGTGGCGTTGGCACACCTGCCGGCCGACTAACGCGGTGACGTGCCCGGCTCGGAATACGGCGGTCGACAACCGCGTGGAGGATGGGAACCACAGGCTTGTGAGAGTACGGCTGGTTCACAAATTGGAGGCGCGGAACAGCGGCAGTTACTTTGTCAATTTCCGCGAACCCGGTTCCGAGACTGTTCAGGGTCAAAGCGCTCAGAATCGCGTCAAGGTCAAGGGCGCCGACATCTTCGGCCCCAAGACTGGCGAGATCCGCTGCGGCGACGTCGTCGGCGTCGCCCGCTGGGCCATTGACTCCGACTATACCGAAGGAGAGATCTTCGCTCGCAACAACTGTTTCCTCGGCGCCAACGTGCCCTGCAAGGCGCTCAAGACGACGCTCTGAGCCGATTTCGACGACGAGGCTTGGGCGACGTACCGTAGTGACACTTCAAGGCTGTTCGAGAAAGCGAAGTCGGGGGAGATTGCGGTGAGGGTAATCAATCAGCTGGAGGGTGAGGTGATGAAGAGCTTCAGAGTCCAGGTCTAGGTTCGGGTCCGATGTCTCTGGCAGATATTCAAGCGATACCAGCGATCCCCGAAGGCCTTCGCGAGGCCGCAGCCATCGGTTACCTTAGGCCTTTCGTAGGTGCGGGCGCATCGCGGCTCGCTGGATGCCCAGATTGGAGCGGTTTTGCCGACAGGTGCTTACAATTCTTCGTTGAAAGAGGAAAGCTGAATCACGCTGAAGTCGAACTTCTCAAACGCAAGGGTGCCAAGATCAAACTGGCGATTGCCACCGCACTGGCGCGGGAACACAGCACGCCAATCGATTTCCAGGCAATACTCCATCCGAAGGATTGGGAGAAGAACGAGAAGGGTATTCGGCTCTATCGCGCCCTGTCGCGACTGTCGAGGAATTTCGTCACGACGAACTACGATCGGTGGCTAGACGAGGACCGCGAGTATCGGGGCGACTTCGAGCCTGAAGCGGCGATGAATAGCGCTCCGCAACGGCTAAAGCGCAGGATGGTGAGCAAACCGAGCCTGATACTCCCAGACGACCTGAGACAGCCGGATACCGTCGTTCACCTTCACGGTTCGATTGAGTTCCCTGAAGAGATGGTTCTCACCACGCGGGACTACTTGGATCACTACGCAAACGATAGGTTCGTTCGAACGAGTCAGGATGAGAATCGCATCTTGACATTCTTGGAGCATCTCTTTAGTCAGTACAGTGTGTTGTTTGTTGGCTACGGCTTCGACGAACTTGAGGTTCTCGAGTACGTTGTTCAGAAGGCGAGGCACAGGTCAGAGGCTGGAAGAGCTCAGCGGCACTACATGCTTCAGGGATATTTCACGCATGAACTAGCGATGATGCGAAGGCTTAGAACTTACTACCGCGAGGAGTGTGGAATCGAACTAGTTCCGTTTGCGCTAGATGGGCGAGGTTACGATCAGCTTATTGACGTGCTGGAGGCGTTTGCCAAGGAAATTCCGGCAGCAACGCCCCTTGTAATGCAGGAAAAGCTCGAGATGAGAGCTCTACTTGAGGCCGAGCCGTGAGTGCGAACTTCGAGGCCTTCATGCGAAAGCTGCGAGCGAGCAGAGAGCTCGCCTCGTTCGGATTTGAGGAGCTCGCGGCTCGGGAGAAGCCCGAGAAGCATTTCGAAGACCTGCTGCAGGAGGGATTCTTTTCCGCTGGCGAGAATCCAGTGCCGGTGGAAGACGAGGCGAACAGGGGCTACTACCGAATTCCCTTCTGGCCTGTACTCAGATATCTCCTTGCGGTCGCTAGGCGGTCCAGCTCCAAGCCTGATCTCGAGCTCGGAGCGCAGGTGCTCGAAGTAGTGCGTGAAGTTAGTCTGGGGTCGGGATCCCAGCAGCGGGATAACTACCACACCAATCGGATCTTTGCGGAAATCTTGGGCGCGGTTCCGGTTTCGCTCATCCGTGAAGAGACCGTGGATCTCCTGCCAATTTGGCTCGCCGGAAGGTTCGAAGGTGCGCTTGTCTCAGAGGCAGTTTCCAAGGGTCTTCTCTCAAATCTCCTTGGAAGCGAGGAGCCGCGATGCAAAGTGTTAGCACTTCGGGTATTCGGGCACCTGACCGCTCTTTCAGTTCGGGAACCGGCGAGCGACGACCTTGACCAGGGGCGCGCCGTTCCGGCTGTCGAAGCGTACTGGCTAAGAAAGCTTCTGCTGGACCACGCAAAAACTTTCGGCCGGGAAATGGGAGCGGACGCGACGGCACTCCTTTCGGATCGAATCCGCCAGGTCTTTGGAACATCTCTCGGTCAGCAACTCAGCTGCTCTATTCGACCATCGATCGGCGACCACGATCAGAATCACAGCTGGGAGGCTGTCGCAAACGGGTTTGTCGAAGCGCTTCGTGATTCAACGCTTGAGTGGATTGATTCGGGCCAGGCTGGAGCGCGAGAGTTTGTCGAGGGCCTTTTGCGAAGCGATTCGCAGATTCTTCGCAGGATTGGCCTTTACGTCCTAAAAGAGAGATGGGCTGGGCTCGCGTCCGCATTTCATCCGAACACCGCACACTTTGCGGTCGATCTGTTTCACGAGACCTATGAGTTGGTTGCGCAACGATGGGCCGAGTTCAGTGAAGAGCAGAAGGAGCTAACGCGCTCTGCGATTGAAGAGGTTGCCCGAGCAAACCCTGATGACGAGAGGGAGTTTCTATTTCGAACGGCGAAGTGGCTCCGGGCTTTGGAGGGGAAAGGGCTTGCTTGGGTTGAAGAGGTTCTCGCCAAGGCGAATGCGGCCGGGGCATTGCCATCATCCGAGCACCCCGACTTCCAGATCTACCACGAGACCAGGTGGGGGCCGGGCCCCTCTCCGCTGTCACGTGGCGCTCTAAAGGCCATGGCGATCGAGGGTACCTTGATTTCGCAGATCAACGCGATGCGAGGCGATGAGACGTGGAATGGATCCCCCGTCGACGCGTTGATTCAAGAGTTTGAGGAAGCGATTGTGGAGTCACCGGAAGAATTCCTTCGCGCCCCGGCTATCTATCTAGAGGCGCGGCCGGAATACTTTTATGCATTCCTAATGGCCGTGAGCAGGCTCTGGTCAAAGAATTCTGTTGCCGAGATAGCCATTGATACTGCGGAACTCTGGAAGCAGCTGATCAACGGCGTGCGTAAGTTCTTGCTTACCGATGAGTCTTGGGCAACTAGGGAAGTGCTCTCATGGAAGGGGGAGCCAGAGGCCGTTTCGAGCGCTGCTATGAAGGCGCTAGCCGCCGGAGCGCGTGACGAGCTCCGAGGGATTCCGGCTTCTTTGCTTGAGGTTGCGATCGAAATCACAACTGCGCTACTTGATCGCCTGAAGCCTGCCGATACCCTCGACGATGACCCAATGCATCAGGCGATCAACAGTACTCGCGGGAAGGTCATTGAGTCACTGATTGGCCTGACCCTACGAAGCTGTCGCGAGGCTGATCTAGCCAAGGCGGGGCATTCGACAGCCTGGAGCCGTGTTCGGCCGATCTTTGATCGTGAGTTGGATCGGTGCACGGATGGAAATTTCGAGTTCTCAACTTTGCTCGGCTCGCGGCTTTCAAACTTCTACTATCTAGACGACGAGTGGGTGCGATCAAGGGCTCTGGGTGTTTTCTCCCTCGAGGGGCGTTTGACGAGGGAGAGCGCCTTGGACGGATTGGCGTACGCGGCGACATCCCGTGCCGTCTATCGTGCTCTTCGCGACGGTGGGGTCATTCTCGATGGCCTGAGGCACCCCCCGAGAGGCCGCCAGGCCCGAGAGCGGCTAGTGGAGTCTGTTGGCTTGGGCTATCTCTGGGGGGAGGAGGAGCTCGACGGCGAGAACCTGACCTTTCTCGTGGGAAGTGGCCGTGAGGAGGATCTTGTCGTTGTGGCTCACCTTTATTGGGCACTTGAGCGGCAAGGTCTAGAGGCGACGCAGGTGGCAAAGATCCTCAGCTTCGTCCGGCGGACTCTGGAGTTGCGCGATGAGGGTGCCGGAAGTCTGGCTGAACTGAAGAGAGCCCTTGGTCGTCTTATCTGCTTCGTCGAGCGGCTTGATGACGAGGCAATGGACTGGCTGAGGAGAGTGATTCCAGAAGTGGCGAAAGGCGTCGACTTTTATGAAGTGGCCGAAGAGTTTGTACGGCTAGCGGACTTGAACCCGCATGAGGTTCTTGTCCTGCTCAGCCTCGCGTTGGACGCCAGTGAGCCCGACTTCGATCTGGATGGCCACTTGCTAGAGACGGTGAGAAGGCTCTCATCAGCCGGTTTCAGGTCGGAATCCTTTCGACTGCTTGAACGGATGCGAAGGATCGAAGGTGCTGAGGAGCTCTACAGGACACTGAGGAGCCAAAGTTGATGGTCGCGAGAGAGCTAGGAGTGATTTGGAAAGTGACGCAGGCTTGAACGCGGGTTCATGGCCCAGCTTCAACTCTACGACATCGATCCGCTCCAACCCCTTTCAGCGGTCCTCGGTGGCTACATCATCTGCCACCAGTGCGATGTCGTGGGCCGGTTTGGAGCAGCGGTGCCATGGCCTTGCCCGGCATGCGGTGTTGAGAATGTTGTGTCGCGCGCCTACTTCCCGATGCAGGTGCTTTCTTTAGTGGATCTCATGCAACAGCAACGATGGCTGGCACTCTCCATTGGAGGGGCGCCGCCTTGGGCAAACAAGGGCGCGGAACTAGCGACTGTTAACTATTTCTGTGCCCTTCAGGAAGCGTTGCTGCGCCACCTCCTAAAGAGGCTAATGGTGCGCAAAGGTCTCGCCAACGAGGAACAGCGGGATCTATTCGACAAGGCTCGAGGACGGCGCCGAATGGCCGAGTTGTTTCAGACCCTCACTGCCGTTCCGCTCGATCGAGCAGTGGCTGAGCTCGAAGCGGAAGAGGGCTGGGAATTTCTTGGCGAAGTTGCAAAAGCACGAAACGGGTTTCTGCACTCTGGAATCGAGTGGTCCGGCCCTCTCGCACCGTCTTGTGTGAACGAGGTTGGGCGGTTGCTGAAGCTATTCGTGGAACTGCACAATCGCTACTTGGTTTCGGTAGGTTTGGCGCCCGGCGCCTCACCCTAGCGTTGGATGCGCAAATGCCAGCGTGGCGAAGCGAAGTCGACAGCGGCGACAGGCTCGTATGCCGAAGTGATGCTGAGAGTGAAGGCAGGGCCGACAACCACCGGCCCCGATGCGGATCCGCTCGTTCACCCCGGGGCCCAGCGGCGGCTTCTCTCAAGAAGCGGCCTAGTTTGCATCTCGCCATTGATCTCCGATGCGCGAGGCTTGCCGTTGGCGCTTCCACGGCTCGAGGGCAGAAAGCTGGACTCGTCGACGATCTTCGTTCGGCGCTCTCTCACGTCCGCCTGTCGAGTTTTGGAGTGTCGGGCCAGAAGAGGCCCCTCGCGGCACTCGATCGCTGGACGGACAGGATTCAGGAGGCCGTTGGAGTCGGACGATGCGCCTGGGGGCTGGCGCGAAAGTGTCTGAACATCTTTCTTCGCGACTGCTACTACAACGCGTTCCTGAAGTCCGAGTTCGGCTCGAAGGTTTCGCCGGACTGGTTCGAGGTCCCTCTCGACAGTATCTCCGGCCGGCGTCTCCACGAGCTGGAGCCGGACATTGCTCCGGCGTGGCGGAAGATCGGCGACATCGACGTGGAGAGCAACGAGCGGTTTCAAGAGGCCGCACTCCAGGTCTCGAGGAAGTGGAACGTGGAGCGCGTCCACCTCGATACATACTTCCGGGTCTTGGAGCGGCCGGGCTAGCTGCCTGGATTTGTTTGGTCCTCTGGCACAGCGCCGGGGGCTAGTCGCACTTCCATCGCCACACCGGCGAACTCCGTCTTCTCCGCCTGGAGCGATACTCTTCCGCCCAGCCTCCGGGCGACCCAATGCTCTCCAAATCCCGCTACCTCGCCGGCCGGCAGTGCTTCAAGCGGCTCTGGATCGAAGCGAATCGCCGGGAGCTCGTGCCGCCGGTGGACGCCGCGACGAAGGCAGTGTTCGATCAGGGGCACGAGGTGGGGCGATTGGCGCAGCAGCTCTTTCCGGGCGGGATGGAGATCACCGGTGGACGCTTCCGCTGGATGGAGGCGGCGGCGAAGACGCGCGATGCGCTCGCCTGGCGGTTGCCGCTGTACGAGGCGACGTTCGTCGCTGGCGGCGCTGGCGGCGCTGGCGAGGGTGGTGGCGATGCCGACGTCGGCTGCCGGGTCGACATCCTGGTGCCGGTGGACGACGACGGGGGAGAGGCGGGGAGCGCCGGCGCCTGGGATCTGTACGAGGTGAAGAGCGGCACGTCCGCCAGGGACGAGAACGTCGAGGATCTCGCGCTCCAGGCCTGGATCGTGCGCTCGGCCGGGCTGCGGGTGCGTCGCACCTCGCTCGTGCATCTGAGCTCGGACTACGTGCGCGAGGGGGCGCTCGATCTCCGGCGGCTCTTCACCGTCGTCGATCTCGGCGAGCAGGTCGCGGCGCTGGCGCGGGAGATTCCGCAGCGGGTCGCCGAGCTCGTCGCGGTCGCGGCGCTTCCGGCGGAGCCGGAGATCGCGATCGGTCCGCACTGCAAGGCGCCGCACACCTGCCCGCTCCTGCCGTACTGCTGGGGCGAACGGCCGGAGCACGACCTCCTCGACCTCCGCCGCGGCGGGCAGCGGATGTGGCAGCTCTACGGGAGCGGCGTGCGCGACCTCCGCTCCCTGCCGGCGACCGCGGAGCTCCAGGCCGACCAGCGGATCCAGGTCGAGGCGGCGCGCACCGGCGAGGCGCACGTGAATCGCGCGGCGATCGCCTCGTTCCTCGAGCAGCTCCCGTATCCGCGCCTCTTCCTCGACTTCGAGACCTTCGCCTCCGCCGTGCCGCCGTTCGATGGCACGCGCCCCTACCAGCAGATCCCGTTCCAGTTCTCGCTCCATCGGCTGGAAGAGGAGGGTGCGGCGCCGCGCGCCGACGCCTGGCTGGCGCCGGACGGCGACGATCCGCGAGCGGGCTTCCTCGCGGCGCTGCGGGCGGCGATCGGCGAGCTCGACGCGGCCGCCGGGGGAGGACCGCCGCCGGCGATCCTGGTCTACAACGCTTCGTTCGAGCGGCGGGTGCTCGCCGAGACGGCGGCGCACTTTCCCGAGCACGTCGAGTGGGCGGCGCGCGTCACCGGCCGGCTCGTCGATCTGCTCGATCCGTTCGCGCGCTTCGACTACTACCACCCGGCGCAGCGCGGCAGCGCCTCGCTCAAGCGGGTGCTGCCGGTGCTGGGCGACCGCGGCTACGACGAGCTCGAGATCCAGGAGGGGCAGCTCGCGGCGCGCGAGTTCGTGCGCTCGAACGCGCCCGGAACCACCGCGGCGGAGCGCGAGTCGATCCGCCGCGCGCTCCTCGACTACTGCGCGCGCGACACCGCGGGGATGATCGAAATCGTCGCGGCGCTCGAGCGGCTGGTCGCAGAGCGGGGCTGAGGAGGCAGGTTGATTTAGAAAAGGAGCTTAATCTAAAATAACGAGGTCGCTTGTTTCAGGTTTCTAGCCATATTCATGCACCGCTCCGATCCCGGAACCTACGTCGAAGTCTCCGCCTCCGGCGAGCGCTTCCGGGCGTTCGTGCCTGCACCGCTGCCGCCGGAGCCGGCCATCGTCTGGTCGCCGGCGTTGCGGCGACGCTTCGACGACGCGCTCGTTGCCCTGGGGCGGCTCGATGCACTCACCGAGCATCTGCCGAATGCTGCGCTCGTGCTCTACAGCTTCGTACGCAAGGAGGCGGTGCTCTCGTCGCAGATCGAAGGCACGCAGTCCTCGCTCGCCGACCTGCTGCTCTTCGAGATCGACGAGCAGCCGGGCGTGCCGGTGGAGGATGCCCGCGAAGTCAGTCGTTGCGTCGCGGCGCTGGAGCACGGCCTCGCCGCGCTGCGCGGCGGGATGCCGCTCTCGATGCGACTGCTGCGCGGAATGCACGCAGTGCTGCTCGCCCATCCCGGCGGGCAGAGCAGGATGCCGGGGGAGATCCGCCGCTCGCAGGTCTGGGTCGGCGGCACTCGGCCGGGCAACGCCGCCTTCGTTCCGCCCCCGGCAAACGCGCTGCCCGACTGTCTCCGGCAGTTCGAGCGCTTCCTGAACGACGAGTCCGAGGCCACGCCGCCGCTGCTCAAGGCGGCGCTCGCGCACGTGCAGTTCGAGACGATCCATCCGTTCCTCGACGGGAACGGCCGCCTCGGGCGTCTGCTGATCGTCCTTCAGCTCGTCGCCGACGGTGTGCTGCGCGAGCCGATGCTCTATCCGAGCCTCTACTTCCGGATGCACCGCGCTCGCTACTACGAGCTGCTGAACGAGGTGCGACTCCACGGCGACTGGGAGAGCTGGCTCGAGTTCTTCGCCGAGGGAGTCGAGGTGAGCGCGGCGCAGGCGGTCGCCACGGCGAACGCGCTCCTCGCCCTGGTCGCCGAGGATCGGGAGCGCATCGTCGGCCTGGGCCGCGCGGCGCCGTCGGCGCTCGCGGTGCACGAGGCGTTGCAGCGGCAGCCGATCTCGACCTCCGGCTCGCTCGTCGAGGCGACGGGACTCACTCCCGCCACGGTCAACAAGTCGCTCGTACACCTCGAGAAGCTGGGGCTGGTGGCCGAGCTCACGAAGCGGCGACGCGGACGGATCTTCTCCTACCAGCGCTACGCAGAGGAGCTGGCCGCGGAAGCAGGTTGACCCGGGGCCCGGAGGGAAGGGCTGGCTCGTCGTGAGTCGGGTCGGCGCTACAACCCGTAGAGGTAGATCTGCGTCACGCCGGTGAAGTTGGCGACGGCGTGGGCGGTGATCGCGGGGAGGAGCTTGCGGTCGCAGGCGAGGTAGGTCAGCCCGAAGATCAGGCCGCTGATGCCGGTGGAGATGGCGCCGGGGAGGTCCTGGTACATGTGGCCGGCGCCGAAGACGAGCGCGAGGCCGAGAGTGAGGGGGAGCGCGGTCCAGTTGCCGAAGAGCTTCGTGCCCCAGCCGACGAAGTAGCCGCGGAAGGAGAGCTCCTCCCAGAAGCCGCCGAAGCCCATGCCGAGGATCAGCCAGACGACGTACTGCCCCGGATCGCCCGGCAGCTTCTCGAGCTGCGAGAGGTCGATCTTCGAACCGGTCCACGCTTCGAGCGCCGGCTCGAGCCAGGGATCGAGGAGAAGCGCGAGCGAGCCGCCGATCGCGGTGCCGATCGCGAGCGAGAGGGGCACGTTCCGGTAGACCATCGCCAGCGTCGCCTGGCGGGCCGCCGGAACGAAGATCAGCGCGATCAGCGTCGTGCCGATCCAGATCAGCGCCGTCAGGTCGGTCTCGAAGACGAGCGACAGGAGCGGCACCAGCCAGAGGAGTCGCATTCCCCACTTCGACTGCAGCTTCGAACGCCATCGACGCATCGATCTCCTCCGCCAGCGGCTCGGCCGACCTCGCCGCGTGTGCGGAGCTCGTCGACCCGGATCTCGGGAGATCGGTTCGCCGCACGGCGGAACCGACCGGGCACGCAGTCTCGGCGCGCTCGAAGGTTCCAACGCCAGGAGCGGAGGATCGTTACGTTCCGGCGATCAGAATCCCGACCAGGCCCCGGTCGTGCCGCGCTCGAAGCCGTCGAGGAAGATGCCGGCGTTCTCGGTGCGCACGACGGCCATCTCCGCGTCGTGGCCGCCGCCGGCGCCGGCGTAGCCCACCGCGACCAGGCGCCCGCCCATCGTCGTCACCGCCAGCGCCTCGTCGCGCACGTTCGGCGCGGCGTCGAACTCGATGCGCTTGACGCCGTTGCCGTCGAAGCTCGGGTCGGCGTTGCCGTTCACCAGCCGCCGGGCGAGGAAGAAGCCGCCGTTGTTGGTGCCGTTGGCGTCGATCCCGCCGACCGCGACAAGCTTGCCGTCGCTCTGGAACGCCACCCCTTCGATCCCGGTTCCCTCCTCGAGGTCGAGATCGACGTGGCCGTCGCCGGAGAAGGTCGTGTCGGGGAGGCCGGCGGCGGTGAAGACGTTGAGCTGTCCGTGGCTGTACGACTCTCCGCCGGCCGCGGCGATCCGCCCGCTCGACGGATCGAGGGCGAGGTCGTTGAAGAGGAGGTCGGGGAAGGGGCCGGCGATCCCGTCCCCGCCGCCGAAGCTGCCGTCGAAGGCGCTCGAGGCGACCAGCCGCGCGAGATACGACGCGTCTTCGCCGGGGAGCCCGACCCGGCCACCGATGGTGATCCGGCCCGCTTCGTCGACCACGAGCGCCTCGACGTAGGACGGGCCGTCGGCGGTGTACCGCAACGAGTGCCAGCCGTCGCCCGAGAAGCCGGTGTCGGGCGATCCGTCGGCGAGCCGCCGCGTCACCCAGATCCACTTCTCGCCGTCGGTCGGACAGTGATTGCAGTCGCCGGCGAGGACGGTCCGCCCGTCGGGCAGCACCGCGGCCGCCCGCGTGTGGATTTCGTTCCAGGCGGCCGGCATGTCGTCGATCGGGAGGATCCCGTTCTCGTCGAAGGTGTCGTCGAGCCCACCGTTCGTGCCGAGCCGGGCGAGCATCGGGATCTCGAAACCGATTCCGGCGTTGATCGCGCCGGCGAGGATCGTCCGGTCGCTCGCGTCGCGCCCCATGGCGAGCAGCTCGCGGTTGGTCGCCATCGTCTCGTCGCTGGCGTAGACGATCTCGAAGACGAGCGACCAGACGAGCTCGCGCGTGCCGTTCGCGTCGAGCTTCGCCACCCCCCAGCCGTCGTTGCCCCCCGGCTCGCCCACCGTGCCGCCCACCAGCAGCTGCCCGTTGGCGATCGGCAGCACCACGTTGGCCCGGGCATCTCCGGAGACCCAGGCCAGGGTGAAGGCGCCGCCGTCGTAGGAGGTGTCGAGATCGCCGTCGGCGGCGGCGAGCGGGGCGAGGGGGACGGGCAGGGCGGCGCAGGCGAGGAGCGCGCCGCGCACGAGGAGTCGGCCAAGGGGTCGCTGGGCTCTCATGCCGGGAAGAACGCGGAAACCGGCCGGAAGGAGACATGGCGCGCGGGGATTCCTGGCGGCAGGTGGCCGCGGCCGCCGCTGGTCGCGAAGCCGGCGCGGGGCGGAGTAGGCTGAGGCGAACTCTCCGGAGAGTCCCCATGCCCCTCCATCTCCGCACCCGAAGCGTCCACAGCCCGATCGACCCGAAGGCCGACGGCCTCCGTGTCCTCGCCACCCGGTTCCGCGGCCGCGGCATGCCGACCGACCGCTACGACGTCTGGATGCCCAATCTCGCGCCGAGCGAGGAGCTGCTGCGGAGCGTGCTCGACGGCAAGATCTCCTGGGCGGCGTTCGTGAAGGGGTATCGCGCCGAGATGGCGGAGGACGGCCCGGTCGACGCGCGCTGCGCGACGATCAAGAACCACGGCCAGAAGTTCACCCTGCGGCTGCTGCGCGAGCTCGCCGCGCGCGGGCCGGTGACGCTCCTCTGCCACTGCGCCGAGGACGAGCCGCACTGCCACCGCCACACCCTGGCGAAGCTCGTCGCCTCGGCGTAGCGCCGGCGCCTTCCGGGCGGCGAAATGTGGATCGCGGCGGCGATCGTCGTCACGGTGTCGGTCCTGGTGAGGAGGTCATCGCCGGCGAGCGCGGCCATCGGCGCGAAGCAGAAGATGTCGAGGGCGACGAGGCGCTCCGGAAGAGCACGGACAGTCCGCCGCAGATCCATGTTGTCGAGTCGCAGCGCAGACCCGGAACCGCCGGCTGTCCAGTGCCGCGCCGGAAGGCCGGCATCGACGGGTCGGCCTCCCCGGAGAGCCGTCCCGTACAATCCGGCCGTTGACCCTCGAAGCCGGGCTGCGCCTGGGACCGTACGAGATCGTCGCGCCGCTCGGCGCGGGCGGGATGGGGGAGGTCTACCGCGCGCGCGACACGCGGCTCGGGCGCGAGATCGCGATCAAGGTGCTGCCCGAGGCGCTGGCGCGCGATCCGGAGCGGCTGCGCCGTTTCGAGCAGGAGGCGCGCGCGGCGAGCGCGCTCCAGCATCCGCGCATCCTGACGGTCCACGACGTCGGCGCCGACGGCGGGCGCAACTACCTCGTCACCGAGCTCCTCGAAGGGGAGACGCTGCGCGAGACGCTCGGCCGCGGCGCGCTGCCGCCGGCGCGCGCCGCCGCTCTCGCCGCCGAGATCGCCGACGGCCTCGCCGCGGCGCACGCCAAGGGGATCGTCCACCGCGACCTCAAGCCGGAGAACCTGTTCCTGGCACGCGAGAGCGGGCTCAAGATCCTCGACTTCGGCCTGGCGCGCGTCCTCGACCGGCCGTCGCGGGTGGGCGACGTCGCCGAGGCGTCGACGCGGAGCTCGCTCACCGGCACGGGCGCGGTGCTCGGTACCGCCGGCTACATGAGCCCCGAACAGGTGCGCGGCGAGCCGGCCGACGAGCGCTCCGATCTCTTCGCCCTCGGTTCGGTCCTCTACGAGCTCCTCACCGGCGAACGCGCCTTCGCGCGGCCGACCGAGGCCGAGACGATGACCGCGATCCTGCGCGAGGAGCCGCGGCATCTCGCCTCGGGCGCGGCGCACCTGCCGCCGGAGCTGGCGCGGATCGTCCGGCGGATGCTCGCCAAGGATCCGGCCGACCGGCCGTCATCGGCGCGCGATCTCGCCGGCACGCTGCGCGCGGCGGCGGAGGAGGCGCGCCACCTCCCGGCGGGAGGGCGTGCGCGGCGCTCCGGGCGCTGGCTCGCGGGTGCGGCTACCGTTGCCGTCGCCGCGCTCCTCGTCGCGGTCTTCGTCGTCTCCCGGCGCCAGGGGGCGGAACCGGTCGCCGCGGCGACGAGGCCGGTGGCGGAGTCCGCGGCGCGGGCGGCGCCGGCGCCGGCAAGACCGCCGTCGATCGCCGTCCTGCCGCTCGACAACCTGACCGGCGACGCCGGGCTCGACTATCTCCGCCTGGCGCTCGCCGACGGCATGACGACGCTCCTGGCGCGCACGCCGGCGCTCACGGTGCGGCCGTTCAGCCGCTCGCGCCGCTTCGACGGCGGCGACGTCGACCCCGCCGACGCGGGACGGACGCTCGACGCGGCGACGGTCCTCACCGGGCACCTCCTCGCCGAGGGGAGCGAGCTCCGCGTCGCGCTCGAGGCGTTCACCGTCGCCGGGAACCGGGTGCTCTGGAACGAGAGCCTCGGCGTGGCGCGGCGCGACCTGCTGGCGCTCGACCGCGAGATCGCGGCCCGCCTCGAACAGGGGCTTCTGCCGGCGCTCGGAGTCGTGTCGACGACGCGTGCCCCCGGCGCCGTGCCCGGCAACGGCGAGGCATACGAGCTCTTCCTGCGCGCCGTGTCGCGGCCGTTCGCCGACCGGACGGCGATCGACCTGCTCGAGCGCTCGCTGGCACTCGACGCCGACTACGCGCCGGCCTGGAGCGAGCTCGGCTACCGCGTCTACCAGCAGGCGCATTACGGCGGCGGCGGCGACACGGCGATGCAGCGTTCGCTCGAGGCGATGCAGCGCGCTCTGGTGCTCGACCCGGAGTCGGTCGAGGCGGCGGCCGGCTTCATCTGGGTCTGGACCGAGGCGGGCGAGCTCGCGACGGCGTTCGACACCGCGGCGCGGCTGGCGGAGCGGCGTCCCGAGAGCGCGGCGGCGCAGGCGGGTCTCGCCTACGTCTTCCGCTACGGCGGCCTGCACGAGCAGGCGGTCGAGCGCTGCGAAGCGGGGATGCGGCTCGACCCGCACGAGTCGCGTCTCGGGCACTGCGTCTGGGTGGCGCTCGACGTCGGCGACGAGGAGCTCGCGCGGAGCTACTTCCGCACCCGCGACGACTCGGACTGGCACCTCTACGTCGAGCTGTTCGCGGCGCTCGGCCGGCAGGACCTCGATGCCGCGCGGCGCCTGGTGCGTGCGCTCTCCGAACCCGGCTGGGGGCTCGGCTTCGTCGCCGCCTGGCTCGAGGGAGCGCCGCGCGACGAAGTGCGCCGGAAGATCGACGAGCTCGCGAGCTCGGGCAACCGGACGGTGCACGACGGCGACGTCGACTTCAAGAACGGCGCCCTCGCCACCGCCGCGGGAGAGCTCGACCGCGCCGCGCTGTTCTTCGCGCGCGCCGTCGAGCGCGGCTTCTGCATGGTGCCTCAGACCGATCGCAGTCCGCTGCTGGCGCCGTTCCGCGAGCGGTCCGAGCTTGCCGATCTCACCGCGCGCTCGACGGCCTGCCGCGACGCCTTCGTCCGCCACCTCGAAGTGACCGCCTCCCCCTGGGCGCCGTAGCGCCGGTGCGGCGCCTGCCTCAGGACGATTCGAGCCGGGCCTTCAGCCGCTCGAGCGCCCGGCGGGCATCGTCGCGGACGGAGCTCGCCTGTTCGTACTGGTGGAGCGCTTCGAGGAGGTTGCGCTCGACCCCGGTCCCCGACTCGTAGAGCGCACCGAGCCGGAACGCCGCCTCGGCGCGGATCGCCCGGCCGGCCGGGTCTTCGCGCGGCGCTGCGGCCGCCTTCGCGAACCATTCGGCGGCGCGGACGGGATCCACCGCGCCGTCGTCGCCGTCGAGACAGGAGATGCCGTAGTTCAGCATCCCTTCGGCGTCGCCCCCCTCGGCGGCGCGGCGGAACAGGCGCGCGGCTTCGGTGGGGTCGGCCGGCGTGCCGACGCCGTCGTGGACCAGCCGGCCGATCCGGTTCCAGGCGGCGGCGACCCCCTGGTCGGCGGCAAGGCGGTACCAGCGCAGCGCCTCCGCCGGGTCGGCCTCCACTCCGGCGCCCGCTTCGTAGCGCGAGCCGAGGGAGAGGCGGGCGAGCGCGCTGCCCTGGTCCGCGGCGGCGTGCGTCCAGCGGAACGCCTCCTCGAGATCGCGGAACTTCTCCGGTCCGCCGGCGAGGAGGTCGGCGAGCGCCTGCTGCGACGGCAGGTCGCCCGCCTCCGCCTCGCGCCGAAGCTGGGCGACCGCGGTCTCGTCGCCGCGCTGCATCCGTTCGACCAGGTCGGGGATGTTGCGAACCTCCGGCCCGGTCAGGCGGAGGAGGACGCCGAACAGGATGAGCGCGGCGATCCCTCCGACGAGGCCGAGGATCCCGAAGCGATGCCAGGCCGGGATCGGATTGCGACCGAGCCGGGTTTCTACGGCGTCGCTCTCGACCTGCGGGCCGTGGCCGCAGATCTTGCAGACCTCGAAGTAGCGCTTGCCCGAGGCCCAGCCGAAGAGGTACCAGAGATGGTGATGGGCGTAGGTCAGCAGGAGGTGGAAGGTGCACTCGCTGCCGCAGCGCGGACAGTGCCGCGAATCCACCGGACCGAGATCGAGCGACCTGGAACGAGTTCCCCAGACCAGCATCCGTGCCTTCCTCCCGCGAGAACGGTCGTGCCTGATCTGTTACGCAATCGGCGGGCGGAGCGGGCCTCGACGATGAACTTCGCCCGCCCCGGTGCGTAGGAAAGGGGATGTCCATCCTCTTCTGGCGCAACGGCGGCCCGCAGCCGCCGTCGATCGCGATCGTCCGCGTCGCCACGGCGATCCTCCTCTGGCTCCATGGCGCACACCGGCTGTTCACCGGCGGCTACGCCGGCTTCGGCAACTATCTCGACGGACAGGGGATCCCGTTCGGACACGCGCTGGCGCTCGCGATCACGCTCTTCGAGGTCACCGGGCCGCTCCTCCTCGTGCTGCGGCGCGCGGTCGTGCCGGTGGCGCTCGGCCACGCCCTGATCCTCGTCTCCGGCATCCTGATGGTGCACGGCTCCGAGGGGTGGTGGGTGGTGGGGGCGGGGCGGAACGGAGTCGAGTTCAGCGTCCTGCTGCTCGCCGCGCTCGCGGCGACGATCCAGGCCGAGCTCGAAGCGCGCGCCGGCGATCGTTCGCGGCGCTAGCCCGGCTGCGCGGGCACGCTCCGCGCCGGTCAGACGTTGAACTTGAACAGCATGACGTCGCCGTCGGCGACGAGATACTCCTTGCCTTCCTGACGCACCTGGCCGGTCTCGCGCGCCTTCGCCCAGCCGCCGAGGCGGAGGAAGTCGTCGGTCGAAATCGTCTCGGCGCGGATGAAGCCGCGCGCGATGTCCGAGTGGATGACCGCGGCGGCCTCCTGCGCGGTGTCGCCGGCGTGGATCGTCCAGGCGCGCGCCTCCTTCTCGCCGGCGGTGAAGTAGGTGCGCAGCCCGAGCAGGTGGTAGATCGAGCGGATCAGCGAACCGACGCCCGACTCGATGACGCCGAGCGAGGCGAGGTACTCGGCCGCCTCCGCCTCGGGCAGCTCGGCGAGCTCGGCCTCGATGCGCGCCGACACGGTCACCGCCTCGGCGCCGTGGTGCGTCGCCACCCACTGCCGGACCTCGCCGACGAGCGGATGGGTCTCCGCCGTGGCCAGATCCTCCTCGGCGACGTTGCAGGCGTAGAGCGTCGGCTTCCGCGACAGGAGGAAGAACGGCCGCACCAGCTCCTGCTCCTCGGGCGTCAGCTCGAGGGTCAGCGCCGGTCTGCCTTCGCCGAGGTGGGCGAGGAGGCGGGTGGCGAGCTCGATCTGCGCCTTCGCCGTCTTGTCGCCCCCCTTGGCGACGCGCTCGAGGCGCTCCTTCTGGCGCGCCAGCGACTCGAGGTCGGCGAGCATCAGCTCGGTCTGGATCGTCTCGATGTCGGCGATCGGATGGAGGTGGTCCTCGACGTGGACGATCTCGCCGTCCTCGAAGCAGCGCACCACCTGGACGATCGCGTCGACCTCGCGGATGTGCGAGAGGAACTTGTTTCCCAGCCCCTCGCCGGAGGCCGCCCCTTTCACCAGGCCGGCGATGTCGACGAGCTCGAGCGCCGCCGGAACCAGCGTCGGGGTGCCGGCGACCTTGGCGATCGGCGCCAACCGCGGGTCGGGGACGGTGACGATGCCGACGTTGGGCTCGATGGTGCAGAACGGATAGTTCGCCGACTCGGCCTTGCGGGTGCGGGTGAGGGCGTTGAAGAGCGTCGACTTGCCGACGTTCGGCAGGCCGACGATGCCGGCTCGGAGCATGGTTCGGATCCTCGGGTTGGAGCGACCGCGGTGAGGTCGGAGTGAGCCCGCGCGCGATCTCCGCGGCGGAGCGCCGGAACAATATCACCCGCACGGGTCCCGGCTGTCTTCTGATCGATCGTTTCGTCGCCATGAGGGGGGAAGGAGTCTCCCCATGCGACGAACGTCAGGAGTCCTGTGCACCCTCACCCTCGGAGCGATCCTGCTCGCTGGCCCGGCGGCGGCGGCGACGATCGTCGTCGACACGCTCCTGTCCGTGAACGCGAACGACGGCTTCTGTTCCCTGCGCGAGGCGATCGTCGCGGCCAACACCGACGCGCCGAGCTTCGACTGTCCGTGCGGCAGCGGCAGCTCCGACCGGATCCGGCTCTCGGTCAGCGGCACGATCGAGCTCGCGACGGCGCTGCCGACGATCACCGACGGTCTGGCGATCGAAGGGCCGGGGCGCGACCTCCTGGCGATCGACGGCATGGACCTCGTGCGGCCGCTGGGGTTTCTCGCGGCCGAGGATCGCTGGCTCGTCCTGCGCGGCTTCACCGTCCGCAACGGCGCGGGCGGCTGCTTCGCCTCGACGAGCAGCGCCGGGAGCGTGGCGCTCGTCGACATGGCGGTCCGCGATTGCGCGACCACCGGCAGCGGCGGCGGTGCGAACGTCATCGGCAACCTGTGGATCGAGCGCACGACGTTCGACAACAACGGCGCCGCGCCGGCCGCGGTCGGCGGCGGTGGCGCGCTCTCCTGGACGGGCGGCGGCGACCTGACGATCTTGAGCTCGACCTTTTCGGGCAACCGATCGACCGGACCGAGCGGCATCGGCGGGGCGATCCGGATCGTGCCGTTCGGTTCGACTCCGGCCGCCGTCCGCATCGTCTCGTCGACCTTCTCGGGCAACGGCTCGAACCACCAGGGCGGAGCGCTCGGCATCACCGGGGGCACCGGCACCGTCCTCAGTGTGGTCCTCCTCGACAGCACCCTCTACGGCAACGAGTCCGACCTCGACGCCAACTCGGCCCTCGGCACGGGCGGAACGATCTACGCGGTCAGCACCTCGACGGCGGACGTCGCCCTGCAGTTCCAGAACTCGATCGTCGCCGGCGGCATCGATCACGCGTCCTCTTCTCCGTGCGACGAGATGAAGATCTCCCTGGCGCCGGCCGGCGCCGTCGTCACCCACGGCTTCAACGTGATCGGCGACGGGAGCTGCGTCGAGACCGAGTTCCCGGCGAGTCCCGGCGGAGGGGTCGCCAACGCCAACGGCGACTTCGTCGGCACGAGCGGCTCGCCGCTCGATCCGCGCCTCGGCGCGCTGGCGGCGAACGGCGGCCCGACGGCGACCCACCTGCCGCTCACCGAAACGCCGCATCCGGTGATCGACCAGGGGAGCTGTGGCGAGGCGGAGGTCGACCAGCGGGGGCACGGCGAGGCCGGCACCGGCCTGCGCGCACGCGACATCGCCGCCGTGCCTGACAACCCGGACGGCGACGGCTGCGACGTCGGCGCGGTGGAGTACAACGCGACGCCGCAGCCCGGTTCCCTGATCTTCGCGGACGACTTCGAATCCGGGTCGACGCTCTTCTGGTCGGCGGAAGGGCCCTGACGCGCCGCGCGCCGATCCGGAGCCCTCTTACTTCCCGAGCCCGGCCCGCCAGTTCTGCACCACGGTGACGGTTTCGATCACGTGGGTCTCGGGGACGAGGACGAGGAAGCGCGAGAAGTCGGGCAGGGGGGCGACCGCGATCGTGGCCGGCGGGAGATCGAAGATCCGGCGCGGATCGCCGATCTGCGGCAGCGACGAGGACCCCGCGGCGGGACGGATCTCGACCCGTGAGATCCGTTCCAGATCCTGGTCGACCCAGACGAGCTCGCGGCCGTCGCGCGACCACCAACTGTGGAACGCGCCGTCGCGCGAGATCTGGATCCGGCGGCCCGCCTCCGGAAACGAGGTGAGGTAGAGCTGCGCCTGACCCGAGTCTTCGCTGACGTAGGCGCACCAGCGGCCGTCGGGGGAGGGCGAGGTCAGAAAATCGCGCGCCGGGTTGGCGATGAACGGCACCGGCTCTCCCTTCCCGTCGGCCGGGAGGAGCAGGATGTCCTGGTGCGATCCCGGATTGAGTTGCTGGAAGAGGATCCAGCGGCCGTCCGCCGACCACGATTCCGGATTCTTGAACATGGCCGGCGAGGAGTAGATCGGCAGCTCCGGACCGCCGGCGCCGAGCTGCTTCATGTAGAAGTTCTGCGGGCCGTCGCGATCCGAGGCGAAGACGATGCGGCTGCCGTCCGGCGACCAGACCGGCGCGTCGTTGCGTCCGCCGCCGACCGAGAACGGTGTGCCGCCGCCGCGCGCGAGCTCGACCAGCCAGATCGCCGATTCGACCGGTGAGACCGAGCGCACCAGGGCGGCGAGGGCACCGTCGGGAGAGATCGCCAGGGCCGAGTACGGGCCGGGCGGGAGCGGCAGGTCGGCGCCGTCGGCCGGCGGCCTTCCGTCCGCGCCGAGCCAGAACGCGCGCGTGCGGTTCGCGCCGGCGGAGACGTAGGCGAGCGTGCCGTCGGCGGCGCTCGAAGTGACCGGCGCCGCGGTGTAGCTGAACGCCGGGTCGGAGACCATCGTCGGCTCGTCGCCGAGCGCGACCGCATCTCCCTCGAGGCGAAGGGCGCGCGTGTCGAAGCGCTGCGCGGTGAGGACGCCGCGGCGGGAGAAGAGGAGCCACCCCGGCTCGACGTAGATCGGCGTGCTCTCGAGCTCGCCGATCAGGGTGCGCTCCGACGGGTTCGCGAGCGAGCTCGCGTAGATGTCGAAACGGCCGTTCCGCGCCGGCAGCACGGCGAAGAGGAAGTGGTCGCCGTCGGGGAGGAACTGCGGGCTGCGATGCGACCACTCCCCACGAGCGGAGTCCAGAGCGGTGACCGCCACCGGCGTGCCGCCGTTCGCCGACACGCGGTAGAGCGCTCCGCTGGCGTCCGGCGCGAAGAGGATCTGGTCGTCGCGGTTCCAGGCGGCGCCGCGGCCGTTCGGCGCGTCACAGACGACCTGCGGACGGCCGCCGTCGGCGGAGATGATCTTCAGCTCGCGGCTGCTGAAGTAGCCGATCCGCCGGCTGTCGGGCGACCAGAACGGCCCCTGCGCCTCCTCGCCGCTCTCCAGCGGGCGGATGGCGGGCGAGTCGAGCGAGCGCACCCAGAGCGTGGTTCCGACCCGTGTCGCGTTGCCGACGAGGGCGGCGACCTTGCGGCCGTCGGGGGAGATCGCGACGCCGGTCGAGTCGGCGTAGAACGATTCGCCCGGCGGCGGCAGGAGCGAGAAGCGGGCGACGGCGGCGGCGCCGGAGCGCGCGCCGCCCGCGGCGCCCGAACGGAGAGCGAGCCAGCTCGCGAGCGCCGTGACGACGGCCGTCGCCACGACCGCGGCGAGGATCGTGCGGGACGACGGGCGGCGCGATGCCGGCGGTTCCGCCGTGCCGGCGGCCGGCGTCGCCGCCTCGCGCTCGTCGAGCTCGAGGCGCGCGTCGTGGATCGAGCTCAGGCGGCGGCGCGGATCCTTCTCGAGGCAGCGGCGGAGGAGGCGGCGCACCGCGGGCGGCGTCTCCGCCGGCACCACGTCGAGGTCGGGCTCGGTCTTGAGCACCGAGGCGAGGACGTCGGTGATCTCCTCCCCCTCGAAGGCGCGTTGCCCGGTGAGCATCTCGAAGAGGACCGCACCGAACGCCCAGATGTCGGCGCGGCGATCGACGGCGCGGCCGCGCGCCTGCTCGGGGGACATGTACGCGGCGCTGCCGAGGATCACGCCGAGCTGGGTGGCGTGCTGGGTGAGGGTCGGCGAGTTGGCGAGAGTCGGAGCGCCGGCGCCGCCCGTCGAGGTCGTGGGGTCGAGCGCTTTGGCGAGGCCGAAGTCGAGCACCTTGACGGTGCCGTCTGGACGCACCCGGACGTTCGCCGGCTTGAGGTCGCGATGGATGATGCCGCTCTCGTGCGCGGCGTCGAGCGCGTCGGCGAACTGCCGCGCGACGTCGAGCGCTTCGTCGAGGGGGATCGCCCCGCGGGCGATCCGCGCCGCGAGATCCTCGCCCTCGACGAGCTCCATGACCAGCGCCCGCGTCTCGCCCGACTCCTCGAGGCCGTGGATCTGCGCGATGTTCGGATGATTGAGCGCCGCGAGCGTCTGCGCCTCGCGGGTGAAGCGCGCCAGCCGCTCCGGATCGGCGGCGAAGGTCGCCGGCAGCACCTTGATCGCCACCTCGCGCTGCAGCCGGCCGTCGCGTGCGCGGTAGACCTCGCCCATGCCCCCCGCGCCGAGCGGCGCGACGATCTCGTAGGGACCGAGACGGGTGCCGGCGGCGAGAGTCATCGCGGACCTGCGTCGCTCTGCAGCCGATGCATCATGGGCGGAGTCTATGCTGCGGCGCGCCGCCGATCTCCGGCGGACGGCTCCGTCACCAGACTTCGCAGCGCACGGCGGGCGGCCGGATCATCGGAGCATCCGCCCGGCAGCCGAACGCCTCGCGGAACGGCTCGAGATTGGACAGCGGACCGATGACGCGGTACTTGGCGATCGGGTGCGGGTCGCCCTGCACCATGAGGCGCTGGGTCTCGGGACGGATCTCGTCGCCACGCCACTGCGCCCAGGCGAGGAAGAACTGCTGCGCCGGGGTGAAGCCGTCGATGGTCGGCTCCTCCGGCTTGCCCTCGCGCGACTTCCGGTAGCCGAGCCAGGCGAGCTTGGCGCCGGCGAGGTCGCCGATCGCTTCGCCGAGGACGAGCTTGCCGTTGTGGTGGATCCCGGGCTCGATGAAGTAGCCCTCGAACTGGTCGACGACGCACTGGCCGCGCGCGGTGAAGCGGGCGAGATCGTCTGCGGTCCACCAGTTGCGGAGCCGGCCCTGGGCGTCGAACTGCGCGCCCTGGTCGTCGAAGCCGTGGCTCACCTCGTGCCCGATCACCACGCCGATGCCGCCGTAGTTGACCGCGTCGGTCGCCGTCATGTCGAAGCCCGGCGGCTGCAGGATGCCGGCCGGAAAGACGATCTCGTTCATCAGCGGGTTGTAGTAGGCGTTCGAGGTCGGCGCCGTCATCCCCCAGCGCGAGCGGTCGACCGGCTTGCCGATCTGGCTCCGGCCGTCGGCGACGAGCCAGCGCGAGGCGGCCATGACGTTGTCCCAGTACGAGCTGCGCGTGATGGTGACTCCGTCGTACGACTTCCAGTGGTCGGGATAGCCGATCTTCGGGGTGAAGGTGGAGAGCTTCTCGAGCGCCTTCGTCCGGGTCTCCGGGCCCATCCAGTCGAGCCCGCGGATCGTGTCGCCCATCGCCGCGAGGATGTTTCCCACCATCTCCTGCATGCGCGCCTTGGCGGCGGGCGGGAAGTACTTCTCGACGTACTTCTGACCGAGCGCGTCGCCGAGCAGTCCGTCGGTGTTCTCGACGCACTTCTTCCAGCGCGGCTTCTGCTCCGTCGTGCCGGCGAGGTAGGCGCCGTAGAAGGCGAAGTTCTCGTCGACGATCGGCCGCGCGAGCTGCTCGGCGGTGTTGTCGAGCAGGTGCCAGCGGAGATACGCCCTCCAGTCCGCCAGAGGAGCCTCGGCGAGGAGGCGATCGAACGCCTCGAGGAACTTCGGCTCGCTGACGTTCATCGCGACGCGCGGCAGCTTCGCCTCGTCGAAGTAGCGCGCCCAGTCGAAACGGGGCGCGAGCTTCGTGAGCTCGGCGAAGGTGGTCGGGTGATCGATGCTGGCCGGATCGCGCAGCGCGACGTTGTCGAGCGACGCTTCCGCGAGCTTCCTCTCGAAGGCGAAGATCGTCTCGGCGTCGCGGGCCGCTGCGGCGGCGTCGGCGCCGGCCAGCGTCAGCATCTTCGCCATGTGCTCGCGGTACCTGGTGCGCGCCTCGGCGAAGCGCGGCTCGTCCCTGAGGTAGTAGTCGCGATCCGGCAGGCCGAGGCCGCCGGCGGAGATGTCGGCGACCATCCGCTCGGGTTCGTGCAGGTCCTGCTGCGCCGAGAGGCGGAAGGGGACGGCGGCGCCCATGTCGTGGAAGCGGCGGATCTCGGCTTCGAGCGCCGCGCGATCGCGGATCGCGTCGATCGCCGCGAGCCAGGGCTCCGCCGGCTTCACGCCCAGGCGGTGGACCGCGTCCTCGTCCATGCAGGCGGCGAAGTGGTCGCCCGCGAGCTGATCGGCGCTGCCTCTCGGCCAGTCGCTCTTCTTCGCCAGCTCGGCGAGGATCTCGTGCACGTTCTCCTTGTTCGTCTCGCCCGAAGCCCAGCGCCGGCTCCAGCGGTCCATGTAGGAGGGGATCCCGTTCTCGGCGCGCCAGGTGCCGTTGGCGTAGTCGTAGAAGTCGGTGCAGGGGTCGGCCCGGCGGTTCAGGTCCTCGACCAGGATTCCGCGCGGGGTGGCGGCAGCGAAGGCGGCGGAGCCCGCGGTGACGAGCAGGCTGACGAGGACGGCGCCGGCGGCGGCCGTCGGGTGCCAGACGTGCGCCCCCGGGGGCGTCGCGGGAGAGGATTTCCGTTCGGTTCTCATCCGGCGATCGTGTTGGAAATCGAACCGGAGCGCAAGCGACGGGCGGAGCCGGCGAGCGGCCGCACGGCGCAGGGCGCCGGTGGCTGCAGGTGACGCCCGCGGGCGCCTGTGAGAACCTAGGCGGAGCGCGATGAACCTGTTCCTCGCCGTCACCGACAACGACTGGTTCCGGTCCCTCCGGCGACGGCCGGAGCTCGACGAGGTGAATCTCTGGCAGCCCGGCGGCGGGCGCGACTTCAAGGCGCTCCTGCCGGGCGAGCCGTTCCTCTTCAAGCTCCACAGCCCGGACGACTACGTGGTCGGCGGCGGCTTCTTCGCCCACGCGACCAACGTCCCGGCGAGTCTCGCCTGGAAGGCGTTCGGCGAGAAGAACGGCGTGGCGAACGCCGAGGAGATGCTGGCGCGGATCGAGCGCTTCCGCCCGGGACGGCTGCAGGAGGAGCCGGATCCGGCGGTCGGGGCGATCGTCCTCGCGCAGCCGTTCTTCTTCGACGAGCTCGACTGGATCCCGGTGCCGCGCGACTTCAAGAAGAAGACGGTGGGGAAGAGCTACGCCGTCGATGCCGGCGAGGGGCGGAAGCTCTGGGAGCGGGTGGTGGCGCTGCTGCGCTCGCTGCAGCCGTCGGTGGTGCCGGAGCCGCAGCGCGAGATCTTCGGCGAGCCGGTACGCGTGCGGCCGCGCCTCGGCGCGGGCTCGTTCCGTCTGCTGATCACCGATCTCTACGAGCGGCGCTGCGCGATCTCCGGCGAGCCGGCGCTGCCGGTGCTGGAGGCGGCGCACATCCGGCCGGTGGCGGAGGGCGGCCAGCACCGGATCGACAACGGGATCCTCCTGCGCTCCGATCTGCGGACCCTCTTCCGCCGCGGCTACGTCACGGTGACCGCGGAGCATCGCGTCCGGGTCAGCCGGCGGCTGGCGGAGGAGTACGGCGGCGGCGAGGCGTACGCGCCGTTCGAAGGGCGCGAGATCCGCCTCCCCGAGGCGGTCGCGGAACGCCCGCGGCCGGAGCTCCTCGCCTGGCACGCGGCGCACGTCTTCCGCGGCTGACCCTCTCTCCCGGATCGCTCGCCGCCCGGAGCGGCGACGACGATGAAACCGGCGCGCATCCAAAGGGATGGCGCGGCGATGCGGAACGGTCCGCCGCGGACGGGCGGAGGTCGGCGATGCATCTGGAGGAAATCTGGCGTTACCCGGTGAAGTCGATGGCGGGGGAGCGTCTCGAGGAGAGCTGGCTCGGCGCAGGCGGCGTTCCGGGCGACCGGCTGGTGCAGGTGCGCCGGCCGGGGGCGGCCGTCCCTCCCGGTGAGCCGCCGCGCGCGGCGCACGCGGGCTGGCGCATGGTCACCGCGCGCAGCGCGCCGCACCTCCTGGGACATCGGGCCGTGCTCGGGGCGGACGGAGAGCCGCTCGTCGACGGCCGGAAGTGGAACGACGACGCGGTCGCCGCGGATGTCGAGCGCGCCGCCGGTCCCGGCGCCCGCCTGGTGCGATCGGCCGAGCCGGGCGACCGGTTCGACATCCTGCCGCTCCTGGTCATGACCGACGGCGCGATCGCGGCGGTTTCGATGGCGTCGCTCGCGGGCGGCTCGCTCGAGCTCGACCGGCGGCGCTTCCGGCCGAACCTGCTGATCGGCGGCGTCGCCGGTCTCGCCGAACGGAGCTGGGAGGGGCGGCGCCTGCGCGTCGGCGAGGCGATCGTGGCGCTCGACGATCTCCGCGGGCGCTGCGTGATGACGACATTCGATCCCGACGACCTGGCACAGGAGCCGCGGGTGATGCGTACGCTGGTCGAGACGGTGGGCGGACTCCTCGGTCTCAACGCCGACGTCGAGCGCGCCGGTCGCATCCGCGTCGGCGATCCGGTCGAGCTGCTCTGACGCCGGAGCCGTTCAGGGCCGGGCGCTCGAGGCGTTGCCGACGCGCAGCCAGCGCCCCTCCTGCCGGGCGTAGAGCTCGACCCAGCTGAAGGCGTACTCGAACGGCGTCGCGGCACTCCCCGGATCGCCGGCCACCGTCTCCCCGGCCGCTTCGATGGCGCAGGCGAGCCAGCCGAGCGAGCCGTCGTCGGCGACGGCGATCGCCGGGATCGCGACATCCTCGTAGCGCGCGAAGCGCACGCCGGCGAAGTAGCTGCCGAGCCGGGTGGCGAGCGAGTCGCGACCCGTGTCGTGGAGCGTGCCGCGGCCGGAGGAGAGGCTCGCCGGCGCCTCGTCGGCGGCGAGTCCGGCGACTTCGCTCCGGCGATGCGCCACGAGCGCCCTCTCGTGCGCGAGAGCGAGCGCCGCGAAGTCGCCGAGCCGCGCGAAGCGCGCCTCCGGGTCGCGGGGGAGCGACGTTCCCGGGGAGAGGCGGAACGGCAGGACCGCGGTGTAGCGATAGGTGTGGCGCTCGCCGGCGTGGACGAAGTCGACCGCGAACGGGAGCCGGACACCGTGGAGCGCGCGCCAGTCGGCGAGCTCGAGGGTGACGGTGCCGCCGCCCGCTCCGTCCGGCAGGGTCAGCTCGATCGTCGAAGGCGGCGCGCCGGGAGTGGTGGCGCAGATCGTCGCCGCGAGGCCGTCGGGCTGCGCGAAGGGCAGGCAGCCGGCCGGAGCCTCGCGTGCGACGGGACGGAATCGCGTTTCGAGGTCGAGCAGCATGCGATGGACTTCGTGGCCGCGGAGGAAGCTCGTGAAGTCGCCGGCGGCCCGCTGGAGTGGCCCTCCCGGCTCGGCGCGCGACCAGGGCGCGCCGTCGGAGTAGAGGAATTCGCTCGCCGACTCCTCGCGCTCGAGGCGGAAGCGGAGCTCCCCCGAACGGAGCGAGATCATTTCGCTCAGGAACTTCCCTCGTGGCCCGTCGGCGTCGGCGATGGCGACGACCCCCGCGATCGCGGCGCGGGCGTCGGCCGGTCCGATGGTGGCGGCGAACGACGCCAGCGACGGTCGGGCCGCTGCCTCGGATCCCGGCGCGACGAGGAGCGCTGCGAAGAGCAGGCCCGCCGCGATCATCCTGTGCAGATCGTGCTCCTGCCCGTCGTCGGGGTTCCCGATTGGAGGGAGAGCGCCGGCATCTAGACGGCGCCCTTCTCCTGGCGCAGCAGGGCGAAGTTCAGGTTGGTCAGCGAGTTGTCGTTGCGCGCGTCCTCCGCCAGCTCCTTCGCGCGCGCCGGGTCGCCCTTGCCTGCCCAGGCCTGCGCCAGACGCCAGCGCACGTACGGGTCGAGCTGATTCGCCTTGCCGAGCTCGGCGATCGCCGCCTCCCAGCGCTTCTCGGCGAGGGCGATGCGGCCGGCGATCTCGTGGGCCAGCCGCTTCTGGAACGGATTGCCGCTGGTCGCCACCGCTTCGGTGAGCGCCGCCGACTCCTTCTTCGCCCGCGCGAGGTCGCCCCGGGCGAGCGCCGCCTTGGCGAGATTGAAGTGGGCGAAGCGCCGGGCGTTCGCCTTGTTGGCTTCGGCGACCGCGGACGAGCCCTCCATCAGCGCGAGGGACTTGTTGTAGTGGGCTTCGGCGGCCGCAGGGTCGCCGGCGCCGAGGGCGATGTTGCCCATCGCGTTGTGATCGCCCGCCATGCCGAAGACGTCCTGCGCCTTCTCCGCGATCGCCAGCTGCTTCCTCATCTCCGCCTGCGCTGCCTCGTAGTTCCCTTCGAAGACCCACGAGACGGTCTTGCCGAACAGGCCCGCGCGGCGCTGTCCGTCGTCGGCGGCGTGCGCCAGCATCCGGTCGAGCTCGGCCCGCGCCTCGGCTCCTTTGCCCTCGAGATCGAGGCAGGTGGCGATGCCGAAGTTCGAGTTGACGAAGTCGGGGCGTACGGCGAGCGCCTTGCGGTACGAGGCGATCGCCTTGTCGAACTGGCCGCGCTTGAGCAGCAGCTCGGCGAGCGAGTCGTACGGGTTCGGATCGTCGGGCAGGACCTGCGTGTACTTCACGAACGCCTGCTCGGCCTCGTCCATCCGGCCGAGGAAGCGGTAGCTGTAGCCGAGCTGGTTGTAGATCTGCGAGAAGCCGGGCGCGATCTGCCGGGCGCGCTCGTAGAGCTCGATCGCTTCGGGGTAGCGCTGCGCTCCGAAGTGCGAGTTGCCGAGCAGGAGCAGGGCGCGTTCGTCGTCGGGGTACATGTCGACCAGCTTCTGGTAGAGCGAGGCCTGGGTGGCGGCGTCGCCGCTGCCGCCCGCCTTGGCGCCGAGGATCATCAGGCGCTCTCCGGGCGTGACCTTGTCGGCGAGAGCGACCGCACGGTCGAGCTTGGCGAAGAACTCCTTGGCCGAAGGCTGGCTGTTGGCGAGCCCCAGCCAGGCGAGGGCGAACGCGGGGTCGGCGGCGACGGCGCGCTCGTAGGCGCCGCGCGCCTCCTGGACCCGAAGACGCTCGGTGAGATCGCGCCCTTCGAGGTAGGCGGTACGCGCCGCCTCGGAGGACGTCGTGATCGGGATCTTCCCGTCGGCGACCGGAACCGGCGCCGGCTTCGCGGCGTTGGCGGCGCTGGCGGTGAGGAGAATCGTGGAGAAGAGTGCCGTCGCGACTGTACTTGCGAATGGGGAACGAGAGATCAATGTTGCCTCCTTCGTACGCTGCGGCACCCGTCCGGAAAAGGCGGGCGCGGAGTGGCTCGAACCGGTGCGCTCTCCCCTCTAGGTACGGGGAACGGCAACAGATGTTCAGGATCCGGGGTTCCGGAGCCGGTTCGGCGGGCCGCGGGGGCCACGGAACTCGGGTGGAAGGCTAGAGCCAGGGCCAGAAATCGGCCGTCTCGAAGGCGTCGACGAAGATCGGGGCCGGATCGCCGGGGCGGTCGACGGTGAGGATGAGGCGCGGCGGGTCGACCGTCTGGCGCGAGAGGAACGATCCCGGGACGGCGCTGACCATCGGAACCGCGACGGCGAGCGAGACCGCTCCCTGCGCGATCGCGGCTTGCACTTCGGTTGTCACGTCGAAAGACCAGGAGGCTCCCGGAGAGGCCGCGGGCGCCTGCGCGATCGCCGCCGGGGGGAGCGGCGGGGCGTTGTTCCAGGTCAGGGTCGTCTCGCTCCAGCCGGTGTCCGGGATCGCGTAGACGGCGAGCGGATTCACCGCCTCGTCCTCGTCGACCAGGAGCGAGAGTTTGGCGCGCAGCACGGGAGCGTCGAGTCCGGCGAGATCGAAGCGCAGATAGACGCGCTGGTTGTTCTCGAGCCGCAGCCGGTCCTGGAGGCCGAAATTCGTGTCGGGCGCCGCGGGATCGACCTGGGCGTCGTCGGAGGCGTCGAGCGCGATCATGGCCGCGTCGTCCGGCGGAGCGAACCACGAGGCGGCGAGCGGGTTCTCCCGGAAGTGGCGATCGAGCATCGTCGCCACCGTCCACTCGCCCGGAAGGGACGGATGGACTCCGTCCGACAGGTCCCAGGCGTCCCAGGTGAGCCCGTCCGAGCGCGGGATCGACCCTTCGGCCCAGAGATACGGACCCCAACCGAGCCAAGGGCCCGAACCGAGACCGCCGGGCGAACCGCCGAGGTCGGCAACCTGGAGGGCGATCAGTCCCTTGACGGAGAAGCCGCTCTCGTAGGTGAAGGTATTCCGCGCCGGATTCGTCGACCAGATCCGCGACGAAAGGAAGATCAGTTGAAGATTCGGGCAGCGCGCCGCGAGGATGCCGGTGATCGTGGCGAGGGCGTCGCGCAGCGCCTCCGTCCGCTCCGGGAAGCTGCCGCTCGTGACCTCGCCTTCGATCGACTGCTTGATCCAGGCGACCTGCACCTGCAGTGGGTCGACTCCGGCGGCGGTGAGGCGATTGTCGAACAGGCTCCAGTAGGAATGCAGAGGGTCGCTCATCTCGAGCGCGTCGGTGCCGCCCTGGGCGGCGTCGACCAGCACGACGCGCGCCGCGTGTCCGCCGAGGTGATCGCTTTCGCGCTCGAAGCGCGACCACTCCTGGTTGGCGTTCGACATGCCGAGAGCGACGACGCCGACCAGGCCGTCAGGAGAGGAAGCGCCGGTTGCGTCGCGCGGGGTGACGTTGCCGGCGCGGAGGAGGCCGTAGGCGAGATGCTCGCCGGTGGGGACGTTCGCGCCGCCCGGATAGAGGCCGGGTTCGCCGGCGCCCAGGTAGGGAGAGACGAGATCGGTCAGCGGAATCCATGCGCCCGAGCCCTGGGTGGCGATGACAGGGGCGGAAAGCAGGAGGAGCCACGGTGCCAGTCGCCGAGAGGGGCGTCGCTGATCCAGAGGTCGCACGGCGCCCCGAGGATACTCCTCCCCCTTCGGAAGCGGCCGGGAGTTTGCGACGGAGGCGCTCCGAAGGTATTTCCGGCGACGCTTCGGCGGCATCACACGTCGCAGGGCAGCCGGCTCTTTACGAATTTTTTACGGATCCGGAGGGGAACGGGAATGGATCGTTGATGCCCGGAGCTGACCGAATGGTCCCGTGGGAGAGCGATCGTGACTCCGCGTCCGGGCGAGCCGTCGAAGCGCCGCCTCGGCTTTCTCGCCCTGGCGGCGCTCGGAGTCGTCTACGGCGACATCGGGACGAGCCCGCTCTATGCGATCCGCGAGTGCCTCTACGGTCCGCACGCTGCGGCACCGACGCGGGCCAACGTCCTCGGTGCGCTCTCCCTGGTGTTCTGGACCCTGGTGGTCGTGGTGACGCTCAAGTACCAGGTCTACGTCCTGCGCGCCGACAACCGGGGGGAGGGGGGTGTGCTGGCGCTGATGGCGCTGGTCCGGAGTCGAGTGAAGGGTCGCGCGCGCTGGCTCGTCCTGGCGCTCGGTCTCTTCGGTGCGGCCCTGCTCTACGCGGACGGGGTCCTGACGCCGGCGATCTCGGTTCTCGGCGCGCTCGAAGGGCTGACCGTGCTGCGGCCGGAGCTCGAGCATCTCGTCGTGCCGGTCGCCGTGGCGATCCTCGTCGGACTGTTCGCCCTCCAGCGGCGCGGTACCGGTGGCGTCGGCGCGATCTTCGGCCCCGTGACGCTGGTCTGGTTCGGGACCATCGCCGCGCTCGGGTTGCGTGGCATCCTGCGCGAACCGTCGGTGCTCGCTGCCGTCGATCCGCGCTACGGCGCCCGCCTCCTCGCCGCAGGCGACGGCCCCGGATTCCTGATCCTCGGAGCGATCTTCCTCGTCGCCACGGGGGGAGAGGCGCTCTATGCGGATCTCGGACACTTCGGCCGCCGGCCGATCCAGATCGACTGGTTCGCGGTCGTCGGCGGCTCGCTTCTCCTCAGCTATTTCGGCCAGGGGGCGCTGATCCTGGCCGATCCGGAGGCGGCGCGGAATCCTTTCTTCCTTCTCGCTCCGGACTGGATGCGGCTGCCGCTGCTGGTGCTGGCGACGGCGGCGGCGATCATCGCCTCGCAGGCGATCATCTCCGGATCGTTCTCGCTCACCCGTCAGGCGGTGCAGCTCGGCTACCTGCCGCGGCTCGAGATCGTCCACACCTCCGCGAGCGAGATCGGCCAGATCTACGTGCCGGTCGTCAACCGGCTGCTCGCGGCGGCGACGATCGCGGTGGTCGTCACCTTCCGTACTTCGACGGAGGTGGCCGGGGCGTACGGTGTGGCGCTGACGACGACGATGTTCATCACGACGCTCCTCGCCGCGGTCGCTGCGCGCCGGATCTGGCGCTGGAGCCTGCCGTTCGTTCTCGCCCTGACCGCGGCTCTCCTCGTTCCCGACCTCGCCTTCTTTGCGGCGGCGCTCACCAAGATCCCCGACGGCGGCTGGTTCCCTCTGGTCGTCGCCCTCGGCGTCCTGGCGGTGATGACCTCCTGGTACCGCGGACGCCGCGTGCTGCGCGCGAAGCTCCTCGATCGCCAGGTTCCGCTGGCGCGGCTCCTCGACGACATCGAGCGCCGCGGCGTGCCCCGTGTGCCCGGTACGGCGGTCTATCTGAGCAACGATCCCACGGGCACGCCGATCGCGCTGCTCCACAATCTGAAGATCAACCGGATCGTGCACGAGCGGAACTTCTTCCTGACGATCCGCACCTGCGAGCTGCCCTGGGTCGATGGCGACGACCGCCTCGAGATCCGCGAAGTGCGCCCCGGGTACTATCGAGCCATCGCTCGATACGGGTTCCTGGAGGATCCCGACATCGCGGAACTGTTCACCGGTCCGCGGCTCGCCGCGCTGGGTGTGGACGTCGAAGATACTTCGTTCGTCCTCAACCGGAGCGAGCTCGTTCCGGCGGGACGATCCGTGCTCCCCGGTTGGCGGCGGCGCCTGTTCGTGCTGCTCTCGCGCAACGCCGAGACCGCAGACCGGTACTTCCGCATCCCGCCGAACCGGGTTCTCGACATCGGGATGGTGATCGGGATCTGATCTCCTCCGTCGAGATTCCGATGCCCGTTCCCGGACCCCGCCATCCCCGCGCCGCGTTCCGACCGGCGGACTACGCCCTGGCGACGGCGGTGGTCGCTGTCGCCGTGCTGCTCTGCTTCGGCCTGCGGCGGTTCCTGCCGGTGGCGAGCCTGGCGCTCGTCTTCGTCTGCGCCGTCCTGGTCGTGGCGCTCCGGTCGCGGAAGAGCGTCGCCGGCTATACGGCGCTTCTCTCGTCGCTGGCATACAACTACTTCTTCACCGAGCCGCGATTCACGCTGCACATCCACAGCGCGCCCGATCTCGTCGCCGTGGCGACGTTTCTGCTCGCGGCGCTCACGGTCGGACATCTGGCGACGCGCCAGAGGGAGCAGTTCGTGGTGGTGGAAGAGGCGAACCACCGGATCCGTGCCCTCCAGGTCCTCGGGCAGCGGCTGGCGGCGGCGGTCGACGAAGAGGGGGTATTCCGCGCGGCGACGGCGGTGCTCGACCGCAGCCTGGGCGTCCGCAGTGTCGTATTGACGTTTGCGGACGCCGGCGGGGAGCCGCTGCGGTTCTCCGTCGATCCGGCTCCGTCGCTGACCGCGGGTGACCTCGCCGCTGCCCGCGAAGCGGTGCGAGCGGAGCGGGCGACCGGCCGGTTCGAAGGGGATCCGGAGACGGACTGGTGGTTCCTGCCGCTCGGCGTCGAAGGGGACCGGATGGGAGCCGTGGCCCTGCAACACCCGGCGGGGGTCGAACGCCTGGCGGAGCCCGAACGGGAGCTGGCCCGGGCGGTCGTCGCGCAGACGGCGCAGGCGGCGAGCCGCGTACGGCTCGCGTCGCGCCTCGAGGCGGTGCGGGTCGAAGGAGAAACCGAGCGCCTGCGCACGGCGCTCCTGTCGTCCGTCTCGCACGATCTGCGCTCGCCGCTCGCCTCGGTGATCGGCGCGGCGAGCAGCCTCGCGGCCTACGGCGAGGCGATGCCGCCGAGCGACCGGCGGGAACTGATCGACGCGATCCGCACCGAGAGCGAGCGTCTCGATCGCTACATCCAGAATCTTCTCGACATGACGCGTCTGGGGTCGGGGCCGCTGCGCCTCGACCGCGACTGGGTCGGCCTCGACGAGATCGTCGCCTCGGCCGTGGCCCGGCTCGTGCGCATGGCCCCCGAAGCGCGCATCGATGTCGACCTGGAAGATCGGATTCCGGCGCTCTACGTCCACGCCGCGCTGATCGAGCAGGCCCTGTTCAACGTGCTCGAGAACGCCGCGAGGTTCTCGCCGCCCGGGGAGCCGATCCGGCTGCGGGCCCGCCGGGAGGGGGAGCCGCTGATCGTCGAGGTCTGCGACCGCGGCCCGGGAATCGCTCCGGCCGAGCGCGAGCGGGTCTTCGATCTGTTCCACTCGGGTGTGCGGCCGGAGGGGACGCTCCTCGCGCACAGTGCCGCGCGGGGCAGCGGCCTCGGCCTGACGATCGTCCGCGGCATGATCCGGGCGCACGGGGGCTCGGTGGAAGCGGACGCCGGGGAGGGAGGGATCGGCACCGTCATCCGCATCACTCTGCCGTTGGTCGAGCCGCCGACCGCACCGGCCGAAGAGGAGGAGGAGTGACCGAGTCGACCGCTGCGGCGGCCAGCCGGGCGGCTCGCGTACTCGTCGTCGACGACGAGCCGCAGATCCGGCGCTTCCTCGAGATCGGTCTGCGCTCGGAAGGGTTCGCGGTCGCGGTCGCGGCGACGGGGCGCGCAGGGCTGGAGGCCCTGGCGACGCAGGGCGCCGATCTCGTCGTGCTCGACCTCGAGCTGCCGGACATGGAGGGGCACGAGGTCCTCGCCGAGCTGCGTTCGTGGACGCAGGTGCCGGTGATCGTCCTCTCGGTCCGCGCGACAGAGAGCGAGAAGGTCCGGGCCCTCGATGCCGGGGCCCACGACTTCGTCACGAAGCCGTTCGGAATCCAGGAGCTGATGGCGCGCATCCGCGCCGTCCTGCGTCATCACGCGTCGCCCAGGGAACGGGCGCCGCTGTTCGACGACGGCCACCTGCGCGTCGATCTGCCGTTGCGGGCCGTGCAGCTCGACGGCGAGCCGGTGACACTCTCGCGCAAGGAGTTCGCCGTGCTCGCCATGCTCGTCCGTTACGCCGGCCGGGTGGTGACGCAGCGACATCTGCTGCGCGAAATCTGGGGGCCGTCTCACGAAGAGGACACTCACTACCTTCGGGTCGTCGTGGGCCGGATACGCCAACGCCTCGGCGATGCTGCGCAGGCACCGCGCTATCTGCGCACCGAGCCCGGAGTCGGCTACCGTTTCGTCGGCGAATGGCCGACGAATGATCGGCGCGGCGTCCGGGAACGGGAATAGACTCGGGACGCCGATCGTTCGGGTGATCGGGAAACAGAAACCGAGGAGACGAAACGATGGCAGACAAGAAGATCATCGCGGTGATGGGCGCCACCGGGGCGCAGGGCGGGGGACTCGTCCGGGCGATTCTCGACGACCCGAGCGGCGAGTTCGCGGCACGGGCGATCACCCGCAAGGTGGACTCGGAGAAGGCGAAGGCGCTCGCGGCGGCCGGAGCGGAGGTCGTCGCCGCCGACTCCGACGATCCATCGACGCTGACCCGCGCCTACGCCGGCGCCCACGGCGTCTTCGTGGTGACCAACTTCTGGGAGCACGTCTCGCCGGAGCGGGAGATCGCCCAGGCGACGGCGATGGCGCGCGCGACGAAGAACGCCGGGGTGGAGCACGTCGTCTGGTCGACGCTCGAGGACACGCGGCAGTGGGAGCCGCTCGGCACCGACCGGGTGCCGACGCTCCTCGGCAAGTACAAGGTGCCGCACTTCGACGCCAAGGGGGAGACCGACGCGGTCTTCGCCAACGAGGCGGCGCCGACGAGCTACCTCGTCACCTCGTTCTACTGGGACAACTTCATCCACTTCGGCATGGGCCCGCGACGCGGCGAGGACGGCAAGGCCGCGATCGCGCTGCCGCTCGGCGGCGGCAAGCTCCCGGGGATGGCGGCTTCGGACATCGGACCTTCGGCCTACCAGATCTTCCGCCGCGGACCGGGAACGGCCGGACACCGCTTCGGGGTCTGCGGCGAGGTGCTCGACGGACCGGCGATGGCGGCCGGCTTCTCGCAGCAGCTGGGCGAGCCGGTCGGCTTCACCGACGTGCCGTTCGAGGTCTACGCGCAGCTCGGCTTCCCGGGAGCGGACGACCTCGCCAACATGTTCCACGTGCAGGCGCTGCACCAGGAAGAGTTCATCGCCGCGCGCGAGATCGGCAAGGCGCGGGAGCTCTATCCGGGGCTGCTCGACTTCGCTTCGTGGCTGAAGGCGCACGCCGGGCAGATCGTGATCGGCTGAACCGCCGGCCGCCCACCTTCGGCGAACGGCAAGGCTGCGTCGCCTCTTCAGCGTCGGGAGGTGGCGCGGCCGAGCCGGGTCACGATCGCGAACTCCTTTGCGGTGACCGGCTGGATCGAGAGGCGGCTGCCGCGCTGGGTGACGACCATCTCCTCGAGCCCCTTCGTCTTCTTGAGCGTTTCGAGGGGGACGGTCTCCGCGAAGCGCTCGACGAAGCCGATGTCGACGCTGTACCAGACGGGGTTCGTCGCGGTGGAGCGCTCGTCGAAATAGTCGTGCCCCTTCTTCCAGGCGAACGGGTCGGGGTAGCCCTCGCGGACGACGGTGGCGAGCCCGGTGACCCCCGAGGGATCGGTGTTCGAGGCGTAGAACAGGACCCCGTCGCCCGGCTTCATCTCGTCCCGCAGGAAGTTGCGCGCCTGGTAGTTGCGCACTCCCTCCCAGGAGGTCGTACCGTCGCGCTCGAGGTCGGCGATGGTGTACGCCTCCGGTTCGCACTTCATGAGCCAGCACTTCTTCGCCATTCGTCGTCGCTCCTCGCGGGATTGTAGCGTCGCGAACCCGGTTCGCCTCTAGAATGGCGACGTTCCACGACGAAACGGGGGAAACGATGACGCTCGACCGCCGGCAGTTGCTCGCCACGCTCGCGACCGGGGCCGCCTCGGCCCGGCTGCTCTCGTTCCCGTCGCCGGCCGCCGCCGGCGCTCCCGGCGCCGCCGCGCTCCGCCGGAGCGACGGCTCGGTCGACTGGCGCGCGGTGCGCGCCGAGTTCGACGGGCTCGCGCCGGACTGGATCCATCTCTCCGGCTTTCTCTTCGTCTCGCACCCGCGCCCGCTGCGCGCCGAGATCGAGCGCTTCCGCACCCTCCTCGACAGCGATCCGTACTGGGTCGAAGAGGCGATCTACGACGGGATGCACGGGCAGCCGTACGAACAGAGCCGGCAGGCGATCGCCCGCTACGTCGGCGGGCTGCCGGAGGAAATCTGCTTCACCGGCAACACCACGACAGCGATCGCGGTCTTCTACCACGGCGTGCCGATCCGTCCGGACCAGGAGATCCTGACCACCGAGCACGACCACTACGTGCATCACGTGGCGATCGACTATTCGTGCGCCCGCTCGGGAGCGAAGAGCCGGCGCATCGCGCTCTGGGACCGCTCGTCGAACGCCGACGCCGACGAGATCGCCCAGCGCATCGCGCGCGCGATCACGCCGAAGACACGGGTCGTGGGCGTCACCTGGGTGCAGTCGTCGACCGGCGCGAAGCTGCCGATCGAGCGCATCGCCGAGGTGGTGGCGCGCGCCAATCGCGGCCGAGCCGAAGCCGATCGCTGCCTGCTGATGGTCGACGGCGTGCACGGCTTCGGCAACCAGGACGTCGACGTGGCGAAGATGGGCGCCGACTTCTTCGCCGCCGGGACCCACAAGTGGCTGTTCGGCCCGCGCGGCACCGGCATGCTCTGGGGTCGCAAGGAGCTCTGGCCGGCGATGCGACCGCTGGTGCCGAGCTTCGACGGCGCGTCGGTGGAGCCGTACGTCGCCTGGGAGCAGGGGAGGGCCGCCGGCCCGACGACCGCCGCGGACGCTTCGCCCGGAGGCTTCGTCGCCTACGAGCATTTCTTCGGCCTGGCGAAGGCGGTGGAGTTCCACGAGACGATCGGCCGCGCGGCGATCGCCGCCCGGATCGCCGAGCTCAACCACCGGATCCGCGAGGGGATCGCGAGGATCCCCGGCGTCACCCTGCACACGCCGCGGAAGCCCGAGCTCGCCGCCGGGATCAACTGCTTCGAGGTCGCCGGGGTCGGGACGCTCGACGTCGTCGCCCGGCTCGTCGGGAAGAAGATCCGCGCCACCGCGTCGCCCTACCGGGTGAGCTATCCGCGCTTCTCGGCCGGGATCATGAACGAGCCGGAGGAGATCGATCGGGCGCTGGCGGCGCTGCGCGACCTGGCGCGGGGCTGAGGCGATGACCGCGCCACTCTTCGGATCGACCGAGCTCGCGCGACGGATCGAACGCGCCGAGGCGACCCTCGTTGCCTCGGGCGCGCGCGCCGCCGGCGAGCCGGCCGCGATCTATCTGCGCGAATTCGGCGGTGGTGTCGCCAGCTGGTCGCGCGACGGCTCGCCGTTCAACAAGGTCGCCGGCCTCGGCTTCGAGGCCGGGGTCGACGACGCGACGATGGAGGCCGTGGAGCAGGAGCTGTTCTCCCGCGGCTCCGCCGTCCAGGTCGAGTTGGCGAACCTCGGCGACCCGGCGATCGGCGCCCTGCTCACGCAACGCGGCTACCGGCTGGTCGGTTTCGAGAACGTCCTCGGCCGTGCGCTGGCGATCGAGGAGGTGCCGGCGATCGCCGACGGTGTCGCGGTCGCGACCGCCGGGGCGGACGAGTTCGACCTCTGGCTCGACACCGTCGTGGACGGGTTCGCGCACCCCGACGACCAGGGGGTGGCGTCGCACGAGGAGTTTCCCCGCGACGTGCTGCGCCAGGTGATGCGCGACCTGACCGCCGTCGAGGGGTTCGCCCACTACCTCGCCCGCCTCGACGGCGCGATCGCCGGCGGCGGCAGCCTGCGCGTCGCCGAAGGGGTGGCGCAGCTCGCCGGCGCCGCGACCCTGCCCGCCCACCGCCGCAAGGGGGTGCAGAGCTCGCTTCTCGCCGCCCGCCTCCACGACGCCTGCCTCGCCGGCTGCGACGTCGCCGTCGTCACCACCCAGCCGGGCTCCAGGTCGCAGCAGAACGTCCAGCGCCAGGGCTTCCACCTCCTCTATACCCGCGCGGTGCTGGTGAAAGAGGCGGTGTGAAGGGCAGCGCGGCGCCCGACAGCCTCCCGGGGCGACTTGTAGTACGGTAGGAGAAAGTCTCACGGAGTCGGAAATGAACAGGCAACGACACGCTTCTCATCGATGCGTCGCGGCCGCTCTCGGCCTGCTGCTCGGCGTCCCCGCGATCGCCGCCGGACAGGTGATGAAGGAGCCGAATTCCGCTCTCGACGCGCTCGTCTTCCCGGCGACACGTCTGCAGCCGCCGGCCCGCATCGAGCCGCTGGTCCAGGTCGAGTCGGCGATCGCTCCGGCCGTTGCTGCGGAATGGAGCTCCTTCGTCGCGGAGGTCGCAGGAGAGTGGTCGGCGGGCGTCGATCCGCGGACCGGAACGATCGGCCTCGTCGAGGGCTCCGGGCTCCCCTGGATCCCGGGATTCGGCAATCGCCTGAGCCTGGGTTCCGTCTCGGCGCCGCTCTCGGCGACGGGCGAGGTCGGCCTCGAAACGATGGAGTCGCTCGCGCGCCGCTTCCTGGCGCAGCACGGGGCCCTGCTGGGGGTGGATCCTGCGGAGTTGCGCCTCAATCCGGAGCGCTCCGGGCAGGCGGCCGTCCATCTCTGGTACGTCGAGTTCGATCTCTACCGCGACGGCATCCGGGTCGATGATGCCCGTGTCGTCTTCCGCGTCAACAACGGAAACCTGGTGCAGTTCGGGACCGAGAACCATCCGCCGCGGAGCGCGGTCGTTCCTGCGGCGCGCTTCGACCGCGACGCGGCCTTCGCGGTGCTCCGCGACTATGTCGGAAACTTCGATCCGATCTGGGACCTGCTGGTCGATGCCGGAACGATGCACCTGGTGACGGCGGCTCCGTCCCCGGAATCGATGTACGGCGAGATCGGGCTCGGCGACGGAGTCGAGCTGGTCCGCTTCTGGGAGTTCCGGTTCCGGCGCGAAGGAGAGGGGGCGACCTGGCGTGGCCGGGTCGACGCCACCACGGGCGAGCTCCTCGAGTTCGTCGACGCCAACGAGTACGCCTCGGTGACCGGCGGCGTTCGCAACGGCGGCAACCTGCCGCCCGACACCGTCCTTCCGATGCCGTTCGCCAATCTCTCGTCCGGCGGGTTCACGAACTCGGCCGGGCTGTACACCTGGCCCGGAATCCCGGTGACCTCGACCCTCAACGGTCAGTACGTACGGATCAGCGACAACTGCGGAGCCATCTCGCAGACCTCGAACGGCGTCGGCGACATCCTCTTCGGCAGCTCCCCCCAGGCCGCGACCGACTGCACGACGCCGGGCTCCGGCGGCGCCGGGAACACGAAGTCGGCACGCACCCAGTTCTACTGGCTGAATCGCACCAAGGAGCAGGCCCGGGGGTGGGTGACGCGCCCCTGGCTGACGGCGCAGCTCACGGCGAACGTGAACATCAATCTCACCTGCAACGCCTTCTGGAACGGGTCGACCGTCAACTTCTACCGCTCGGGAGGAGGATGCGGCAACACCGGTGAGCTCCCCGGCGTTTCGCTCCACGAGTACGGGCACGGCTTCGACACCAACGACGGCAACGGCAGCTCGCCGGACAACGGGACCGGCGAGACGTATGGCGACTTCACGGCCGCTCTCGCCACGCACGAGTCGTGCATCGGCGGCGGCTTCCTCGGCGGGAACTGCGGCAGCTACGGCAACGCCTGCACCTCCTGCACGGGCGTTCGTGACATCGACTATGCCCTCCATGTCAGCGGCGCACCGGCGACGGTGAACGGCTTCACGCGGACGAACTGCCCGACGAGCGGGACCGGCTACGTCGGTCCCTGCAACCGGGAGGGACACTGCGAGTCGTACGTCTCGTCGCAGGCGCTGTGGGACTTTCCGAACCGCGATCTGCCGAGCCCCGGCTCGGGTGCCGCCTGGTCGACGACCGAAAGGCTCTGGTACCTGTCACGCAGCACGGCGACCGGCGCCTTCAGCTGCACCACCGGCGGCACCTGGACCTCGAACGGCTGCGCGGCCGGATCGCTCTGGAAGACCATGCGGCTCGCGGACGACGACGACGGCAACCTGAACAACGGAACGCCGCACTCCTGTTATCTCTACGCCGCTTTCAATCGGCACGGCATCGCCTGCACCACGGATCCGGCGGCGAACACCTGCTTCACCGGCTGCACGCCGCCGGCGACTCCGTCGATCTCGCTCAGCGCCGGCAACAACCAGGTCACCGTCTCCTGGACACCGGTCGGCGGGCAGGTCTACGACCTCTACCGCAACGAGGCGGGATGTTCGGCCGGGTTCGTGAAGATCGCCAACGATCTCGTCGCCTCGCCGTACGTCGACACCTCGGTCGCCAACGGTCTGACCTATTACTACCAGCTGATCACCCATCCGACCGGGAACGAAGCGTGCGGCTCGATCCCTTCGGCCTGCAACAGCGCGACGCCGACCCCCTGTCCGGCGATCGCGGCGCCGCTCGGGGTGGCCGCATCGGCGACGGCGAACAACCAGATCACCGTCTCGTGGAACGACTCCGCCACCGGATCGGTGGTCTCGTACGACATCCTGCGATCGACGACGAGCGGCGGACCGTACACGGTGGTGGCGAACGTCCCGGATACCGGCGGGCCGTACAGCTATCCCGACAACACGGTTTCCGGCGGGCTGACCTACTACTACGTGGTGCGCGCCGTGGCGCCGGGCGGATGCCTGTCGCCGAACTCGCTCCAGGTGCAGGCGACGGCGACCGGCGAGTGCACGCTGCCGCCGAACTTCGCCGGCCTGACGTCGGTCGGCAACCTCGGTGGTGGCCAGGGTTGCGGACTGCGACTCCAATGGAATGCCGCCACCTCGCAGTGCGGGGGGGCGGTGACGTATTCGATCCATCGCGCCACGTCCTCCGGATTCACTCCCGACGGGACCAACCGGATCGCATCCTGCGTGTCGGGCACCGCCTTCGACGACACGACGATGCCGCTCGACACGAACGTCTTCTACGTCGTCCGCGCCGAAGACTCGAACTCGACCGGCACCGGCGCGTGCAACAACGGAAACGTGGACACCAATGGCGCGCAACAGAGCGGCGTCGTGAGCTCGAGTGCGTTGAGCGGAACGATCTACTCGCACGATTTCGAGAGCGCGACCGGGGCTCCCTTGTACGACTGGGCGGACATCTCGTTCGGTGGCGCGAACCTGACCTGGCGCGGGCGGCAGAACTGCTCGGGCAACATCTTCCGCTTCGGCGGAACCACCTGCTCCGGAGCCCCGGCCTCCAGCGACTACGGGAGCGGCACCTTCCGCGCTCGGGAGCCGGGAAATGGTGCCGGAATCGTGATCGCAGCCGGCAGCACGAATGTTCAGCTCTCCTTCCAGCATCGCTGGCAGTTCGAGAGCTCGGGCGGAAACTTCTACGATGGGGCGACGCTCGCCGTGTCGCTCGACGGGACGAACTACTCCGCGGTTCCCGGCTCGGCAATCGTCTCCGGCACGGGCTACTCCGGCGCCATCGCGAGCACGACCTGCACGACGGGCTCGTCCGGCGGACTTCCCGCCTGGGGCGGGACGAGCAGCGGTTACGCATCGAATACGATGCAGTCGAGCACTGTGGATCTGGATGCGGTCTGCGACCTGATCACAGGCGGGTCCGGCGGGTGCTCCGGGCAGACGGTTCATATCGCCTGGACTGCAATTTCCGACTGTTCGGTCGTGGCCGACGGCTGGTTCATCGACAACGTGGCAATCACGCGCGACCCGATCGCCGCCTGCACCGCGGCGCCGCAGCCGGTGCAGTTCCTGACGGCGACGGGAAAGAACCAGCAGGTGTCGGTGGAGTGGAAGGAGCCGGCCTCCGGACCGCTCGCCGGGACGCGGCTGCGCTCGTCGACGGCCGCGCCGCCGGCCGATCCGACGGCGGGGACGCTGCTGGTGAACGAGCCCGGGGCCACCAACGAGAAGGAGCTCTTCGCGCACGCGACCGGCGGCGGCTCGAACGGTACCGTGCAGTACTACTCGGCGTTCGGCGACTCCGGAGCCGGCTTCTCCGCGCGGCGGACGGTCTCGGGACTGCCGCAGGCGACCGCCGGCAACTGGAAGTGGAACTTCTCGACGCCGGCGTCGGCGCTCGCGCCGCCGATCCAGGGGCGCGGGCTCGGCATCTTCCTGCCGTCGAACGACCGCAGCTTCTACGCCCTCGGCACCGGTGCCGGCGCCGGTGGCGGGCTGTGGAAGAGCGGCTTTTCGCCGGCGGCGATGAACGCTCCGGCGCAGAGCTCGCCGATCGTCATGCTCGCCGCCGAGACCGGCCTGCTGCACGACGCCGCCTTCGTCGGCTCCCAGGACGGCTACGTCTACTGCTTCAACGCCGCGACCGGCGCCGGCTGCTCCGGCTGGCCGGCCGGCGGTCGCAGTGTCGCCAGCTTCGGCATCGTGCAGGCGCAGCCGATGTTCGATCCGACCACGAAGCGGGTGCTGTTCGGCAGCCGCAATGCGGTCGGCGCGAACGGCTTCCACGCGCTCGACGTCCTCACCGGAGCCACCGCATGGTCGTTCACCAACAGCGTGCCGCAGGGCGGCAACGGAGACGCGATGGGGATCGTGAGCGGGCCGGCGCTGATCCTCGGCTCGCAGGTCGTGTTCACGAGCCGGACGCGCGCCGGGGGCAGCGCCCACACCGTCTGGTCGCTCAACTTCACCGCCGCCACCGTGAGCTTCGGCTGGGCGCGCGATCTCGGCGACATCGATGCCGCGCCGACGCTCGACTTCACGAGCAACCGGGTCCTCGTCGGCAACAACGCCGGCCAGGTCCGCGCCCTCCAGCCGGCGACCGGAGCGGACGTCTGGGGCGCGCCACGAAATCTCGGCGACGGGGCGGTGAAGGGGTTCATCTACTTCCATCCCGGACTGTCGCGCTTCTACCTCACGACCGACACGACCGTCTGGGCGATCCCGGCCGACGGGTCGACCGGCAGCGACTGGTCGCTCGCCGGGCTGTTCTCGCCGACCCGGCCGCTGCTGCACTTCGGGACCAACCGGACCTACGTCGGCGCCTGCGACACGGCGCTCTGCACGGCCGGCCGGGTGATCGAGCTCGACGGCACGAACGCCTGGGCGACGCCGAAGACGCTCGATCTCGCGGGCGTCGGAGGTCTGGGACCCGTCACGATCGACCGGAGTCAGTCGCCCGCCCTGCTGCACGCCGGCTCGAGATCCGGACGCGCGGTCGCGGTGGAGCTGCCGCTGCCATGAGAGGGGAGAGGATGATGCGACACACGTTCTGTTCGATCCTGTCCCCGGGCCTCCTGCTCTTCGGCCTGTCGCTCTCCGCTGCACAGGCCGAGAGCTGTCCCGAGGTCACGGTCCACGGCGCCTTCGGCCCCGTCATCTTCGTCGACAGCTTCGACTCGGGCGACACGAGCGCCTGGGGCGTGCCGTACGTGCCGCGCTATTCGACCGTCGCCACCGTCGACCTGACGGTCGAGGTCGGCGTCGACGGAGCTCTCGACGGCGATCACCTCCTCACGCTCGACTGGCGACTGCCCGGTGGCGGCCTCTACCAGAGCGTCGCGGTTCCGTTCCAGGTCCAGGCGACGGGCGGCTCGGCGCTGCCGCCGGCGGCGCGCCGGATCGAGGGGTATCCGTTCCCGGTCGCGACGCGGGTCGCCCACCGGCGCACCGGCGAGAGCCCCGACGGTGCGCTCCTCGTCGAGGATCGTCTGCCGGTCGCGGGAACGTCGATCGTCGAGTCGTCGATCTGGGGCGAATGGCAGCTCGACGTCCGCCTCGACGATGCCGAGTCGATCTGCGCCACGACCACCTTCCGGATCGAACCATGAACGAAGTCTCGACCGAAGCCGTTCTTCCGGAGCGCCTGCGCCGGGTTCCACACCTCGCGCAGCGCGAGCTCGAAGGGGAGGTCGTCGTTCTCGACCTCCGGGAAGGGCGGCTCTACGGCTTCAACGTCGAAGGCGGCGCCCTGCTCGACTCCCTGCGTGAGAGCCGCGCGACCCGCGAGCTCGGCGACGATCCGGCGATCCGTGAGTTCGTGCGGTCGATCGTCGGACTGGGACTGGTGGTGGCGACCGACGAGGAGGCGAGCCGTTTGCCTCCGCCGTCGCCGCCCGTGACGGTCGTTCCGCCGCGCCTGCTGTGGCAGGAGGAGGCGGCGCGCGTCACCCACCAGGTTTCGCCACCGCAGATGATCACCAACCCCCAGTGCCAGCCCTGAGCCCGTTCGCGCTCGATCTCGCCGGACTGACCGTTTCGCTGGAGGCGGATTCGCAGGAGTGGAGCGGCGTGCTGGAGCGACGCTACGGTGCGTTCCGCACCGGAAACGAACCGCGCTTCCGGGTGCGTCTCGAAGTGCGCGGCGAGGAGAGGTCGGCGGCGGTTCTGGCGCCGCGGCTGCTCACCGAAGCGACGTCGATCGCGCTCGCGAACGGCCGGCTGCTCCTGGTTTCGGCTTCGATCTCCGGAGAGGTCGATCTCGCGAGTGGCGCCGGGCACCTGGCAGGGCCGCTCCACCGTCACGGCGTCGATCTGCTGCTCCGCGCGCTGCTCGCCGCGACCCGGCCTGAAGCGCTCCTGCTGCACGGCGCGCTGGTCGTCGACGGTTCCGCCGCCATCGCCTGCGTCGGTCCGTCGGGGGCCGGGAAGTCGACGCTGGCGCGGCTCCTCGGCGGGCGGGCGTTCTGCGACGAGCTCCTCCTCGTTCGCCGCGGGGCCGACGGCTGGCAGGCGGACGCGTTGCCGTTCTGGCACGGGCGTCCCGGCGGGGGGAGTCTCGCCGCGGTGCATCTGCTGCGACACGGCGACGGACACCGGCTGCGCCGCCTCGATCGCGGTGCGGCGCTCCGGCGCCTCGCGCCGGAGGTCGTCTGGCCGAACTTCTGCGGCGAGCTCGCGGCCGGGGCGCTCGCGCGTTTCGAACAGTTGCTGGCCGAGGTGCCGGTCGCCGAGCTTTCCTTCGCACCGCGCGCGGACGTCTGGCCGGTGCTCCGCGGGGTGGCGGCGTGAGCGCGCAGCGCGAGCGCCTCTACGCGCGCGCCGCGTCGGCCTCGATCCCGATCGAGGTGATGATCGAGCTGACGCACCACTGCAACTTCCGCTGCGGCCACTGCTACATCCCCGACTTCGGCGCTCCCGACCGGCTGCCGACGGCCCGCGTCCTCACGCTCCTCGACGAGCTGGCCGGGATGGGGACGATGGTCCTCGCGCTCTCCGGCGGGGAGCTCTTCCTGCGCCGCGACTGGGAGGAGATCGCGCGCCGCGCGCGTGAGCTCGACTTCGATCTCCACCTGTTCACCAACGGGGCGCTCGTCGATGCCGATCGCGCACGGCGCATCCGGGCGCTGGACGCCACGGTGCAGGTCTCGTTCTACACCCTCGACGCGCTGCGCTTCGACGAGTTCGTACGCCGGCCCGGGGCGTTCGCGAAGGTCGTCGCCGGCATCGATGCCCTGCGCGCCGCGGGGGTGCGGACGATCCTGAAGGTGCCGCTGATGCGCTTCAACTACCGCGAATCGCAGGCGATCGCGGCCTGGGGTGCGGCGCGGGGCTGCGAGGTGCGGGCGTCGCCGACGATCACCGCGAGGAAGGACGGCGACCTCGCCCCGCTCGCCTTCCGCGTGCCGCAGGCGGAGCTCGCCCGCGAGCTCGGCGGTCCGGTGCTCGGCTGCTTCGACCCCGACCGGGTGCTCGACCCCGGGGCACCGCTCTGCGCCGCGGCGACCCGCTACGCCTGCATCACCTCGTCGGGCGACGTCATGGCGTGCAACATCCTCCCCGGGGCCGATCGCAACGTGCGGCAGCACTCGTTTCGCGAGGTCTGGGAGGGCTCGCCCTGGTTGCGGCGGATCCGATCGCTGCGCCGGGCCGACCTCACCGAGTGCGCGAGCTGCGCCGGGTTCTCCTCGTGCGGCCGCTGCACGGCGCAGGCGCTGGTCGAGGACGGCGATCTCGTCGGCCCGTCGAGCCAGGCGCGCGAGCGCTGGGCGCTCGTCGAGGAGGCACGGGCGGCCGGGGGCGGGGCCGCGGGGCGGTTCGCTCCGCCCCGATGAAGCCGGCGTCGCCCCGCTCGCGGGTGCTCCTCGGCCTTGTCGGCTACGCCGCCTTCGGCGGTCTGATCCTCACCCTGCTGCGCTGGAGTCAGTACCGCTTCCTGCTCGGGCTGCACGCGGTCGAGATCTACGTCGGGCTGGTCGCGGCGCTCTTCGCGGCGGTCGGCATCTGGCTCGGGCGGACCCTGACCAGGAAGCGGCCGGAGACGCGGATCGTCGAGGTCCGGGTTCCGCCCCGAGCGGGGTCGAGCGAGCCGTTCACTGTCGACGAGCGGCGCCGGAAGGAGCTCGGCATCTCGGCGCGCGAGCTCGAGATCCTCGGCTGCATCGCCGCGGGTCTCAGCAACCGCGAGATCGCGGAGAAGCTGTTCGTCAGCGAGAACACGGTCAAGACCCATTCGAGCCGTCTATTCCAGAAGCTGGGAGCCCGCCGCCGGACCCAGGCGGTCCAGCTCGGGAAAGAGGCCGGCCTCATCGCCTGAAACTGTCGCCCGAAAGGACGAATTCGCGAAGAGAAACCGGAAATCACCCGAACGGGTGACGACAGGGCTGCCGTCGGCACCTACGATCCGCCCGATGCCACGATTTCCGGAAAGGAGAATGCGATGTCGATGAAGAGGACCGTACTCGTGTGGGGGTTGATCTCCGGGGCCGTCTCGAGCGGCATGATGCTGCTTTTCCTGCCGTTCGCCGACCGCATCGGCTTCGAGCGGGGAGAGATCCTCGGCTACGCCTCGATCGTCCTGGCGGCGCTGCTGGTGTTCTTCGGCATCCGCTCGTACCGCGAGCACGTCGGCGGCGGGAAGCTGACGTTCGGACGCGGCTTCCTGGTCGGCCTGATGATCACGCTGGTGTCGACCGTCTGCTACGTCGCCACCTGGGAGCTCGTCTACTTCCGCCTGGCGCCCGATTTCGGCGAGAAGTACACCGCGTGGACGGTCGAGAAGGCGCGTCGGTCCGGAGCGACCGAGGAGAAGGTCGCCGAGATCGAGCAGCAGGCCGCCGAGTTCAAGAAGATGTACGACAACCCGCTGGTCAACATCGCGTTCACCTTTCTCGAGCCGTTCCCGTTCGGACTCGTGGCCGCGGCCATCTCGGCGGGGATCCTGAAGAAACGGTGAGCGGACCGGCGCCGCGGCCGGGGTGGGGGACTCAGCCGCGGTGGAGCAGCCAGAGCCCGGCGAGGCAGAGAGCGAGGCCACCGAGCTGCACCGGCGAGAGGCTCTCGCGGAAGAGCGCGACGCCGATCGCGACCAGGACGAGAGCGATCACGATGTTGGCGGTCACCGGCGCGGTCGAGATCTTCCACCCGGCGCGGTAGGCGAGGAGGAAGCCGGTCTCGATCGCGACGATGGCGACGCCGATGGCGAACGGCGCCGCATTCAGCTTGCGCAGCTCGGCGACGAGCTGGACGTCGCGCGCCAGCAGCGGCCAGGCCGCGAGCGCGGTGAGCGCGGCGGTCGAGAAGAGGATGACGAGTGGCGCCAGCGGATGCACACCCTTCGGCACGACCTTCATGCCGAGGTGGTAGGCGACGTTGCCGGCGACGACCAGGGCGATCGATCCCCAGAACCAGAAGCCGGCGGTCGGAGCGGGTGTCTGCATCGGGGGCTCCCGCCCGCTCCCGGGGAGCGGGCGGGTCCCGCGAGTCTAGCGCCTCGCGGTCACTTCTTCCCTTCGAGGTCGGAGACCATCCGGGCGAGGGCGGTGCGGTTGCCCTCGTCGGGCGCCTGGGCGAGCGCGGCGCGGGCCGCCTTGAGCGCCTCCCTGTTGCGCCCGACCGCGGCGTAGCCGCGCGCCAGCCCGACGTTCACCGGCCATTCGTTCGGGAAGCGGCGGGCGTTGGTTTCGAACACCCGGAGGGCCTGCTCCTTCTTTCCCTGGGCGAGGAGACGACGGCCGTAGAGGTGGATGTCGACCGGTGTCGCCGAGCGGAGCGCCATCGCCTTCGCCATCGTCGCCGTCGCTTCGGCGCCGAGCCCGTTGGCCTCCTCCGCCCGTGACAGCACCGCCAGATTCTGGAACGTCTCTTCCCCCGTGAACGGTTTGGCGACGGCGTTGCGGGCGATCTCGAGCGCCTCCTCGGGGCGGTAGTTCGCGTCGAGGAAGAACTCGGCCGCGGTCCGCCAGCTGTCGGCGTCGAAGCCGTTGAAGTTCCGGAGCTCGTGGCGGATCTGCTCGGCGTAGATCGCGTTCACGTCCGGTACCCGGATCGTGAAAGGCACCGCCAGGTCCTCCCACTCGAGCGCGACGGTCGCCTGCTCGGGCTGACGGTCGGTGAACTCGTAGGTGAGCCATTCGTGGTACGGATTCGACTGCGGACGGAGCGTCGTGCGCAGCGCGTCCTCGGACTCGTCGTAGGTGTAGTGGCCCCAGGAGGTCGAGTCGTGGGAGAGGATCAGCGTCCATTCGTCCGGCCCGGGCAGCATGAACAGTCCGTAGCTCCCGGCGGCGAGCCGCTGCCCGCCGATCTCGACATCGTGCGAGACGGTCAGCACGGTGCTCTGGTTGGCGCCGGCGCGCCAGGGGCACTTCGCACCGCAGAAGCCGAAGGCGTCGGAGCTGTAGCCCCAAGGTACGAGATCGCCCCAGACCTTGCCGCGCCGGTCGGTGCCGTCCGGAGCGTGCACGTCGGGGCTCGAGTAGCGGATGTTGACCTCGACCGGTCCGATCCACTGGCTGACCGAGGCCTTCTGGTTGTTGCCGCTGGGCGGGCCGCTGGTGATCTGGGCCCTGGCGGCGGGCGTGGCGGCGAGCAGCAGGGACAGCACGAGGCCGGGGGCGAGGGCGGACTTCGGGTTCGCGAAACGCTGGCGCATGGGTTCTCCTTGGCTCCCTTCTACGGGGAGGGAACGCGAAAGTTCGGCCGTGGAGCGGGCGTCAGAGGCGCGAAAGAAGCGCGTGCCCGCCGACCACGATCCACCAGACGCCGACCAGACGGAAAATCCAGAGCGTCGCGCGGATCCCCAGCAGGTAGAAGTTGTGGACCGGGAAGGCGGCGCGTGCGGCGCGCACCGGGCTTCCGGCGTAGGGGCCCAGCGCCGCGACGTGGACGGTGATGCCGACGAGGAGACGGAACAGATCGGTGAGCGACGGTGTCCAGGCGATGCCGCGTTCGTTGCCGGCAGCCAGCGCGCCGATCGCCACCAGCATGGCGAGCAGGGGCAGGGCGATGCTGGCGCGGAAGTAGGGGCGATAGCTGTCGAGGAAGCCGAAGAACCGCCGGGTCGGATCGACGTGTTGCTCACACGCCAGGATCGCGACCTTCTCTTTCCCCGCGGTGAGATCGAGCGCGTGCCCGACGGCGTCGTTGGCAGCAAAGGTGCGGTGACACCAGGCGCAGGTGACCGGCCGCCGGGCGAGGAAGTAGGGCCGGGCGAGGAAACGGTGGCCGAGCATCAGTCCGACACCGGCGGCGAGGCTCCATCCGGCGGGCGCCGGATGGGCGACGAAGAGATAGAGCACCAGCGGGATGAAGAGGAAGAGGGCGGCGCCCAGGAGATCGGCGGTGAGCGGCGAGAGCTTGCGCGGGGTGGTCATCAGTCGTCGAAGTAACCGTTGCGGGTGCGGACCTCGTTCGTCGATCGTCCCGCCTCGATCCGGAGCGGATGCCAGCGACGATCGTGACGCACCCGGCTGGGGTAGAAGCCGAGGACGTACTGCTGGCGCAGCTCGGTGAGGATCTCGCGGAAGGCGCCTGCCGCCTGGTCGTAGCTCGCGATGTCGATGCGGCGTCCGCCGGAGGCGTCGACCAGCGCCGCGAGGGCGTCGAGCTCGACGGTGTGCTCGTCGGTGCTGCGCCAGGCGGAACGGTGCCGCATGCCGAACGGTTCGCGCGCGACCCGGATCCAGTAGATGAGCGCCTGGCTGCGCGCGGCGACCTCGGCGACCTGCGGAGCCGAGAGCAGGCTCTCGACGTCGATTCCGTCCGAGAGCAGGACGACGACGCGCCGCCCCTGCCGGCGCTCGAGCAGCTGCAGCGCGAGGTAGAGGTAGTCGTTGATCGCCGAGCCGCCCGAGGCCTCGGCGCCGGTGAGGCCGCGGACCAGCGTCTCCGGATCGCCGGTGAACTCGGTGTGGTGCACGACGTGGTCGGAGAAGAGCAGCAGCATGGCCTCGTCGAGGTCGATCATCCCCTCGGCGAAGCTGCGCGCTCCCTCGATCGCGGCGAGCAGCGGCGGACCTTCCATCGACAGGCTGGAGTCGATCGCCAGGAGCGCGGCGAGCGGCGCGTCGCCGGTCTCGAAGGTGACGATCTGCTGGCGCTTGCCGTCGTCGAAGATGCGGAAGTCGCTGCGGGCGAGGTCGCGTACCGCGTCGCCCTCGCGGGTCACGGTGACGTAGACCTGGTGGAGCGACAGGTCGAGCACCTCGTCGACCTGGATCTTGGCCAGCCGGAGGACCGCTTCGCTCTTCTCGCCGGCGAACGAGGTGGCGACGACGCGGAAGGTGCGGTCGATGTTCTCGCCGCCGACGTCGACGACGAACTTCCACGGCGGCTCGTTGCGCGTCGCGACGCGCGCGTCGTTGTAGTACAGCTCCACGAATGCCGCCCTTCCCTCCCGCACCGAGGCGACGACTTCGGTCGGTCCGAAGACCCCCTGTTCGGCCAGCGGCTGGACGATCGTCACTTCGAAGGCGACGGCCGTGCCCGCCGGGGCGAGGAGGAGCACCAGCGCGGCCGCGCCGAGGGCGCGAGCGAGAAACGTCACTGCACGCTGTCCGAACCGGTCGCCGGGGAGAGGAGCGCCACACGGAGCTCCGGCCAGCGAGCTTCCGCGGCCACATTCGCCTGCTCGCGACGCAGCTCGAGGAGATCGATGGGGGGCGCGTGAACTGCTTGCGGGCGCCGGTCTCGGTCACCGCACTGCGCTCGAGGGCGAGCGCGGCCGAGCGCTCGGCGGCTTCGCGCTGCTCGGCCCGCGACTGGCAGAAGGAGAGCGCGACGCGGAACGAGCGTTCTGCGGGGAAGCGCTCGATCGCCTTCTCCAGCCAGGCGATCGCCTCGCGGTACTTCGCCTTTCCGATCAGCAGCCGCGCCCGTTCCTGCCAGGCGACGACGGCGATCCAGTCGGTCCCCGGAGCCGAGGCGAGCTCTTCGAGCTCCTTCGAGGCCCTCCCTTCGGCGACGCGGGCGCGCAGCACCGAGCGTCGGAGCTGCGCCTCGCGGTTCGCGGGATCGGTCTCGAGCGCGCGGTCGAGGCGCTGGGCGGCGGCGGCGTAGCGCCCCTCGAGCTGCAGGAGGAAGGAGAGTGCGATGTTCGCCGGCACGTCGTCCGGGACCACGGCGACGGCGTTCTCGAGCATCTCCGCCGCGCGCGATGCCGCGTGGACGTCGAGCAGGTCGAGGGCGTAGCTCTGGTAGGCGGCGGTCAGCACCTCCGGCGTCTCGGCGCCGGGTGTCGCGGCGAGCCGCTGGAGGATCTCCTCGGTCGCACGGTGCGCCCGCATGAGCAGTCCGAAGTCGTGCTCGCTCGAATAACGCCGGGCGAGGTCGCGGTAGAAGACGGAGAGCGGCAGGAGCGCCCGCGGCTGCGCCTTCGCGATCTCGCCGAAGAGCGCCGAGTCGGCGGCGCTCAGCCGGTCGTAACCGCGCTTCGGCTCGGCGGCGAGCGTGGAGCGCTCGAAAGTGACGGTACGGTCGATCGCTGCGGCGCGGTCGTCGCCGGCGAACTGGAGATAGAGGTTGCGATAGGTCGCTGCGAGGTCTCCGGTGCCGTCGCTCGCCGGGGTGGTGATCGGGAAGCTGTCGGCGCGGGGCGAATCCGGCGGATTGCCGGGTTCGGCTTCGGCTCCGCGCAGCGCCGGGGCGGCCGCGACGAGGAGCAGCAGTCCGAGGAGGAATGGAGGTGTGCGGCGCATCCGTGTGCCTGGCGGTCGAGGAATTCTAGAGGTTTCGGTGGGCTGGCGCGAGCCCGTGCGACTCCGTAGAGTGGCGCCTTCGTCCGGTCCGCCCGACGCCGAGGAGAACCATGCCCAGACCACCCGGCTCCGCCTCCCATCTGCGTTCGATCCCGCCGTCGGTCTACTCGGCGCTGGCGCACCGTCTCGAGCAGTACCGGGGCGAGACCTATCCGCTGCACGTCGGCGACACCTGGATGGAGCCGGCGGCCGGCTGTCGCATGGAGGATCTGCGCGTCGCGGAGCATCCGGGGATGCACCGCTACACTTCGGTCCACGGGCTTCCCGCCCTGCTCGACGCCGTGGTCGAGCGCGAGCGCGCGAAGACCGGACTTGCCCTCGAACGCGAGAACGTCCTGATCGCGGCCGGCGCCACCGGCGGACTGGGCGCCGTCGCCGGAGCGATCCTCGATCCCGGCGACGAGGTCCTGATCCTGGCGCCCCACTGGCCGCTGATCGAGGGGATCGTGCGCTCGTTCCACGGGCGACCGGTCGCCGTTCCGGTCCTCGGAGGCGGCGACTCGCCGGGCGATCCGGCCGCGCTGGTGGCGTTGCTCGAGGCGGCGCGGACGCCGCGCACCGTCGCGCTCTACAGCTCGACGCCGAACAATCCGAGCGGACGGATCCTGCCGCCCGAATGGATCGAGGCGATGGCCGGATTCGTCCGGCGCCATGACCTCTGGTGGGTGAGCGACGAGGTCTACGAGCCGTTCGTCTTCGCCGGAGAGCACCGGCATGCGCTGCCGCTCGCTCCCGAGCGCACGTTCCTCGCCCAGACCTTCTCCAAGGCGTACGGCATGGCGGGCAACCGGTGCGGGTACATCGTCGGGCCGCGCGAGATCCTCGCCGATCTGCGCAAGGTGTCGACCCACACCTTCTACTCGACGCCGACCGCCTCCCAGCTTGCTGCGCTCGCGGCGCTCGCCGGCCCCGGCGATCGCTGGGCCGCGGAGGCCTGCCGGCAGTACGCGGAGACCGGGCGACGGGCCGCCGCAAGGCTCGGCCTGCCGGCGCCAGAAGGCAGCAGCTTCCTCTTCTTCGACGTGGCGCCGCATCTCGACGGGCGCGGTCTGGGCGGCCTGCTCGAGGATGCCGTCGAGCGCGGGCTCCTCGTCGCGCCGGGACCGAGCTTCGGCCCCTATCCCACGCACGTCCGGCTCTGCTACACGGCCGTCGAGCCGGAGCGCGCTCAGCGCGGGGTCGAGGTCCTGGCCGGGCTGCTCGGTCGCTGAGCCGCGTCTTCAGTCGAGGGGCAGGCGGCGCACCGTCGGATACGGAAGCTTCTCGAGATCCTCCGTCGGCTTGCCGTCCTCGCCGTAGCGCGGCCACTGGCTCGCGGCGACGTAGTGCAGCGCGCCGTCGACGACGACGCCGAGCGTCGGCTCGTCCCAGTCCGGAACGCCGCGCTCGAGAATCCGGGCCGAGCGGAGTGAGCGTCCGTCGGCGGCGAGCTCGAGGCGCGCGATGCGGGGCGGGAAGACGCCGTTCTGGATCGCCAGGAGCGAGCCGCCGTGCGCGATCAGGCCGTCGATCCCGAGGACGGTGGCGCGTGCCGGCGGGCGCATCCAGGTGAGCGCTCCCGATGCGACATCGACGACCGCCAGACCCTGGCTCCAGTCCGCGACGTAGAGGAGCTTCGCGTCCGCCGAGAGCGCGACGCCGCCGGGGGAGCGCAGTCCGTGCCCTTCGGCCAGGACCTTGCGGCTGCCGTCGGCGCCGACGCGTACGGTCGCCTTCGCCTCCGGATCGGAGACGTAGACGCTGCCGTCGGGGGCGACGGCGAGATCGTTCGCCGACTGACCGGACGGGAACGGCCCGGCCTCGACGGCGAGCTTGCCGGTCGCGAGGTCGATCGCGACGACGGCGCCGCGCCGCAGCAGGCTCTCCGGCGCACTGCCCTGGGGCAGCCCGGCGGCTGCTACCCAGAGTCGACGCTGCCTCGCATCGACGGCCATGCCGAGCGGGGATCCGACCCGGTCGGCGGGGAAGACGGCGAGCTCCTCGAGCGCACCGTCGGAGGAGCGGCGGAGGATCCGGCGCTGGCGCACGCTCGAGAGGCAGAACGACTTCGTTCCGGCGTCCCACGCGAGCCCTTCGACCAGAAGGTCGCGGCGCGGGATCTCGAAGGCCACCGTCGACGCGACGAGCGGCTCCTTCAGCGCGTCGAGTCGGGCGAGCAGCACGGTGAAGGAGCTGTCGGAGAGGAGCGGTGCGAATTCGGCGTCCTTGCGCGGATCGCGGAAGAAGCCGGCGTCGACCTGGCGGCCGAACGCCTCGATGGCGCCGCTGCGGTCGCCGTCCAGCAGACGCGCTCCGGCGAGGCGGTAGAGCAGCCGGCTGGGGTCGGGGAGGAGCTCCGCGGCGCGTTCGATCTTCGTACGATAGCTGTGCAGATCGCCCGCTTCGCGGGCCGCGAGCGCCTCGGCGAACGCGACCTCCGCGGCGGCGAGGTCGGGCGGGGGGAGCTCGGCGGCGAACAGGGGGGCCGAGGCGACGACGACGAGCGGAGCGAACCGGAAGAGATTCATCCAGGGAGATACGTCCGCGGCGTCGCGGAGTTGCCGCCCGCCGGCCGACCCGTCGGTGGAGCTCGCCGTGCCGGGGCGCCGCACCGCTCGACCGGCGGATTCGCCCCGGCTCGAGCGAGGGCGTCCTGTCAGCGGCCCGGAAGGAGAGGAGAGCGATCGAGCCGGCGGTGGGCCGCCATCGGAATCGCCGACCGCACCTTGCGCACCTCGGAGAGATCGATCCCGGCGACGACGACGCCAATTCCGTCGTTCGCCTCGGCGAGGATCCGTCCCCACGGATCGACGATCAGCGACTGTCCCCAGCTCTCCTTGAGCCCGCCGTCGTCGTGCCGGCCCCACTGTCCGGGCGCCACGACGAACGCCTGCGACTCGATGGCCCGGGCGCGGACCAGGGTCTCCCAGTGCGCCTCGCCGGTGGTGGCGGTGAACGCCGAGGGGATCGTCAGGAGCTCGGCGCCGCGCTCGACCAGAGCGCGGTAGAGCTCGCCGAAGCGCAGGTCGTAGCAGATCGAGAGGCCGATCCGGGCGAGCGGACTGTCCGCGACGACCACGTCTCTCCCCGGCAGCACGGTGTCCGACTCGCGGAAGGTCACGCCGCCGGGGACGTCGACGTCGAACAGATGCAGCTTGCGGTAGGTCGCGATGCGCTCGCCGGCGGGGGAGAAGAGGACGCTGGTGTTGAAGCAGCGTTCGGCGTCGTCCGCCCGTTCGGCGAACGAGCCGAGCAGCAGGTGGATCCCGAGCTCGCGCGCCAGAGCGGCGAAGCGCGCGCAGGTCGGACCGTCGAGCGGTTCGGCGAGCCGCACCTTCTCGCGGTGCGGTCCGAGATAGCTCGTGTTCTCCGGCGTGGCGACGAAGAGAGCGCCGCGGCCCGCGGCCTCGCGGACCAGCGCCTCCGCCTGGCGGAGATTCTCCGCCAGGTCCGAGGTCGAACGCATCTGGCAGGCGGCGGCGAGGAAGGTCATCGGCGCGATCCATGCGGAGCGCGGCGGGTCGACGGCCGGAGAGTCACCGTCCGCTCCGGGTCCAGGTCCACTCCTCGGAGGTCTGCGAGCCGCGGATCGCCCCCTCGACCCGCGCGTGGAGCTCGTCGTTCGCGGTGCGCCAGTAGAGGATGCGCTGCGGATAGTCGTGGGCGGCGTTCTCGAACACCACCCGCTCCGCGGCGACTTCCACCGCGCAGAACGGGGTCGGCGTCTCGCCACCGGGGCTCGCGAACAGACAGAGGCGCCCGTCGGCGACCGCGATGCGGAGGAACTCGAACCAGACCGCCGCGCCGCGGCGGATCTCCTTGTGCATGCCGAGGAGGAGGCCGCCGTCCGGGGCGGTCCAGATCTCCCGCTGGGTGATGCCGTCGCGGGTGGCGCTCCAGTCGCCGGCCATCCAGGCGAGCGCCGCGGGGTCCGGCGCGGCCGGAGCCGGCCCCTCTCCGCGCGCGACGCCGGCGGCGGCGAGTGCGAGAACGATCAGCAGGCGGGATCTGCGAACGGGCGAGGGCATTCCGACCTCCGGCTCTTCGACGGGCGACGACAGGAGCGAACAGTATGCGACGGCGGGTCGATTGTCAGGTTCCCGACCCGCGAGGCGGAATCGCGTAGCATCGAGCGATGCGAACGAACGGAGCCGGCCTGCGGTGCATCCTTCTCCTTTCGACCCTGGGGATCGCCCCGACGACCCTCGCCGCCGCCGGGCATCCGGCCGCGCGCTCGCCGGTGCCGCTGCTCACGGAGTCCGAGACGGTCGCGCTGGCGCAGGAGGTCTCCGGCGCTTCGGCGCTCCGGACCGTCGAGGGACTCTCCCGCCTCCACCGGATGCGAGCTTCGGCCGGGTACGACGCCGCGGCCGATCTGGTGCTCGCGGAGCTCGCCCGCTACGGCTTCGCCGACGCCGCGAAGCTCGTCCTGCCGGCCGACGGCGAGGTCTTCTACGGCACCCAGCGGTCGCGTCCGGCCTGGCGCGTCCGCTTCGCCGAGCTCTGGGAGATCGACACCGAAGGGCGGCGGATCGCGCGGCTGGCGAGCTGGGACGAGGCGCCGCTCGGGTTGGCCCAGGACAGCCAGTCGGCGTCGGTCGCGGGCGCGGGGCTGGTCGACGTCGGCGATGGGCTCCTCGACCGCGACTACGAGGGGCGCGAGATCGCCGGGAAGATCGTGCTGACCTCGTCGCAGCCCGGAGCCGTCGCGGCGATGGCGGTCGGCAAGTACGGCGCCGCGGGGATCGTGAGCTGGGCGCAGAACCAGCATCAGGGCTGGTGGGGAGAGGACGCGAATCTGGTGCGCTGGGGCCATCTCGACACCTTCGCGAAGGTGCCGACCTTCGCTTTCATGGTCTCACCCGCCCGGGCCCGTGCGCTGAGCGCGCGCCTCGCCGCCGGCGAAGCGGTGCTCCTCGCCGCCGAGGTCGACGCCGGCAACGAACCCGGCGCCTACTCGATTCCGACCGCGACGATTCCGGGGCGCGATCCGGCGCTCGCGGCGGAGGAGATCGTCCTCAGCTGCCATCTCGATCATCCGCGACCCGGCGCCAACGACAACGCCAGCGGCTGCGCCGCGATCCTCGAGGTGGCGCGCACCCTGTCGAAGCTGATCTCCGAGGGGAGGATCGAACGTCCGCGGCGGACGCTGCGCTTCGTCTGGCCGCCCGAGATCGAAGGGACGATGGCGCTCCTCGTTGGACGGCCCGAGCTCGCGGAACGGATCCGCGCGGCGATCCATCTCGACATGGTCGGCGGCGGACCGGAGACGAAGGCGGTTTTCCACGTCACCCGCGGCCCGGCGAGCCTGCCGTCGTTCGTACACGATCTGGCGGCGGCGCAGACGGCGTGGGTGAACCGCCAGACCATGGGATACGCGGCGATCGGAGAGTCGCCGTTCCCGCTGGTCGCGGCGGGCGGTGGGCGCGAGCCGTTGCGCGGCGAGACGGTCGAGCTCACCCGCGGCAGCGACCACGAGGTGTACGGCGACTCGTCGTTCGGTGTCCCCGCCGTCTACTTCAACGACTGGCCCGACCGCTGGATCCACACCGATCGCGACCGACCCGAGAATCTCGATCCGACCAAGCTCCAGCGTGCCGCCTTTCTCGCCGCCGCCGCCGGCATCGCGCTCGCGGATCTCTCCGACGGCGACGTGCCGGAGCTCTGGCGGATCCAGCGTGCCGCGGGGCTCGAGCGCCTGGCGCGGCTCGGCGAACGTCAGGCCGCGCTGGAGCGGGCGGAGGCGGAGAACCTGGCACGCTTCGCCTCGTGGCAGGAGCGGGCGATCTTCGATTCGGTGAAGCGCTTCGCGAAGCCGTCGCGGGCGATCGACGAGCAGTCGGCCCGCTTCTTCTCGAGCTTCGACCGCCTCGTCGGCCTGCCGTCGACGCTGGCGAAGCGCGGCGGACCGGTCTACGCCCGGAACGCCGCGCATCCGGGACCGGTCGACACGTTCGGCTACTCCTGGTTGAGGGATCATCTCGGCCTCGAGCGGGTCGCCGGACTCGCGCTCCTGCATCGCGACGACGCGCGCGCCGCCGGTCCCGACTACGGGTACGAAGCGCTCAACCTAGTGAACGGCCGGCGGACGACGCTCGAGATCCGGGACTCGCTCTCCGCGATCTACGAACCGGTGCCACTCGCCGAGGTCGAGGAGTATCTGCGAGCGCTCGCCGAGGCCGGACTGGTCGGCGAAGCGTCGCGCTGAGCCGTCGTTGGCCCGGCGGGGGGCGGTCGCGTAGACTGCTCCGTCCGCAAAGCCGCGGAGAACAACCGGATCGGAGCGATCGATGTCGAGAGTGCGTGTCTTCGGAATCTGTATGGTCTTGCTCTTCGGGGGAATCTCGCTGGCCTCGGCCGGGAAGGGGATGGACGAGGGGCGGTTCGAGCCGGGCTGGTTCGGTGCCGGCACCGGCGAGTTCCGCGAGGCGGAGGAGGTCGACTATCTCTGGGTGAAGCCCGGCTTCGACCTCGCCGGCAAGAGCGTCCGCTTCGCCGACTGGGAAGAGGCCGTCTTTCTCGGTGAGGACGCCGGGAAGCGCGACGCCAAAGACAAGCGCCTGGCGAACGACCTGACGCGGAACATGGCGCCGAATCTCGCCGAGGCGTTTCGCAACAGCCCTGCCGCCGGCGCGAAGGTCGTCGACAAGGGGGAGGACATCACGGTCAGTGGCCGCATCGTCGACTGTTCGACCGGCAGCGCCGCCGCCAAGTTCTGGGTCGGCATGGGCGCCGGCTCGGGCGGCACGACGTTCGACATGAAGTGGGTCGACCGCAAGAGCGGCCAGGTGGTGGTCGCGATGCACCACCGCGTGGTCTCCGGATCGAACCTCTCGACGACGGACTCGAAGCTGATCAAGTGGATCGACGAGTTCGCCGAAGAGCTCGGCAAAGAGGGATTCGACCAGCAGTACAAGGGCGGCAAGAAGGTCAAGGACTGAGGAGGAAGCGATGGCGACTCCGTACGAGAGTGGTCAGCTGATTCTCAAGCTGTTCGAGATGCGTCGGGATCCGGTCCTGCGGGAGGCGCGGAACTGGTTCCTGCGCGAGTTCCATCCGGACACGGTCGAGGACGTGAAGACGATGATGGCCGGGCCGCACAATCCGCACTACCGGATGGTGGTCGGATACTGGGACATGGCGGCGTCGCTCGTCAGCCACGGTGCGATCGATCGCCAGATGTTCCTCGACGCCAACGGCGAGATCTTCGCCACCTTCGCCAAGATCCACCCGATCCTCGCGGAGGTGCGGGCGTTCTCTCCGAATCCGGCGTTCGCGAAGCACATGGAGGCGCTGGTGATGTCGGTACCGGACGTCGAGGCCCGGCTGGAGATGTTGCGCCAGCGCTTCCGGCCGGCGAAGTCGTAGGGCTGTCGCCGAAGCGATCGCGCCTCCCGGAATCAGTCCGGAACCGGGAGCGCGACCGCCCGCGGCCGCGCGAGCGCCAGGGCCATTCCGCAGAGGGCCAGCGCCGCGCCGACGATCTCGAGCCCGTTCGTCCGCCAGACGAACACCGCGGGGAAGAGGCTCGCGAGCAGGAACTTCGAGATCGCGGTCAGCGGCGGGTTGAGGAAGGTGAAGAATCCGATCGACGAGGCCGGCAGGTGGCGCAGGAGCCAGCCCCAGACCGCGTAGCCGCCGAGCGTCCCCAGGACCGACTGGTAGAGGATCGCCCCCCAGCCGGCGCCGTCGAGCGCCGCGAGCTGGGCGCCGTGCCAGGGAAGCATCGCGAGCAACGGCAGCCCGCCGAGTCCCAATGTCAGGTACGACCAGTCGATCGGCGAAGTGGCCTCGATCGCCGGCTTGCCGAGCACCGAGTAGATGCTCCACGAGAGCGGAGCCAGGGCGGTGAGCGCGATCAGCAATCCGTAGGAGGCGGCCTCCCTGCTGCCGCCGGTTCCGGCGCGCGACCAGGCGATGGTGATCAGACCCGAGAGGGCGATGGCGAAGGCGATCCCCTTGCGTGCCGACAGCGGCTCGCCGAGGAAGAGCGCCGCGAGGATCATCAGAAACAAGGGTGTCAGCGCGGTGGTGAGCGATGCGACCGGTGCCGGCACGCCGAGCGCCTGGCCGGAATAGAGCGCCAGGCAGTAGGCCGGTGCACAGAGGAGCGCGGCCACCGCGATGCGCCACGGGTAGCGGTGGAGGAGCTCGAGCGTCTGCCGGCGCCGGAAGACGAGCAGGAAGAGCAGACAGGTCGGCGAGACCAGGGTGAAGCGCGCGACCGCGAGGCCGAAGGCGTCGAAGCGCGCCGGCGCACGCTCCCCGCCGAGCAGGAACGAGCCGAGGTTGAAGCCGTTCCCCCAGACGAGGAAGAGGGCGACTCCGGCGGCGTAGAGCCAAGCGCGCGACGGCGCAGCGGCTGGCGATCTCCCGTGCAAGGGGCGCATTCTGTCAGGTGCGGTTGCGGCGTGCCGCGACGACAGGAGACGGCCGACCACGGCCGGATATCGGGTCAGGCGACCGGTGCGCCGCCGAGAGCGGCTCCGATCCGACGGACGTCTTCGAGCAGGATCTCCACGTCGCGGCGCGTCGTGCGGTAGTTGAGGATGCAGGCGCGCAGCGCGAAGCGGCCCGCGGGAGCCGCGTTCGAGAGGTACGAGCTGCCGTCGAGCTGCAGCGCCGTCAGCAGCCTTTCGTTCCAGCGGTCGAGCGCACGCTCGTCCTCCGCGCTCCGCGGCCCGCTCCGACGCGCCGCCGGAGGGAGGTGCCGGAAGCAGACGATCGAGAGCCCGCGCGGCGCCATCCGCTCGCAGTCGTCGCTCGCCGCGACGAGCTCGTCGAGATGGCGGGCGGCGTCCAGGTTCGACTCGATCGCGCTGCCGAGGGCGTCCGTGCCGGCGAGCGCCATCGTCATCCAGACCTTGAGCGCCCGGAAGCGGCGGGTGAGCTCCGGACCGTAATCCCAGAAAGCGAACGATTCGTCCGGGTCGGTCTGCGTCACCCGCGTGTAGTCCGCTCCGAGGGCGAAGGCGTCGCCGACGAGCGCAGGATCGCGGTAAAGCAGGCAGCCGCAGTCGGCGGGAAGGAAGAGCCACTTGTGGGGATCGAGCGCCACCGAATCGGCCTCGTCGATCCCGGCGAAGAGCGGCGCCGCCGATGGCGCGAGCCGGGCGAAGCCGCCGTAGCACGCGTCGACGTGCATCCAGATCCGTTCGCTCCGGGCGAGCGCCGCGATCTCCGGCAGCGGGTCGACCGCGCCGGTGACGACGGTGCCGGCGCTGGCGACGACGCAGAACGGTTCGCATCCGGCGGCGCGGTCGGCGCGGATCCGCTCCGCGAGCGCCGCCACGTCCATCCGGAAGGAAGCGTCGACGGCGACCCGCCGGATCGAATCGCTGCCGAGTCCGAGGAGCATCGCCGCCTTGTCGCTCGAATGGTGTGCCTCGTCCGAGAGGTAGAGGGTGAGCGGCCTGGGATGTGCGCGCAGGCCGCCGCGCCGGGCGCCTTCGCCGGTGGCGTGGTGGCGCGCGGCGGCGAGGGCGGTGAAGTTGGCCATCGAGCCGCCGCTGGTGAACAGGCCGCAGGTTCCGGCGGCGCAGCCGAGCGCCTGGCGGATCCACTCGATCGCCAGACGCTCGATCGTCGCCGCGGCGGGGGCCGAGCGCCAGGCGGTCACGTTGGCGTTGAGAGTCGAAGCGAGGAAATCGGCGATCGCCGCGATCGCGGTTCCGGGTGCCGAGACGTAGCCGAACATCCGCGGGTGGCCGTTGTGACGGCTTCCCGGCACGATCGCCTCGCGGAAGGTCGCGAGCAGCTCGGAGAACTCTCTCCCCGTCGCCGGCAGCGGCTCGACGAGCCGGGCGCGGAGCTCGCGGGCGGAGGTGCGTGGCGCCACCGGGAGATCGGGCAGGGAGGCGAGGTAATCGGCCGCCCAGTCGACGGCGGCGGTGGCCATCGCGCGGAACTCCTCGGGCCCTGGGTCGAGCGCGGGAGTCGGCCGGGAAGGGGAACCGGAACCGGTCGCAGGCATGCCCGGAGTCTACGATCCGGAACGCCTTCCGTCAGGGCTGCGGTGCGACTCCGTTCCAGCCGAGCAGCGAGACGAGCCGGCGCGGGATCTCGGTGTTGTCGAGGACGCCGGCGAAGCGCTCGGCGCCGGGACCGGAGGCGTAGAGGGGTACGTCCTCTCCGGTGTGGCCGTGGGTGTCGTCGTCGGTCACGCCGGTCGACCAGGTGAAACCGTCGCGTGCCGCCAGCAGCCGCCCGAGCACGCGGTTGGCCGAGTAGCTGTCCGGTGCGGCGCGGATCGCGGCGACCGCGTCGTCCGTCCAGTCGTCGTACCCGGTTCGCGCGCGCAGCTCCCCGACGCCCGCGCCGGCGTAGCGGATCGCGGCGGTGAGGGAGGCGACCGAAGCGGTGCGCTTTTCGAGGTCGTCCCAGCGCGCGGAGTCGTTGATGGCGAGCCCTCCGGTTGCGTGGTCGGCGGTGAGCAGGACCAGGGTCCCGGGATGGCGTTCCGCCCAGTCGAGGACCACGGCGACCGCTTCGTCGAAGCGCATCGTCTCGGCGACGATCCCGGCGGCGTCGAAGTCGTGTGCGGCGTGGTCGATGCGACCGCCCTCGAGCATCAGGAAGAAGGGACGATCGCCGCGGGAGAGACCGTCGAGTGCCAGCTCCGCCAGGGAGGCGAGCGACGGATCGCGGCGCTCGGCGGGAAAGGCGCGGTCGTCGAGGTCGTAGGCGAGGTGACTGTTCGCGAACAGTCCGAGCAGCCGTCCCTCCCCGTTCCACTGCAGCACATCGCCGCGTTCGAGGACCGTCCAGCCGTCGGCGCGAGCGCGGGCGAGGAGGTCGCGATCGTCGCGCCGTGCGCCGCCGTCCGAGAACGGAACGAAGAAGCTGCGGCCGCCGCCGAGCGCCAGGTCGACGTTCGCGTCCAGCAGCTGCGCCGCGATCGTCTCCTCGTCGTAGCGGTCGTCGTGGTGGCCGTAGAAACAGGCGGGCGTGGCGTGCGTGATCCTCGTCGAGGTGACGTAGCCGACCCGCCATCCGGCCGCTGCGGCGCGTTCGCCGATCGTCGTCACCCGGGCGCCCGAGGGATCGAGGCCGATGTAGCGGTTGTCGGTCTTGATGCCGCTGGAGAACGCCGTCGACGCCGCGCCGCTGTCGGTCACGAAGTTGGATGCCGACCAGGTCGAGACGATGCCGGTGACCGGCATCGATTCGAGCCGCAGGCGACGTTCGCGTCCGCCGGCGGCGTAGCGCGCCAGCGTGAGCTGGGAGAAGCCGAGTCCGTCGCCGACGAGGAGGATGACCGCCCGGGGCGGGGCTCCGGAGGGCCCGCAGCCGAGGGCCGGAGTCAGTCCGAGGACGAGCGTTAGGAGGAGGGCGCGATGGCCGCGCGCAGGCGGTTCGGGAAGGGGTCTCTCGAGCATGCGGCGCAGCCTGCCGCACGGAGGACGCAGCGGTGCGGCGCTCCTGTGACGCCTCCGCGACCGCTGCGAGCGATCAGCCGGCGACGAGGAGGAAGCGGGTCGCTTCGTCGATGACGTCGGCGTCGCGCAGGATCCGGCGGTGGCCGAGACCGCGCGTTCGGTGCAGGCGCGCCTCGGGCCAGCGGGAGGCGATGGTCTCGCCGTGGGCGATCGGGACTTCGAGGTCGTCCTCGTCGTGCACGACGAGGAGCGGCTGGCGCAGGGCCGGCGCGAGGCGGCCACCGCGCACCGTCGACCACTCGACGCCGACGCGCTTCTCGATCCCGCGCTGCATGCGCTCGACCGTCGACGGATCGAGGCCCAGGGCGCGGCGGAAGCGGCCGGTGAAGTGGTCGTAGTCCTCGGCCGGTGCGACGAAGACGGCGCGCACGACCTCGGAGCCGCGGGAGAGGGCGATCGTCGCCGCCGCGGCGCCGAACGAGTGGGCGACCAGGCCGGCGACCGGACCCTGTTCGGCGAAGCGCTCGAGCATCCCGCCGAGAGCGATGGAGAACTGGATCAGGTTCGTCTTCCTGCCGTCGGAGGCGCCATGGGCCGGCGCGTCGAACGCCACGACGCGGGCGCCCGCGGCGCGGAGCGGCGCGACGAACGCCCCGAGTTGCGAGCCGCGTCCGCCCCAGCCGTGCACCAGGAGGATCGTCGGCGCCGCGACCGTCGCGCCGGGCCAGGTCCAGACCGCCAGCTCGCGGCCGTCGATCCGCACCGACTCGCGGAAGGCGCTGTCGAGCCAGAGGCACTCGCGCTCGGGGGTGGCCGGGCGTGGCGGAGTGAGGAACAGGTCGGCGGCCCGGCGCGCGGCCGCTTCGGGGGCGACCCAGGCGAGGGAGCGCAGGAGCCAGCCAGCGGCGCGCGCGCCGCGAGGAATCGAACGATCGATCGTGCTATTCGGCGAGGCGGCAAGGTTGGCGTTCATCTCGTCTCCGGTGGTGGCTCAGGCGGTCGGGCGGCGGGCGTCGCGCAGCAGCCCGTCGAAGGTGCGATGGGCGCGGTCGGCGCCGTTCGGCTCGTGCAGCAGGCGGTGGAAGTGGTGGTAGGCGAGAAGGATCGAGTAGACGTCGTGGGCGAACTGGTCGACGTCGAGGTCGGCGCGGAAGTGCCCCTCGGCGACGGCGATCCGGGCCGCCTGGGCGAGAGTCGCGAGCCAGTCGCGCTGCGACGAGACCAGATAGTCGCGCAACGGTCCGGGACGGTCGTCGAGCTCGCTCGCAGCGGCGATGAAGACGCATCCGCCAGGCAGCTCGGAGGCGCTCGACCAGTCGAACCAGCGCTCGAAGAGGGCGCGGACCCGCGGCTCGCCGCGCGGCGCCGCGAGCGCCGGAGCGACCACGGTCTCGAGGAAGCGCCGTGCGGCGGTCTTCAGGATCTCGAGCTCGAGGTCGTCCTTGCAGGAGAAGTGGGCGAAGAGGCCGCTCTTCGACATCCCGACCCGCTTCGCGAGATCGCCGAGCGACAGCCCTTCGAAGCCGATCTCGCTGGCGGCGGCGAGGGCGGTTTCGAGGATCAGCTCGCGGGTGGTCTCGGCCTTGGTCAGCGTCACGACCGGAAAAATAGCACGATCGGTCGGAAAGTCAACCGGGGCGACGCCGGGGCCGGCGTTCGGGCGGCGCCGTCCATGGGTCGGCCGGCCAGGCGTGCTTCGGGTAGCGGCCGGCGAGCTCTCTCCTCACCTCGGGGTAGGTCCGGTTCCAGAAGCTCTCGAGGTCGTCGGTGACCTGTTGCGGACGCCCGTTCGGCGCCAGGAGATGGAGGAGCACGGCGACGCGGTCGCGGGCCAGCCGCGGCGTCGCCGCGAGGCCGAACAGCTCCTGGATGCGGGCGGCGAGGACCGGCCGCCCCGGATCGGCGTAGTCGACGCGCAGTCGACTGCCGGAAGGGAGCTCGAGCCGCTCCGGCGCTTCGCGATCGAGCGCGGAACGCTGCGCGTGCGAAAGGGTGCCGAGGAGTGTCTCCCGCCAGGGGGCCCGGCGGAGCTCCGCGAACGAGCGCGCGCCGGGAGCAACGAGAGGCAGGAGCTCGCCCCGTCCGGCAGCGTCGACCCGCGGCAGGTCGAGCTCCGGACAGTGCCGGGCGAGGAATCCGAGTCGTGCGACGAGTCCGTCCCATTCGGGATCGCCCGCCGGCGTCACCCGGTCGAGCTGAAGGCGGGCGTGCTCGAGGAGGAGCGCCGTCGCCTCCGCTCCGGCCGGGACCGGCAGCTCGCGCTCGTCGAGGACGAGGTCGTCGAACCGCGTCCGTCGCACCGCGACGAGCCGCTCCCTGGATTCGTCGAAAGCGATCTGCGCCGCGGTCTGCACCAGATCCTCCGGCAGCCAGGAGCGTTCGACCGCGGAGGCGCGCCGGACCAGCGCCTCGGCGTGCGGTCCGCTGCGGTCGTCGATCTCGATCGCGACGAACAGCTCGGCTTCGCGCACCGCGCTCTCGCGGGCGAGGCGGACGCCGCGGCCGCCGACCATCCGGGCGCGGTCGCTTCGCGGCTCACGACGGCGACAGAGCCGGTCGAGGTAGGCGACGGCGATCGCGCGCCGCAGCCGCGCGTCGCGGTCGTCGTCGCTCGTCGCCGGCGACGCCGGAAACCCCGGCGACCCCGGCGGAGGATCGGTGTTCGAAGCGCGCATCGTGGCGACGATCTGGTCGCGCGCGCGGAGCAGCGCCGACGACGGCCCGCGCCGCGCCGGCTGGCGGAGCTCGTCGAGCTCGTCGAGCGCATCCAGGAGATCGGATTCGGAGCTCCGGGCGCCGCGCGTGCGGGAGGTTGCCCGCAGAGGGTCGCGGTCGGAGAGGAGCGCGGCCACCAGCGCTGCCTCGGGAGCGACGCCGAGCGCCTCCCCGGCGAGGGCCAGGCGGCCGAGTCGCGGGTGCAGAGGAAGCGCCGCCAGTCGCCGTCCGAGCGGCGTGATCGCGCCGCCCGCATCGAGCGCCTCGAGGCGGCGCAGGGTGGCCTCCGCCTGCGCCAGAGCGGGTGCATCGGGCGCTTCGAACCAGGGGAAGCCCGCCAGGTCGCGCTCGCCCCAGGCGTGGAGCTGCAGCGCGCTCCAGGCGAGATCGGCGCGCCGGATCTCGGGACGGGTCCGTTCCTGGAGGGAGCGTTGCTCGTGCTCGCTCCAGAGCCGCAGGCACCAGCCGGGGGCGAGACGCCCGGCGCGTCCGCTCCGCTGATCGGCGGAGGCGCGGGAGATGCGGACCGTCTCGAGGCGCTCGAGGCCGCTCGACGGATCGGCGGACAGCTCGCGCACCCAGCCCGAATCGACGACGCCGGTGACCCCTTCGAGCGTGATCGAGGTCTCGGCGACGTTGGTCGCGAGGACGACGCGCCGCCTCGTTCCCGGTGAGAGGAGGCGGTCCTGTTCGGCCGCCGGCAGATCGCCGTAGAGCGGCGCGATCTCGAGCTCGTGCGAGCCGGCGAGACCGGCGAGCGCCTCCTGCGCGCGCCGGATCTCGGCCGCCCCCGGCAGGAAGACGAGCAGGTCGCCGGCGGTCTCGTCGAGACCGCGGCGCACGCCGCGCGCCACCTGGGTCGCGAGCGGAGTCTCCGGCTCGGGTCGCGGCAGGTAGTGGATGGCGATCGGGAAGATCCGTCCCTCGCTCCGCACGACCGGGGCGTCGAGGAAGGTGGCGAGAGGCCCCGGTTCGAGCGTCGCCGACATGGCGACGAGACGGAGATCGGGGCGTGCGTCGCGCTGGACGCGGCGCGCCAGCGCCAGCGAGAGGTCGGCGAAGAGCGAGCGCTCGTGGATCTCGTCGAAGACGACGGTCGAGATCCCTTCGAGGAAAGGATCGTGCTGCAGTTTCTGGATCAGGATTCCTTCGGTGACGAACAGAAGGCGGGTGTCGCGCGTGAAGTTGCGCTCGAAGCGGATCTGCCAGCCGACCTCGTTCCCCACCGACCATCCGCGCCCGGCGGCGATCCGCCGGGCGGCGGCGCGGGCGGCGACGCGGCGCGGCTCGAGCACGAGTACGCATCCGTCGGTTCCGTCGCCGACCGTGAGGAGGGCAGGCGGCACCCGTGTCGTCTTGCCGGCGCCCGGCGGCGCCTCGAGCACGAGGTTGGGACGGCGTCCGAGCGACGCCAGGATCTGCGGCAGGATCTCGTCGACCGGCAGAGCGGCTGGTGCCGGGACCGCCATCGCTCAGCGCAGGTAGCCGAGCGCCTTGAGCTCGCGGATGCGCTCGGCGTCGCTCGCATCGGTGGCGGCCGGGCGATCGATGCGCCGTCCCTGGCGCCGCAGCGCGACACCGGTCGACCCGTCGGGGATCCGTTCGCCGGAGGGCTCGTCGACGAAGCGCCCGTGCTCGCGCCAGCGCAGGCGGCGCGCGACGTCGGGGTCGCCGAGCGGGATCTCCGCCACGCTGCTGGCGCCGCCCGAGACGAGATGGACGCGGAGCGTGCCGTCGGTGCGGTCGAGGATCCGCAGCGCGAGCTCCTCGCCGGCGGCGACCGAGATGCGGATCCCGGCCGGCGAGTAGGCGAGCGTGCTCGCCGCACCGTCCGGCAGCGAGGCGCTCAGGTACTGCGGGCCGAGGAGCGGCGCCTCGAGAATGGCGAGGAGCGGCAGCGCGCGGCTGTTGCGGAAGGCGAGGGAGAGGGCCGGGAGGTCGCGGGAGAGTCTTCCTTCGGCGAGCTCGCGGAACTGCTGCGCTTCGGCGGTCGCGCCGAGATCCCGGAGCTCGCCCGGGTCGGTGCGCAGGTCGTAGCTCTCGAGCCGGCCGGCGAGCGGCTCCCACGGCGCGTCGAAGGCGAGGAACTTGCGCCCCGCGCGCTTGAGCGCGAGGCCGCTGTTGGCTGCGGGGCAGTACGCCCAGGCGTCGCGGGGCGGGTCGCTCTCGCCGCGCAGGAGGGGCGCGAGCGAGCTTCCTTCCGTTCCCGGGAACGGCGCCAGCCCGGCGAGATCGAGGAGCGTCGGTGCGAGATCGTAGAGCCGGACCGGGGCGGCGACGGCGCCGGAGCGCGAGGTCAGGCCCGGCGCGGCGAGGACGAGCGGAACGTGGAGGTTGTCCTCGTAGAGGTGGAAGTGCGAGAGCAGCCCGTGCTCGCCGAACGACTCGCCGTGGTCGGAGACCAGGGCGACGACAGTGTTCGCCGCCAGCCCGGTCTCGTCGAGCAGCCCGAGGAGCTCGCCGATTCGCTCGTCGGTGTAGGCGATGCTCGCGTCGTAGAGCGTCGAGGCGAGGTCCGCCCGCGTGAGCGGCAGGTACTCCTTGGGGATCCAGCGGCCGTTTTCGCGCCGTCCGGGGCGGTAGAGCTCGTGTTCGGGCCAGAAGCCGGGACCGTCCCCCTGACGCTCCACGATCAGTCCCGTACCGCCGGGGATGTCCTCCGCGGCGCCGCCGAAGCGATCGAAGTACGGCTGTCGGAGGTCGTACGGCGTGTGGACTTCGTAGGTGTGGAAGAAGAGCAGGAACGGTTCGTCGCGGCGCTCGCCGAGGAAGCGGCGCGCCTCGGCGATGCCGAGGTCGAGCTCGCCGGCGGTCTTCGAGATGTCGCGCATGTCGACCCGCACGCGGTACTGGTCGAAGCCGCGCGCGAAGCCGAAATGGGGCGCCGTCATCGCTCCGGCGGTCGTCGCCCGGGTGCGGTAGCCGGCGGCGGCGAAGCGCTCGGCGAGGAGCGGCAGCGACGGCGGAATCGGACCGAGCCGGTTGACGCCGTGAACCAGCGCCGACTCGCCGGAGAAGATCGAGACGTGCGACGGAAGCGTCCAGGGCGCGGCCGCAGTGACGTCGCGGAAGACGGCGGCGCGGTCACGAGCCCAGGCCTCGATGCGCGGCGTGGTCGTCCGCCCGTAGCCGTAGAGCGACATGCGGTCGGCGCGCAGCGTGTCGATCGAGATCAGGATCACGTTCGGTCGCGGCGGATCGTGATCGGGAGCGGGAGCTGTGATTTCGATGCTTCCCCAGTAGCCGACGCCGCGATCGCCGGCGGCGTTCTCCGGCCCGGTTCCGCCGACGGCGAAGCGGAGCTCGATCGTCTGCCCGGCGAAGCGGCCGAGATCGACCTCGGCTTCGCGCCATCCCGGGTCGTCGCCCGTCCGCCGCGGCGTCACCGTGTCCGCGAACAGCTCGACCCGGCTGTCGGCGTCGGCGCCGGCGTCGAGCGTGAATCGAAGTGGGTCGCGGCGGGTTTCGCTCGCGCCGTAGGCGAAGCGCAGTCGTTCGCCGGTTCCGGTCTCGTGGGTGACGGTCCGCTCGCTGCCCGCGGGGGCGACCCAGACGCCACGCGAGACGCCACGGAGCTCGGCGCGCGCCGCGCCCTCGGGGATCGGCGACGCGGCGGTCGTCGCGGTCTCGGCGAGCAAGGTGAGCGGTCCCAGGCGCGGCGGCGTTCCGGCGATCGTCCAGCGGACGGCGAGGCGATCGATCGCGCCGATCCAGAGCGGCTCCTTCGCGAGCTCGAAGTCGAGCGTGCCCGGCGCCGTTTCGCTCACGCTCTGGAACGAGCAGCGCTCGTCGGCGAACGGCTGGCCGGCCGCGGCCCAGCAGAGCTCGACCGAATCGAAGACGTCCTTTTCGACCGCCAGTCGGATGCGGTCGACGCCGAGGGTGTCGATCGCCAGCGGGCGTTCGAGGAAGAGCTGCGAGGCGGAAGGAGCGACGATCGCGCGGTCGCCCTCGGCGGTGACGATCGCCGACGGATCGTTCGACGGCGGGGCGGTCCAGAGCGGAACGCCCGCGCGCGCCGACGGCACGACCTCGAGCGCGGTCCAGTCCGCCGGATCCGACGTCGTGAAGGCGCGCGCCGGCTGCGCCACCGAGGTCAGGCGCTGGACCACCCGTCGCGGCGCGGACCGGAGTGCTTCGGGCTCCGTCGGGCGGCAGGCGGAAAGGAGGCTAACTGTAAGAGAACAAAGAACGCAGAGGCGGCGCACCGAGGGCGAAGATAGCACGCGACGAGGAGCGGGCGGCGGGGTGTCGAAATTTGCTCGGAGCGCAGTGGCGGGGGGCCCCGTCCTCCAGGAAAGAAATGAGATCGGCCGGGGTCCCGACCGAGCACCGAACGAATTTCGACACCCCGCCGACCGCGGGGCCACGAAGCGGACGAATCCCACGGCGCCCGCGGCCGGCAGGAGATCGCCGAGGAAGGCGCGTTGGGACGGTCTGTCGAGACCGTTGTCGAACTCCCGGGCACTTACGTCCCGCGTGATATCGTCGCGCCGCCTCGGGCGCCACCCGGCGCCGCTTCGGGCAACACTCCTCAAGAAGGATAGAGCGCATGACACGGGAACAACGGACGGACGTCCGCAATATCGCCATCATCGCCCACGTCGACCACGGCAAGACCACGCTGGTCGACGCCATGCTCTGGCAGAGCGGCATCTTCCGCGCCAACGAAGCGGTCGTCGAACGGGTCATGGACTCGATCGACCTCGAGCGCGAGAAGGGCATCACGATCATGGCGAAGAACACCTCGATCCAGTACCAGGGAACGAGGATCAACATCATCGACACGCCCGGACACGCCGACTTCGGCGGCGAGGTGGAGCGCACGCTCAAGATGGTCGACGGCGTGATGCTGCTCGTCGACGCCTCCGAGGGCCCGTTGCCGCAGACCCGGTTCGTCCTGCGCAAGGCATTCGAGGCGAATCTCACGCCGATCGTGGTGGTCAACAAGATCGACCGTCCCGACGCCCGGGTGCAGGAGGTCCTGAACGAGGTCTACGACCTGTTCATCGATCTCGACGCCTCGGAGGAGCAGCTCGAATTCCCGGTGCTCTACTGCAATGCCAAGAAGGGACTCTGCCGCACGACACCCGAAGGCGAGGACACGCTGCTCGCGCCGCTCTTCGAGCAGATCATCGCCACGGTGCCGCCGCCGAGCTACGACCCGGCGATGCCGCTGCAGTTCCTGATCACCAGCCTCGCCTACGACGACTACGTCGGTCGCCTGGCCGTGGGCCGGATCTTCAGCGGCACCGTGAAGAAGGCGCAGGAGATCTCCCGCATCCGCATCGACGGCGAAGTCGAGAAAGCCAAGGTGACGGTGCTCTACGGCTACGACGGTCTGGCCCGCACCGAGATCGAGAGCGCCGGGCCGGGTGACATCGTGGCGATCGCCGGGCTCGAAGAGGTGGCGATCGGCGAGACCCTCTCCTCGGTCGAGGATCCGCAGGCGCTGCCGCAGATCCGCGTCGAGGAGCCGACGATCTCGATGATCTTCTCGATCAACACCTCGCCGATGTCGGGGCGCGAAGGAACGCACGTCACCAGCCGCAAGCTGAAGGACCGCCTGGCGAAGGAGCTGCTGACGAACGTCGCGATCCGCGTCGAGGAGACCGAGACCGCCGACGCGATGAAGGTCTCCGGGCGTGGCGAGCTGCAGCTCGCGATCCTCATCGAGATGATGCGCCGCGAGGGGTTCGAGCTCTCCGTCGGCAAACCCGAGGTGATCACCCGCACGGTCGAAGGCAAGCTCGCCGAGCCGATGGAGCAGCTGGTGATCGACTGCCCCGAGGAGTTCATCGGCGTGCTGACCCAGAAGCTCGGTGCACGGCGCGGCCGCATGACCAAGATGGTCAACCACGGCACCGGTCGCGTGCGGATGGAGTTCCGCATGCCGTCGCGGGGACTGATCGGCTTCCGCACCGAGTTCCTGACCGACACGAAGGGGCAGGGGATCATGAACTCGCTCTTCGACGGCTGGGATTTCTGGCAGGGCGACATCGAGCACCGGGCGACCGGCGCCCTGGTGGCCGACCGTGCCGGCAAGGCGACGGCGTACGCCATCGAAGGCCTGCAGCCGCGCGGCATCCTGTTCGTGGGACCGGCGGAAGAGGTCTACGAGGGGATGATCGTCGGTGAGCACGCGCGCGGCAACGATCTCGACGTCAACATCGTCAAGGAGAAGAAGCTCACCAACATGCGGGCCTCCGGCTCCGACGACACGGTCCACCTGGTGCCGCCGCGCCTGATGAACCTCGAGCAGGCGCTCGAGTTCGTCAAGGACGACGAGCTCGTCGAGGTCACGCCGAAGGCGTTCCGCCTGCGCAAGAAGATCCTCAAAGCCAACATGCGCTGAGGGCCCGGCAGCGGTTGCCGGAGCTCGCTCTGGATGGTACCCTCCGTGAATCAGTTCACAGCGGAGGTGTGAGATGCGCCACGGGTACCAGCGGCTTCCGATCCTTGCCCTGAGCCTGCTTTTCGCGACTGGGTCCGCAGCAATCGGGCAGGAGGAGGGAAAGGGGGTCGAGCCTGCACCCGAGCCTCCGCGCGAAGCGGTCGCCGTCGGCGGCCCGGACGGCTACGGCTACACCTACATCGACTCGGCCGAGGTCGGCGGTCCCGCGTTCTCCTGGGTCGAGATTTCCGGCAGCGGCACGCCGCTCGGCTTGGGTGACGACGGGGAGACAAACGTCACGCTGCCGTTTCTCTTCCCGTACTACGGCGTCGCGCACTCGGGCGTGCGGGTCGGAAACAACGGTGGCCTGCTGCTCGGCGTCCTGCTCGGTGAGGTGAACTTCACCAATGTCTGTCCCCTTCCCAGCTCCGCCGGAAGTGCCGCGCCCAGGATCTCGGTCTTCTGGGACGACGTCGACAACGACACCGGCAACGTCTACCACGAGGCGTTCGCCAACTGCCCGGCGACGCAGGGCGGAACCGGACCTTGCTGGGTCGTCGAGTGGTTCGACCGCCCGCACTTCAACAACGTCGGCGACGCGACCTTCGAAGCGATCCTCTGGGAGAACGGCTCGATCCTCTTCCAGTACCTCGACACCGACTTCGGGAATCCGAACTTCGATGCCGGCGCCTCCGCGTCGATCGGCATCGAGGACGACGCGCAGGACGCGAGCTATTTTCTCTCCTATTCCTGCAACAACACCGGTGCGGTGCCGGACAGCCATGCGATTCTGTTCCGGCCGCCGGCGCCCGCCTGCGTCCAGGGGTTCGACGGGGTGACCGCCCCGGCGCTGCCCGCCGGATGGAGCGCCGTCACGATCGCCGGCGACGCCGGCGGTGGCTGGACGAACACGGGCTCGCTCGCCGATACCGCTCCGAACCGCGTCACCGTGACCGGGCAGGGTGGTGGAACGGACGACCATGCCCTGCAATCCGAGGTCTATCCGATCACGTCGCCCGCTGCGCGCCTCACCTTCCGCCACTCCTACAACCAGCGCAACGGCAGCTTCGCGGGAGTGCTCGAGACGCGCATCGACGGCGGCGCCTGGCAGGACATCCTGGCCGCCGGCGGGACGTTCGCGCAGAACGGCTACAACGGCGTCGCCAGCGGCGGTCCGCTGAGCGGGAGAAGCGCCTGGACGAACAGCGCCCAGGTCACCTACGTGACGGTGGTCGTCGACCTCCCGGCGGCGATGAACGGGCATGACGTCGAGTTCCGCTGGCGCCGTGGCAAGAACGGCAACGAGCTTCTGGCGTTCATGACGATCGACACCGTCACGGTTACCGGCTGCAGTCGCTGCGCCGTGACCTGTCCCGCGAACGTCCAGGTGGGAACCGACGCTCCGGCCTGCTCGGCGGCGGCCAGCTTCGCGCCGGCGACGGGCGTCGGCATCTGCCTGCCGCTCATCTGCTCTCCGGCGTCGGGTTCGATCTTCCCGCTGGGGGACACGCCGGTGGTCTGCGGCGAGGGCGGTGGTGGTTCGTGCGGGTTCAACGTGACGGTCGTCGACGATGACGCGCCGCTCGTCATGGTGCCGCCGCCGATCAGCGTCGGAACGGACGACGGTGTCTGCAGCGCGGTGGTCGGATTCAACGTCACTGCCGTCGACAACTGCGATCTCGCTCCGGTCGTCGCCTGTGCGCCCCCGTCCGGTTCGGTCTTTCCCGTCGGCACGAACCCGGTCGCCTGCACGGCGACCGACGCGGGTGGCAACGTCGGCAACGGCGGATTCAACGTCACCGTTTCCGACGACGAGGACCCGACCATCGTTCCGCTGCCGGATCTGATGCTCGACAACGATGCCGGGCTCTGCTCGGCGGTGGCGACGTTCAGTCCGACCTTCGGCGACAACTGCCCCGGGGCGACGGTCGACTGCGTCCTTCCTTCCGGCAGCGCGTTTCCGGTCGGCACCAGTCCGGTCACCTGCACCGTCACGGACGCCGCCGGAATGCAGACGAGCGGCCAGTTCGACGTCATCGTCTCCGATGTCGAGGCACCGGTGGTGGACGCTCCCGATTCGGTGGCCGACAACGACCCGGGCCTGTGCTCGGCGGTGGTTTCGTTCACGCCGACGGCGAGCGACAACTGCGCGGTCGTCGGGCCGATCAGTTGCGTTCCTCCATCGGGTTCGGCCTTCCCGGTCGGGTCGACTCCCGGCCTCTGCACCGCCGACGACGCGGCAGGAAACCAGGGGAGCGATCCGTTCACCGTCACCGTGAACGATGTCGAGCCTCCGGTCCTGATCTGCCCGGCCGACATCGAGCTCGACGTGCCGCCGTACGCCACCGGTGGGACGGTCGATTTCGACGACCCGGTGGGCTCGGACAACTGCCCCGGGCTCGCCGATCCGATCTGCGATCCGGCCTCGGGAACGTTCTTCCCCGTCGGCACGACGACGGTCGACTGCTCGGTCGAGGATGCGTCCTCGAACCCGGCCAGCTGCTCGTTCGACGTGACGTTGAACGAACTGTCGGTGCTCGAAGTCCCGACGCTCGGTTCGCTGGGACTCGCCGCGCTCATGCTGTTGCTGGCCGGTCTGGCGATCCGGGCGATGCGGATCCGCGGCGTGCGGCCCAGGTAGCCGGCCGGAAGGATCAGCCGGTCGAGCTCAGTCGACGGACGGTCGCCTCGAGGGCGGCGACGCGCTCCTCGAGCCGTTCGAGGCGCTCCGCGAGCGGGACCGCCGGGTGGGCCGCGGGCGCGGACGGAGGTTCGACGCTGCGCTCCGGTGAGGCGGCGGTCGCGGATTCCGCGGCGCCCGCCGATCCGGTGTGATCCGGCTCGACGGCGACGAGATGGCGCCAGCGGCTCTCCTTCTGACCGGCGGCGCGCGGCAGCAGTTCGACTAGTGGTTCGTCCCCCTCCGCGAGCAGATGGAGCGCCGCCTCGGCCTCGTCGATCGAAGCGAACGGATGCAGGCGCTCGGCGCGGCCGCGGATCTCGCCCGCCGTCTGTTCTCCCCTGAGGAGCAGGAGGGTGATCGCCGCCTTGGTCGCTGGGATGAGCCCCCATCGCCGGTCGAGGTTGTGCGACCACTTGATCGACCGCGCTCCGGGTGAGCGCCAGACCAAGACGTCGTGGAACAGGCGGTCGAGCGCCCCCTGGACGTCGTCCGGCTCGAGTGCCATGACCGGCTCCCGGTTCGTCTTCTGGTTGACGGCGGCGACGAGCGCCGCGATCGTCAGCGGGTAGTACTCGGGGGTGCTCTGTTCCTTCTCCAGCAGCGACCCGAGGACGCGGCACTCCACCTCGTCGAGGGCACGGGGCTTGCGAAACATGACGGGACCCTCCTGCTCCGGCGATCAGAACACAGACGAGGCAGATCCGCGGTCGTCCTGCGCGTACGATCCGCCGCCTTCGACCTGTTAGCCTTCGCCGCATGGCGACGTGGGCGATCGGCGATGTTCACGGCTGCTACCGGACCCTGCGGAAGCTCCTCAAGAAGATCGATTTCGCGAAGAGCGAGGACCGCCTCTGGTTCACCGGCGACCTGGTCAACCGCGGGCCCCGCTCGCTCGAGGTGCTGGAGTGGGCCGCGGACCACGACTGGCGAATCGAATCGGTCCTGGGGAATCACGATCTCCACCTCCTCGCGGTCGCTTTCGGCGTTGCCGAGGAGCGACCGAAGGACACTTTCCGGCCGATCCTCAAGTCGGTGCGCAGTCTGCCGCTCCTCGACTGGCTCCGGCGCCGGCCGCTGGTTGCGCGCGCGGGAGCGAAGCTCCTGGTCCACGCCGGCCTGCTGCCGCAATGGAGCGCCGACGAGGTGCAGTCCATCGCCGCCCGCCTCGAAGGGCGCCTGCGGAGCGACGCGGCGCCGCAGCTGCTCGCCTCGCTGCGCAAGCGCGGCGAAGAGGCGACGGCCGAAGCGGCGGAGATCCGCGCCCTGACCTTCGTCCGCACCCTCGATCGCGACGGCGACCTGGTGCGCGAGTTCACCGGCGCGCCGGAAGATGCGCCGAAAGGGCTGGTTCCCTGGTTCGACGCGCCGGAGCGGCGGAGCGCCGACCTCGAGATCTACTTCGGCCACTGGGCGGCAGCCGGGTTCCGTCGCGGCGACGGATGGTTCTGTCTCGACAGCGGCTGCGCCTGGGGCGGGAAGCTGACCGCGATCCGTCTCGAGGACGACGAAGTCGTCCAGGTCCAGAACGCCGAATGAGGATCCCGTGGCGGATCTCCTGATCGACGGAAGGCTCGACGCGGAACGGCTCCGGGGGCTGGTCGCGGAGCTCGAAGCGGAGATTGCCGCCGGTCTCGAGCTCGGGGGGCAGCTTTACGTCGAGCTCGGCGGCGAAGTCGTGGCCGACGCCGCCTTCGGCGAAGCGCGTCCCGGGCAGTCGCTGAGGCGGAGCGACCTGATGCTCTGGATGTCGTCGACGAAGCCGGTGGCGGCGCTGGCGATCGCCGTCCTCTGGGAGGGCGGCCAGCTCGAGCTCGACGATCCGGTCGTCCGGTTCGTGCCCGAGTTCGCCGCCGGCGGGAAGGAGCGGATCACCCTCCGGCACCTGTTGACGCACACCGGCGGCATCCGGATGCTCGACACCGGCTGGCCGGGGCTCGGATGGGACGGCATCGTCGCCCGCATCTGCGCGCAGAAACCCGAGCCGCGGTGGGAGCCGGGACGCAAGGCCGGCTATCACCTGGCGTCGAGCTGGTTCGTTCTCGGCGAGGTGGTGCGCCGCATCGACGGACGTCCGTTCGAGGAGTGGGTGCGCGACGAGCTCTTCCTGCCTCTCGGTGCAGGCGACTGCTGGATCGGCATGCCGCCCGAGGTGCGCCAGGCGCTCGACGGGCGCATCGCGCCGATGTTCGACGCCGCCGACAGCGGCCTGACCGAGAACCGGGCGACGGCGGGCGAACGGCTGGTCGTCTGCTCGCCGGGGGGCAACGGGTGCGGACCGATCGGCCAGTTCGCGAAGGTCTACCGGATGCTCGCGGCACACGGAGAGCTCGAAGGCCGACGCTATCTGCGGCCGCAGACCGTCGAAGCGCTGACCGCCCGCCATCGCGTGGGGATGGTCGACGCGACGTTCCGGACGCGGCTCGACTGGGGGCTCGGCTTCATCGTCAACTCGGCGCATTACGGCGAGGAGAACGTACCGTACGGCTACGGACCGCACGCCGGGCCGCGCACCTGGGGTCACAGCGGGGCCAGGAGCTCGACTCTCTTCCACGATCCGGACGCGCGGCTGATCTTCGCGCTGGCGGTGAACGGCATGCCCGACGACGAGGCGCACCGGCGACGTTTCGAGAGGCTGACGACCGCCGTCTACGCCGATCTCGGGCTCGTCGACTGCTGAAGGCCGATCATTCGATACAATCGGACGCCTTGAGTTTGTCCACGCCCCACCCCGACACGGTCGAACCACGCATCGTCCCCCGGTCCGAACACTCGGTCTCCCGGAGCGGCATCCAGAAGGAAGCCCTCAAGGTGATGTACCGGCTGCAGGGAGCGGGCTTCCTCGCCTACATGGTCGGCGGGAGCGTCCGCGACCTGATGCTCGGCAGGGTGCCGAAAGACTTCGACGTGGCGACCAACGCGCGGCCGCAGGAGATCCGGCGCCTCTTCCGGAATGCCCGCATCATCGGCCGCAGGTTTCGTCTCGTGCACATCATCTTCGGGGACGTCATCGTCGAGGTGTCGACCTTCCGCAGCGAGCCGGGTGCGGGGAACGGCGGCGACAAGTCCGATCTCCTGATCACCAGCGACAACAACTTCGGCAGCCCCGCCGAGGACGCCTTCCGGCGCGACTTCACGGTCAACGCCCTCTTCTATGACATCGCCGACTTCTCGATTCACGACTACGTCGGCGGGATGGACGACCTGGGTCGCCGGGTGTTGCGCACGATCGGCGACCCGGAAGTGCGTTTTCGCGAGGATCCGGTGCGCATGCTCCGCGCCTGCGAGCTCGCAGCTCGGCTCGGTTTCACGATCGACGCGGCGAGCCAGGCGGCGATCCACTCCCTGGCGCGCGAGCTCGAGAAGGCGTCGATGGCGCGCGTCACCGAGGAGATCGTCGCCCTCCTGCGCTGCGGCAGCGTCGGCTCGGCGATGCAGTGGATGCTCGAGCTCGGCATTCTCGAGGTCCTCCTGCCGGAGGCCTACGCGATGATCTCGGCGGGGGAGCGAGGTCTGGGCGATTTCGCACGCCTCCTCCCGACGCTCGACGGAAAGATGGCCCGCGGCGCGGACAGTGCCGACGCGCCTTCCGACGGTGCGCTTTTCGCGGCGCTCCTGCTGCCCGGTCTCCTGCTGCGGCGCTTCGACATCGAGGCGATTTCGCGCAAGGCGCTGCGGCGCAGCGAGCTCCACGAGCTCGTCACCGAGATCTCCCAGCCGCTCGTCGATCGCTTCAGCCTCTCCAAGGTCCGCACGCAGCAGACCGTCGATGCGTTGCGCGGATTCCTGCGCCTGTGCGAGCCTCACCGCAACGCGACCGAGCGGCAGCAGGCGGCGGCGCGTCACTGGTTCCGCGACGCGCTCTGGCTGTTCGACCTCCTGGTCGAATCGACCGGGGAGGGATTCGAGGAGCTCGCGCAGTGGCGGGCGGCGGCGCGGCGCCGCCCGGTGCTGGCTGCTGCCGAAGGTGCAGATGCACAGACCGCGGCGGGACGTCCATCGGCGCCGGCCGCACGCCGCCGCTCCCGCAAACGCCGCAGGCGCTGAGCGGGCTCGAACCGGAATGCGACGGCTGCCGTAGAGTGAAAGGGAAATGAGCTCGATCTTCGGTTTCTACCGTTCCAGTCTCGGCAAGAAGGCGGTCATGGCGGTCACCGGACTGCTGCTGTTCGGGTTCGTCCTGCTGCACATGGTCGGCAATCTCAAGATGTACCAGGGCGAGGCCAAGTACGACGCCTACGCTGTCGGGCTGCGCGAGATCGGGGCGCCGGTGCTGGGACACGGCCAGGCGCTTTGGATCGCCCGCCTGGTGCTGCTCGCCGCGGTCCTGCTCCACCTGCACGCCGCCGTCGTGCTGACTCGCCAGAGCCGCCGGGCGCGACCCGTCGCCTACTCCGCCCGCGAGACCGTGCAGGCGACCTACGCCTCACGCACGATGCGCTGGGGCGGCGTCATCCTGTTCTTCTTCGTGCTGTACCACCTGGCGCACCTCACGCTCGGCTGGGCTCACCCCGATTTCGAGCCCGGCAAGGTGTACCAGAACGTGATCGTCGGATTCCAGGTCCCGTGGGTCGCGGTGCTCTACGTCGTCGCGAACCTGGCGCTCGGGCTGCACCTGTCCCACGGCCTCTGGAGCCTCTTTCAGACGCTCGGATGGCACCATCCGCTGCTCGATCCCTGGAGACGCCGTATCGCGGCGCTCTTCGCGACGGTCGTCACGCTCGGCAACGTGTCGTTTCCGATCGCCGTGTTGACCGGACTGGTGAGGTAGGTCGAAGATGGCTGGTTTCACGGAATTCAAGTCGCGCGTGCCGGGCGGTCCGATCGAGACGCGGTGGGAGCGAACGAAGTTCGACCTCAAGCTGGTGAATCCGGCCAACAAGAGACGATTCACGGTGATCGTCGTCGGCTCGGGACTCGCCGGCGCCTCCGCTGCGGCGTCGATGGCCGAGCTCGGCTACAACGTCCTCTGCTTCTGTTTCCAGGACTCGCCGCGACGGGCGCATTCGATCGCGGCGCAGGGCGGCATCAACGCCGCGAAGAACTACCAGAACGACGGCGACAGTGTCTTCCGGCTGTTCTACGACACCATCAAGGGCGGCGACTTCCGGGCCCGCGAGGGCAACGTCTACCGCCTGGCGGAGCTCTCCGTCCAGATCATCGACCAGTGCGTGGCGCAGGGTGTCCCGTTCGCCCGCGAGTACGGCGGGATGCTCGCCAACCGCTCGTTCGGCGGCGCCCAGGTCTCGCGGACCTTCTACGCCCGCGGCCAGACCGGGCAGCAGCTCCTGCTCGGCGCCTACCAGGCGCTGTCGCGGCAGATCGCGCTGGGCAAGGTCCGCATGTTTCCGCGGACCGAGATGCTCGACCTGGTGGTCGACGAGGGGCGGGCGCGTGGGATCATCGTGCGCGACCTGGTCTCGGGCAAGGTCTCGCGCCATGCGGCGCACGCGGTGGTGCTCGCCACCGGCGGCTACGGCAACGTCTTCTACCTGTCGACCAACGCCAAGGGCTCGAACGCCACCGCCATCTGGCGCGCCCACAAGCGCGGAGCGCTGTTCGCGAACCCCTGCTACACACAGATCCATCCGACCTGCATCCCGGTCTCGGGCGACTACCAGTCGAAGCTCACCCTCATGTCCGAATCGCTGCGCAACGACGGCCGCATCTGGGTGCCGGCGAAGAAGGGGGACACGCGGAAACCGGGCGAGATTCCCGAAGCGGAGCGCGACTACTACCTGGAGAAGAAGTACCCCAGCTTCGGCAATCTGGTACCGCGCGACGTCGCCTCGCGCGCCGCGAAGGCGGTCTGCGACGAGGGCCGGGGCGTGGGACCGGGTGCCCGCGGCGTCTATCTCGACTTCGCCGATTCGATCCGGCGCCTCGGTCGCAAGGCGATCGAGGAGCGCTACGGCAACCTCTTCGAGATGTACGAGCGGATCACCGGCGACGATCCGTACTCGGTGCCGATGCGGATCTACCCGGCGGTGCACTACACGATGGGCGGGTTGTGGGTCGACTACCACCTGATGTCGACGATCCCGGGGCTCTTCGTCCTCGGCGAAGCGAACTTCTCGGATCACGGCGCCAACCGCCTGGGAGCGTCGGCGCTGATGCAGGGGCTGGCCGACGGCTACTTCGTCATCCCGTACACGATCGGCGACTACCTGGCGGGACGGATGGGGGAGAAGCTCGACGCGGCGACACCGGCCTTCCGCGAGAGCGAAGCCGGCGTCGAAGCGCAGGTGAAGAAGCTGCTCTCGATCCGGGGCAAGCGGACCGTCGACTCGATCCACCGCGAGCTCGGCCACCTGCTCTGGGAGCGCTGCGGCATGGCGCGGAACGCCGCCGGACTCGAAGAGGCCCTGACGAAGATCCCCGAGCTCCGCGAGACCTTCTGGAACGACGTCAACGTCCTCGGTTCGGGGGAGAGTCTCAACCAGTCGCTCGAGAAGGCAGGCCGAGTCGCCGACTTCCTCGAGCTCGGAGAACTCATGTGCCGCGACGCGCTCGAGCGCAGCGAGTCGTGCGGTGGCCATTTCCGCGAGGAGAGCCAGACCGCGGAGGGCGAAGCGCGCCGCGACGACGATCATTTCGCGCACGTAGCCGCCTGGGAGTGGAACGGCGCCGGCAACGGCTGGAAGCGTCACCAGGAAGCGCTCGACTTCGAATACGTACACCTCGCGCAGAGGAGCTATCGCTGATGAAATTGAAGCTCAAGGTCTGGCGCCAGGCCTCGACGGACGCGCCGGGGGCGCTCGAGAGCTACGACGCGCCGGACGTCAATCCGGACATGTCGTTCCTCGAGATGCTCGACGTCGTCAACGAGCGGCTGATCGCCGAGGGCAGCGAACCGATCGCGTTCGACCACGACTGCCGTGAGGGGATCTGCGGCTCCTGCGGATTCGTCATCAACGGGCTCGCTCACGGCGGCCAGCGCGGCACGACCGTCTGCCAGCTCCACATGCGTCACTTCGAGGACGGCGACGAGCTGGTGCTCGAGCCATGGCGTTCGCGCGCCTTCCCGGTCCTCAAGGACTTGATCGTCGACCGCAGCGCCTTCGACCGCGTGATCCAGGCCGGCGGTTTCGTGTCGGTGAACACCGGGAGCGCCCCCGACGGCAACGCCATTCCGGTGCCCAAGACGGCGGCCGACGTCGCCATGGACGCGGCCCAGTGCATCGGTTGCGGCGCCTGCGTCGCACAGTGTCCCAACGGCGCCGCGCAGCTCTTCACGGCGGCCAAGGTGTCGCATCTCGCGCTGATGCCGCAGGGGCAGCCCGAGCGCCGGGAGCGGGTCGAGCGGATGGTGGCGAAGCTCGACGACGAGATGTTCGGCAGCTGCACGAACTACGGCGAGTGCGAAGCCGTTTGTCCGAAGCAGATTCCGCTCGATTTCATCGCCCTGCTGAACCGCGACTACCTCCACGCGCGCCTCGCCCCGCGGCGCAAGATGCGTTCGAACTCGGGCGGAGCCGGCTGACAAGCGGGCCCGCGACCTCTCCGGTCGCCGGGCGCCGCACCCGTGCAGAGGAGCGCCGACTGGGCTAGGCTGGCCGCAGGAAGATCTGTCTCGATAGAAGAAGCAGGAAGGAACTCGGAACGACGCCGGCGGCCGGTCGGCGGCCCGCCGCCGGGCCGTGTCGGAAGCGGGCGCACTCTCGCGAAAGGAGCGGTCATGGAGATCGTCTGGTTTCTTCTCATCGGACTCGTCGCAGGCTGGCTCGCGGGCCAGATCATGAAGGGCGGCGGTTTCGGCGTCATCGGCAACATCATCCTGGGAATCATCGGCGCGATCGTCGGTGGCTACATTTTCCGGCTCCTCGGCCTCGCTGCGACGGGGCTGATCGGTACGCTGATCACCGCGACCGTCGGCGCCATCGTGCTGATCGCGCTGGCGCGGCTCATCAAGCGCGTCTGATCGTTCCGGCGTGATCGTCGACTCACCTGCAGCGGCTCGGGCGGCGTTCTCGGGGCGCGAGCCGCTGCCGGCGGCGGCCCCGACGGCTCGCGCGGCGTTCCTGGTGTCGCCGATCGGGTTCCGGCTCGCGGACGAATCCGCGTCGGACAATCACTACATGGATCTCGGGGTGGACGTCTCGGAGGAGCGCGCCCTCCTCGAGCACAACCGGCTCGCCCGGGCGCTGGGATCGACGCTGCCCGTCCTGACTCTCCCCGGCGACCCCGCGACACCCGACGCCGTCTTCCCCAACAACGTCTTCGCGACCGTTCCCGGGAAGTTGATCGTCGGCTCGATGCGCCACCCGGTACGCCGCCGCGAGGCCGAGAGGAAGGATGTGCGCGAGCTCTTCTCGGCACTCGCAGGTTACAAGGTCGTGGACCTGCCTTCGTCGGTGGTGGCGGAGCTGACCGGACCACTCGTCATCGATCGAGCCCGCAATCTCGGGTTCTGCGGCCTGTCCGAGCGCTGCGACCGCCGTGGTGCCGAGGCGATGCACGAGGCGTTCGGACTGGATCTGACCTTCGTCTTCGACCTCGCGCCGGGGGAGTATCACACCAACGTGGTCATGTCGGTCCTCGCGGGGCGAGCTCTCGTCGTGCATGCGGCGTCGTTCGCCGATCCGGCGGTGCCACGCGCGATCGCCGGGCTCTACGAGCCGGCCGTCATCTGGCTGGACGACCGGGAGAAAGCGGCGTTCGTCGGCAACTGCATCGCTCTCTCGGCGACCGACCTCTGGATGAGCGGAGGGGCGGCCGCTGCCCTGACGCCCGCCCATCGCGGGGAGCTCGATCAGCTGGGCTTCCGGATCCACTCCGTCCCCCTGGACGAGATCGAGAAGGGCGGCGGCTCGCTCCGCTGTTGCGTCGCCGAGATCTTCTGAGCTTCGCCGACGTAGATCTCCGGATCCACTCTTGTCTTGCTATGTAATGTAAGTTACAGTACGCCCTGAAATGAGCGAACCCCTCCGACACGACGACGGTGCGACTCCGGCCCAGACCGCCATCGGAAGGGGAGAGGCGCGCCGCCAGGCGATTCTCGAAGCGGCACGCGACCTGTTCCTCGAGCGCGGCTTCGAGAAGACGAGCGTCTCGGACGTCGTCCGCCGGTCCGGCGGGTCGCTGGCGACGCTCTATGCCCTGTTCGGATCGAAAGAGGGCCTCTTCGAAGCGATCGTGGAAGAGGTGGCGCGCGAGATCGTGGCGCCGTTCGAGTCGCTCGACTTCGCCGGACGGCCGGTCGAGGAGGCACTCGCGCTCTTCGGCGAACGCTTCCTGGGGCTCGTCCTCTGCCCGTCGGCCCTGCGCTGGCACCGCATGTGTGTCAACGAGGGACCGAACTTTCCCGAGCTCCGTGCCGCGATGGTGAGGATCGGCCCGGGCAGGATCCGGGAACGGCTGGCCGGCTACCTCGGCAGCCAGGCGCGTTCGGGCAGGCTGCGGCTCGAGGATCCTCTGGTCGCAGCACAGCACTTCCTCGCCCTGGTCAAGAGCGAGAGCTATTTCGAGGCCTCTTGCGGGGAGCCGGTCGAGATCGATGCGGGAGAGATCCAGCGGCAGGTCGCCCGGGCGGTCGGGGTCTTCCTTCACGGCTACTTGGCAGAAGCATAAGAAAGGCGTAAGTTCACCCGATCCGGCCTTCGCGCCGCAACCGTCACCAGGAGCGTTCCATGAGTCGCAAGCTCGATCGCATCGTCATCCCGTTCTCCCTCGCCGTGCTGGCCGTCCTGGCCCTCGGTTGCGGAGGAAAAGGTGCGGGCCAGGCCGGCTTCACCCCGCCGCCTCCGCAGGTCACCGTGGTCCAGGTCACGCCCCGTACGGTCGCCCTGCCGCTCGAGTATCCGGGTCGGGTCGAGGGCTCGCGCGAGGTCGAGGTCCGGCCGCGGGTGGGCGGCATCCTGCTGCGACGTCTCTTCGAGGAGGGAGCGCGGGTGAAGAAGGGGAGCGCCCTCTTCGAGATCGACCCGGCGCTCTACCGGGCCGAGGTGCAGGCGGCCGAGGCCAGCCTCGCCGAGGAGATCGCGCGCCGGGCGAAGGCGGAGCGCGAGATCGCGCGCCTCGAGCCGCTCATCGCGCAGAACGCCGTCAGCCGGAAGGAGTACGACGCCGCAGTCGCCGAAGTCGAGCAGGCGCGCGCCACGGTGCTGTCGGCGCAGGCGCGACTCGACAGGGCGAAGCTCGATCTCTCGTGGACGCGGGTTCCGGCGCCGATCGCGGGCGTCACGAGCCGCGCGCCGCTCTCGGAGGGGAGTCTGGTAGGACCCGAGTCGTTGCTCACCAGGATCTCCCAGGTCGAGCCGATCTGGGTCCGCTTCTCGGTTCCCGACGAAGACCTGATGGCGCTCGACCGCGCCATCGCCACCGGCACGGTCCAGGCTCCGACCGGATCCGGGCGTGAGGTCGAGGTCGCCTTCTCGGACGGCAGCGTCCTCGCCGAGCACGGAAAGGTCACGTTCTCGGACTCGCGGATCGATCCGTCGACCGGCTCGATCGACCTGCGGGCGGAGTTCGCGAATCGAGACGGCCGCCTCGTCCCCGGTCAGTTCGTCCGGGTCCGCCGGATCGGCGTGGAGCGCGCCGACGCGATCCTCGTCCCGCAACGCTCCGTGCTCCAGGGCCAGCAGGGCAAGTTCGTGATGATCGTCGGCGAAGGCGATCTGGTGGAGGTCCGGCCGGTGACGGTTGGAACGTTCGTCGGAGACGAGTGGCTGATCGAGAGCGGACTCTCGGCCGGCGATCGCGTCATCGTCGACGGCGTGGTGAAGGCGCGTCCGGGTGCGCCGGTTTCGATCGCCGACGCGGCCCCCGCAGAGGCCGGTGCGCTCGGCGAGGACGCCGCGGCCGTTCCCGCCGAGTCGAACTGATCCGGAGACCAGGGAGAGCCCATGTTTTCGCATTTCTTCATCCGCCGCCCGATCTTCGCCAGCGTCGTCTCGATCGTCATCGTCCTCGCAGGGCTCGCGGCGATCTGGAACCTTCCGATCGCCCAGTATCCGGAGATCTCGCCACCGCAGGTCACGGTCACCGCCTTCTATCCGGGAGCGACCGGCGAGGCGCTCCAGCGCACCGTCGCGGCGCCGATCGAGGAACAGATCAACGGTGTCGAGGGGATGCTCTACGTCGGCTCGATCGCCACCGGCGGGCTGGTGACGACGACCGTCACGTTCGAAGTCGGCACCGACATCGACCTCGCCGCGAACAACGTCTCCAACCGGGTCCGGCTCGCCGAGCCGCAGCTGCCGGAGGAGGTCCGGCGGAACGGCGTGACGGTCCAGAAGCAGAATCCGAACTTCATCCAGATCGTCGTGCTGACATCTCCGGACGAGACGCGTGACGGAGTGTTCCTGTCGAACTACGCGACGCTCAACATGGTCGAGCCTCTGAAGCGGGTCGAAGGTGTCGGGAGCGTCTTCGTTTTCGGTGCGCGCGACTACTCGATGCGGATCTGGCTCGATCCGGAGAAGCTCTACCGGCTCGGCCTGACGGTCGAGGACGTCTCGAACGCCGTTCGCGAGCAGAACGCCCAGTTCGCCGTCGGCCTCATCGGCGGCGAGCCATCGGCGCCCGGCACCCAGCTGACCTATACGGTGAACGCCGAGGATCGCCTGCGGACCCCCGAGGAGTTCGCGGCGATCGTGCTGCGCGCCGACGAGCAGGGACGCCAGCTCCTGCTCGGGGACGTGGCGCGGATCGAACTCGGCGCGCGCGACTACGCCTCCGAGGCGCGTCTCGACGGCCGGCCGGGGGTGTTCCTCGCCGTCTTTCTGCAGCCTGGCGCCAACGCGCTCGCCACCGCCGCCGGAACCAGCGCCGAGCTGGCCGAGCTCGAGAAGTCGTTCCCGTCCGGTGTGGCCGTCACCGTCCCGTTCGACACGACGCGATTCGTCGAGGTCTCGATCCACGAGGTGATCCTCACCCTCTCGATCGCCCTCGTCCTCGTCTTCCTCGTCGTCTACCTGTTCTTGCAGAGTTTCCGTGCGACGCTGATTCCGATGGTCGCGGTCCCGGTGTCGCTGATCGGTACGTTCGCCGGGATGTACGCCCTCGGCTTCTCGATCAACACGCTGACCCTCTTCGGGCTCGTCCTGGCGATCGGCATCGTCGTCGACGACGCCATCGTCGTCCTCGAGAACACCGAACGGCTGATGGCGAGCGAAGGAATGAGCGCCCGCGACGCCGCCTTCGAGTCGATGCGCGAAGTCACCGGTCCGGTGGTCGCCATCGTCCTCGTGCTCTGCTCGGTCTTCGTGCCGGTCGCGTTCCTCGGCGGCCTTCCGGGTCAGCTCTACCGGCAGTTCGCGATCACCATCGCCATCGCGGTCGTGATCTCGGGCATCGTCGCCCTGACCCTGACCCCGGCGCTCTGCGCACTGGTGCTGCGCAAGCCGCACGAAGCGAAGGGGTTCTTCGGACTGTTCAATCGCTGGTTCGCACGCGGCACGGACCGCTACGTGAACGCGGTCGGCTTCCTCCTGCGGCGCAGCGGTCTCGGGCTCCTGCTGTTCGTCGCCCTGCTGCTCGCCACCGCGGGGATGTTCCGCGTCGTGCCCGGCAGCCTGGTGCCGTCCGAGGACCAGGGTTACTACATCGCGGCCTCCCTGCTGCCCGACGGCGCCACGCTGCCGCGCACCCGTGCCTACTCGGAGAACGTCGAGAAGGTCGTCCTCGCCGATCCCGCCGTCGCCCACATCGCGACGATCAACGGATTCGACTTCGTCGGCGGCGGCAACAACTCGGCGGTCTCGACGATGTTCGTGATGACCAAGCCGTGGGACGAGCGCAAGAGCCCGGAGTTGTCGCTCGACGCGGCGATCGGGCGCTTCTTCGGCGGCACGATGGGAATGAAGGAGGCGCTCTCCTTCGCCTTCAATCCGCCGCCGATCCAGGGTCTCGGAACGACCGGCGGGTTCGAGGTCTACGTCCAGGCGCGGACCGAGTCCACGACGGCGCGCCTGAACGAAGTGGCGCAGCAGTTCCTGGGTGAGCTCAACAAGGACCCGCGCCTGCTCGGTGTCCGCACGCTCTTCCGGGCCGACTCGCCGCAGATCCGCGTCGATCTCGACCGCGACAAGGCGAAGGCGCTCGGGGTCGACGTCGACGAGGTCTTCTCGACGCTCCAGGCGGCGTTCGGCTCGATCTACGTGAACGACTTCGACCGTGCCGGTCGGGTCTACCGCGTGCAGATCCAGGCCGAGCCCGAGTTCCGTTCCCGGCCCGAGGACCTGGGCCGCCTCTGGGTGCGGTCGGAGAGCGGCGAGATGGTGCCCGTGGCTTCGCTGATCCGGCTCTCGTACGAGGCCGGTGCCGAGACCGTCGAGCGTTTCAACCTCTACTCCTCGATCAAGCTGCTCGGCGCGCCGGCGCCCGGAAGGAGCTCGTCCGAGGCGATCGCGGCGGTCGAGGAGCTGGCGGCGAAGACGCTACCGCCCGGGTTCGGTGTCGCCTGGACCGGATCGGCGTTCGAGGAGAAGAAGAGCGGCAGCACGTCGATGTCGGTTCTGCTTCTCGGCATGGTATTCGTTTTCCTCATCCTGGCGGCGCAGTACGAACGCTGGTCGCTGCCGGCCGCGGTGCTGCTGGCGGTGCCTTTCGCGATGTTCGGGGCGCTCGTCGCGGTCTGGGCCCGCGGCATGTCGAACGACATCTACTTCCAGATCGGACTCGTCACCCTGGTCGGCCTGGCGGCCAAGAACGCCATTCTGATCGTCGAGTTCGCATCCCAGCGGCGCGAGGCGGGCGATTCGATCCTGGAGGCGGCCAGGAACGCGGCGCGCCTCCGCTTCCGGCCGATCGTCATGACGTCGCTCGCCTTCATTCTCGGCGTGCTGCCGCTCGCCCTGGCGACGGGCGCCGGCGCGGCGGCGCGTCGCTCGATGGGGACCGGCGTGCTCGGCGGGATGCTGTTCGCCACGCTCGTCGGAGTCCTGTTCATCCCGCTCTTCTTCCGCTGGGTATCGGGGAAGGACGAGGAGAAACCGGCCGTGCCGGCCGTGGCAGAAGAAAGGAGTGGGTCATGAAGTCGCTGCTTCGCCCGGGGGCGCTCGCCCTGTCGCTCCCCGCGCTCCTGCTGACCGGCTGCCTGACCCTCGGGCCGGACTACGAGCGCCCCGAGCTTCCGGTCCCCGACACCTATTCCGCACCCCCGGCGAGCTCCGCCGCGGAGGCTTCGATCGCCCCCGACTGGTGGACCGAGTTCGGCGATCCCGCGCTCGACGCCCTGGTCGCCGAGGCGCTCTCTGCCAATCAGGATCTGGTGGCCGCGGTTGCCCGGGTCGACGAGGCGCGGGCGATCGCCGGCCTGACCGACGCCGACCGTCTGCCGGCGATCACCGGTGGCGCCTCCGGTTCGCGGGACCGCTTTTCCGAGCAGACGTCACAGTTCCCGCCCGGGGTCCCGCTGGAGAGGGACACCTACCGGGCGTCGGCGAGTCTCTCCTTCGAGCTCGACTTCTGGGGGCGGCTCGCGCGTCTCTCCGAGGCCGCGCGCGCCGAGCTCCTGGCCTCCGAGGAGGGACGGCGCAACGTCGAGCTCGCGGTGGCGGCCGAGACGGTGACCGCCTACTTCGATCTCCTGGCCCTCGATCGGCAGCTCGCCGTGGCCGATGCAACCCTGGCATCGCGCCAGGAAGCCGTCCGGCTGCAGCGGCTGCGTTTCGATGCGGGGACGATCTCGGAGCTGGACCTGGCGCAGGCCGAGGCGGAGCTCGCGGCGACCGAGTCCGCGGTTCCGTTGCGTCAGCGGGCGCTGCGCCGGACCGAGGACCGGCTGACCGTGCTGCTCGGCCGGATCGGCGGCACGATTCCGCGGCCGAGCGGGATCGGCCCCGACGGTACCGGGATCGAGGTGTCGCAGGTTCGGATCCCGGACGTTCCGGTCGGTCTGCCGTCGGACCTGCTCGTCCGGCGCCCGGATCTCGTCGCCGCCGAACAGCGGCTCATCGCCGCCAATGCGCGGATCGGAGCGGCGCGTGCGGCCTACTTCCCGAGCATCTCGCTGACCGGCTACGCCGGCAGCGAGAGCGACGAGCTGTCGGGGCTGTTCAAGTCGGGCACCAGCATCTGGGGGCTCGCCGCGAGCGTTCTGCAGCCGATCTTCCAGGGCGGCAAGGTGCGACGAGGGGTCGAAATCGCCGAAGCCCGGCAGCGCCAGGCTCTGGCCTCCTACACGCTCACCGTGCAGACGGCGTTCGCGGAGGTCGAGGATGCTCTGGTCGATCGCCGGACGAGCATCGCCGAGCGCGAGGCGCTCGGGAGGCAGGTGGAGGCGCTGAACCGCGCGCAGCATCTGGCGCGGTTGCGGTATGACGCGGGCGATTCCTCCTACATCGACGTGCTCGACGCCGAGCGCAACCTGTTCAGCGCGCAGCTCGCCTGGATCACCGCCCGCCGGGCGGAGTTCGCCGCCGCGGTGCAGCTGTTCAAGGCGCTCGGAGGCGGATGGGCGACGGAGCCGGAGGCGGCGCCGCCGGCCTGAACCGGACGCGACGTCCTGTAGTCTCTCCGCCGGAGGCCTGTTCCGGTCAAGGTGGGGAAGCGCGCGGAGACGACGGACGAAGCGCTGGCGGCGGAGGCGAGGGGCGGCTCGGAAGAGGCGTTCGCGCTGCTCGTCGAGCGCTATCAGCGGCCGGTCTATTCGCTGCTCTACCGGATGGTGCGCAGCCAGGAGCTGGCCGAGGACGTCGCCCAGGAGGCGTTCGTCAAGGCCTGGCGGGCGCTCGCCCGCTTCGACGAGACGCGCAAGTTCTCGAGCTGGCTGTTCAAGATCGCCCACAACACGGCGCTCGACCACCTGCGTCGCCAGGGTCTCGACACGCTCTCCCTCGACGCCCCGATCGGTGACGACGAGAGTGCCCCGGCGCTCCCCGAGGATCCGCGGGCGGAGAATCCCCTCGCCCGGCTGGAAGCCCGCGATTCCGGCCGCGCGCTCGAGCAGGCGATCGCCCGGATCCGCCCGCAGTACCGGGAGATCCTCCTCCTCCGGTTCCAGCAGGAGATGAGCTACGAAGAGATCGCCGACCTGTTGGGCGTCCCGCTCGGGACGGTGAAGATCCACATCTTCCGCGGCCGCGCGGCGCTGGCCCGGGAAATGCGTGAGCTGGGCTGGGATCCGGCCCCGGAAACCGGGGTGAAACAACCCCAGAGCAGGGGCGTAAGGCCCCATGGAGACGAATGATGCGCCCCCTGAACCCTGAATCCGGATCCGCCGCCCCCTCGGGGCCGACCCGGATCCATCCGGCCGAAGAGGCCCGCTGGTTCGAGCTGTTCCGGGCTCTTCCGGAGCTCTCGCCCCGGCCGGGCTTCGTCGGCAGGGTGCTCGCGTCCCTGCCCCGGCGGAGCTGGCTCGACTCGGTCTGGAACCGGTCCCTGCTGGTCGCCGCGCTCGGCGCGGTGGCGCTGTCGGCGGCCCTCCTGGTGCCCGTGGCCTTCTCCCTGGCGCGGCTCGCCGGGCCGGCCTCGGTCCTCAGTCTCTGGGCCGGCGCGGTCGCCCAGCTCTTCTACGGCCTGGGCGAGAGCCTGACCACCTGGGGTCGTCTGGCGGACCTCGCGCGGGCGGCAGGCGTCGCTCTCACCGAACCGCGGGCGCTCGGCCTCCTGGCTCTGAACATCGTGCTGGCGTTCGTCTCCATGCGCGGACTGATCGCACTTTCCACTGGAAGGAGTACTTCCCATGTTGCCCTGCGCTCCTGATCGATTCCCGAAGGTTTCCGCCGTCATCGCGATCCTCTTTCTCGCGCTCGCCCTGCCGCTCACGGCCCAGGATCGTGCCACCCGGCCCGGAGCGGAAGCCCCGGCGGCGGAGCTGCTCAGCCGCTATCGCGTCGTGGCCGATGACGACGGCATCGAGCTGACACCGATCGAGCGCGACTCGGCGGTCGAAACGATCCGTCTCGAGGACGGCGAGAACGAGGCCCTGGTCAACGGCAAGAGCTTCTCGGCCGGTGAGCTGCGGGCGTTCCTCGGGGACGACGGCGATCGTCTGGCGCGCCTTCTGACGCTGTCGGACGAAGCGCGTCGGCACGAGCTCGGCGTCGGCGAAGAGGACGAGGAGGAGACCTGGGTCACCCCGCGCGCAGACGAGGACCAAGGCGGCGAGCGCGGCTCGGCGAACTGGGTCCCGCGTCCGCCCCGCCCGCCGCGGGCGCCGCACGCGCCGCGCATCTACATCGAGAATCACGGCGACGACCGGGTGTCGTTCGGCGAGTCGATCCACATCGGGCCCGGTGAGTCGGCCGGGCAGGCCGTCTGCATCGGCTGTTCGGTGACCGTCGAGGGCGAGCTCCACGACGGCGCGGTCGCCGTCGGCGGGCGAGTCGAGGTCCGGCCGGGCGGCGTGGTGTCGAACGACGCCGTCGCGATCGGCGGACGGGTGCTGGTCGAGTCCGGCGGCACGGTCGAGGGCGATGCCGTTTCGGTCGGCGCCGCGGTGCGGGTCGAAGACGGCGGTACGGTCGAGGGCCAGCGCTCGTCGGTCGGCTGGGGCTCCGGGATCATCGGTTCCGGTCGCCACGGCTTCCTGCCGTTCGACTTCGACGGTACGTTCGGCGAGTTCTTCTGGAGCTTCCTCCGCGCGCTGATGCTGGCGCTGGTCGCCGCGGCGGTCCTGCTCTTCCTGCGCGGGTCGGTCGATCGCTCGGCCCGCCGCCTGGTCGACGAGCCCTGGAAGACGGTCTTCGCGGGACTCCTGACCCAGCTCCTCTTCTTCCCGGTGCTGATCGTGGTGACCGTGATTCTCGCGGTCTCGGTGATCGGAATTCCGCTCCTGGTCCTGGTGCCGGTGGCGATGCTCGCCTTCGTCATCGCGATGCTCGTCGGGTACGTCGCCGTAGCGCGCTCGATCGGGCGCTGGGCGCGGGACCGGTTCGGCTGGAATATGAGCGAACCGTTCGTCACGGTCCTGGTCGGTGTCCTGATTCTCCAGGGGGCGACTCTGGCGGGGCGCCTGGTGAGCATTCCGGGCGGCTTCCTGGGTCTCGTCGGGTTCGCCCTCGTCTGCCTCGGCTTCTTCGTCAAGTACATGGCCTGGACGATGGGTCTGGGAGCGATGGTCCTCTCGGTGATGGCCCGCGACTGGCGGCGCCCCGCGCCGCCGGCCGCACCGGCACCGGAGCCGACCGCTCCGACCGAGGGTGCGCCGCGCAGCTGGCAGGAGCGCATCGCCGAGCTGCAGGACGACCCGGTCGACGAAGAGATCATCGAGGCGACGATCGCAGGCGACGAAGCGGCCGGAGATGCTCCGGTCGATCCGGAGCCGGGCGAAGACGGCCCGCGCTGAAGCGGGGTCCGGGCGCAGACAGGGCGCGCGACTCCCCGTAGACTTCGCCGCATGGCGAAACGAAGTGGCAGCGGCGACGCGGCAACTCCTTCCGCGGCCTCCCGTCGTGCCGCCGAGCTCCGCGAGGAGATCCGGCGGCACGAGCGGCTCTACTACCAGGCGGGAACCCCCGAGATCAGCGATCGCGAATTCGATCGCCTGTTGGAGGAGCTCGCCGGGATCGAGGCGAGCCACCCGGACCACGTCACCCCGGACAGCCCGACGCGGCGCGTCGGCGGCGAGACGATCAGCGGCTTCGTGCCGGTGACACACGAGCCGCCGATGCTGTCGCTGGACAATTCGTACAACCTCGACGAGCTCCGCGAGTGGGGCGAGCGTCTGGGGCGTTGGCTGCCCGGTGATGAGGCGTCGTTCGTCGCCGAACTCAAGGTCGACGGGGTGTCGATTTCGCTCCTCTACGAGGACGGACTGTTCGTCCAGGGAGCGACGCGCGGCAACGGTTCGGTCGGTGACGACGTGACGGTCAACCTGCGCACGGTGCGCAACCTGCCGCTCCGCCTCGACGGCACCGCTCCGGAGCGACTTGTCGTGCGGGGCGAGATCTTCTTCCCGCGCTCGGCATTCGAGCGGCACAACCGGCAGCGCGAGGAGGCGGGCGAGCCGGTCTTCGCCAATCCACGGAACGCCACCGCCGGTTCGATCCGGCAGCTCGACAGCCGGGCGGTCGCGGCGCGGCGGCTGGCACTCACGGCGTACCAGATCGCTTCCGGTTTCGAGACCGCGACCCATTCCGAGGCGCTGGAACAGCTCGCCGCGTGGGGCTTCCCCGTCGACCCCTCGTGGCGTCGGTGCGCGGATCTCGCGGCGGTCGAACGATTCATCGAGGAGTGGCGCGAAGGACGCCGTGGGCTCGACTTCGAAACCGACGGCGTCGTGGTCAAGGTCGATCAGAAGCATCTGCAGGAACGTGCGGGATCGACCGCCAAGGCGCCGCGCTGGGCGGTCGCCTACAAGTACGAGCCGGAGCAGGGCGAGAGCCTGGTGCGCGACATCGTCGTGCAGGTCGGCCGCACCGGGGTTCTGACGCCGGTCGCCGAGCTCGATCCGGTACCGATCGCCGGCACCGTGGTGCGCCGGGCGACGCTCCACAACTACGAGGACCTGGCGCGCAAGGACGTGCGCGTCGGCGACACGGTCATCGTCGAGAAGGGCGGCGAGGTGATCCCCAAGATCGTCGGCGTGGTCCTCGATCGACGCCCGCCGGAGGCGCCGCCGTTCGCGATGCCGGAGCAGTGCCCGGTCTGCCGCGAACCGGTGGTGCGCCTCGAGGGAGAGGTCGCTTGGCGTTGCGTCAATCCGCTCTGCCCGGCCGTGCTGCAGGAGTCGATCCGCCACTTCGTGTCGCGCAACGCGATGGACATCGAGGGGCTGGGCGACGAGCGCATCGCGCAGCTCCTCGAGCTCGGGCTGCTGCAGGACCTTCCCGATCTCTACCGGCTGGACCGCGAGAAGCTGGCGGCGCTCGACGGATGGGGGGAGAAGTCGGCCGACAAGCTCCTGGTTTCGATCGCCGCCAGCCGCACGAGGGAGCTCTCCCGACTCCTCTACGCGCTCGGCATCCGCATGGTGGGGGAGCGCACGGCGAAGCTCCTGGCGGCGGAGTTCGGATCGCTCGCGGCGCTCGCCGCTGCCACCGACGAGGAGCTCACCGCGGTCGACGAGGTGGGGCCGAAGGTCGCCGCGAGCGTGCGGGCATTCTTCGGGGATCCGCGGCAACAGGCGCGTCTCGCAGCCCTCGCGGCGGCGGGGGTCGAGCCGCCGCCGGTCGAGCGGCGCCGTCGCGAGGCGTTGCCTCTCTCCGGCAAGACGTTCGTGCTCACCGGCCGGCTCGAAGCGATGAGCCGGGAAGAGGCGTCGGCCGCCCTCGAAGCGCTGGGTGCGCGGATCGCCGGGTCGGTCTCGAAGAAGACCGACGTCGTCGTCGCAGGGCTCGAAGCCGGCTCGAAACTCAAGAAGGCAAACGAGTTGGGGATCGAGGTCTGGAGCGAGGAGAGGCTCCTCGAGCGCCTTCGGAGCTGACATCCACGAATGGATTTGTGCCAGAATGGCACGAAATGAGCTCGGATCCTCAGGTACTGGTCATCGACGACGAGACCGGTTCACGCGAATCGATGGCGCTCGCCATCCAGCGCGCGGGCTTCGTCGTCCGCACCTTCGATGACGCCCGCAAGGCGCTCGACCTCCTGGAGGAGATCGAGACTCCGCAGCTGGCCATCTGCGACCTGCGGATGCCCGGGATGGACGGCCTCGGCTTCCTCGCCGAGGTGCGCAAGCGGAAGCTCCACCTCGCCGTCGTCCTGGTCACCGGCTTCGGATCGATCGAATCGGCGGTCGAGGCGATGCGGGTCGGCGCCGACGACTACCTCACCAAGCCGGTCGATCTCTACGAGCTCCGCAAGCGGGTGCTCAACCACCTCGAGAAGCGCCAGCTGGAGGAGCGCGTCTCCGAGCTCAACGAACAGCTCGACAAGCGCTTCGGTTTCGAGAGCATCGTCGGCAAGTCGGAGAAGATGGAGAAGCTGTTCGAGCAGATGCGGCTGGTCGCACCGACGCGCTCGAACGTGCTCGTCATCGGCGAGAGCGGCACGGGCAAGGAACTGGTGGCGAACGCCCTGCACCGGGCGAGCCCGCGACGCAACGAACGCTTCCTCGCGATCAACTGCGGCGCCATTCCCTCGGACATCCTGGAGAGCGAGCTCTTCGGGCACGAGCGTGGCTCGTTCACCGGGGCGATCGGCCGCAAGATCGGGAAGTTCGAACTCGCGCACCGCGGCACGCTGTTCCTCGACGAGATCTCCGAGCTCTATCCCGAGCTGCAGGTGAAGCTCCTGCGTGTCCTCGAGGAGCGCCGGGTGATGCGGGTCGGAGGCAGTGAGCTGATCGACGTCGACTTCCGGCTGATTGCGGCGACCAACAAGGACCTCGAGAAGGAGATCGCCGAGGGGCGGTTCCGCGAGGATCTGTTCTACCGCCTGAAAGTGGTGACGCTGCAGATTCCGCCCCTGCGCGAGCGCGAGGACGACATCCCGCGCCTCGCCGAGCACTACCTCAACCTGATCACCAGGGAGCACGGGCGCGAGCCCAAGCGATTCTCGCGCGAGGCGATCGCTGCACTCCGGGCGTACGGCTGGCCGGGCAACGTGCGCGAGCTGCGCAACGCGATCGAATCGATCGTCGTGTTCCACCGCACCAACGACGTCCGGGTCTCCGATCTTCCGCCCGAGATCCGGGCCCTGGCGGGGAGTGTCGAGGAGGACGCCGGTGCCGAAGGTACGGAGCGCGAACCGGTGAAGGAGGTCGCGGAGAGCCGTCGCGAACCGGTGAGCTCCGGACCCCGGACGATGTCCGACATCGAACGCGACGCGATCCTCGAGACCCTGCAGAAGACCGGTGGCAGAAGGGTCGAGGCCGCGCGGCTGCTCGACATCGGCCTGCGGACGCTGCAGCGCAAGCTCAAGGAGTACAAGGATCAGGGCCACTACGAGGAGGCGAGCTGATGGAAATTCCCGCTGACGTCCGCATCTACCTGGAAACCCTCGCGGGCGAACCGAAGCGTGGGCGGCTGCTCACCATCTCGCCGCACGGCTACTACGAGGTGACCCTGCATCTCGCGGGCGGCTCGTTCCGCACCCTGCTGCCGATCGAGAAGACCTACATCGTCGCCGACGAGCCGGAAGAGACGAGCCCCGCCGGAATCGAAATCGAACGCTGAGAAGCTCAGTCGGTCGCAGGGCGCTGCCGGATCGCCGCGAGCATCTCGCGCACCGCGCCGTCGAGGCCGAGGAAGACCGCCCGCGCGACCAGGCCGTGGCCGATGTTGAGCTCTTCGACCTCCGGGATCGAGGCGACAGGGGCGACGTTCGTCGGAGTCAGTCCGTGGCCGGCATAGACGCGGAAGCCGCGGCTGGCGGCGATGTCGGCGGCGCGTGCCAGCTCCGCGCGCCGGCTGCCCGCGGCTCCACCCGTGGCCCTGGTGAAGGCGTCGGTATTGAGCTCGACGCCGACGAGCAGACCACCTTCGTAGGGGGCCAGTTCCGTCAGGAGGTCGGGCGCCGGATCGAGGAACAGCGAGACTTCGATCCCGGCGTCGCGGAGGCGCTCGCACACACCCGGCAGCTGGCGGCGCAGGCGGGCGAGATCGAGACCGCCTTCGGTCGTCACCTCCTCGGGGCGCTCGGGAACCAGCGTGCACTGGTGCGGCCGCCAGCCGACCGCGAGGGCGACCATCTCTTCGGTCGCCGCCATCTCGAGATTGAGCTTGCCGCGGACCGTCCCGCGCAGGCGCTCTACGTCGGCGTCCTGGATGTGGCGGCGGTCTCCCCGCAGGTGGACGGTGATCCCCGCGGCGCCGGCGCCCTCGGCGACCGCCGCGGCCTCGACGGGATCGGGATAGACGGTTCCACGCGCCTGGCGGAGGGTCGCGACGTGATCGACGTTGACCGAGAGCCTGACTCCGGCGCCCGGCAAAGTGTCCGTGAGAGTCATGACGGAGCTCCGATCTCGCCGCGAATCGCGTCGACGAGGCGGTCGGCGAGCACCCGGATCGCGGCTTCGTCGGGCCCCTCGATCATCACCCGCGCCAGCGGCTCCGTCCCGCTGTAGCGGAGCACCAGCCGGCCCTCGCTACCGAGCTCCGATTCGACGCGGCGGGCCGCTTCGACGACCGGCGCGAGGGAGTCGAGCGCCGGCTTGCGCGCCACCGGGACGTTGATCAGGACCTGGGGGAAGCGCCTGAATTCGGCGAGCGCCTCGGAGACCGACACGTGCGAGCGCGCTTGCATCGCCGCCAGCAGGACCGCTGTCAGCAGCCCGTCGCCGGTGGTGGAGCGGTGGAGGTCGACCAGGTGCCCCGACTGTTCGCCTCCGAGTCTGAGGCCCGCGCGCCGCAGCGTCGAGACGACCTCGCGGTCACCCACGTTGCAGCGCTCGACGTCGACGCCGAGCGCACCGAGCGCCCGCTCGAGCCCGAGGTTGCTCATCGAGGTCGCGACGACGCGGGCCGGATGCAGCTCGCCGCGGCGCTGGAGCTCCCGCGCCCAGAGATAGAGCATCGCGTCGCCGTCGCGGAGCGACCCCGTCTCGTCGAGCAGGAGACAGCGGTCAGCGTCGCCGTCGAAGGCGAAGCCGAGCTGCAGCCGCCGGCTGACGACGAGCTGCTGGAGGGCGTGCGGCGCGGTCGAGCCGCAGTCGAGATTGATGTTGTGTCCGTCGGGCCTGTCGAAGAGGACCTCGACGTCGGCGCCGAGGGCGCGGAAGAGCGGTGCGGCGAACGGGGCAGCGGCACCGTTGGCGGTGTCCAGTCCGATGCGCCATCCGGCGAGCGCCTGCGACCCGCCTCCGGCCTGGACGAGCCATTGCAGGTAGCGCCGGCCGGCCTCCGGTTCCATGGCCACGCTCACCGTGCGCGGGCCGGGATCGGCGCCGGCGGCGATCCGCTCCTCGAGCCGGATCTCGTCGTCCTCCGACCATTTGAACCCGCGTCCGTCGAAGAGCTTGATGCCGTTGTCGCCGGCCGGATTGTGGCTGGCCGAGATCGCGACGCCGCAGGTGCCCTGCTCGCGGGCGGTCCACCAGGCGACGGCCGGGGTCGGCAGGGTTCCGATCGCGATGGCCGGGACGCCGGCGGCGTCGAGTCCCTGGAAGAGCCAGTCCGAGATCGGTGCGGTGGATGCGCGCGGGTCACCGCCGACGAAGACGCGCGGTGGCGCCTGGCCGGAGCCCTCGAGGAGCTGCCCCGCGAGCGCTGCTGCGATGCGCCGCACCCAGCTCTCGGTGAGTGGTTCGTCTCCGAAGCGGCCGCGGATCCCGTCCGTACCGAAGAGCCGGGTGCTCATGGAATCGGCAGGTCCCCGGATTCGAGCGCGGGCACGAACATCGGCACGTTCACCACGACCACAGCGGGGGCGACGATCCGCACCAGCGGATTGGGCGAGACCACGCTCACCGTCTGCTGAAAGGTGAGGGCATGACCGTCGAGGCTGATCGGGCTGGTGGTGACTCCTTCGAGGCCGGTCAGCAGGGAGGCGGGGCCGGAGATCCGCGCCCGCGCCGGTCGAGCGACCGGCTCGAGCGGCACTGCGCCACCCGCCGGCTCTCCGACCAGACGCGGGGTCACCGGGACCTCGATCTCGCGCTCTTAGTCGAGCGTCAGGGTCAACGAGTTCGGGTCGACCGCGATCACCTGGACCCCCTCCGGCCGCAGGACCCGGGACTCGTCGATCGGAATCTCGATCGGGCCGACATCGGTCGTCTCGACGGCGACGACGACGTCCACGACGTGCGGTGCGAGCGTACGGATCAGCCGGTCCGGACCGCGCAGCCGGACCTTGACGGTCTGGACCGGATCGAGGATCACCACGCCGCGCGCCGGATTGTAGGTCACGGTCGCGTCGATCACCTTCTCGCTCTGCCGCTCGCGCTTGGCGAACGAGGCCGAGAACCAGACCGTGAACGCAGCCACGACCGCGAGCAGGCGGAGACCCCAGATTCCCGCGGAGCGGGTCATTTCGCTGCGCTCTCCTTTCTGCCGGATTCCTGGCCGAGGAGCGTCTTGCGCAGCTCGGCAGCGAGGCCGGCGGCGTCGAGCCCGCGCCGCAGCTCGCCGTCGACGGCGAGAGAGATCTCGCCGTTCTCTTCCGAGACGACGAGCGCCACGGCGTCGGTCTCCTCGCTGATTCCCAGCGCGGCGCGGTGGCGGGAGCCGTGCTCCTTCGAGAGCTCCGGGTTCGAGGTCAGCGGGAGAAAGCAGGAGGCCGCTGCGATCCGTTCTCCCTGGACGATGACCGCTCCGTCGTGAAGCGGGGTGTCGGGCGTGAAGATGCTCACCAGGAGATGGAAGCTGAGACGCGCGTCGAGCCCGACGCCGTTCTCGATGAAGTTGCGCAGACCCTCCTGGCGTTCGAAGACGACGAGCGCCCCGGTCTGTTGTGCCGCCAGGGTCGAAGCGCTCCGCACGACGTCCTGCAGCATCAGCTCGGCCTTGCGGGAGGCTCCGAGACCGAAGAACGGTCCTCGTCCGAAGTTGGCGAGCGCGCGACGGATCTCCTGCTGGAACAGCACGACGAGCGCGAACGGCAGGATGATGAGGAACTTCTCGACCAGGGTCTCGAAGGCGACGAGCCGCGTCCAGCGGGCGAGATAGTAGGTTCCGGCGACCAGCATCAACCCGACGAGCATCTGGACCGCGCGGGTCCCGCGGATGAGGAGGAGCAGGTTGTAGAAGAGGATGGCGACGATCGCGACGTCGATCAGGTCGCGCCAGGAGAGGAGCTCGGAAAGGTCGTGCCAGCTCATCGGGCCGGCTCCGCGGAGAGGCGATCGAGCGCGTCGAGGAACCGTCTGGTCACGGCGACGTCGTGGACCCGGAGAATCCGCGCTCCTCCGGCCGTCGCGACCGCGGCGGCAGCCAGACTCTCCGGGACGCGCTCGGACGGGGCGGCGCCGGTGATCTCACCGAGAAAGCTCTTCCGGCTCGCGCCGATCAGGATCGGGAAGCCGAGGTCGGTGAGCTCCGGGAGATGCCGCAGGATGTCGAGGTTCTGTCCGGCGCGTTTGCCGAAGCCGAGGCCGGGATCGAGCACGATGTTTGTGGCGTCGATGCCCGCGTTCACCGCGCGCGCGGCGAGCGCGGTGAGCTCGTCGCGGACTTCACGGACGACGTCGGTGAACGAGATGTCGCGCTGCATGGTGCCGAGCTCGCCGCGACTGTGCATCAGGACGAGTGGACAGCCGGCGCGACGGACCGTGGCCGCCATTGCCGGATCCGCGAGCCCGGAGATGTCGTTGATCAGATCGGCGCCCGAAGCGAGAGCGGCGGAAGCCACTTCGGCCTTGCGGGTATCGACGGAGATCGCCGCGTTCGTCAGCGGGCGGAGCCGCGTGAGGACGGGGAGGAGCCGATCGAGCTCCTCCCCGGCCGGGACTTCGCGGGCGCCGGCGCCGTACACTCCGCCTCCGGGTCGCGTCGATTCCGCCCCGAGATCGAGAATCCGGGCGCCGTCCGCAGCCAGCTGCAGCGCCTGTTCCACGGCGCGGTCGGGTTCGAGGTAGCGGCCGCCGTCGCTGAACGAATCGGGAGTGACGTTGACGACGCCCATGAGCAGCGGGCGCCCGGCCACGAGCTCGAGAACCGGCCCGCGCACCAGGGCGAGGCGGAAAGGCCGTGCAGCGGATTCGGTGGCGGCGTTGGCGAGCATCTCGGGCGGTCGGACTCTCCGCCCCAGTCTAACGGACGATCGCTACGCGGGACTCGGTGACGGGGAGAAGTCCGGGCCCTTTCCCGTGGAGGCCGGGTCGGCTTCTGGTTTCGCAGCGGCGGTGGCCGCGGGCGGCGCCGGCGGCTCGCCGGTCTTGCGCTCGATCGGCGCGGGTTCGACCTTCTGACCGGTCATCTCCTCGATCATCCGGTAGACCTCGCTGCCGTCGAGCGATTCCCGTTCGAGCAGCTCGATCGAGACCCGGTCGAGGACCTTGCGGTAGCGCTCGAGGATCTCGCGTGCCTTTTCGTAGCTCACCTTGACGATGCGCTGGACTTCGGTGTCGATGCGCTCCGCCGTGTCCTCGCTGTACGCCGACTTCTGCTGGAAGTCGCGCCCCAGGAACACCGGCTCGTCGCCCTGACCGAAGGCGAGGGGGCCGAGCTCGGACATTCCCCATTCGCACACCATCCGGCGCGCGAGTGCCGTGGCGCGCTCGATGTCGTTGCCGGCGCCGGTGGTGATGTCCTTCTGGGTCATCTCCTCGGCGACCCGGCCGCCCATGAGGATGGCGATCTGGTTGGAGACGAAACTCTTGGTGTACGTGTACTTGTCCTCGGTGGGCAGCTGCATCGTGACGCCGAGGGCGCGGCCGCGCGGGATGATCGTCACCTTGTGCAGCGGATCGTGGCCGGGGAGGAACGCGGCCACCAGCGCGTGACCGGCCTCGTGGAAGGCGGTCACCTTCTTCTCGTCGTCGGTGAGCATCATCGACTTGCGTTCGGCGCCCATGAGGACCTTGTCCTTGGCGAACTCGAAGTCGATCATCTCGACCTTCTTCTTGTTCAGGCGCGCCGCGACCAGCGCCGCCTCGTTGACGAGATTCGCGAGATCCGCCCCGGCGAAACCGGGAGTTCCGCGCGCGATCTTGTCGAGCGAGACGTCCTCGCCGAGCGGGATGTTCTTGGTGTGGACCTTGAGGATGCCGAGGCGGCCGTTGATGTCAGGGCGGTCGACGACCACGCGGCGGTCGAAGCGGCCGGGTCGCAGGAGTGCCGGGTCGAGCACGTCCGGACGATTGGTCGCGGCGATCAGGATCACGCCCTCGTTGGTTTCGAAGCCGTCCATCTCGACCAGCAGCTGGTTGAGCGTCTGCTCGCGCTCGTCGTGACCGCCGCCGAGGCCTGCCCCGCGGTGACGTCCGACGGCGTCGATCTCGTCGATGAAGACGATGCAGGGTGCGTTCTTCTTCCCCTGTTCGAACAGATCGCGGACCCGGGAGGCACCCACGCCGACGAACATCTCGACGAAGTCCGAACCGGAGATCGAGAAGAACGGGACCCCCGCTTCGCCGGCGATCGCCCGCGCGAGGAGCGTCTTGCCCGTTCCGGGAGGGCCCATCAGCAGGACGCCCTTCGGGATCTTGCCGCCGAGCTTCTGGAACTTCTGCGGGTCTTTCAGGAATTCGACGATCTCGGACAGCTCCTCCTTCGCCTCTTCGACGCCGGCGACGTCGAGGAAGGTCACCTTCTTGCCGGTGGCATTGAGGAGCTTCGCTTTGCTCTTTCCGAACGAGAGGGCCTTGTTGCCGCCCGACTGCATCTGGCGCATGAAAAAGACCCAGAGACCGACCAGGAGGAGGACCGGCGCCCAGGCGACGAGGATGGTGAAGAAAGGATTCTCCTTGGGCAGCTCGGCCTTGACCTCGACCTTGGCAGCGAGCAGCTTGTCGACGAAGTCGGATTCCGGCCGGAACGGCAGCTCGACGTGGAACTTGTCGCCGCTGGCGTGCGGCCCGCCCTCCTTGAAGGTCCCCTCGACGGTCTGCTGCCGCAGGACGACCGATTCGACGTAGCCGCGGGCGACCTGTTCGTTGAACTCGTTGTAGTTGAGCTCGCTGGGATCGGGGCGTCCGGCCTGGAACGTGTTCCAGAGCAGAATGACCACGACGAAGATGACCATCCAGAGCAGCAGCGTTCGCAGTGTCGAGCTCAAATGTCGCCTTCCTCCGGAGAGCGGTCGAGTGCCTCCCGGGATGTACTACGTGTGCGGGGACCCGCCGGGTTGGCCACCCACTCGGCGACCAGTGCCTCGCGCTCCCCGCGCAACCGGAACTCCTCGGCGATCGTGACGCCCGGTACCCAGGCGATCGCTCCGTCGAGGAGCAGCAGTGGAATCCGGTCACGCCGATCGCGCGGAACCTTCCGATCGATCAACAGATCCTTGAGCCGTCGCATTCCCGGCCCGCCCAGGGGGTGCAAACGATCTCCCGGACGTCGATTCCGGATCTCCCACCGCCCGGATCCCGGCGGCGGGACGGCGAGCGCCGCGCGACCTGGCTCCCCTCGGGACATCCACTCTTCGACCGGGTGCCAACCGAGGCGAATCCGGCCTCCGAGCTCGGGAATCTCCACTTCGCCCGGCACGCTCAGAGTATACGAGAACGGAGCCGGAGAGCCGGCGAGCGGATCCTCCGGCCCGGGGATCGACAGCCTGCCGTCCGGCCGGACGCTCCAGCGGTCCACGGCACCGGGCCGCGGCATCGCGGCGCCGCCGCGCGTGAGCTGGCGCCAGCGCTCGCGGAGCGCGGCGGTGGAGGAGGGGAGGTCGAGTCCGGAGTCGGCCTCGGCGGTCCGCAGGGCGAGGATGGCGACCGCCGGCGGCAGGCCGACGAGCGCCGCGAGGTCGAGGTGGACAGCGGCCGGTTCGAGCCGGAGGTCGACGAGATCGCGAACGCGGCGTTCGAGCGCCGTGCGCGCGCGCGCTGCTGCCGCAGCGAGGCGCGCCAGCTGGTCCGTCGATCCCGGTTCCCGGGCTTCGAGAGCCGGAAGGAGAAGATGCCGCAGCCGGTTGCGGTCGCGTGCCAGGTCCCGGTTCGTCGGATCGAGCAGCGGTTCGAGTCCGGAGTCGGCCACGAGCGCCGCGAGCTCGTGCCGACGCAGGTCGAGGAGCGGGCGCCAGAGCGCACCCCGGCGCTCCCGGATGCCGCTCAGTCCGACGGGCGAGCTTCCGGCGCGCAGCCGGAGCAGAACGGTCTCCGCCTGGTCGTCGGCGTGGTGCGCCGTCAGGATCCGGTCGGCCCCCAGGCTGGCTCGAACCTCTTCGAGCTCGTCGTAGCGGACGCGCCGGGCGGCGGCTTCGAGGTTTTCGCCTGGCAGGCAGAGCTCCTCGACCGGGCGCCGGATCCGATGGAAGGGCAGCCCCAGCAGGGACGCCAGCCGCCCGGCGTCGACCGCACGCTGCGCGGATTCCGGGTCGAGGGCGTGATCGACGTGCAGAAGGTGGACCGCGACCGGCAGGCGAGGGGAGAGATTCGCCAGTGTGGAGGCGAGTGCGCTCGAGTCGATCCCTCCCGAGAAGGCGACGATCCAGGGTCCCGCCGATCCTCCCTCCGCTTCGGCGCGCAGCTTCGTCGCGAGGCGCTCTGCGGGTGTGGCGGGCTGCTGCCGTAGGTGGTCTTTCACGACGTTCTCTTCCCGGGCGATCCTACGGCGAGGATTGGGCTCGGGAGCTGCGGTGGGGTGTGGCTACCTGTTCGAGGGGTTCTCGGGGGAGGGGGGGGGGGCTGTCGCACGGCCGCGGACGGATCTACAATGCGCGCGCTCATTGGTGTGAGCGAACGACCGACAGCCTCTGTCCGAGGATGGGGGGAGAGTCATGAACCATTACAGAGCAGGGATTCTGACGTGTGCCGTCTTGGGGATGCTGGCGACCAGCGCCGGCGCGGTGGAGAATCGGCCCCCTCTCGGGGAGGCGCCGGCCGGCGGCTCGATCTCTTCCGGAACCCTCGACGCGGCGATCGTGAACGGCTGCTACGCGCTGATCACGGGCGAAGTCGTCACGACGAACGTGGGCGGCACCGTCGGCGCGGCGATCAACTTCTGGGACGACGGAAACTTTCTCGGTGGGCAGGCGCTCTCGTTTCCGGGCGACGGCGGAACCCACTCCTACTGCTATGTCTACCAGCAGGAGGTGCCGGTGCTCCAGGGGGCGGCGGGAGTCGGGATCTATCTCCAAGACCAGGTCGGTCTGGCCGCGACAGTGACCTATGACGCCGACCCGAACGCGAACCTCAGTGACGTCTGCACGGGCCCGGCTCCGGCCTGCCCTGCCAGCGTGCTCAGTGTTCCGACCATCGATCGCCGGGGAGGACTGATTTTCGGCCTGCTGCTCGCTCTCGCGGCGGCGGCTCTTCTCGCCCGCCGGCGGACCGCGAACACCTGATTCCGGATCCGGATCGAAGTTGAATGGTGGCGATGGGTGGGTTCGAACCACCGACCTAGCGATTATGAGTCGCTCGCTCTAACCGCTGAGCTACACCGCCGGTTGATCCTGCGATCTCCGGTCCGATTGGACACGGAGCGGCGAATTATAGAGCCGGAGCGAGTCGCCCGATAGCCGGCGGGCGACTCGCTTCCGTGCACCTTCAGCCGCGGGCGCCGCCGAAGCGCTGGGCGACGTTCTCCCAGCGGATGACGTTCCACCAGGCCTTGAGATAGTCGGCGCGGCGGTTCTGGTAGTGCAGGTAGTAGGCGTGCTCCCAGACGTCGACTCC
>JBFWYP010000003.1:0-210106 GCA_050186295.1 Thermoanaerobaculia bacterium | reverse complement strand
AGCCATTGCGGCTGGCGCTGGATGGCGTTGCCTTCGCCGAGCTGCAGGTAATTGTAGCCGCCGCCGGTGACCAGCGCCGACTCGAGTCCGTGCGCGCGCTGGGAGAACGGAATCGTTCCCAGCGCATGGTAGGCGTCGACCAGCAGCGGCACGTCGCGCGCGACGCAGGCGGAGGCGAGCTCTCCCAGATGCGGCACGATGCGGGCGGTCTCGAAGTAGACCGCCGAGACCAGGAGGGCCGCCGCGGGTCGATGCCGGTCATCGATCTCGGCGGCGAGCCGCTCGGCGAGGGTCGCGATCGGCTCCGGCGCCACGCGGACGATTTCGATCCCTTCCTCGGCGAGACGCGCCAGCTGACGGCGGATGGCGTGGAACTCGCCCTCCGTCGTCACCAGGCGCGGCTTCGCGGCGAGCGGCAGTGCCGAGAGCCAGCGCACGACGAGCTCGTGCGTGCTCGCGGCGAGCGCGATCTCGCCCTGCGGATCGTCGAGGAGCGCGCGGTAGCCGTCGCGCACCCGCTCGGCCCTGCCGGCGGCGAGCTCCCACTTTTCGTCGACCGCGCGGGCCGAATCGTCGAAGCTCGCGACCAGCCCTTCGCGCGCGACGTCGGGCCACGCCTGGTGGGAATGGCCGGAGAGGAGCATCCGCTCGCCGACCCGGTAGCGGCTGTAGTGCGGCGCCAGCGCGTTGGGAGTCCGGGTGAGCTCGGCGAGGGTCCGGGCCGGGCTCACAGGCTCGCCCGGATCGCCCAGAGATCGGGGAAGAGCGGCTGGAACAGCGTACGCTTGAGGTACTCGGCGCCCGCCGATCCCCCCGTTCCGGGTCTCGTCCCGATCGTCCGTTCGACCATCTTCACGTGACGGTACCTCCATTCCTGGATCCCTTCGTCGAGGTCCACCAGCCGCTCGCAGAGTGCGGCGAGCTCTGGACGCTCGCGGTAGATGCGCACCAGCTCGGGCTGGAGCTCCGGGCTCTCGGGGGTCGAGAGCGAGAGGTCGCGCTCGAGGAGCGAGGCCGGCACTCTCACTTCGTGGCGCGCCAGGAAACGGATGAAGTGGTCCCAGAGGGCCGGTTCGGCGAGCGCCCGCGACAGGTCGTCGGCGGCGGGGGTCCCGGCGTGGTGGGCGATCATGCCGCGGCTCCGCTTGCCGAGGGCGAACTCGAGCTCGCGGAACTGCGGCGACTGGAATCCCGAAGCGGCTTCGAGCCGCGACCGGAACGACAGGAACGAGACCGGCGACATGGTCTCGAGGATGTCGATCTGGGCGACCTGCACCTTGAGGATCGTGAGCAGCCGCTTGAACGTCGCCAGCGCGCGAGGGACGTCGTCGGCGTCGAGCGACTCGACCAGGTGACGCGTCTCGTGGAGCATCTGCTTGAACCAGAGCTCGTAGACCTGGTGGATCACGATGAAAAGGAGCTCGTCGTGCTCGGGGCCGTCGGAGAGCGGCTTCTGGGCCCCGAGCAGCTCGTCGAGCCGCAGATAGTTCGAGTAGGTGACGGACAAGGCGGACCTCGCTTTCGCCTGCACGCTATCGCAGGTCGGGGACGTCGGATCGCTCCGGCGTCCCCGGCGGCAGTGGCACCACGCGGTCGGCGCCGAGCAGCCAGAGCTCGAGGCGCGGTGGACGGTCGAGCGCGAGGGCGCTGGCGACGGCCCGGCCGTAAAGCTCGAGCTGCGGGCGGTAGCGGGCGACGAGCGCGGCGATCGCTTCATCGCGCCCGTCCGCGGGCAACGGATCGCTCTTGAAGTCGGCGATCACCGTTTCGCCGCCCGCTTCGTCGCGGTAGAGGAGGTCGAGAGTCCCGAGCGAGCCGGCGACCGGGCCGTCGGTCGCCGCCGGATCGGCGGCGAGAAGGAGGGGCAGCTCGCGCGCGAGGACGCCGGGCTCGAGCTCGCCGAGCCGCCGCCAGAGCTGCGATCCGGCGAGCCGCTCCAGCTCGGCCGTGAAGGCGCTGCGTTCGTCGCCGGCGCCGCTGCCGAGGGCCTCGTCGAAGGTCGCCAGCACCCGCGCCCGCCACTCGTCGGGGCTCTCCCGTTCGAGCGGCGCGAGCTCGAGCGCGCGATGGATCGCGATTCCGCGCGCTAGGGCGAGATCGCGTCGCCCTGCAGCGGCTCGCGCACGCGGAGCGGAGCGCTCGGAGAGCGGGGAGGGGCCGTTCTGCCGGAATTCGTCCGCTGCCTGGGCGCTGACGCTGGCGAAGAGCGGCCGCGACTGCCGCCGCCTGGCGCGGCTCCGCGCCGCGGCCGGGACGACCGTCGCCGGCCTCGCGGCGGAGCGGCCGGACTCGTTGCGTGGGTTCGCTGCGGCCGCGAGGGAGGCGGCCTCGCCGGGGGCGATCCGCCAGGCGGTGCCGCCGTGCACCAGGCTCTTGCCCCCCTCGAAGAGCGTCTCGAGATCGTCCGGGCGTCGCGAGGCGAGGAGCTCGAGGAAGGGCGCCGCGCGCTCCCGGTGATCCGCGCCGGCTGCCGAACCTTCCGCTTTCCGTGGCCAGCGGCCGCAGACCACGAGGCGCATGCGCGCCCGGGTCAACGCGACGTAGAGCAATCGCGACGCCTCGGCGGCCTGGGCTCTCCGGACGACCTGCCAGGCGTCGCTCCAGCCGGGCGAAGGCGCGCCGAAGAGGATGCACTCGGCGAGGTCCGATGGCGAGCGCTCGGCGGGCAGGAAGGCGGCGCTGCCCGTGACACCGTCGGCGCGCGGGCGCCGATGGATCTGCGGCAGGTAGACCTGGTCGAATTCGAGCCCCTTGGCGGTGTGGATCGTCAGGACGGCGACCGCGTCTTCGCCGGCCTCGGGGGGGCGCGCCTCTTCGGCGTCGGTGTCCTCCTCGACGGCGCGGCGGATCGGCGCGAGGGCGGCGAGCGGCTCCGGTCCCTCGGTGAGCGCCTCTTCGAGCTCGCGGAACAGCCGCTCGAGATTGGCGACTCCGAAGCGGCCGAGGAATCGTGCGGCGGCGATCGGTTCGAGGAGGAAGCGCGAGCGCAGGCGCTCGAGCCAGGCAGCGACCGGGAGGGTGGACCACTCCTGTCGCGCGAGCGCGAGGGAGCGCAGCGCGCGGCCAAGCGCTGCGGGCCAGCCGGCGAGCGGTGCGAGCCCGGGGAGATCGTCCGGAGTTTCGCTCGCGGCGCGGGCGATCGACTCTTCGAGGGCGGCGAGCGCGTCGCCGTCCGGCGCGCGGAGCGCCTCGACCGCCGCCGGGAAGCCGTGACGCCAGAGCGGCGGCCAGGCGGCGTCGGGGATGCCGACGAACGGCGAGCGCAGCGCCGCGACCATCGCCAGGCGATCGGCGGGATCGAGCACCCAGCGCACGAGCGAGATGCAGTCGATGACCTCGCGCCGCCGGTAGTAGGAGCGATCTTTCTGCACGGCGTACGGAATGCCGGCGCGGCGAAGCGCCTCGAGGTAGGTCTCGAGCTGCCCGCGGGCACGCAGCAGGATGGCGAAGCCGGACCAGCGGGCGCCCTCGTCGCGACGGAGCGCCGCGATGTCGGCGGCGATCGCCGCCGCCTCGATCGCGGCGGCGCGATCGCTCTTCGGCTCGTCGCCGGAGCGGATCGCCTCGTCGTCCCAGCTCAGCCAGTACTCGACCGCGGCGCGTCCCGCGTCGGTGTAGCCGGGCGACTTCTCGAGCTCGGGGCCGGCGACCAGCGGTTCGAAGGCGGGCTGCACTCCGGGCTCGTGGTGCATGACCGGCGCGACGGCGCGCGCGACCTCGTCGAGGATCGGCGGCGCCGAGCGGAAGTTCATCGCCAGGCGTCCGACGACTCCGCCCGCCGCCTCGATCCGCGACAGGAACCGCTCGTAGGCGGTGAGGTCGGCGCTGCGGAACGAGTAGATCGACTGCTTCGGGTCGCCGACCACGAACAGGCCGGGCCGGGCAGCGGGCTCGGCCTCGAACGCCAGCGCCCGGAGCAGGTCGCACTGACGGCGGTCGGTGTCCTGGAACTCGTCGACGAGGAGCTGGCGCACGCTCCGCTGCACTCGCCTCCGGACTCCGCCGTTCGTGCGGAGGAGCGACGCGGCCTCCTCGAGCAGGTCGCCGAAGGTCAGGCGCCCGGCGCGCCGCAGACGGCTCCGCACTTCGTCGACGAGCGGTGCGAGCGCGGTGCGGGCGGTCTCGAAGCGCTCGGGATCGAGCGCGCTCACGGCTTCGAGCCGCTCACCGACGCGGCGGGCGAGATCGAGGAACCAGGTCGCACGATCGCCGAGCGCCCCCTGCTCACCCTTGTTGGGGGCGTCCCGCCGCCAGCGTGCGAAGGCGGTGTTCCACTCCTCGGTCGACTCGGCGAGCTCCGTGGCGAGGGCGGCGAGGCGGAGCCGCGCCGCTCCCTCGCCGGCGGCGAGCTCGAGCGCTCGGGACAGGGCGTCGGCGGCCTGCCCGGTGGTCGACCCGCGCACGCGGGAGGCGAGGTCGGTGAGGAACGGGGCGAGGTCGCCGGCCGGCGTCGCGAAATCGACGAGGATCGCCATCGAGGTCGTCTCGTCGAAGCGCTCCGCGGCGAGATCGGAGCCGCGCGCTCCCTCGGACAGCAGCGTGACGAGCGCCTCCTGGACCTCGGCCGGATCGACTCCGGCGGCGATCAGCGCGACCAGCGCGGGATCGGCGGCACGGAGGTGCGCGACGAGCGTCTCGCGCACGGCAGCGGCGAGCGCGCTGCCGTCGGCGTCGACCTCGAGCGCCGGATGCAGACGCGCTTCGAACGGATGTTCGGCGAGGAGGGCGTGGCAGAAGGCGTGGATGGTCTGGACGCGGACGCGCGAGAGAACCGTGGCGAGCGGACGCGCGCGCTCCGCCAGGTCGAGACCGGCGAGGAGCTCGGGGAGCGGCTCGAGATCGGCCGCCGCCGCGCCTCCGGCGAGCGCCGCGAGCAGGCGGCCGAGCCGCCCCGCCATCTCGGCGGCGGCGGCTTCGGTGAAGGTGATCGCCACGACCCCCTCGGCCACGCGCGCGGCGATCTCGTCGCGCTCCGGTTCGGCGGGCGTCCGCCCGGCCGCGGTGCGGAGCTCGACGAGCTCGCTCCGGGCGGCGTCCCAGCCCGGTCCGAGCAGCCAGGTGGCGAGGCGGGCGACGAGCGCTCGCGTCTTGCCGGTCCCGGCGCCGGCCTCGAGCGCGACGGGGCGAACGAACTCGCGGACGGCGAGCCGTCGCGCGGCCCGGTCCTCGTTCCGCAGGTCGCCGTTCATCCGTCGTCTCCGGCGGGCCGCTTGCCCTTCGGCGCCTTCTCGTCGAGCGCGAAGAGGGCGCGCGCCAGCCCTTCCGCCGTCAGGCGCTCGGGGTCGCCTCCGGTCGCCTCGTCCGGGCGGTGGAGCGCCCAGCGCTCGAGACGGAGGCGCGCCCCGCTGTCGCCCTGGAGACAGGCGACGCGCTGTTCGCAGTGGCTGCAGAGCTCGGGGGGCGTGGTGAGACTCCCGTCGAGCAGGCGTGGGAGGAAGACGCCGCGCTCCCATCCCGGCAGGAGGACGTTCCAGGGGATGCGCTCGAGGGCGGGATCGCCGGTCGTGATCCGGATCTCGCGATGCTCGGGATCGACCCCGGGTCGAGCGAAGAGGAGCCTTCCGGTCCGCGGCGCGGCGCCCGGAGTCCGCGCCAGGGCATAGGCGGCGATCTGCAGCGAGCGACCGGCGGCGAGCGCGCGGGCGAGCTCCGTCTCGCGCGTCTCCGCCTTCTTCCCCCTGGTGAGCGGCCGGGACGATTTGTAGTCGGTCATCGCGAGGCCGCCGGCGCTGTCGTCGCCGGCGCCAGCCGGTGCGGGATCGAGCCGGTCGGCGCGGAAGCGGAGCGTCCGCACGCCGGAGGAAAGAGCGATCTCGGCTTCGCCTTCGACTTCGGCGGCGAGGACGGATCGCGAGCCGGCCGCCCAGTCGATGGCGCGCACTTCGGCGAGGAGCGCCGTGGCGACCCGGGCGAGCGGCAGGGCGAACAGCTCGGGATCGAGACCCTCCTCGCGCAGCACCGAGCGCGCCTCCTCGAGGACGGTCGTCGCCAGCGCCGCTTCGTCGGGCCAGGGGACCTCGACCGGAGGGCGCGCGAGCGCCTCCGCGACCGTGCCTCCCCGGCTCGCCGCCGGCACGAGACGGTCGAGCACGCGATGGAAGGTGATCCCCGCGAGGCGGCCGGGGAGCGCGGGAATCTCGTCGCGCGTCGTGAGCGGCGCCTCGAGGCGGAGCCGCCGGGCGAGGAACGTCTTCCAGCCGCAGCGGGCGAGGTCTTCGATCGCCGTCACCGCGGGCGGGCGGGGCGGATCGACCGCGTCGCCGGTCGTGGCGCCGACGAAACCGAAGAACGGACCGAGGCGGTCGCGGCGGGCGTCGTCGGCCGGGTCGGCACCGTACTCGTCGAGGAGGGCGGACTGGAAGGCGCACTGCGCGACGACGGCCGCGTCGTCGGCGGGTGCCGGCGTCTCGTCCGCATCGAAGCGCAGGGCTCCTTCGCGCAGCGCGTCGGCGAAGGTGGCCGCGAGAGCACCGTCGGCGAGCGCCTGATCGACTGACAGAACGATCGCCGGATGCGGCGCGGTGGAGAGCGGCGCCGCCGGCAGCTCGCCGCGGCTGCGCTCGAGCTCGTCGAGCAGGGCGGAGCGGGCGAGCTCACGTCCCTCGCCGTCGCGCAGCGGGTGCGAGAGCTCGACCGTCCGCGCCGCGACCAGGAGCTGCGCGAAGAGGAAGCGCTCCTCGTCGTGCCCTTCGCTCTTCACCGGGAGGTCGGGAAGGAGAGCGCGGAGACGGATCCGGAGCGCGTCGGGGAGCATCGGGTCGCCGTGGATCCGGCGCGGGAAGCGGTCTCGGGCCAGCCCGACGACGGCGAGGCGATCGAAAGTGAGGCCTCGCGCCTCGGTCACCGAGAGGATCGCGACCCCGCCGCCGTCGCCGCCGAGCGGACGGGCGCCGCTGTCGCTCCAGAGATCGGCGAGCAGGCGCTGCCGCTCTTCGGCGGTCGTCGACAGCCCGGCGAGCGGCTCGGCGCGCCAGCGGTCGAGCGGCGCCGTCAGCCGGTCGAGAAGCCCCGCGTCGAGTCCGGACTCGTCGAGGAGAGAGTGCAGGGAGACCGCGGCATCGCCCAGAGTGCGGGGCCTCTGCAGCGTGTCGAGACCGGCGAGGAGGCGCTTGGCCCGCTTGTGGGGCAGGCGGGCGGCAGGGCCGCCGCCGGCGGAGGAGAGGGCAGCCACCGACGCGAGATGGCGGGCACCCGCCCGCGCCGCCAAGGAGCGGAGCGTGGCGGCTCCGGTCCCCGCCGCGCGCTCGAAGGCCGGGCCCGCCGCGGCGAGGACGAGATCGAACGGAGCTTCGCCGCCGAGACGGAGGAGCTCGAGCCAGGCGCGGGCGAGACGGGCGGCCGGATGCTCGCTCCCGTCGGCACCGGAGGCGGCGAGCCCCTGGCGGTCGATCTCGCGCTCGAGCGCGCTGCGGCAGGGCGCGAGATCGCGCGCGACGATGGCCGCGCTCTCCGGCGTCGCGCCCGCGGTCGACGCGACGAACGAGCGCACGACTTCGCGGATCTCGCGGTCGCCGTCGGCGGCGCTCCGGAGCACGATCGGCGCCGGCGGCCACTCGCCGGCGACGCGCTCGGGATCGACGATCCCCGCGAACCGTTCGCGCAGCCGCGATCCGAACCGCCAGGTCGAGGGTTCGGTGGGATCGAGCGCCGGCGGCAGGGTCAGGAGGACGGTCGTCGGCCGGTCGCGCAGGAGGCGGGCGAGGAGCTCGCTCGCCACGCCGGTCGCGTCGGAGAAGCCGTGGACGAAGAGACGCCGAGCGGGAAGCGCGCGTTCGCCGTCGCGCGCCAGGGCTTCGCTCGCGGCGACGAGGAGCTCGCTCCCGGTCTCGAGCCCGAGCGCCGCGAGCTCCGAGCGCGCGGCGAGGGCGATCCGCAGCAGGGCTCCGGCGCGCTCCACCGCGGCTCCGCCGATCACCGGGCGCTCGGCTTCGAGGAGCTCGAGCGCCGCTTCGAGATGCTCGACTCCGGCGAATCCGGCGTCGTAGAGGTCGCGGACCGTGCCGGCGATCCCGGCATAGCCGTCGTCGAGGTCGCCGAGGGATCGTGCGAGCACCGGCTCGCGGGCAGCAGCGCGTTCGACGAAGAGGGGAAGGAGGAGCTCGCCGGCGGCGAATCGCTCCAGCGGCCGGCCGGCCGGTCCCGCCGCTTCGACGATCGCCCTGGCGACGCCGCGGAGCGTGTACAGGCGGACGCCGAGTCGTGCACCGCCGGACGGCAGACGGCGCGCGAGGAGGCGGAGCAGATGGGTCCGGAGGCGGTGCGACGGGACGACGACCACGACCGCGGCCAGCGGGTCGCCGGCCTGCGCGGCGTCGATCCCGGCCAGGAGCTCGCGCTCGGCGGCACGCGCGTCCGGCGCGATCAGCAGACGCGAAGGCGAGCGCTCGGTCACGGTTCGAGGCAAGATACGGACTCGATGGACTCCGGTCAACCCGCGCTCGACGAACCGACGGTCGCTCTCGACGGTTTCCTCGACGGTCTCACGCGTCTCGGCGGAGTGGCGAGCGCCGTCGAGGCGCTGGTCGTTGCCGCGCCGCCGGGCGTCGAAGCGCATCCCCTCTACCGTCGGGCCAGCGGCTTCCGGGTCGGGGGAGAGAAGCTCGGGCCGGGCTGCCGCTTCGACGCCGCCTCGCTCACCAAGCCGTGGATGGCGACGCTGGCGCTGGTCCTCGACGCACGGGGCGTGCTGGCGCTCGATGCCGAGCTCGGCGAGATCCTCGAGCCGGAGGTTTTCCGAGAAGGAGATCGGACGAGTGGGGTCTCCCTGGAAGACCTCCTTCGCCACCGGTCGGGCATGGCCGCCTGGGCGCCGCTCGGGCTGCTGGCGGCGCGTTCCGGCTTCGTCCTGTCGGATCGCGACTCGCTTCTGCGCCTTCTCCTGTCCGAGAGCTGCCGGGAGCGAACGGTCGAAAGCGAGTCGCCGCCGTCGGACGCTCGGTACTCGGATCTCGGCTACATCCTCTGGGGCCTTGCGGCGGAGCGCGCGACCGGACGTCCGCTCGCCGAGCTCCTCGACGAGCTCGTCTGCGCGCCGCTCGGCGTGGCGCCGCTCGGTGCGCTGGCCGCCCGGCCGGACAGGTTGCCCGATCCGGTCGAGTGCCGCCTCGACAACGGGAAAGAGGTGGAGCTCGCGGCGGCCGAGGGGATCACCCTTTCGCCCCAGCGCACGTTCCATCTCGGCGTGCCGCAGGACGGCAACGCCCGGTCGATCGGCTACCTGACCGCGCACGCCGGCCTCTTCGTCACCGCCGACGAGATGTTCGCGCTGGGGCGGGAATGGCTGCGACCTTCTCGCCTGTTGTCGCCAGAGGCGCGCGAAGGAGCGCTTGCCGGGGGAGGCGGCTACGGGCTGGGATGGGCGCGGTGGAGCGCCGCAGGCTCGAGCGGTCCGGCGCTCCCGCCGGCCTCGTTCGGTCACACCGGCTTCACCGGCGGCTCGCTCTGGATCGACCCGGAACGTGACCGCCTCCTGGTGCTGATGGCGCACCGCCTGTCGTCGCGGATCGACTGGAACCCGTTCCGCCGCGAGTTCCACCGCCTCGCCTCGGCTCTCGCCTGAGGTCGCCGGCGTTCTTGGTAAACTTTCTCCGCCGCGTCCTTTCGCTGCGGTGAACCCTTTCAGGAGTGTGGAATGGAGATTCAGGATCTCGTACTGATCGACGGTGTCCGTACGCCGATGGCGGAGTTCAACGGCCCGTTCTCGACCGTCTCGGCGATCGAGCTCGGGGCGCACGCGGCGAAGGCGCTGTTCGAGCGTGCCGGAGTCGAGCCCTCGGCGATCGACCACGCGGTGGTCGGCAACGCCCTGCAGACCTCGGGCGACGCCATCTACGGCGCCCGCCACGTGGCGCTCCGCGCCGGAGTGCCGAAGGAGGTGCCGGCGCTCACCGTCAACCGGCTCTGCGGCTCGGGCATCCAGTCGATTATCTCGGGCTCGCACATGATCCTCGCCGGTGAGGCGCGCGCCTGCCTGGTCGGCGGCATGGAGAACATGTCGCAGGCGCCGCACGTCATCTGGGGCGCCCGCAAGGGGCTCCGGCTCGGCAACGGCAAGCTCGAGGACCTGCTGATGGTCTCGCTCATGGACAGCTTCTGCGGCTTCTACATGGCGCAGACCTCGAACAACCTGGCGCGCGACTACGGGATCTCGCGGGAGGAGCAGGACGCCTGGGCGGTGCGCAGCCAGGATCGCGCCGCGGCGGCGATCGCCGCGGGCAAGCTCGCCGAGGAGATCGCTCCGGTCACGGTGGGCGAGGGCAAGCGCGCGGTGACCGTCGAGCACGACGAACATCCGCGGGCGGGGACGAAGATCGAGGATCTCGCGAAGCTGCCGACCGCTTTCGACAAGGACGGCTTCGTCACCGGCGGCAACGCCTCCGGCATCGTCGACGGCGCCGCCATGCTCCTGCTGGCGTCGCAGGAGCGCGCCGCGGAGCTGGGGAAGAAGCCGCTCGGCCGGATCGTCTCCTGGGCCACGGTCGGCGTCGAGCCGTCGCGGATGGGGATCGGGCCGGCGCCGGCGATCGCCAAGGCGCTCTCCCGGGCGAACCTGACGCAGGACCAGATCGATCTCTTCGAGATCAACGAGGCGTTCGCCGGCCAGATCCTGGCGGTGATGCGCGAGATGAAGCTCGACGAGGAGAAGCTCAACGTCAACGGCGGAGCCATCGCGCTCGGTCATCCTCTCGGCGCCACCGGATCGCGGATCACGCTCACGCTGCTCAAGGAGCTGCAGCGGCGGGGCGGCGGTCGGGGCGTGGCGTCGGCCTGCATCGGCGGCGGCCAGGGGATCGCGCTCGTAGTGGAGGCCGCATGATCGATCTCGCCGGCCTGCACGTTCTCGTCACCGGCGGCAGCCGCGGCATCGGCGCCGCCACGGCGCGGCTCTTCGCGCGCGCGGGCGCCTCGGTGATGATCCAGTACCGCGAACGCGAGTCGGAGGCCGAGGCGCTGGTCAACGAGCTCTACTCGATCGCCAACCGCGAGCACCGGCGCTTTCCCTGCGACTTCACCGAGCCGTCCGAGGTCGTCGAGCTGTTCCAGTTCGTCGGCTCCGAGTGGGGCAAGCTCGACTGCCTGGTGAACAACGCCGGGATCTGGCTGCACAATCCGATGTCGCAGTTCGACGAGGAGCGCTACATCCTGACGATGCGGGTCAACGTGCGCGGACCGTTCCTCTGCCTCAAGGAGGCGCTGCCTTTCCTCCGCATGTCGAAGATCGCCAGCGTGATCAACGTCTCGTCGACCGCGGGACAGCGCGGCGAGGCGTTCCACAGCCCGTACGCGGCCTCGAAGGGGGCGATCATCTCGGCGACCAAGGCGTGGGCGAGCGAGCTCGGGCCGGACATCCGCGTGAACTGCGTGGCTCCGGGCTGGGTCGACACCGACATGTCGGCGTCGGCGCTCCGGACCGACGTCGAGACGCGCGAGATGATCGAATCGGCGATCCCGCTGCAGCGCGTGGCGACGGCCGAGGAGATCGCCGGACCGATCCTCTTCCTCGCCTCGCCGCTCGCTTCGCACGTCACCGGCGAGGTCCTGAACGTCAACGGAGGCAGCGTCCTCGCCGGCTGATGCGGTGATCGTCCCTTCGGACCATCAGGCGATCGTCGACGAGCTCGAGCGGCTCGGGGCGGAGATCCTGGCCTTGGCTGCCCCGATGAGCGACGAGGAGCTCAACCGTCCGCCGGTGGGGCGGCCGGGCTGGAGCGTCGCGCAGTGCATCGAGCATCTGACGCTCACCAACGCGCTCTATCTGCCGGCGCTGGCCGCGGCCGCCGCGAAGGGGCGAGCGGCCGGGCGCGGCCGCCGGGACGCGCTGCGGCCGAACCTCCTCGGGCGCTGGCTGATCCGGGAGCTCGAACCGCCGCCGAAGCGCCGCGTCCGGGCGCCGCTCGCCGAAATCGAGCCGCCGCCCCGGCTGGACAGGGAGCCCCTGCTCTCGGACTTCGCCGCCCGGCAGGCCGGGATGATCGAGCTGATCCGCGAGACCTCCGATCTCGACCTCACCGGCATCCGCTTCCGCAATCCGCTGGCGAAGAATCTCCCGGTGTTCAATCTCGCGGCGGGCTTCCTGATCGTCGCGGCGCACGAGCGCCGGCACCTCTGGCAGGCGCAGCGGGTCGGTCGGGCGGCGGCGGAATCCTGAGTCCGGGGGGCTACTTCCTGGCGCGCGCGGCGCGCAGCTCGCGCGCTTCCCGCCAGTAGCCGATGCACTTGTAGACCAGCTTCGCCGCGACGAAGTCGGACGCCGGCTGGCCGCCGAGCGGCGCCAGCTCGACGAGGTCCATCGCCACGACCTCTTTCGCCGCGAACAGACGCCGCAGGAGGCGCAGCGTCGGATACCAGGCGCCCCCGCCCGGTTCGGGTGTGCCGGTCGCCGGCACGAGGGCGGGATCGAAGTAGTCGATGTCGAACGTCAGGTAGACGCGCTTCGGCAGCTTCGCGAGGAGCTCGTCGAAGCGCTCCTCGACGGCGTCGAGCTCGTGTCCCCAGACGATCGGGATCTTCTTCCGGCGCGCCAGCTCCGCTTCCGGCGCCGACAGCGACCGGATCCCGATCGGCAGCGACGGGATCCCCTCGTCGAACGCCCGCTTCATGATGCTGGCGTGGCTGTAGATCGTCCCCTCGTACTCCTCACGCAGGTCGGCGTGGGCGTCGAACTGGACGATGCCGATCCCCTCCTTGCCGGCGCCGAAGACGCGCTTCGCGGCGCGGAGCGGCGCGATGGTCAGGCTGTGCTCGCCCCCCAGCGTGACGAGGAACTTGCCCGCCTTCATCGACCGGTGGCATTCGGCCTCGATCTCTGCCATCGCCGCCTCCATCTCGAACGAGTCGGGATGGAACGGCGGCGCAGTGGCGATGCCGACGTCGCAGGGCTCGGCGCCCAGCTCCTCGTCCCAGAGCTCCATCGACTGCGACGCGCGGAGGATCGCCGCCGGACCGGCCGAGGTCCCCTTGCCGTAGGAGGTCGTGCGCTCGAAGCCGACCGGGAGGACGACCACGGCGCTCTTCTTCGGGTCGCAGAGATCGGGAGGGAGGAGACCGAAGTTCGTCGGCAGGCTGGGCATCCGAGGTTTCTAGCAGCCGCCGCGCGCGCGAGTCAATCGCGGAGCCGTGCGAGGGCTCGCTACGGCTTGCCCGCGCCCCGCATCGCCTTCTGGATGATCGCCTTGCCGCGCGGATCGGTGACGCCGGAGACCATGATCGCCTCCTCTTTCCCGAGGCGCGCGCCCCTGGCGACCATCGCGTCGGCGGCGTCGAAGTTGCTCATGATGAGCGCCAGGGCGAGCGGCTTGACTCCCGATCCGTTCGGCAGGTCGGTGCGGGCTCCGGCGTCGATGAGCAGCGTGACGATCCGCGGTCCGCAGTAGTGCGCCGCCTGGAACAGGGGGGTGTTGCGGTTGCCGTCGGTCCGCGAGACGTCGGCGCCCGCCTCGAGCAGCAGCCGCACGGTGTCGACCAGCCAGTCGGTCTCGGCCCCCTGGCTGTGGCAGGCGTTGGCGGTGGCGAGGTAGAGGGGCGTCTCGGCGCCGTCGACGGCGCCGGTGTCGGGTGCGATGCCGGCTTCGAGGAGCGCCTTCACCGCATCGGGGTCGGCGCGCATCGCAGCGTCGCGGAGAGCAGACGTCGAGACCATGATCTCGCGCTGGTCGAGGTAGGCGATCGCCTTCCTGCGCTTCTCCGGATCCACGGCAACGGTGGCCCCCTTGGCCTCCTCGGTGGGCAGCGAGCGGATGAAGTTGCGCAGGATCTCGCCCCGGCTCTGCACGAAGGAGTCGGGATCGGCCTCGGCGATCGAGGCCGCCTGTTCGAGGACCGAGCGCGGGACATTCATGCCGCGCAGGGCGGAGATCGCGTCGCCCTGGAGGAACGGGTTGGCACCGGTCCGGGCGACCTCGAGGAGGACAGGGGGCGCGTTCTCCACCAGGTAGAGCTTGACCGAGTTGGGACTGGAACCGTCGGACTCGGCGAGATCGGAGATCGCACCGACGAGCTCGCGCTTCTCGTCGACATCGCGCGCCCGCTCGAGCGCGGTGAGGAGGGGGGCGAGATCGCGCGCCGGGTCGACGTTTCCGGAGGCGATGGCGCGCTCGGCGCGCGCGATCGCCGGATGCTTCGCGAACAGTGGCGGTGCGAGCAGGGCCAGCGCCGCGAGGAAGAGGGTCGTTGCCGCCAGGTTCTTGCGCATGGAGGGCTCCGTTGCGGTTCGCGCGGGTCGTGAGAGCGGATTCGAGATCAGGGCAGCTCGATGGAGGCGGCGCTGCCGCCCGCGAGACCCACCCAGAGGCGGGGAGGCGTGCCGCTGAGGGCGAGAGCGCGGACGTCTTCGTTGGCGAGCCCCTCCGCGAACGGATTCCAGCTCTCGCCGCCGTCGGTCGATCGGAAGAGACCGTGGAAGGTGCCGGCGTAGACGCCGCCGCTCGCCGGGTCGACCAGCACGGCGGCGATCTCCTCGTCTTCGATACCGCCGGCTCCGGCGCCGATTCGCTGCCAGTCGCCGCCGCCGTCCTTGCTGCGGAAGAGGCCCTTCCCGGTGGCGGCGAAGAGCCGGGACGGATTCGTCGGGTCGACGACGAGATCCAGGATCTCGCTCCCCGGGAGTCCGCTTCCGGCCTCCGTCCAGGCGGCGCCGCCGTTCGTGGTGCGGTAGACCGACTTGCCGTCGACGACGGCGAAGACGGTTCCCGGTCCCGCGGCGCGCAGCAGGCCGACCTTTTCGTTGGGGACGCCGTTGCCGGACGGCGCCCATTTCTTCCCGGCGTCGACCGTCTTGTAGATCGCGCCGCCTGGCCCGTCGTTCGACCAGGCGCCGGCGTAGAAGATCTTCGGATTGCCGCTCTCCTGGACCAGGCTCGCGAACTGGGCCGACTCGATGTTCCCCTTCATCATGTCGCGCATCGACGGACCCTTCTGTTCGATCTCCTGCCAGCGCTTGCCGCCGTCGGCGGAGCGCCAGTACTTCGAGGTGTCGAAGGCGTAGACGGTCTGCGCGGAGGCGGCGTCGAACAGGAAGCCGTCGACGTCGGCCTTCTCGCCGCTGGCGAACGGCTCTCCGAGCTCGCTCCAGCCGGAATCGTCGTGGCGGAAGAGCCCGGTGGCGAGCTGGGCGAACAGGATGCCGCTCCGCGGATCGCCCCAGAGTTTCTCGACCCAGCCGGCGGCGAGACCGGCGCTCGACGACTGCCAGATGGCGCCGCCGTCGCGGCTCGTGTAGACGCCGTCGCCGCCCGCGCCGGCGAGCATCCGCCGGCTGTCGCGCGGATCGATCGCCAAGCACTGGACGTAGTACCGGCCGGTGCCGCGCTCGGACTTGGCCCAGCTCGCGCCGCCATCGTCGCTCCTGAAGAGGCCGTCTTCGGTCGCGGCCCAGAGAATGCGGCCGTCCTTCGGATCGAGGGTCAGGCTGTAGAGGTCGCTGGTCGATCCGGCCGGGACCGGAAGGGTCGCCCAGCTGTCGCCGTTGTCGGTGCTCTTGAAGATGTTGGTGAAAGTGCCGCCGGCGGCGTAGAGGGTGGTCGGGGTGCGCGGATCGACGAGCAGGGTGTGGATGCTGTTCTTGCCGAGGCCGATGCCGACCTGGCGCCAGGTGCGGCCACCGTCGTTGCTGCGCGAGATGTTCTGGTTGTCGCCGCGTCCGCCGGCGAAGACGACTTTCGGGTCGGTCGGGTGGAAGGCGAAGACGTAGGCGTCCTGGTTGGGGACGCGGAAGTCGGACCAGCTCCGGCCGCCGTCGTCGGTGCGGTAGTGGAGGTTGGTCGAGGCGACGAGGATCGTCTTCGGCTGGGTGGGGGAGAAGGCGATCGGCGCGCCGGTCGCGGAGACGCGGCCGCCCTTGTAGCTGTCGGCGACCAGCCCCCAGTTGGCGCCGCCGTCGGTCGACCGCCAGTGCGCCGAGCCGCTGCCGGTCGAGCGCAGCCCGGCCCAGACGCCGCGCGGATCGAGCGGGTCGACCTGGATCCAGCGGATGTCGCGGCTGGTCATGTCGTCCCCCGGCAGGCTCCACGACCCGCCGCCGTCGGTGGACCGCCAGACCCCGCCGCCGCTCGCCGCGGCGTAGACGGTGTCGGGCTGCGACGGAGCGATCGCCAGACTCTGGATGTTGCCGAGGAACGGACCTTCGGAGCGCCAGCCGGCGGAGGCGGCGACCGGCAGGGCGAAGACGAGACCGAAGGCGACGCAGGAACGGACCGAAGCACGCATGCGGAATCTCCTGTCGAACCGATGCGGCAGCGTAGCACCGGTCCGGGACCGGCCGCCGGATCAGGGCGCCAGGAACGCTTCGATGTCGCCGAAGGAGCCGAACGACCCGAGCGGGTTGCGGTACGGCCGGCTCACGCCGGTCCAGCGATCGGTGACGGTGATCTCGAACTCGACGTTCGAGAGCGAGCCGTAGTAGACCCAGAACTGCCCGTTCGTGGCCGAGCCGTCGACGAGCTTGACCACGACCTCGATCACGTTCGGATCGAAGAACCAGAAGTATCCGGTGTCGCTGGTGAGGTTCTCGGCCTGCCCGACACCACTCCGGCCGGCGAAGTCGGTCCAGGTGACGGAGACGGAGAATCGCTCGTCGAGCAGGCAGACGCGGGTGGGGTCAGCAAGGCAGGGGCCGGAATCGGTGGAGAAGTCGACGTGAGGGGGAGCGTTCACCGCAGCAGGTAGCACGCGCGGGAGTGTCGGTTCGACCGGAGCCGCAGCGCTGGCTGCGCCGGATCCGACGGGAAAGGCCTCGATGTCGCCGAACGACCCGAACTCTCCGAGCTCGTTGTGGTACGTCTTCGAACGGCCGGTGACCGTGTCGTCGATCGTGATCGAGTACTCGACGTTGGAGAGCGCCCCGTAGTAGACCCAGAAGTGTCCGTTCGAGCCGGAGCCGTCCACGATCTTCACCATCAGCTCGACGTTGGTCGAGTCGAAGAACCAGAAGTCGCCGGTATCGGAAGTGAGCGGGAAGGCGTTGCCTTCGCCCTCCTGACCGATGAAGTCCCGCCAGCGGACCTCGATGCGGAAGCGGTCGCCGCCGAGGCAGAGAGTCTGGGCCGAGGGGACGCACGGATCCGGAACTGCCTCGAGGATCCAGGGCTCGGAGCCGGTCGCCGGATAGTCCAGCCAGACGAAGGCGGTGTCGTTGCGGACCGGCGATTCGCCCGGCTGGATCGACAGGAAGCGGGTGGGAGCGAAGGTTTCCTGATGCACTGAATCCGTCCCGGTGTCGTACGTCCAGAGGCGACTCGAGGGGGTCGAGTCGCCTCGGCCGAGGAGGATGAGTGTCCCGATCTCACCGATCGGAGAGGCGAGGTCGGGGCACGGGGCGTCGCAGAACGGCCCGATTCGCGTGGAGAGGGCCCCGTCCGTATCGAGGTAGAAGAGACCGTAGTCGTTCGTCCCATCGACGAAGGCGCCGACGATCGCGCCGTTCGAGAACGGCTCGATCCGCGGATGCGACGAGCAGGGGCCGGGGCAGATGTCGGCGACGAGTTCGAGCTGACCGGCGAGGGTGTCGTACTTCCAGAGTTCGGAACCGGTTCCCGCGTTGCTGGATTCAAAGTAGAGGTCGGCGCCGACAGGAGCCAGCGCCGCCGTACCGAACGGCTCCGGGTCGAGAGGAAAAAGGGGTTCGGTGCCGGCCGCGGTGCCATCCGTAACGAAGACTGCGCTCGCTGTCCGATTGAAGAAGTAACTGACATTCCCCACGTTGACGAAAGACTCGTACAGCACGTCGTTTGCCGACCCGACCGCGCCGAGAGTGCGGACTTCGCCGGACCAGGTTACGAGGAGAACGATGTCCGGATCGAGCCCCGCGGTGGTCTCGATCATGAGTCGCCCGTCGGCGCGCACCTGCCAGGGAACCAGGTCTTCTCCGTCCGCGAACGCGATCGTCGCGTACTGCAGCGTTCCCGGGCCCGTACCGTCGGTCTTCCAGAAGGTGGCCGGGCCGCCCAGCGGGGAGTCGACGAAATAGGAATGTAGACCATAGGGAACGGGCGAGTGGGCGTACTCGAACGACGACTCGTCGGGTTTGCGGAGCTCCACCGTGCCTGCTGCGGTCGAGTCAGAGCTCCAGAGCTGTCCGGCGGTATCGCCGTAGACACGGAACAGCAAGCGACGCGAGCCCGGTACGACCGGAGAAACGCCGCCTCCGATCTCGTCGATCGGATTCGCGGGCGCGTGAATGAGTTGTGTCCCTTGGACCGTGCCGTCGGTCGCGAGCAACGCAGGGCCTCCCGGCGGGTTGATGTCGTTCACCCAGAAGAAGACACGCTCGGAATCGTCCCCGCAGCCGTCGAAAGCAACGGTCGTGCTCACGTAGTGGCCGGCGAGGTCATGAGGGAGCTCGGTGGTAGTGCCGCCGGCGGTCCCGTCCGTGAAATAGAGTTCGTTGGCGTACTGCTGGGCGATCGGCTTGGCGAGAAACAACACCCCGCCGGCCGAGGCGCAGCCGATCTGCGGGATCGACGACTGGACACCCGGCACGAGCTCCGCGAGCGGGGCTGGCGGATGCAGCTCGGTTGCTCGTGCTTCGGGGGCGCCTGCCGCAACTACGCCCAATGCGAGCGCCGCAACCATCGTGACTCTGAACTTTCCGTCGAGGCTTCTTCTCACGGCACTCACTCCAGCTGAGACATCAGTTGCGTGCAACGTCCTTCAACGCGAGAAACATGAGGAGCATCGCCAGGGGAAGACTGACGCAGGCGAAGAGGAACACCCTGTCCCAGTGACGAGTTCTCCTCCCGGCGAGTACTTGAAGGTACTTCCACCGGAGGAAATAGGGGCTCCCGGAGAAGAAAAAGGACACCTCGACTCCGTTCCGCCTCAGGAAGAGGAAACAAGCGATCGTTGCGGCCGCGCATCCGACGCCCATTGCGAAGCCGAGGCCGAACAACATCCACGCGAATACGGAGAGGTTGGCTTCCACCGCTCAATAGGATTCGCCGCTTGGGTCGCGTCTAGCAGCTTGGTGAATAGGTCTGTCAGAAGCTCCGATCTCGATGGGGATTGAATCTGGGGCCCATCCCGCTTCGACCCCGGCCCTACCCGAAGTGGGAATTATGGGTGCGGATGCCGAAGTGGGGAGCGGCTCGTCAGAGATTCTCGCAGTCGCAGGATCCCTCCTCACGGTTGGCACTCGCGGCGCTCGCCAAGGTAAGAGTCGGCAAGTCGCGGAATGCTTCATTGGTCGTGATCGACGTCGGATTGTCGAAGCCGTGTTGGTTGGATGGGGTCAGAGCAGCTACGCGAGGTCAGCGCCATTTTGCAAGAAGGACCAAGGAAAGAAACGAGACCAGATAGAAGGCTTCTATTACTCGAACTGTGGTGACTAGCTCGCTCAACTCGGCATCGCCGTATCGATCGGGATCTTTCCCCCAGACGAATCGTAGCGCCGCGATTGTGCTTCTCCACGAAGCAGAGAACGGAGTACCTCGCCCAATCTCCTCCCAGGTCGCACGATCAAGTACCTTGAGTCGCGCCGCGAGTCGAAACTTGAAAAATGCATGAGAGATGAACAGAAGAACAAGTAGCGCCAGCGCGAAATAGAAGGTCATCTCAAGTCCCTCGCTCGATTCATGGGGTCAAATCCGCTGTGATCAACGAGCGAATTGCTCTCCGTGGCATGCATGCGATCCTCAATCCACACTCGCCAGGCGCGTCCGCTTCGTGGTTGAGGGAAGACTGAGCCACGCGACGATGCTGGCGTTCGGAATTGCACGTTTTGTGGTGATGCAACCAGAATCGTCGCAGGTTGTGACGATCTCTAGTTTGGGCTCTGGCGGCGCAAGGGGGAACTGGGGAAAGCGTTGTCCAATCCGTGACGCCCACTGGAATCCAGCACCTCCTCCGAGGCCCAATCCGAGGGTGTACTTGCAGGCGCTTCCACTGCACTGCCTGTCGAAGTGGAAGCCGAGGAAGTCCCCTCCGGTAACTGAGAAGAGTTCGTCAGGAGTCTCCACGTACCCAACCGTTACATCGAGGGAAAGGACAGCACCAGAAAGAAACCCGAAGCCAAACCAACCGTCGCCTGGTTCCAATTCGGGGAGGATCTCGAAGTCTGTCGAGCCGCCTACACCGCTCCCCATGTCCAAGTGAAAGCTCAAGGAGCCCTGGGTGGGAGGCATGAACGAACCCCGTCGAAGGCGCTGAATGAAAGTCATGGCGTCCAGGCCATCGGGGTCAACAAAGCGAAGCGGATTCCCTTGCGCGTACGAGTACCTATTCCAAGTCGATGGCTCGAGCTGATGTCCGCTGTGTCTGTCGGTTGCCGTGAATCTCCCCGTGAGCGGTGAGAACTGTCTCGCGTGCATGTAGTCGGTGTCGTCGGCGAAGCCGGTGGGGGTGTTGAGCATGTCGCGCTCGTGGCCGGTGAACTTCATCTGCTGGGTGTCGCCGGTTCCCGGTGTGGCTTCCTCGCCGAACGGGTAGTAGGTGTGGACACCGGCGATCGCGCCCGCGGTGTTGAAGCGGATGCGCGGGCTGCCGAGATGGTCGATCCCGAACCAGCGGGTGCCCTCCGTCGGGTGCACCGAGGCGAGCAGCGCCCCGTCGCGGTAGACGTAGTCCTCGAACGCCGTCCAGCCGCCCAGCTCCGTCCGGTACTCGCGGAGGATCTTGCCGTCGAGATCGCGGATCGCCGTCTGCCAGGAGCCGCCGCCGATGCGGTACTGCAGGATCCGCTCGTCGTCCGCCGTGTAGGCGTAGATCCAGTTCTCGGAGCCGTTGGTCAGCTGGTACATCATGTTCAGCCGATCATAAGCGTAGGTGGCACCGTTCCACGCCGTGAGGTTTCCTGCCCCGGCTGCGTCGTACGAGGCGCTCGAGAGCCGGTTGGTCGAAGCCGAAGTCGGCGTGTTGCGAAGCGTCCCGTTGGTGGTGATCGAGGTGATGTTGCCGAAGCCGTCGTAGGTGGCGGACTGTGTCTTGGGCAGGCCCGCGACCAGAACCGTCCCGGACGTCAGCCGGCTCGCCGCATCGTAGAGGAAGTGGCCGGAGTCGATCGCCTTGATGTTTCCGGACGAGTCGTAGGAGTAGACGCCGGTCGTCGCGATGAAGCTGCCGGAGGAGGTCTGCGTGAACTTGATCTCCTGCGGGCGGGCGATCGAGTTCGGGTCGTTGACGATCGTTTCGGAAACGTTGATTCCGGCGAAGTCCACCTCGCTCACCATTCCGTTCAGGTGGTAGTCGATGTCACTCGCCCAGCCGGGGATCGAGGTCAGCCAGCCATAGCTGTAGGTTGCGCTCTCCGTCCGCGCCGCCGTCCCCCCTGCCGGACAAGCTCCGCCGTAACAGCGCGGATAGGAAGTCGAGGTCGGTGAGCCGCCGCGATCGTAGATCCACGATTGCACGAAATACTCCTGGTTCACGGGCGTGCAACCCGTTCCGGCACAGTAGTTCGTCTGTGTCGTTCGAGAGGAGGGGCGCCGGCCGACGCCATCGTAGACGTAGGTCTCGGTCACCGAGTAGTCGGCCGCGATCGGCGCGGGAAGGTAGTTGTGCCGTTTCGCGGTGACCACCCTGGCGAGGCTGCTGCCTGAGCTCCCGTAGGTGAACTCCTTCAGCATCCGGCCGCCGGCGCCGCCCTCGGCGATCGTGAGCAGGCGCGCCGCCGCGTCGAAGGTGAACAGGAGGTTGTTGCTCGCCGAACCGTCGCGGATCTCGCTGGCGTTCCCCAGGGCGTCGTAGCTCAAGTAGCTCACCGTGCCGTTGCCGCTCGCGCCCTTCTCGGGGTGTTGCTCGGAAGTGAGGAAACCGCGGTTGTCATAGGTGAAGTAGCGGTTCTGATTGGTGCCGGCGCTCTGCTGTACCTGCTTGAGCCGATTGCCGACGTCATAGCTGTAGGTCGTGTTCACGTTCGTCCCGTTCGGCATCGCGGGCTCGAAGACCTTGCGCAGACGGCCGAGGCCGTCGTTCCGCCAGGTGGTCGTCGAATCGACCTCGGCGGCACCCTGGGTCGTGTAGACCTTGACGGTACGGGAGAAGTCGCGAATTCCGGCGTAGGAGAAGTTCACGATCTTGCCGTCCGCCTTGGTCAGCTTTCCAGGCCGGCCGAAACTGTCGAACTGGGTGAACGTGTTCCATGAAAGGGCGCCGGTGCTGGCGCCGAGCTCCGATGTGCCGGTTCGCCAGCCGAGCGCGTTGTAGGTCGTCTCACGCCGCGCCCAGGTCGAACCGTCGTCCTGGCGGGCAAGACTCTTCCAGGCGCGCCCGAAGCCGTCGAAGTGCGCCTCGGTTTCGCCGAAGGAGCCGGAACAGCCGCTGACGCCCGTCGGACAGCTGCGATAGATGTTGACCTTCGCAGCGGTGCCGCCGCTGGCGTTCGAGTAGGTCAGGGCGACCTTCGCCTCTTTCTCGCCGGTCGTGCTTCCCAGTGGTTCTACGAGGGTCGGGCGCCCGAAGCCATCGAACGTGAACCGGGTCCAGTAGCCCGAGGGGTCGTAGCTGTCGCGGATCATTCCGGTGCTGTTGTCGATCGCTGCGTTGAAGGCGTAGAAATTCATCGCCGTCCCGCTCGGGGACTTGAAGCGGCTCGACGAGCGCACGCCGCTCGCGTACGTGTGGTCCACCCAGTAGGCCGGTTGCGAGGCGGTGGCGCAGAGCGTCCCGGTACTGAGCGACTGATCGTCGCCGCCCCAGTACTTCTCGAACGAGGGGAAGCCGGAGCCGTTGTTGCTGAACGTGGTCACCACGTCGTTCGCATTGCGGGTCGTGCCGTTCTTCAGGACACGAACGCAGTCCAGGAAGCCGGCGGTCGTGAAGCTGGCTTCCTGCCTGGCGGTGACTCCTCCTTCGGTCTGCTGGCGGTACGCGAAGGTGCCGAGCACCCATGGATCGCCGGTGGAGAATGGCACGAACGTGCTCCCCCCGGTGCAGAGTTGCGTGTTGGTCGAGAGGTTGATGTCGTAGCAACCGCGAGAGGAGTTGAACTCCGTGGTCTCGGTTCGGCTCGTCGTTCCGTCGAAATTGTCGACGTGAGTCATGTCGCGGAAGTTTCCGACACCGTCGAAATCGGCGAAGGCACGATCGATGTATTTTCCTCCGTCATCGTTGAAGTTCGTTCGGGAGCCGGACACGCGTCGGTTGGAGTTGTACCAGTCTCCCGGAGAAAGAGCTGTCGGGAGCTTGTCGTGGGTGAAGCTCACGTACTGGGAGCGCACCAGCGCGCCGGTCGAACTGTACGTTTCGCTCGATAGATTGCGCCCGCCGCTGGTGAATCGGGCGGTGAAGGGAAGTCCGAACTCCCATCCAGTCCAGCCCGAGCTGCTGACGGTCGTGGGGACCGAGAAGTAGTGGACCGAACTCGTGTTTGCCGGCGTGGTCACGGTGGTCTGGAGCTCCGTCGAGTTGGTCGCGGGATAGAGCGCTGAGCTGTAGCTCCAGGTCCCGCCTGTTCCCCAATTGTTCCCGGTGGTCTTGGTGGCGACGCCGAACCCGTTCTCGAACTGTGTCCAGTCGCCAGCGACCGGATAGTGGGTGAGCCCGTAGGTCCATTCGATCGTCCCCTTCGTCGGGAGCACGATGCGCCGCAGTTGACCGGTCGGATCGTTGGTGTTGAGACTGCCGGTGAAGTACGAGGGTGCCCCCGACTGCCACATCGAATAGTTGACCGAGGGAGCGGATCCCGCGGTGGCCGTGATGTCGTAGAGGAGCGGGACGGTCACCTGATCGGGGTTCGACTCGTCGGAATCCATGTAGGGGCGGTAGACCGCCGTCGGGTTGTAGGCGAACGACCAAGTCGTGGTGCCGCCCGCGAAGGAGGCGAGGGTCACGCTGGAGACGACCTTCTTGTTCGCAACGGTCGTGAAATTGACCGTGTGGGAGCGGCCGTGGCGATCGCTCAGCTGCCAATTGTTGGCGTTGACCGTCACATTGAGGTAGTTCCCGAAGCGGTCCTCGAGACGCGTGAGCTCTCCGTTCGATCCGCCGAAAGTGTGGGTCGAGCCGTCCGCGAATTCAATGGTCAGGGTCGACTTCTTGAATCGCAGATAGGAACCGTCGCGCGTGTACTGAAAGGCACAGCCATCCGACGTGCAACCGCCCGAGTTGACTTCGCCTTCGTGGAGCGTGTCGTAGAAGTAGTGCCGGGAGGAGTCCGGCCCGATATAGAGCCAGCGGGAGGACTCGTTCTCGACATGATTGGGCGAAAGCAGCCTTCCTAAGCTGAGCGTCCAACCCAGGCCGGCATTGAAACTCGCTCCGGGTTCGACTCGAACACAGGGCGTCTTGTCCGGATTGCAGCTCTGGACGATCTCAGGGTCCCAGACGTTCGAGTTGTAGTACAGAGTCAACCCGTAGGCGAGATTCGGCCCGAGTGGATAGCTCTGGCCGATCGGCAAGGACAGAACGAGATTCCGCGAGAAGAGGTTCACCGAGTCGATCCCGTCACTGGAGAAGGCGGACTGGCTGGTGAAACCGCGAGCGGCGATCGGGTGCCCCTGCGCGGAGAGGCAGGTCGGCGCGAGAGCTGCCAATCCAAGCACGATCCAGCGTGGATACCTCTGGCTCCGGCGAGCGCTCACCTCGCAGCCTCCGGCGCATTGCTGCCGCGAACAAGAAAGATCGTCAGAGTTCGCTCGTCGATGGCGACGATCAGGTCGCTAGGCGACAGCCCCGGGTACTCACCGAACTCCGGCAGGAGCGGTTCGAGGGCCCCGAGCGAGAATCGAAGGATGCCGTCGTTCGCGCCGTCGATGTCCCCGCGAGCACCCTCGTAGGCGCGGAGCGCCCAGGCGCCGGCGGTCGGGCGAACCGCGATGATCTGCAGGATCTCGCGCTCGAGGCGCAGGAGAACTTCCCCGCTGACCGGGTCGATCTCGAAAGCCTCGGCTCCGGGGCGCTCGACATCCGGATGAAACCCGGGGCCGACCGCAGTGGCAGTGGTACCTGTCGCGAGGTCCATGGCGGCCCAGGCTGACTTCCTGGCCGCCGGCCGCTCGAGATCGAAAATGACCGAGCCGTCGAGATCGTCGTCGGTCAACGCTTCGACCCAGGTGCCCACCCGGGCCGAACCAGGAATCGGTTCCCGCTGGACGCCAAGGAGGATGAGCTGGCCCCCGGAAGTGAGGCCGGAGGCAACGATCTGCCGGCCCGAGACCGTCAGGGCGAACTCTCCAGCACCGACCGCGGCGTGTGCCACGGTGCCCGGTACTCCCAAGGAAGCCAGAATCAGGAAGAAACTGTGGAGCTTCAGGGATCTCACGAACTCTCCTCCGTTGGGGCGCTCGCACCGGATTGCCGGGCCCCTTACAAGGAAGATGAGTAGCGATCCCGGATTTTGTTACAGAGCTGCTCGGAGTCGCTTCCTCAGGCGATAAGAGCGCACCCGAATTGCGCCCGGGCTCGTCCGTAGGCGGGCCGCGATCTCCGCCGGCTTGGCACCGGTTGCAAGCTCGAAGAGCAAGTGGCGTTCGAAAGGAGAAAGGAAACGCACCACTGCCTGCAATTCGCGCGGTGGAGCCCGGTGCTCGAGCGGCTCACGTTCCTCGGTGATCAGCTGCTCCAGGGACTCTTCGACTTCCTCCCGCCGGATCTGGTCGCGGCGGAACTTCGCGGAGAGGTTGCGAACCACGATACGGAGGTAGGCCAGCGGTTCACGGAGCTCGGATGCATGAACGAGGATTGCCAGCACAGCCTGCTGGGCGATGTCATCGAGATCGTCGGGCCGAGCCCCGCGGTGTCGAGCCTCAGATCGTGCGAATCGGAGCAGGCGCAGAGGGCAGAACGAAGCGATCAGAGTCGACCCGAAATCCACTCCGGGTTCTTCCTGGCAAGCCGTACTTCTGGAGGCTTCAACCGCCCGGGGTTTCATCATGACTCTCGAAAGTTGCGGAATCAGATGTCAGTTCGCGGCGGGATGCAAGCCCCCTCCGGCGCCGACCGAATACACTGTGCGACCTGGATGCCCGCTGAAACTTTTCCTCCCCACCGCATCCTCGTCTTCACCGGCGCCGGGGTTTCGGCGGAGTCGGGGTTGGGGACGTTCCGCGGGCAGGGTGGGTTGTGGGAGAAGTTCCGGCCGGAGGAGCTGGCGACACCGGAGGCGTTCGCGCGCGATCCGGGGACGGTCTGGCGCTGGTACGCGGAGCGCTTCGCGGGGATGCGGGCGGCGGAGCCGAACGCGGCGCACCGCGAGATCGCAAGATGGCAGGAGCTGTTCGCGTCCGTACTGGTCGTGACGCAGAACATCGACCGGTTGCACCAGCGGGCGGGGAGCCGCGACGTCGTCGAGCTGCACGGCGACATCTGGACGGCGCGCTGCAACCGCTGCGGCTTCGAGATCGACATGCCGTCGGCGATCGACCTGGCGCCCGGCGGCGGGCCGCCGAAGTGCGGTTGCGGCGGGCTGCTGCGCCCCGGCGTCGTCTGGTTCGGCGAGCGCCTGCCGAGGGCGGCCTTCGAGCGCGCGGCGGAGGAGGCGGCGCGGGCCGACCTGTTCGTCGCTGCCGGAACCTCCGCCAGCGTCTATCCCGCCGCCGGGCTGATCGAGATCGCGGCCGCCGCGGGCGCCGAAGTCGTCGAGATCAACCGCGAAGAGACACCGCTCTCGCACCTCGCCCACCGGAGCCTGCGCGAGCCGGCGGGCACCGCCTTTCCGCTGCTGACGCTGGAGCTCCTCGCGCGCGGCGGGGCCGGACGCTGAGCGACGGAGGCGCGCGCTGACCGTCGCCAGCCTGATCCGCGAGCTGCCGCCCGACGAACGGCCGCGCGAGCGCCTGCTCGCCCAGGGGGCGCGGGCCCTCGGCGACGCCGAGCTCGTCGCCGTGCTGCTGCGCACCGGACGCCCCGGCGCCTCGGCGATCGACGTCGCGCGCGAGGTCCTGGCGGCGACCGGCGGAATCGCCGGCCTGGCCTCCGGCGCCGCCCCGGCACTCCTCCGGCGCGGCCTGGGACAGGCCAAGGCCGCGGCCCTGCTCGCCGCCGCCGAGATCGGCCGGCGCCTGGCGCGGGGGGAGGCGTTCGAGCGGGCGGCGATCGGGACCCCGGCCGCGGTCGCGAGCTACCTCGCCCTGCGCTACGCGGTGCGCGATCAGGAGGTGATGGGCGCGCTCTACGTCGACACCCGGCACCGTCTCCTCGCCGAGCGCGAGCTCTACCGCGGCACCGTGAACCGGATCGCCGTCGAGCCGCGGGCGATCCTCAAGGAGGGGCTCCTGCACGGCGCCTGCGGCGTTGTCCTCTTCCACACCCATCCGAGCGGCGATCCGTCGCCCTCGGCCGAAGATCTCGCCTTCACCCGGCGCATGGCGGAGGCGGGCGAGGTGGTGGGGATCCGCCTGGTCGATCACCTGATCCTCGGCGCCGTCGGCCGCTGGGTCTCCTTGCGCGAGCGCGGTGCATGGTAGCTTCGCCGGCGTCGTGGAAGAGGTTCCGGAGAAGGCTGGTCAGGACCGTTCGGGCGCGCCGCATCCGTCGGCGACGTTCGGCGAAGGCGCGCTCGAGTACGGCGTCGCGGGCGAGGTTTCGCTGCGCTGGGCCGCGGTCCACCTGACCGCCGTCGTCGAGGAGGCGCGGCGCCGCCACGACCTGTCGCCGATCGCCGCCGTCGCCCTCGGTCGCGCCCTCTCGGGAGCGACCCTGCTGCACCGTCTGTCGCTCAAGGCGACGCAGAGGCTCACCCTCACCGTCGCCGGCGACGGACCGCTCGGCCGCGTCGTCGCCGAGGTGAACCAGGAGGGCGATCTCCGCGGCTTCGTCGGCGAAGCTCGCCTCGACCTGCCGGCCGACGGCGACGGCAGACTGCGGATCGCCGACGCCGTCGGGACCGGCATGCTCAAGGTGCGACGCGACCTCCAGGACGGGACCTCCTACGAGAGCCAGGTGGAGCTCGCGACCGGCGAGATCGGCCTCGATCTCGCCCATTTCCTGGAGCAGAGCGAGCAGACCCAGTCGGCCGTCCTGGTCGGGGTGCTCGAGGGACCGGAAGGGATCCGGGCGGCGGGCGGGATGATCGTCGAAGTGCTTCCCGGAGCCAATCCGGCGATGGTCGAACGCCTCGAGGCGAACCTCGCGGCCGACGGATCCGTCAGCCGGGCGATCGAGCAGGGAGGATTGCCGGCGCTCCGCGATCGCGTGCTCGCCGGGCTAGACGCCGAGCTCATCGACCGGCGGAGCCAGCGCTTCCACTGCGCCTGCGACCGCGAGCGGCTGCGCGAGCAGCTCGCGACCCTCGCCGGCGACGACCTCGACGGGATCCGCGACGAGGACGGGTCGGTGGTCGCCGAGTGCGCCTTCTGTTCGGCGCGCTACCGGTTCGCGGGCGAAGAGCTCGTCGCGCGCTGACCAGCGGCCCCGGAGACCCGTTTTCCCGTGGCTCCGCTGATAGACTGACGGGCCGCAGCCGCGTCCCGCCGGCTCCTCGACGAGGAGGGTGGTCGGCCGGTGCGATCGAGCCCGAGCCTCCACCGCGAATGTCCCGCTACTACCTCACGACCCCGATCTACTACGTCAACGACCTGCCGCACATCGGTCACATCTTCACGACGGTGATGGCGGACACCCTGGCGCGCTACCGGCGCCTCGCGGGGGACGACGTCCGCTTCCTGACCGGCTCCGACGAGCACGGACAGAACATCGAGCGCTCGGCCGCGAAGGAGGGGATCGCGCCCCAGGCGCTCGCCGACCGGGTCGTGGCGCGCTACCACGAGCTCTGGAAGCTCTACGGCATCACCCACGACGACTTCCTGCGCACGACGGAGGCGCGCCACGAGCGCGGCGTCCACGAGCTCGTCCGGCGGATCGAAGCGGCGGGCGACCTCTACCTCGCGCGGCACGAAGGCTGGTACTGCTCGCCCTGCGAGCTCTACTACACCGAGAAGGAGCTCGCCCCCGGCAACCTCTGTCCGGTGCACGGCGCTGCGGTGGAGTGGAAGTCGGAGGAGAACGTCTTCTTCCGCCTGTCGCGTTTCGAGCAGCCGCTGCTCGACTGGATCGACGCCAACCCGGAGGCGATCCAGCCGGAGGGGCGGCGGAACGAAGTCCGTTCCTTCGTCGCCTCGGGCCTGCGCGACCTCTCGGTCTCGCGCACCGGTCTTGCCTGGGGGATCCCGTTCCCGGGCTACCCCGGCCACACCGTCTACGTCTGGCTCGACGCCCTGGCGAACTACATCACCGCGCTCGGCTTCGGCGATTCCGATCCGGCGCTCTTCCGCAAGTACTGGGAAGGGACGGACACGGACTCCGAGCCGACCCGCCTGCACCTGGTCGGCAAGGACATCCTCCGCTTCCACGCCGTCTACTGGCCGGCTTTCCTGATGTCGGCCGGTCTGCCGCTGCCGACCCGGGTCTGGGCGCACGGCTGGTGGCTGCGCGACCAGAAGAAGATGTCGAAGTCGGTGGGCAACGTCGTCCGGCCCGACGAGCTCGTCTCGCGCTTCGGTCCCGATCCGCTGCGCTACTTCCTGGCGCGCGAGATGGTCTTCGGTCAGGACGCCAACTACTCGGACGAAGCGTTCGTCGAGCGCTACAACAGCGACCTGGCGAACGACCTCGGGAACACCACGAGCCGGCTGGTGACCCTCTCGCGCTCGATCTTCGACGGCAGGACGCCGCCGGTGCCGTGCGACGACAATCCGCTGATCGCCGTGGCCCGCGAGGTGGTGGAGGAGTACCGCGTGGCGATGGATCGCCTGGCGTTCCAGGACGCCCTGCGGGCCCTCTTCCGGCTGCTGGCCGAGGCGAACCAGTACCTCGTCGCCCGGGCGCCGTGGAAGCTGGTGAAGACCGAGGGGCCGAGCGAGAGCGTCTCCCGCATCCTGTGGAACGGTCTCGAGTCGGTGCGCATCGTCGCCACCGGACTGCTGCCGTTCCTGCCGACCGCCGCCGCCCGGGTCCTGGCGGCGATCGGGGTCGAGCAGGCGCCGACTTCGCTCGCGGCGCTCGCCTGGGGCGGCGGTCCGACCTCCGTTCCCCTGCCCGAGCTCGCGCCGATCTTTCCCCGCATCGACAAGGAGAAGTTCATGTCCGAACTCCCGACTCCCCCCGCCGGCACCGGTGCCGATCCGGCCGCCGCACCGGCTGCGGAGCCGAAGGCCGCCGCTCCTGCCGCGGCTTCTCCGGCGGCGGCCGATGCCGCGCCGGTGACGATCGATCAGTTCTTCGCCGTCGAGCTCAAGGTCGGAACCGTGCGCGAGGCCGACCGCGTGCCGAAGTCGGAGAAGCTGATCCGGCTGCAGGTCGACCTCGGAGAGGAGACGCTGCGGCAGCTCGTGGCCGGCATCGGCAAGGCGTACGCGCCGGAGGAGCTGGTCGGCACGCAGGTGGTGGTGGTGGCGAATCTGAAGCCGGCCAAGCTGATGGGGGTCGAATCGCGCGGCATGATCCTGGCGGCGACCGACGGGGAGGGGCGCCCGGTGCTGGTCCGGCCGGCCGCGGGTCCGGCGGGCGTCGCCGACGGCACGCGCGTCAAGTGACCCGGCCGCGCCTCGTCGATTCGCACTGTCACCTGCAGTACCTCGAGGGGGAGGAGCGCGCCGCGGCGATCGCCCGCGCGCGGGCGTGCGGCGTCGACGGCTTCCTCGTTCCGGCGACCCGCCTCGAGCAGGCCGCAGAGCTCCTCGAGCTCTGCCACGCGGAGGAGAATGTCTGGTGCGCCCTCGGCGTGCACCCGCACGACGCCGCGACCTGGCAGCGTGGCGACGAGGACCGTCTCGCCGCGCTGATCGGCGATCCCAAGGTCGTCGCGGTAGGGGAGTGCGGGCTCGACTTCTTCTACGACCACGCTCCGCGGGAGGTGCAGGAGGAGGTGCTGCGGGCGCAGTGGCGGGTCGCCGTTGCGGCGGGGCTTCCGGTCATCGTGCACAACCGGGACTCGAACGAGCGCATGCTGGCGCTCTACCGCGAGCCGGAGTTCGCGGAGCTCCGCGCCGACTTCCATTCGTTCGCCGGCGGGCTCGGAATGGCCCGGGAGCTGCTGGAGCGGGAGTGCGTCTTCGGAATGTCCGGGATGATCACTTTCGCCAGGGCGGACAACGTCCGTGAAGTGCTCCCGGTGGTCCCGCGCGAACGGTTGCTGGTCGAGACCGATACCCCTTATCTGGCCCCTGTCCCGCACCGTGGCCAGCCGAACGAACCCGCCTACACGGTCGAGATCGCAGCCCGCCTCGGCGAAGAGCTGGGACTCGACCCGGGTCAGGTTGCCGAGCTCACGACCGAGAACTTCCTCCGCTTCTTCCCGCGCGCGGCTCGACCCTCTCCGCGATAGTGCGCAGCAACCGCCGGATCCGGCCCGGTCGCCAGCTGCGGAGGCCTCCCTTGCCGAGCCGGGAGAGCTATGGCACCATCCCAAAAACGATCCCGTATTCAGGGTCAGACAGGCAGTGCTGACCGGAGGGAAGTTCGACTGTCGGACGGTTCTGGAACGGTGACCGAAACGCGATCCCAAGGAGGGTCGGAACGATGAAGAAGTCCATCTGTTGTTTCGCCGTGGCGGGCCTTCTCGTCCTGGGCGGTTCGGCGCAGGCCGAGCTCTGCTCGATCGAGGCCGCTCCGGCCGCGACGCTGCTGCTTCCGTACTTCCAGGTCGACCTGGACAACGACGCGGGCGTCAACACGATCTTCTCGATCAACAACGCTTCGGCGACGGCCGCGCTCACCCACGTGGTGGTGTGGACGAACATGTCGGTGGAGGTCCTCGACTTCAACGTCTACCTCACCGGCTACGACATGCAGACGATCAATCTCGGCCTGGCGCTGAAGAACGGTCTGCTGCCGATCACGGGCAACGGTGAGCCGGAGAGCCCGGTCGGTCCGTTCTCGGATCCGGACGGCAACAGCTACCCGGCGTGTGACGAGCTGGGCTTCCCGTACGACAACACCGACGGTGGCGATGCTTCGTGCGGCGAGCTGGGTTGCGTCCGTCTCGCGGACGTGCAGGAGATCCTGCGCGGCAACGAGTCGACGTACATCTACCCCGGCGACTGCGCGGCGCTCGAGACGGCCGGCGGTACGATCGCCGACGGCTACGTGACGGTCGACCTGATCTCGGACTGCACGCTGCAGACGCCTTGCGGCCAGGGCTGGTCGAACCCGGATCAGGGTCCGTACTTCGGTGAAGGCAACCTGGGTCTGTACGACAACATCCTGTGGGGCGACTACTTCTACATCAATGGTGGGGAGAACTTCGCCCAGGGCGACAACCTGGTCCACATCCAGGCCCTGTACGAGGAAGAGGTTCTCGACATTCTCGAGAACGGCTCCTTCTACAACCGTTGCGACAATTCGTTCGCTCCGTACTACGACTACCGTGAGTCGCTCGGGACGACGTTCGCGGCGCACTACTACCGCAATGCGCAGTTCAGCGGTGGCACGCACCTGCAGATCTGGCGGGACTCGACGTACGACGGCGAGCCGTTCAGCTGCGGCTCCACGCCGGAATGGTACCCGATCGGTCAGTCGCAGGTGGTGATCTTCGACGCGCAGGAGAACACCGAGGTTCCGGACATCTGCCAGATCTCGCCCTGCCCGCCGGGAACCCCCGAGGATCTGTTCGCTCCGCGTGAGGCGAACGTGATCGATGTCGACGACATCGCGACGTTCTCCTCGGGCTGGATCTACATGAACCTCAACGAGCAGTTCGACGTGGGTTCGTACCAGCTGCGTCAGAACTGGGTCACCCAGACGCACGACGCCGAGGGTCGCTTCAGCGTCGGCTACGCCGCGGTGGTCATCTCCGACTTCTGTGACTCGACCAGCGTCGAGCTCGGCGAGTCGGGCGACGAGTTCCCGGCGGTCTGGCCGGCCAACAGTCCCTACGGACTATGAGAACGGTCCGGATCGGCCGCCCGAGCGGCCGTTCCGGAGTCGGAGAATCGCACACGAGGCGCGGATCCCCGGATTCGCGCCTTTTCTCTTTTTCCCGGTCGTCCGGACGCGCGACACGCTCTCCGGGCGGGCCCAGGCGGCCGGATTCCGCTGTCCGGGGTTCGTTGGTTGCCCGCGGGGAGCGCTTGTGGCACGATCCCGGCAGAAACGACGTAGTACCAGTCACCTGCCTCGTGTTCGACGTCCGGTGAATGCGGGCGCGAGGGGAGTCGGAGTCGTCAACGATTCACTTTCCGGATGGACGGAGAAAACTGCATGAAGAACGCTGTCCGCTGTTTCGCAATCCTCGGTCTTCTCGCGCTGGGCAGGTCGGCGAATGCCGAGCTCTGCTCGATCGAGGCCGCTCCGGCCGCGACGCTGCTGCTGCCGTACTTCCAGGTCGACCTGGACAACGACGCGGGCGTCAACACGATCTTCTCGATCAACAACGCTTCGGCGTCGGCCGCGCTCTCCCACGTGGTGGTGTGGTCGAACATGTCGGTGGAAGTCCTCGACTTCAACGTGTATCTCACCGGCTACGACATGCAGACGATCAACCTCGGCCTGGCGCTGAAGAACGGTCTGCTGCCGATCACGGGCAACGGCGAGCCGGAGAGCCCGGTCGGTCCGTTCTCGGATCCGGACGGCAACAGCTATCCGGGTTGCGACGAGCTGGGTTTCCCGTACGACAACACCGACGGTGGTGATGCCTCGTGCGGCGAGCTCGGCTGCGTTCGTCTCGCGGACGTACAGGAGATCCTGCGCGGCAACGAGTCGACGTACATCTACCCGGGCGACTGTGCGGCGCTGCCAACGGCCGGCGGTACGATCGCCGACGGCTACGTGACGGTCGACCTGATCTCGGACTGCACGCTGCAGACGCCTTGCGGCCAGGGCTGGTCGAATCCGGACCAGGGTCCGTACTTCGGCGACGGGGACGGCCTCGGTCTGTACGACAACATCCTGTGGGGCGACTACTTCTACATCAACGGCGGCGAGAACTTCGCCCAGGGCGACAACCTGGTCCACATCCAGGCGGACGTCACTCGCATCGGCGCAGGGCAGCTCTCGAACGGCTCGTTCTACAACCGCTGCGAGTCGAGCATCGCCCCCTACTTCGACTACCGGGAGACCCTCGGAACGACGTTCGCGGCGCACTACTACCGCAACGCGCAGTTCAGCGGCGGCACTCACCTGCAGGTCTGGCGCGACTCGACCTACGACGGCGAGCTGTTCAGCTGCGGGTCCGCGCCGGAGTGGTACCCGATCGGACAGTCGCAGGTCGTGATCTTCGACGCGCAGGAGAACACCGAGGTTCCGGACATCTGTCAGATCTCGCCCTGCCCGCCGGGAACTCCCGAGAACCTGTTCGCGCCGCGCGAGGCGAACGTGATCGATGTCGACGACATCGCGACGTTCCCCTCGGGCTGGATCTACATGAACCTCAACGAGCAGTATGGCGAGGGTCTGTACGAGCTGCGCCAGAACTGGGTCAGCCAGACGCACGACGCCGAGGGTCGTTTCAGCGTCGGCTACGCCGCGGTGGTCATCTCCGACTTCTGTGACTCGACCAGCGTCGAGCTCGGCGAGTCGGGTGACGAATTCCCTGAAGTCTGGCCGGCGTTCAGTCCGTACGGCTCGCCCTGCTCGGCCGCCAGCGGCGGCTGCTGACCGCGGCTCCGGACGGACAGGCGGAGATTCTCCGAAGGCGCGGGTCGCGAGACCCGCGCCTTTTCTGTGTCCCCAGAGTCCGGTCCCGCGGACGGTCACCCCCGGACTCGTTGCCGTGCACGGGGCGGATTCGTGTTCCCCGCCCCGGGTGTTGCCGGTGGGATTCGACTGTGAGACGATCCCGCAAATATCCTGCTGGTCGTTGTTGCGAAGGGGAGTGGGCCGTTTCTGAGTGGGGAGCACAGTCCCGAATTCGGGAAGTCCTGAACCTTGCAGTCGAGGAGAAGATCGTATGAGGAATGTCATCCGGTGTTGCATGGTCGTCGGTCTCGTGGCCTTCGGAGGTCCGGCGAGTGCCGAGATGTGCACGGTCGAGGCCTCCCCGGCGGCGACGCTCCTGCTGCCGTACTTCCAGGTCGACCTGGACAACGACGCGGGCGTCAACACGATCTTCTCGATCAACAACGCCTCGGCGTCGGCCGCGCTCACGCACGTGGTGGTGTGGACGAACATGTCGATCGAAGTTCTCGACTTCAACGTCTATCTCACAGGCTACGACATGCAGACGATCAACCTCGGCCTGGCGCTGAAGAACGGTCTGCTGCCGATCACGGGCAACGGCGAGCCGGAGAGCCCGGTCGGTCCGTTCTCGGATCCGGACGGCAACAGCTATCCGGCGTGCGACGAGCTGGGTTTCCCGTACGACAACAGCTTCGGTGGCGATGCCTCGTGCGGCGAGCTCGGCTGCGTTCGTCTCGCGGACGTGCACGAGATCCTGCGCGGCAACGAGTCGACCTACATCTACCCGGGCGACTGTGCGGCGCTGCCGACCGACGGGAACAACGGTACCGCCATCGCGGACGGGTACGTCACCGTCGATCTGGTCAACGACTGCACGCTGCAGACACCGTGCGGCCAGGGCTGGTCGAATCCGGACCAGGGTCCGTACTTCGGCGACGGGGGTCTTGGTCTGTACGACAACATCCTGTGGGGCGATTACTTCTACATCGACGGGCAGAACAACTTCGCCCAGGGGGACAACCTGGTCCACGTCCAGGCGGCCGCGAACGACGGAGAAGCGGTCCAGCTCCTCGGCGGTTCGTTCTACAACCGCTGCGACCGGTATGCGACGCCCTACCCGGACTTCCGGGAGTCGCTCGCGTCGACGTTCGCTGCCCACTACTATCGCAACGCCCAGTTCGACGGCGGCACGCAGCTCCAGATCTGGCGCGACTCGACCTACGAAGGCCTTCCGTTCCCCTGCGGTGCGCCCGGCGACAACAACAACGTCTGGTACCCGATGGACCAGATCCAGGTCGTGATCTTCGATTCGCAGGAGAACACCGAGATCCCGGACATCTGCCAGATCTCGCCCTGTCCGCCGGACGATCCGGACGCGCTGTTCGCGCCGCGTGAGGCCAACATCATCGACATGGACGACCTGGCGACGTTCCCCTCGGGCTGGATCTACATGAACCTCGGGCACATCGACGGACCGAATCACGAGGTACGGCAGAACTGGGTCACGCAGACCCACTCGGCCGAAGGACGCTTCAGCGTGGGCTACGCTGCGGTGGCCATCTCGGATTTCTGCGACCTCTCGAGCGTGATCCTGGGAGAGTCGGGCGACGACTTCCCGGCGGTCTTCCCGGCCTGCAGCCCGTTCCCGGGCTCTCCGTACAGCTGCGACTGATTCCAGCGGTTCGGCGGCCGCCGGACCTGGATATCCGAGGCGCGGGTCGCGATGCCCGCGCCTTTTCTCTTTCCGGTGCTCCGGAGCTTCGGGAACGAACCTGAGGCTTCAGACCGGGTTCGGAATGTCGACGAACTCGTGCTCGAGACCGAAACGGTGGGCGAGGTGCTCGCCGAGCGCGCGGATGCCGAGACGCTCCGTGGCGTAGTGGCCTGCGGCGAGGAAGTGGATGCCGGATTCGCGGGCGACGTTCATCACCCATTCCGTGGACTCGCCGGTAACGTAGGCGTCGAGACCGGCGGCGATCGCCTGATGGATCTCTCCCTGCGCGCCGCCGCTGACGATGCCGACGGTCGAGATCCTCTCCTTGCCGCTGGAGAAGAGCAGCGGCTCCTGCCCGAACAGGCGGGCGCAGCGGGCCACCAGCTCGCCCGAGGACACAGGAGAGCCGAAGCGGCCACGGAAGCCGATCGGCGAGCCCTGGTACTCGGCGAACGGCTCGATCTCCTCGAGACCGAGTCCGCGGGCGGCGAGGATGTTGTTCCCGATCTCGTCGTGACGATCCAGCGGCAGATGATAGGCGACCAGGTGGAGACCGTTCTCGATCAGCGCGGCGACGCGGCGCTGGAGGTAGCCGGTGAGCTGGCGCGGCGTTCCGTCCCAGAAGAGTCCGTGGTGGACGAGGACGGCGTCGGCACCGGCGTCCCGTGCCCGCACGAAGAGGTCGACGCAGGACGAGACGCCGGTGACGATCTTGCGCACCGGGCGCCGGCCCTCGACCTGCAGGCCGTTGGGGCAGAAGTCGCGGCTCGCAGGCGCGTCGAGGAGCCGGTCACAGTAGTCGACCAGGTCGAAGATGGAGAGTTCCGCGTCGTTCATGCACGCTCCAGACGAAAAGGGCCGGATCGTTTCCGACCCGGCCCGATCCTACTCCGCTGCGGACGAACTCCTAACGGCGCGGACCGCGCGAACCGCCACGGCCTCCGCGGTCGCCGCCACGGCCACCTCGTCCACCGCGGTCTCCGCCACGGCCTCCGCGGTCGCCCCGGTCGGCACCCTCGGAGCGGGGCGGACGCTCGTCCTCGCTCATGCCCATGCCGGCATACTGCGCCGGATCGTAGTCGGGAGCTTCCATGATGACGGCCTTGCGCGACAGACGGACGCGGCCGGTGTCGTCGATGTCGATCACCTTGACCTGGGTCTCGTCCCCCTCCTTGACCACGTCGGTCGTCTCGCGGACCCGGTAGGGAGCGAGCTCGCTGATGTGGACCAGGCCGTCGGTACCCGGCAGTATCTCGACGAAGGCGCCGTACGCCTCGACGCGACGAACGGTGCCGGTATAGACCTTGCCGATCTCCGGCACCTCGGTCAGGCGTTCGATCATGTGGATGGCGCGTTTGGCTGCCTCGCCGTCGGGCGAAGCGATGATCACGCGGCCGTCGTTCTCGACTTCGACCTCGCAACCGGTCTCTTCGACGATCGAGCGGATCGTCTTGCCTCCGGGTCCGATGATGTCGCGGATCTTCTCCTTGTTGATCTGGAGAGTGTAGAGCCGCGGGGCGAAGTTCGACAGATCCTCGCGCGGCGTGCCGAGAACGGCCTCCATCTTGCCGAGGATGTGGAGGCGTCCGGCCTTTGCCTGCTCGAGGGCGGTCTCCATCACCGACCGCGAGACGCCGCCGATCTTGATGTCCATCTGCAGGGCGGTGATCCCCTGGCGGGTCCCGGCGACCTTGAAGTCCATGTCGCCGTAGTGGTCTTCCTGCCCGGCGATGTCGGTGAGCACGGCGAACTGCTCACCGCGCTGCACGAGGCCCATCGCCACGCCGGCGACCGGCGCCAGCATCGGCACACCGGCGTCGAAGAGGGCGAGCGAGCCGCCGCAGACCGTCGCCATGGACGACGAGCCGTTCGACTCCAGAATGTCGGAGACGACGCGGAGCGTGTACGGGAAATCCTCCTCGTTCGGGAGGACCGGAAGCAGCGCCCGCCGGGCGAGGACGCCGTGGCCGATCTCGCGCCGTCCCGCCGAGCGCATGAACTTCACCTCGCCGACCGAGAAGGGCGGGAAGTTGTAGTGGAGGAGGAACTTCTGCTTGGTCTCGCCCTCATACTCCTCGATGATCTGCGCGTCACGGCGGGTGCCGAGCGTGACCGTCGCCAGCGCCTGCGTCTCGCCGCGCTGGAAGATCGCCGAGCCGTGGGTGCGTGGCAGGACGCCGACTTCGATGTCGATGTCGCGGATCTCGTCGAGCTGCCGCGAGTCGAAGCGGATGCGGTCATCGAGAACCGAATCGTAGAGCGTCTCTTCCTCGAGTGTTTCGATCACCTTCTTGACCTGGGCGCGCTTCTCGACCTGGTCCTCGGGAATCGACGCGAGGTACTCCTTCTGGACCTTGGAGACGGCGTCCTTGCGCTCGAACTTGCCTTTGGTGTGGAGGGCCGACTTGAGCGGACCGTGGATCGCCGCGCGGACCTCCTGGTAGAGCTCCTGCGGGTAGACCTCGGGGGCGCTCCAAACCGGCTTCGAGAGGCCGAGCTCGCGGAACATCGTGATCTGGACCTGGATGATCTTCTGCAGCTCGGCGTGACCGGCCCAGATGCACTCGAGAATCTTCGCTTCGGAGAGCTGATTGGCGCCCGCCTCGACCATGACGACGGCGTCCTGGGTGCCGACGACCACGAGGTCGAGGTCGGCGACGTCGCGCTCGCTGTTGGTCGGGTTGAACACCACCTCGCCGTCGATGAGGCCGACGCGAACGGCGGCGATCGGGTTGTAGAACGGCACGGCGGACAGCACGAGGGCCGCCGAGGCGCCGTTGATCGCCAGGATGTCGGGGTCGTTCTCGCCGTCGGCGGAGAGGACCAGAGAGATCACCTGCGTCTCGCTCTTGTATCCGGGCGGGAAGAGCGGGCGCAGCGGGCGGTCGATCAGACGGGAGGTGATGGTCTCCTTCTCGGTCGGCCGTCCCTCCCGCTTGAAGAAGCCGCCCGGGATGCGGCCGGCAGCGTAGGTGTACTCACGGTAGTCGACCGTCAGGGGCAGGAAGTCGCGCGGGATCGCGCTGGTCGCCATGCAGGCGGTGGTGAGAACGACGGTGTCGCCGAGGCGCACCACGGCGGCGCCGTGGGCCTGCTTGGCGAGGTGGCCGGTCTCGATGGAGATCGTGCTGGAGCCGACCTGGACTGATTTTTGAGTCTTCATAGATACCTGTTTTCCTCAGTTTGCTGCGAAGGCGGCGTCACGCTCCGCTCGCGCCGGAAGGTCCGGGCGGAGCGGGAGCGTTCGTCGCGTCGAAGGAGGGGCTACTTGCGGATTCCGAGGCGGTCGATCAGCTTCTTGTAGCGCTCGGCGTCGTGGCGCTTGATGTAGTCGAGCAGCCGGCGGCGCTGTCCGACGAGTTTCAGGAGGCCGCGCCGGCTGTGATGGTCCTTGGCGTGGGTCTTGAAGTGCTCGGTCAGCTCGTTGATCCGTTTGGTGAGGAGCGCGACCTGGACGTCCGACGAACCGGTGTCGGTGTCGTGGACGCGGTACGCCTCGATGATCTCTTCTCTGGTCTGCAACAAGTTCCTTCTCCTTCCGTTCTGATCGTCGTCTCGATCTGTCTATGTCCTTGGAAATTCTACCAGATCGCGCTCCTGTTGGAAAACGATCCGGGGTTGCACGATGGCCGTTCCGGCGCTTCCGATCCGCTCCGTGACCGATCCGACGGCGATCAGCTCGCCGGTCCGGTCGACGAGCCGGACCCAGTCGCCGGTCTCGGCGCCGAGGCCGGGCAGGAAGACGGTCTGACCGTGGTGGGTCCGGCGCTCCTGCTGCGCGTCCAGGGTCCCGGTCGGAAAGGGGAGCGGGATCTCGCGCAGCGCCTGGAAGCTCCCTCCGAGCGGAATCCCCTCCCGGCGGCGCCGCTCGAGCTCACCGAGCGGGAGCGCCTGGTCGAGGTCGAACCAGAGGCCGGGCTTGCCGATCCTGGTGCGGCGGAGGCCTGCCAGATGCGCCCCGCAGCCCAGGCGCTGTCCCAGGTCGTGGGCCAGGCTGCGGGCGTAGGTGCCGGAGCTGCAGGTCAGCCGGAACTGGATCCGGTCATCGGCGAGGGCGTCAATGCGCCGGAACTCGTCGACCGTGACCTCCTTGTTGAGCTCGGGAACCTCCTCGCCGCGACGGGCCATTTCGTAGAGCTTGACGCCCTGGACCTTGCGGGCGCTGTAGGCCGGCAGCCGCTGCTCGAAGGTGCCGACGAACGTGGCCATGGCCTCGTCGATCCGGGGCTCGTCGAGGCCGGCCGTCGGCTGCTCGCTCACCACACGGCCGGACGAATCGTAGGTGTCGGTCGCGACGCCGAAGCGCACCGTGCCTTCGTAGACCTTCCGCGCCTGGATCAGGAAGCGGGTGAGCCGGGTGGCGGCGCCGAGGGTCACCAGGAGGAGCCCGGTGGCGTCCGGATCGAGGGTCCCGCAGTGTCCGACCCGCTTCTGGCCGAAGATCCGTCGCACGCGCTGCACCACGTCGTGCGAGGTGCAGGCGCCCTCCTTGTCGACGTAGAGAAGTCCGTCAAACCCCACGGCTCGCCTCCACCGCTTCGGCCAGCTCGGTCGCGAATCGGATCCGCAGCTCGTCGAGCGCGCCGAGGGCGCGGCAGCCCGCCGCATTGCGGTGTCCGCCGCCCTCGTAGCGCCGTGCGATCGACTGGACGTCCACGGCGCCGCGCGAGCGCAGGGAGACCTTGAAGGCGCCGTCGCCGACCTCGCGCAGCAGCGCCACCGCCTCGACGCCGGCGATCGACCGTGGCACGTCGACGAGACCTTCGGAGTCGCCGGCGGCGGCGCCGGCGCGGTCGAACATCTCGCGGGTCAGGACGACGGTGGCGACGGAGCCCGCCTCGTGCAGCGAGAGCGTCCGCAGGAGCTCGCCCAGGAGCCGGACCGAGCCTTCGGACTGGCTCTCGTAGATCCACTGCGAAACGAGCTCGGGGGAGGCGCCGTCGCGAACCAGCGCGGCGGCGGCCTCGAATGCCCGCGGCGTGGCGTTGGAGAAGCGGAAGCCGCCGGTGTCGGTAGTCAGGCCGACGAGGAGACAGCTGGCGGCCAGAAGATCGATCTCCCAGCTCAGCCGGCGCGCCATCTCGGCGATCAGGACGGCCACGGCCGGCGCTTCGGTATCGACCCAGGCGGCGACGCCGTAGCCCGGGTTCCCGAGATGGTGATCGATGTTGAGCAGGGGAACCTGGACCAGCTCCTTCTCGAGGCCGGAGCGGTCGAGTGTGGGGCACTCGAGGACGACGGCGAGGTCGAAGGCGGCGGGGAAGCCGGGTGGTGGCGTCGGGCCGCTGTGGATCTGGTCCGCGCCGGGCATCCGGCGGTAGGCCGGCGGCACCGGATGATCGTTCCAGATCGCGACTTCACGTCCCGCTCCGCGCAGGATCCTCGCCAGACCGAGCTCGGTGCCGATCGCGTCTCCGTCGGGACTCTGGTGGCTGGTGAGCAGGATCCTCCTCGCCGCGGCGAGAGGAGGAAGTACGTCCTCGATCGTCATGATTCTCCTTCGTCGTGGTGCAGCTTCTCGAGCAGGTCGGTGATCTCGCGCAGGTGCTCGGCGCCGCGGTCGAGCTCGAAGCGGAGCTCCGGGGTGACGCGGAGCTTGAGGCGGCGGGCGAGCTGTCCTCTCAGGAAGCCGCGGGCGTGCTCGATCCCTTCCATCGCCGCGAGCCGCTGCTCTTCGTCGCCGAGCACCGAGACCCAGATCCTGGCGTGCCCGAGGTCCCGACTCACCTCCACCCGCGTAACACTGGCCAGCTGCACGCGGGGATCCCGCACCTCGCGCTGGAAGAGGATCGACATCTCGACGCGGATCTGATCCGCCACTCGTTCCGTTCGTTGACTCATTCGCTTTCCTCGAGAATCTGGGGATCCCAGCGGGTCACCGTCGCCTCCGACTGGTCGTCGGCGATGGCGAGGACATGATCGAGCATCCGCCGGACGTCGGCCTCGTGAGCTGCGACGATCGCGATGCCGATCTCGGCACGCTGCCAGAGCTCGAGGGAACCGACCTCGGCTGCCGAGATGCGGTGGCGGGCGTGCAACCGGTCGACCAGCCCGTGAACCACGCGGCGCTTGCTCTTGAGGTCGTGGACCTCGGACAGCTCGAGTTCGAGAACTCCGATACCGACGAACATTCCGGCCTGCCTTTCCGTGCGCGGGGATCCGACCCGCGCACGGCAGCTCGCATCAGTTGAGGGTCGGCGCCACTTCCTCGCGGGCGTACGCTTCGATGAAATCGCCGGGCTTGACGTCCTGGAAGCGCTCGATCCCGATCCCGCAGTCGAATCCGGCCCGCACTTCCGACGCGTCGTCCTTGAAGCGCTTGAGCGACGCGATCTTGCCCTCGAAGACGACCCGTCCGTCGCGGACGACACGGACCGTCGCTGCGCGGGGGATGACCCCGTCGACGACGTGGCAGCCGGCGATCGTGCCGATCTTCGGTACGCGGAAGATCTCGCGCACCTCGGCGCGGCCGCGCGCGACCTCCTTGAAGGTCGGCTCGAGCAGTCCGACCATCGCCTTCTTCATGTCGTCGATCAGCTCGTAGATGACCGTGTAGAGCCGGATCTCGACCTGCTCCTTGTCGGCGAGCTCGGCGGCGTTCTTCTCCGGGCGGACGTTGAAGCCGACGACGATGGCGCGCGAAGCGGAGGCGAGCAGGACGTCGTTGGTCGAGATCGCGCCGACGCCGCTGTGCAGAACCGTGGCCTTCACCTTCGCCGTGCTGGCCTTGGCGATGGCGTCGGACAGCACCTCGACCGAGCCCTGCACGTCGGCCTTGAGGACGACCGAGAGGTCCTTGACCTCACCCTTCTCGATCTGCGTGAACAGCTGCTCCAGCGAGAGACGGGTGCCGGTGGAGCCGAGCTCGCGCTTGCGCGACTCGAGCTGCCGGAACTCGACGATCGAGCGTGCCTTCTGTTCGTCGCCGACCGCCTGGAAGGTGTCGCCCGCTTCGGGCACGTCGGCAAAGCCGGTGACTTCGACCGCGGTGGCCGGCCCCGACTCCTGGGCGCGATGGCCGCGGTCGTCGCTCATCGAACGCACGCGTCCCCAGGTGGCGCCGGAAACGAAGATGTCGCCGACCCGGAGCGTTCCGTTCTGGACGAGAACCGTGGAGATGATGCCGCGTCCGGTCTCCTTGCGGGCCTCGAGCACGACTCCCTGCGCCGGTCGCTCGGGGCTCGCCTTGAGATCCTGGAGATCGGCGGTGAGGAGGATCATTTCGAGGAGGTCGTTGATGCCGGTTCCCTGGATCGCCGAGACCGGGACGACGACGGTGGTGCCGCCCCAGGCTTCGGGGGCGAGGCCGCGGTCGGCGAGCTGCTGCTGCACCCGGTCGGGGTTGGCGTTGGGCTTGTCGATCTTGTTGATCGCCACGACGATCGGCACGCCGGCCGCACGGGCGTGGTCGATCGCCTCGGCGGTCTGCGGCATGACGCCGTCGTCGGCCGCCACCACCAGGACGACGATGTCGGTCACCCGGGCGCCGCGGGCACGCATCATGGTGAACGCCTCGTGGCCCGGGGTGTCGAGGAAGACGATCTGCCGGTTGTTGACGTCGACGTGGTAGGCACCGATGTGCTGGGTGATGCCGCCGAACTCGCCTTCGGTGATCTTGGACGAGCGGATCTTGTCGAGGAGCGAGGTCTTGCCGTGGTCGACGTGACCCATGATCGTGACCACGGGGGCGCGGGCGACCTGGGTGCCCTCGGCTTCGACGGGCTCGTCGACGGTGATCTTCGCCTGGAGCTCCTCTTCGAAGGTCATGATCTTCGCCTCGAGTCCGGCCTCCTGGACCAGCTTCTGTCCCAGCTCGGGATCGATGACGAAGTTGATGTTCGCCATGATGCCGCGCTGGAAGAGGAGCTTGATGAGGTCCTTGGCCTTGACGTCGAGCCGATCGGCGAACTCGCGCAGGGTCATCCCCTCCGAGATCACGATCGGGCCTTCGCTCTCGCCCTTGGCGCGATCGAGCTTGGCCTCCGCGGCGCCCTCGGGGCGGGCGTCTCCGCTGCGCCGTCGCCGCCGGGGAGCGGTGGACCCGGTCGGAACGACCGCTTCGTCGACGACGTTCTCGATTTCGACCAGGGAACCGCGCAGCGAGCGGATGTCCGTGATCTGCGTCTCGCCGGTGGTCTTGCGACCCTTCTTGCTCTTCTTTTTGTCGGATTCGCCTCCGCCGGGCATGCCGCGGCGCGATCCGGGCGCCGAACCGGGTGAAGACGGCCCGCCGGGACGGCCGCCGCCGGGACGGCTGTAGCCGGGCCGGGAGGGGCCGCTGCCGGGCGCCGGGCGGCCGAGGCCCCCACCGGGACGTCCGGGGTAGCCGCCGGGCCGCGAGCCGGGTCCGCCCGGTCCCGAAGGACGGGTCGAGCCGGGAGCGCCGGGACGGCCGCCGCCGGGGCGGGATCCGGGTCGACTGCTCGGCGCCGGAGGCCGGTACGGCTCGGTGGGGCGGTGGATCAGAACCGCACCGCGGGCCGGGCGCGGGGGCGGTCCGGCCTGTGTCGCGCTCGGCACCGCGGCCGGAGAGGGAGATGCGGAGGCGGCGGGCGGCGGCGAGGTGGAGGCGGGAGCGACCGGAGGCGGAGGAGTCGCCTTCGGCGCGGCCTTGGCGGCGCTCTTCGCAGCGGGCTTGGCCTGGGCAGTTGCGCTTTCGGTCGCTTCGGCTGCCGACGGCGCGCTGGACTCGACGGCCGGCGCCGGGCTGGGAGTCGCCGTCGCCGCGGGTGCGGCGCCGGCGAGGAAGCTTTCCTCCGCCGAAGCACCGGGGAAGCGGTCGCTCTGCGAAGGCGGCAGGGTCTTGATCTTCGCTTCGACCTTCTGGATGACGGTCCTCGGGCGCGTGGGGCGGAGGGGATTGACCGTCGCTCGCGGCGCCGCCGGGCTGGCGGACGCTCCTCGCCGTGCGGCCGGTGCGGCGGCCGGTGCAGCGGAGTCGTCCATGATCACTTCCCGCGGCGACGCGAGCTTCTTGCCGGCGAGGATCGCCTGCAGCATCTCGCTGTCGACCGCGGCTTCCTCACCTTCCACCCGGACGCCGATGGAGCGCAGCTTGAACACCAGATCCTGGTGCGGAACGCCCATCATCGTTGCGAGGTCATGGACCCGAATCTTGGACATAAATGACTTCGTTCTCCCCGTTCCCAGCCCCGGCGGCTCTTCCGCCGGGAGTCTCCTACTGCGCTTCGCCTTCCGGCTCCGATTCCGCAACGGCTTCCGGCTCCGCCTCGGGAGCGGCGAGCTCGTCCGCGGCCCGTGCCTTCTCCTCCGACTCCTTGAAGGCGCGCGACAGTGCTGCCATGAAATCCTGATCGTTCATCGACGAAGCCGCTTCGGCCGGCAGGGAGCGCTCTTCCCCCTCCGCTTCGACCGCCGTTTCGCGGCTCTTCCCGGCCTGCTCCTTGGCCCAGTTGAGGATCGACTGGGCGGTCTTGGGACCGACGCCGTCGACCTTCTGGAGATCCTCTGGCTCGGCGTCGAGCAGTGCCTGGAGGGTGGAGAAGCCGGCCGCCGAAATCAGCTGCGCCGCCTTGGGGCCCACTCCCGGGACGGTCGTGAGATCGAGCTCGGCGTCGAGCGCCGGCGCCGCCGGCAGCTCCGAGAGCGCGCCCTGGAGCATGCGGGCGAGCGCATCGGCGACTTCGTCCTTGACGTCCGACTCGCTGCGGATGTCGATCCGACAGCCGATCAGTTCGGCCGCGAGGCGGACGTTCTGTCCGCGCTTGCCGATCGCCAGCGACAGCTGCTCGTCCTCGACGATCACGTCGAGGTGCGGCACCGACCCGGTGTGATGCACCGAGACGCGGGTGATCTTGGCCGGTGCGAGCGCGCTCTGCGCGAAGGTGACGAGATCCTCGGAGTACTCGATGATGTCGATTTTCTCGCCGCGCAGCTCACGGATGATCGACTGCACGCGCGACCCCTTCATGCCGACGCAGGCGCCGACCGGGTCGACGTCGCGTTCACGGCTGTACACCGCGACCTTGGCGCGCTCACCCGGTGCGCGGACCGCGGCCTTGATGACCACCGTGCCGTCGTAGATCTCGGGAACCTCCATTTCGAACAGTTTGACCAGGAGGCGCGGGTCGGTGCGCGAGAGGACGATCTGCGGACCCTTGGGCTGCTTGTGGATCTCGACGATGACACCGCGGATCCGCTCTCCCTGGCTGTAGCGCTCGTGGCGGGCCTGCTCGGGACGCGGGACGATCGCTTCGGTCCGTCCGAGGTCGACGATGATGTCGCCGCGCTCGAAGCGCTTGACGGTCCCGTTGACGACCTCGCCGGCGCGACCGATGAACTCGTTGTAGACCTTCTCGCGCTCCGCTTCGCGGACGCGCTGGTAGAGCACCTGCTTGGCCGACTGGGCGGCGATCCGGCCGAGCCCCTCGGTCGACACCGGGGTGAGAATCTCGTCGCCGAGTTCGACGTCGGGCTTGTGCTCGCGCGCCTCTTCGACGGTCCACTCCGCAGCCGGATCCTCGACCACCTCGACGACCTTCTTGACCGCCCAGGCCTCGAACTTGCCGGTGTCCGGGTTCCAGGTCGCGCGGACCGGCTCCTTGATCCGGTGCTGCTTCTTGGCGGCCGACGCCATGGCGTCCTCGAGCGCCTGGACCCAGCGCTCGTAGTCGATTTCCTTCTCTCGTGCGACCTGACGGAGAACCTCGCCAAGATTGATGTCGGGGGCTACCTGTGCCTGGGCCATGTCTGTCGTCTCTTCTTAAAGGTCGATCGTGAGCTTCGCCAGCTGCACGCTTCCGAGTTGAATCGTCATTTCCTTGCCGCCGTCCAGCTCCGTCAGTCGAATCTCGCCGGTCTCCGGCCGGAAGTCGGAGAGTCGGCCGGTTACCGTCGCTCGCTTGCCAGTTTCGGGGCTCACGAACCGGATTCGAACCCTGCTGCCGGTGAACCGCGAATAGTCTCGCGGGCCGTAGAGCTCGCGATCGAGTCCGGGCGAGCTCACCTCCAGCGTGTACCGGCCACGTCCGAAGTCCGACACATCGAGCAGGGCGGAAGCCTGCTTGGAAACCGCCTCGCAGTCCTCCAGCCGAACCCCCTCCACGCGGTCGAGGATCAACCGGAGGGTCCCGCCCTGGAACTCCGCACGCAGCAGCTCGCAACCCTGTGCCGCTGCGATCTCGGCGAGCTCCCTGGTGAGCTCCGGATCGATCGCGTTCTTCGCCATCTTCTTCCCGCTTGCCGGACAACAAAAAAGGCGGGCTGCTCAACCCACCTTCGAACCTTAGGCAAGCTGTCGGCGGCGATGATAGCGCCGCTCGGCGGGGAACGCAACTGACGGGGATCGCAAGGCTTCCGGCCCTCCGCGTCAGAATGGCACGATCGCGGCGAGTCGAGACCCGAAACCGGGCACGCCCCTTGCTGTCGTGGAAATCCGGGTCGAGTCCGACCCCGAGCCGAAAGGAGACGATACGAGCATGAAGGCCTTGCCACGCGGACGTCAGTTCATGAGCTTCACACTTCTGGTAGTTGCGGCTCTCGCCGGGATGCTGCTCGTCGGCAGCCCCGACCTCCTGGCCACGAGCGCCGAGTCGACCGCCGGCGCCGGTAGCGGTGCGGTCGCGGAGGCTGCCGCGGCCGCTCAGGGCGGGACGGCCGTCGCTGTCCGGCTGCCCCAGGGCCTGCCGTCGTTCGCCGATCTCGCCGAGGGCGCCCTTCCGGCCGTGGTCTCCATCGAATCCCAGACCATCGCCAAGAACCGGCCCACCCGCGGATTCGGGGGGCAGCAGGGCGAGGGGCAGGACCCGTTCGAATTCTTCTTCGGCCCGCGCGGTCGACGGAATGCGCCGGAAGACAGGGGTCGGGAATTCCGCTCCGATTCCGGCGGCAGCGGCTTCGTCATCAGCCCCGACGGCTACGTGATCACCAACAACCACGTGATCGAAGGGGCGACCAAGGTCCGCGTGCGTCTGAACGAGCGCCTCTACGACGCCGAGATCAAGGGCGCCGATCCGGCCACCGACCTGGCGCTGCTCAAGATCGACGCCGGGAAGAATCTCACCTATCTCCGCCTCGGCGACAGCGACCGGCTGCGCGTCGGCGACTACGTCATGGCGATCGGAAATCCGCTCCTCCTCGATCACACGGTCACGGTCGGTGTGGTCAGCGCCAAGGGACGTTCGATCGGACTGACCCGCGACAGCTCGTTCGAGAACTTCATCCAGACCGATGCGGCGATCAACCGCGGGAACTCCGGCGGTCCGCTGGTCAACCTCGAGGGCGAAGTGATCGGCATCGCCACGGCGATGAACTGGGGGGCCGAGAACATCGGCTTCGCGGTCCCGGTTTCGACGCTCAAGGCCGTCCTGCCCCAGCTCCGCGAGAAGGGCAAGGTCTCCCGCGGCTACATCGGCGTCAACATCTCGAACATCGACTACGACCGCGCCCAGGCCTTCGGGCTCGCGGAAGCCGGCGGTGCCCTGGTGACCCAGGTCGTGGAGGACTCTCCGGCCAGCAAGGCGGGAGTCGAGCACGGCGACGTCGTCCTCTCGGTCGACGGCCGCAAGGTCAAGGAGACCCGCGACCTGATCGAGTACGTCGCCTCGCAGCCGCCGGGCAAGTCGGTGGAGCTCGAACTGCTCCGTGACGGCCGCCGGATGACCAAGAAGGTCTCGCTCTCCGAGCGTCAGCTCGGCGAGTCCGAGGAGGCCGCCGCCAGCGAACCGGCCGCGAGCGGTGTGGACTGGCTCGGTCTCGAGTACCAGGATCTGACACCCGGGATGCGGCAGAGCCTGGGCCTCGCCGACGACATCGACGGGGTGGTGGTGAGTGACGTCGCCGCCTCGAGCCCGCTCTACGACGAAGGAGTGGGACAGGGAGACATCATCGTCGAGGTCAACGGCCAGGCGGTGCCCGATGCCAGGTCGTTCGAGAAGGCGGTGCACGCAGCGCCGTCCGGCTCGTTCCTCCGGCTCTACATGAAGCGGGTCGCGCCGCGCAGTCAGGGCGGCCGGCAGGTCAACTTCTTCGCCGTCGTCCGCGTCCCCTGACGCGCGACACCGGGCCTCACCGAAAGGGACGCGTCGGCCGGATCTCCGGTCGCGCGTCCCTTTTCCCTTGGTAGAGTCCCGCCGTGGCCGCCCCGACCCGCGCTTCCGTGCTCGTCGTCGACGACGAGGCCGATATCCGGGAGTCGCTGCGCATGATCCTCGAGTTCGAGGGCTACCGGGTCGAGGAGGCGGCGACGGGACTCGAGGCCGTCCAGAAGGTGCGGGAACGGCCGCCCGACGCGATCCTGCTCGACATCCGGATGCCGGAAATGGACGGTCTCGAGGCGCTCCGGACGATGCGCGAACGAGGCTACGAGGTCCCCGTGATCGTGCTCTCCGGGCACGCCGACGTCGCGACCGCCGTCGACGCCACCCGCCGCGGCGCCTTCGACTTCTTCGAGAAACCACTGCAGAAGGATCGGGTGCTGCTCTCGCTGCGCAATGCCGTGGAGGCGAGCCGGCTGCAGCAGGACAAGCGGCAGCATCAACCGCAGCAGGCCGAGGGCTCGACGATCATCGGTTCCACTCCGGCGATCCACAAGCTGCGCGAATCGATCGAACGCGCGGCGCCGACGTCCGCCACCGTGCTGATCCTCGGCGAGAGCGGAACCGGCAAGGAGCTGGTGGCGCGAGCGATCCACGATGCGAGTCCGCGGCGCGGACAGGCATTCGTCCAGGTCAACTGCGCGGCCATTCCCGAGGAGCTGATCGAATCGGAGCTCTTCGGGCACGAGAAAGGGAGCTTCACCGGTGCGGTCCGCAAGCAGACCGGCAAGTTCGTCGCCGCGGACAACGGCACGATCTTCCTCGACGAGATCGGCGACATGTCGGCCCGGACCCAGGCCAAGGTGCTGCGCGTCCTCGAGAGCGGAGACGTCGAGCCGGTGGGTGCCGACCGTGTGGTGCGCGTCAACGTACGCGTGGTCGCCGCGACGCATCGCGAGCTCGCCGACGAGATCCGGCACGGCCGGTTCCGCGAGGATCTCTACTACCGTCTCAACGTGGTGCCGATCCGCACGCCCCCGCTGCGCGAGCGCCTCGACGACATTCCGATCCTGACCGAGCACTTCGCCCGCCGTTTCTGCGAGAACAACAATTATCGTCCGAAGAAGTTCCTGCCCGAGGCGTTCGACGCGCTGCGCGCACAACCCTGGAAGGGGAACGTGCGCGAGCTGCGCAACCAGGTCGAGCGGCTGCTGATCATGAGTCCCGGGCCGGAAATCGGGCGCGACGAGGTCGAGGCGGCTGCCGGGACCGGCCGGATCGAGCTCGGACAGGCGTTCCAGACACTCAAGACACTGCGCGAGTTCAAGGACCAGGCGGAGAAGCTGTTCCTGGTCCAGAAGCTCGGCGAGCATCAGTGGAACGTCACGCAGACCGCCCTCGCCATCGGCACCCCGCGGAGCAACCTCTACAAGAAGATGGAGCAGTATGAGATCAAGCGAAGAGAAAACGGCGATCCCGACGCCTGACGAGATGGTCGCCGCCCTCGAGGGCTGCGACGCTCTGCGCCGCGGGCATTTCCTGCTCTCGTCGGGTCTGCACTCTCCGGCCTACGTGCAGTGTGCGCTCTATCTTTCCGATCCGCGACGGGCCGCGAGGGCGGGAGAGGCGCTGGCCGCCCTCCTCGCCGGGACCGGTGTCGAGTCGATTCTCTCGCCGGCGCTCGGCGGCGTGGTCATCGGACACGAAGTCGCCCGGGCGCTGGGGGTTCCGTTCCGCTTCTGCGAGCGGGACGGAGCACAGATGGCCCTTCGCCGCGGCTTCACGATCGGCTCCGGCGAGCGGGTCGCGATCGTCGAGGACGTGGTGACCACAGGGAAGTCGACGCTGGAGACGGCGTCCCTCGCCCGGTCCTGCGGAGCCCGGGTCGTCGCGATCGCGTCGATCATCGACCGCAGCGGCGGCCGGCACGGGTTCGAGGTTCCCTACGTCTCGCTGCTGCGGCTCGATCTTCCGGCGTACGAAGCGGGCGACTGCCCGTTGTGTCGCGAGGGCAGCGTGGCGATCAAGCCGGGGAGCCGGCCGATGCCGGCTACCTGAGCCCGCCGCCGGGACGGATCAGGAGAGAGCTTTGCGGTAGAGCTTGTCGACGCTCTGCTTGAGCGCCGGGAGGCGACCTGCGCTCTCCGCGTCGCGGCCCGCGACGGCGAGGGGCCAGACGTTGTCGGCCGAGTCGTAGACGTCGATCTTCCAGGTGCCCGCGGAACGGTCCCAGAGTCCAGCGGCGCCGGCGAGGACTCCCCAGCCGGACGGCAGGTAGCTCCGGAGCTCGATGTCGGTGTAGGTCAGCGGGAGATTGGATCGACTCATGGCGGAATTCTGACGCAGCCGCGCGGCGCCGGCAAGGCGGGTCGCGACGTGCAGTGGCGACGGGAACGGGTGGCCGGAGGGCGGGGCCGCTGTTAGCATCGCGCCGAGGTGATGGATGCAGATCGAACTATCGGATGAACAGACCCTGCTCCGCGACACCGTGCGGCGGTTCGCCGCCGAGGTCGTGGCGCCGCGTGCCAGGGAGATCGACGCTTCGGGCGAGTTTCCGCTCGACTACTTCCGGCAAGCGGGGGAGCTGGGCCTGGCCGGAGTCTATGTGCCGGACGACCTCGGTGGCGCCGGAATGGACATGGTCGCCTACTGCGTGGCGATCGAGGAGATCAGCCGGGTCTGCGCCTCGAGCGGCGTGATCCTCTCGGTGAACAACTCCCTGGTCTGCGACCCCCTGTTGCGTTTCGGCAGCGAGGCGCAGAAGAAGGAGTGGCTGGCGCCGCTCGCCGCCGGTTCAAGACTCGGATGCTTCGCCCTGACCGAACCCGATGCCGGGAGCGACGCCGCGGCGCTCAAGACGACCGCGAAGCTCGACGGCGATCACTACGTCCTCTCCGGCAGCAAGGTGTTCATCACCAACGGCACGCACGCCGACACCGCCATCGTCTTCGCCAGTACCGATCCCGAGAAGAAGCATCGCGGAATCTCAGCCTTCGTGGTCGCGACGGACACCCCAGGCTTCTCGCGCGGTCACCACGAATACAAGCTCGGTGTGCAGGCGTCGGGAACGACCCAGCTCTACTTCGAGCAGATGCGGGTGCCGGTCGCGCAGCGCCTCGGCGAGGAGGGCGAGGGATTCAAGATCGCCATGGCGACGCTCGACGGCGGGCGGATCGGCATTGCCGCCCAGGCGGTGGGAATCGCCCAGGGCGCGCTCGACGCGGCGCTCGCCTACGCCAAGGAGCGGCAGCAGTTCGGACGGCCGATCGCCGACTTCCAGGCCATCCAGTTCTACCTCGCCGACATGGCGATGGAGATCGATGCAGCGCGGCTGCTCGTCTGGAAGGCGGCATGGGCCAAGGAGAGCCGCAAGCGCTACAGCCTCGAAGCAGCGCAGGCGAAGCTGTTCGCGTCCGAGATGGCGCAGCGTGTCACCAACAAGGCACTGCAGATTCACGGTGGCTACGGGTACACGCGGGACTACGACGTCGAGCGGTTCTTCCGCGACGCCCGGATCACCGAGATCTACGAAGGGACCAGCGAGGTCCAGAAGATGGTGATCGCCGACTGGATCCTGAAGCAGGACTGAACACCCGGCGGGCGACCTGATGGATTTCTCCCTATCCGAAGAGCAGCAGCTCCTCTGCGACGAGATCCGGCGCTTCGGTGTCGAGCGGATCCGTCCCGGGCTGCGCGAGCGCGACCTGGCGCACGAGTTCCCGCGCGAGATCATCGCCGAGCTCGGCGAGATGGGACTGCTCGGGATGCTCATCGCCGAGGAGTACGGCGGGGCCGGGATGGATGCCCTCAGCTACTGCCTGGCGATCGAGGAGCTGGCTGCGGTCTGCCCGTCGACCGCCGTCACCCTGAGCGTCACGAATTCCGTCTGCGCCTGGCCGATCTCGCGCTTCGCCAACGAGGAGACGAAGCGGCGGGCACTCCCCGAGCTCGCCGCGGGCGCCCTGGGCGGCTTCTGCCTCACCGAGCCGGAGTCGGGGAGCGACGCCGGTGCGATGAAGAGCACGGCACGACGCGACGGCGACCACTGGGTGATCCGGGGCGAGAAGGCCTGGATCACCAACGCCAGCGAGGCGCGCTGGTTCGTGGTCTTCGCCAAGACCGATCCGGAAGCTGGGAAACGCGGGATCTCCGCGTTCGCCGTTCCGGCCTCGAGTGCCGGCCTCAAGGTCGGCAACTCGGAAGAGAAGCTCGGGCTCCGCGCCTCCACGACGTCGGCGGTCTTTCTCGAGGAGTGCCGGGTGCCGGCCGCGAACCTGCTGGGCGAGGTCGGGCAGGGTTTCAAGATCGCGCTGGCGACGCTCGACCACTCGCGGCTGGGCATCGCTGCCCAGTCCGTCGGCATCCACCGGCGGGCGCTCGAGCTGGCCTCCGGATACGCCCGCGAGCGGGTCCAGTTCGGCAAGCCGATCGCCGAGCACCAGGCGGTGCGCTTCCAGATCGCCCAGATCGCGACGGAGCTCGCCGCGGCGACAGCGCTGACACACCACGCGGCAGTCGTCGCCGATCATCACCGCGACGCCGGGCGCTTCGCTTCGCAGGCCAAGGCGTACGCCTCCGAAGCGGCGAATCGTGCCTGTGCGGCGGCGCTGCAGATCCACGGCGGCAACGGCTTCAGCGACGAATACGAGATCTCCCGCCTTTACCGCGACGTCCGCGTCACGACGATCTACGAGGGCACGAGCGAGATGCAGCGCCTGGTCATCGCGCGGCAGCTCCTCTCGACGTGAGCCTCACCGGCCCGGTGCCCGGAACGCCGTCGGTCCTGGCCGTCGTCCTCAACTACAACGGCCGCGACATCACGCTGCAGTCGGTCGCCAGTCTGCTGGCCTCCGACTATCCGGCGCTAGAGATCCTGGTGGTGGACAACGGCTCGACCGACGGTTCGCACGAGGCCGTCGGCACGGCGTTTCCGCAGGTCGGTCGCCTGCGGACCGAGACCAACCTGGGGATCTCGGGGGGGCTCAACCTCGGCATCCGCTCCGGTCTCGAGCGCGGGTTCGACTTCCTGATGCTGTGCAACAACGACATCGAGGTCGCGCCCGACATGGTGTCGAGGCTGGTCGAGGCCGCCGGGAGCGAGCCCCGGGCCGGCTGTCTCGGGCCGAAGTGCTACTACTTCTACGGCGACCGGCGGCGGATCTGGTCGGCCGGCGGGGAGCTCCGCTGGCGCGAGTCGGTGACGCGGGAGCGCGGGATGGGCGAGATCGATCGCGGGCAGTACGACGCCGATCGGGAAACCGACTACGTGAACGGCGCCTGCATGCTGGTGCGCCGCGCCGCCATGCTGGAGACGGGACTGTGGGACCCCGTCTACCAGGTCTCGGTGGAAGACGCGGACTGGTGTGTCCGCATGCGCCGGGCCGGCTGGACGGCGCGCTACGTCGCCGCCGCCCGTCTCTGGCACATGGTCTCGCCCACGACCGGAGGGTACACGGCCGCGAGGACGTTCCGGACGGGGCGCTCGACCGCCATCTTCGTTCGCAAGTACGCGGGACCGGCCGGCTGGCTCGGCTTTCTGCTCTTCTCCGCCGTCGCCTTCCCGGCGGCGCTCCTGCGCGAGCTGCCGCGACGGAACGCTGCGGCGGTGTTCGCCAAGTACCGAGGCCTCGCCGCGGGCCTGCGGCAGGAGCTGCCGCCGGTGCCCGCCGTCCGAACCTGACCAAAGGGCGCTGCGCGCCGTCCGGCGGGGTGCTACTCTTGGACGACGGGTGAACTTTCCCCGTCCGCCAACATGCCGAGGAGGCTCCCGACATGACCGTCGCTGACGAGAAACGCCCGGCCCCCAGCGATTCCGCGGCGGCAGCGCCCGCCGCTGCCACGCCGCTCCGGGAAGAGACCTACCGCGCCGCCAGGGCCGCCCGCGAGCGCTGGGAGGCCGAACGGAGTCGCTCGGAGGAGCGTACGCCGCCTTGGAAGAACGACTTCACGACCGTCTCCGGGATGTCGGTCCCTGCGCTCGTCACGCCGGACCAGGTCGCCTTCGACCCGGTGAGCGACCTCGGCGTACCCGGCGAGTTCCCGTACGTGCGCGGGATCCACGCCACGGGCTACCGCGGCAAGCTCTGGACCATGCGGCAGTTCGCCGGCTTCGGTTCGGCGGCCGACACCAACAAGCGGTTCAAGTACCTGCTTTCCCAGGGCCAGACCGGGCTCTCGGTCGCGTTCCACCTGCCGACGCTCTACGGCTACGACTCCGATCACGAGATGTCGACCGGCGAAGTGGGGAAGTGCGGAGTGGCGATCGATTCGCTGGCCGACATGGAGACCCTCTTCGACGGCATTCCGCTGGGTGACGTGACCACGTCGATGACCATCAATTCGACGGCGCCGATCCTCTTCGCCATGTATCTCGCCGTGGCGGAGCGCCAGGGAGTCGACATCCGCAGGAGCGTCTCCGGCACTCTCCAGAACGACATCCTCAAGGAGTACATCGCACAGAAGGAGTACATCTATCCGCCGCGTCCCTCGATGCGGCTGATCACCGACCAGTTCTCGTTCGCAGCGGCCGAAGTGCCGCGCTGGAACACGATCTCGATCTCCGGGTACCACATCCGGGAAGCGGGCTCGACTGCGCTGCAGGAGCTGGCGTTCACGCTCCGGGACGGGATGGAGTACGTCGAGTACGGTGTGCGGGCGGGGCTCGATGTCGACGAGTTCGCGCCGCGACTCTCGTTCTTCTTCAACAGCCACAACGATTTCTTCGAGGAGATCGCCAAGTTCCGCGCGGCGCGCAAGATCTGGGCGACGGTGATGCGGGACCGTTACGGCGCGAAGAACCCGCGCTCGTGGATGCTGCGGTTCCACACGCAGACCGCCGGCTGTTCGCTCACCGCGCAGCAGCCGGTGAACAACGTCGTCCGCACGGCGGTCCAGGCGCTGGCCGCGGTCCTCGGAGGAACCCAGTCGCTGCACACGAACGCTCTCGACGAGACGCTCGCTCTGCCGACCGAGGAGAATGCGCGGATCGCGCTGCGGACGCAGCAGATCCTGGCGCACGAGTCGGGGGTCATCCACACGATCGATCCGCTCGGCGGCAGCTGGTTCGTCGAGGAGATGACCCGGCGGATGGTCGACGGCTCGTTCGACTACTTCCGGCGCATCGACGAGCTCGGCGGAATGGTCGAGGCGATCGAAGCGGGATTCCCGCAGCGCGAGATCATGGACGCCGCCTTCGCGTACCAACGCGCGGTCGAAGACAGGGAGAAGCTGATCGTCGGCGTGAACGCCTTCCAGGTCGACGACGAGGCACCGATGGACACGCTCTACATTCCGGACGAGCTGGCCGACGAGCAGATCGCCGCGACCGACGGCGTCAAGTCGCGCCGCGACGGCGGTGCGGTCGACCGGACCCTGGGCGCGCTCAAGAGCGGTGCCGCCGGAACCGACAACACGATGCCGCTGATTCTCGATTGCGTGCGCGCCTACTGCACGGTCGGGGAGATCAGCGACGCCCTGCGCGACGTCTTCGGCACCTACGAAGAGCCGGCCGTCTTCTGATTCCGCGAGGAGCCGTCGATGAGTGAGATGGTGCATGCGATCCGCGGTCTCCTCGGGTACACGATGTGGGCCGATCGCACGTTGCTCGAAACGCTGCGCAACGTCAGTCAGGAGGACCTCACCCGCGAGACCGGGACCAGCTTCGGCAGCCTGCTGGGGACGATGGCGCACATCCTCGGTTCGGAGCAGTTGTGGCTCTCGCGTTTCCTGGGCGTCCCGCTCACGCAGGTGCCGGGCATCGACGACTTTCCGAATTCCGACGCCCTGGCGGCGAGCTTCGAGGACTTCTGGCCCCAGCTCGAGTTCTTCATCGCTTCGCTCACCGCCGAACAGATCGACCAGGAATTCGTGTGGACGAATCTCCGCGGCGAGACCCATTCGGTGGTCTTCCGGCACGTCCTCCTGCATTTCGTCAACCATGCCACCTACCACCGCGGGCAGGTGGTGAGTCTCCTCCGTCAGCTGGGTCACGAGCCGCCGCACACCGACCTCGTTTACTACCGCGGCGGCCTGTGAGGCAGGCGGCCCGACTCGTCGCTCTCCTCCTGCTGTCCGGAGCCGGTTGCCACCGGCCGGAGGAGCCGCGGAGCCAGTCGCTGGCGAGCGTCACCCGCAACGTGAAGGTCGACTGGCCCGCGGGTTGCGAGCCGCCGAACTGGCGGGCGCGGCCCGCCGACGACCTGCTGGCGCCGCCGCCGGACGCCCCGCAGAGTCTGCGGCGGCTTCGTCTGGGCGAGGCATTCGGCCGCGACGAGCGAGTGGCCTACCTGGCCCCGGCCGGCTCGCGCTACCGCTTCGAGCTCGAAGTGCCACGCTCCGCGGATCTCCACCTGGCGATCGGCAGGGTGTCGCAGGGCGAGGAGGGATCGCCCCTGACGCTGCGTGCGCGGGTGAGCGACGGCAGCGGCGAGGGGACGACGCTGGTCGAGAAGACGCTGGCCTTCGGCGCTCCCGAGACCTGGACCGAGCTGGCGTTCGACACGAGCCGGTGGGGCGGCAGATCGGTCGTTCTCGAGCTCACCGCGGAAGGCGACGATCCCGCTGCTAGCTGCGGAGAACGCCTCGCCGGCTGGGCGGTTCCGCGTTTCGTGGCTCGCAACGCCACGGGCGAGAAGCGGCTCAATGTGATCTGGATCAGCGTCGACACCCTGCGCGCCGATCGCCTGGGGAGCTACGGCGGCTTGCGGCCGGTGAGCCCGGAGCTCGATCGCCTGGCGGCGGGCGGCGTGCGGTTCGCCTGGGCGATCAGCCAGGCGCCGTGGACAAAACCGTCGCACCGTTCGATGCTCACCGGGCTCTACCCGCTCTCGCGCGACGGGTTGGAGGCTCCGTACGTGGGCAGCCTGTTCCACGAGTCCGGCTACCGTACGTTCGCCCTGACCGGAGCGGGGCAGGTCGATTCGAGCTTCGGCTTCGATCGCGGATTCGAGATCTATCGCCTCGACGACTGGATCCACGATCCCGGGACCATGCTCTCCTGGATCGACGAGCGGGTCGACGCACCGTTCTTCCTCTTCCTCCACACCTACGAGGCGCACGAGCCGTACACCCACGACGAGTTCGCGCGCGCCCTCCCAGGCGGCCGACTGGCCGGCGAATACTCGAAGAAGATCCACAACCAGCTCCGCGGCCACCTCTCCGACGAGGAGAAGGAATACGTCCGCGCTCTCTACGACGGCGACATCGCCTACACGGACCGCGGTCTCGGCCGGCTGTTCCGCGACCTCGAGCGCCGCGGGCTCCTCGAGACCACGATGGTCCTCGTCACCAGCGATCACGGCGAGCAGCTCTGGGACCACGGCACCTGGGGCCACGGACAGACTCTTCACGATCATCAGATCCACGTGCCGCTGATCCTTCATCTGCCGAAGAGCCTGGGCCTGCGGACCGGAAGAGTGGAGAGCGAGCAGGTCGAGCTGATCGATCTCTATCCGACGGTGCTCGATCTCGCCGGGATCGCCGTGGAAGGGCAGATCCAGGGGCGTTCGCTGCGGCCGCTCCTCGAGGAGAAGGGCCCCCTCCCTGCCCGCCAGGCTTTCGCCGAGAGCACCAACATCAAGTCGTTCGAGAAGCGGGCCCTGCGGACGCCGCGCTACAAGTTCGTGCTCTGGGAGTCGCGGCGCTCCCGCCGGAGTGCGGTCGAGCGTTACGAGCTCTACGACCTGCGGGCCGATCCGGGCGAGCTCGTCGACCTTTCGGAGCGCTTTCCCGAACAGGTGGCCCGCCTCCGGGACGAGGTCAAGAAGCGCGTCGTCAACGCCGATCCGCACCGTGACGAGGAGGTCCCGGCGGAGGTGGACGCGGAGCTCCGCAAGCAGCTCGAGGCGCTGGGCTATATCGGCAACTGAGTTTCTTGGGGGGGAGCCTCCCAAAATCGGCGGTTTTCACTGTTAGAATCAGAGAGATGCCGGAACCGCACCGCAGGATCCTTATTGCCAAGCCGGGACTCGACGGGCACGATCGCGGTGCCAAGGTGGTGGCGCGCGCTCTGCGGGACGCCGGCTACGAGGTGATCTACACCGGGCTCCGGCAGACTCCGAAGCAGATCGCGAACGCGGCGGTGCAGGAGGACGTCGACGCCGTGGGACTTTCGATCCTCTCCGGGGCGCACAACCGGCTGCTGCCGGAGGTGATCCGCCTGCTGCGCGAGGCGGGTGCGGACGACGTTCTGGTGTTCGCTGGCGGGATCATCCCCGACCGCGACGTCGGTACGTTGAAGAGCGCCGGGGTCGACCAGATCTTCCTGCCGGGAACGTCGACCGGCGACATCGTCAAGTATCTCGAGCAGCGACTGCCGGACAGTGCCTAGATCCCGCGGTGAGCGACGAGTTGAAGGGGTGAGGGTCCGATGAAGAAGACGATTCTGCTGGCGGATGACAGCGTCACGATCCAGAAGGTTGTCGAGCTCACGTTCATGGACGAGGAATTCGAAGTCTCGTCGGTGAACAACGGCGCCGAAGCGATCGCGCGCCTGGGAGAAGCCACGCCTCACGTGGTGATCGCCGACGTCCACATGCCCGGAGCCGACGGCTACGAGGTCTGCCGCCGATCGAAGGAGCTCCATCCGAAGGTTCCCGTTCTTCTCCTGGTCGGAACGTTCGAATCGTTCGATGCCGAGGCCGCCGAGCGCTGCGGCGCCGATGGCCACCTGAAGAAGCCGTTCGACTCGCAGGATCTGCTGCGTCGGGTCCGGGATCTCGCCGCCTCCGGCCAGGTCGCCGTGCCGCAGCCGGAACCGGCGCAGGCCGCGGCCTCTGCGGTCGAGGACGAGTGGGAGCCGATCCAGGAAGATGCCGAGGAGACCGTGTTCCTAGGCGCCACGCCGGCAGCCGCTCCACCCGAACCGCCGTCCTTCCGTTTCGAGCCGGAGGATCCTGCTCCGGCGCGCTCCGTGCCGGCTCCGCCGCCGGCCCGGCCGATGGCGACCATGGCGCCCGCAGCGACCGCTGCCGCGACGTCCGGGCCGCTCTCGGACGCGGACGTCGACCGGATCGCACGGCGCGTGATCGATCTGCTGGGCGACAAGCCGGTGCGGGACGTCGCCTGGGAGGTCGTGCCGGACCTCGCCGAAGTTCTTCTCAAGTCGAGGATCCGCGAGCTGGAATCTTCGGTGGAGTAGGCGCTTCCGGCGCGCCGATCGCCGCGCCGTTTCCGCCCGAATCAGGATCCGATGGACAAGCGATTCGAACCCAAGAGCTACGAACCTCGCTGGCAGAAGGAGTGGGCAGCGAAGGAGTACTTCGCCAGCCCGGCCCCGTCCGACCGGCCGCCGTTCTGCATCATGATCCCGCCGCCGAACGTGACGGGGAAGCTGCACATGGGGCATGCCCTGCAGTCGACTCTGCAGGATCTCCTCACGCGCTGGCGCCGCATGCAGGGGCGCAATGCCCTCTGGTTGCCCGGGACCGACCATGCGGGGATCGCGACGCAGCTCATGGTCGAGCGCGAGCTCGCCACCGAGGGTCTGACCCGCGAGTCGCTCGGAAGGGAAGCCTTCCTCGAGCGGATGTGGAAGTGGAAGGAGAAGTTCCACGGCAACATCCGCCGTCAGCTCGACCGGCTCGGCGCCTCGTGCGACTGGACGCGCGAGCGGTTCACGCTGGACGAAGGGCTGTCGCGGGCGGTGCGCGAAGCGTTCGTCCGTCTCCACGACGAAGGGCGGATCACCCGCGGCGAGTATCTCGTGAACTGGTCGACCGGTCTCGACACGGCGATCTCCGACCTCGAGGTGGAGATGCGCCCGGTGCGCGACAAGCTCTGGCGGATCTCCTACGCGCTCGTGGAAGGAGATCGGCGGCTTGTCGTCGCGACAACCCGGCCCGAGACGCTGCTCGGCGACACCGCGCTCGCCGTCCATCCGGAAGACGAGCGCTTTCGCCATCTGATCGGTCGCGAAGCGGTCGTTCCGGTGGCCGGCCGGCGGATCCCGGTCGTCGGCGACGAGTCGGTGGAGCGCGAGTTCGGGACCGGCGTGGTGAAAGTGACTCCGTTCCACGATCTCGCCGACTTCGAGCTCGGCAAGAGGCACGGACTGCCGGGAATCTCGGTCATCGACCGCCACGGACGGATGACCGCCGCCGCGGGAAGCGAATTCGAAGGGCTCGATGTCGACGCGGCTCGGGAGGCCGTGCTGCGCCGACTCCGCGAGGAAGGCGCCTTCGTTTCGGAAGAGGACTACGAACACAACGTCGGCTTCTGCCAGCGCAGCGGGGTCCGTGTGCAGCCACTGGTTTCGACGCAGTGGTTCTGCGACGTCTCCGCGATGGCCGCCGAAGCGCTGGCCGCGAACCGCGACGGCCGGCTGGAGCTGGTGCCCGCGTCCTGGGGCAAGACCTGGGAGCACTGGCTCGAGAACATCCGGCCCTGGTGCATCTCGCGGCAGCTCTGGTGGGGACATCAGATTCCCGCCTGGTACGACGAAGCCGGCAACTGCCACGTCGCCAGGACGCGGGAGGAGGCGGTCGCCCGGGCCGGCACCGAGGCTCTCGTCCAGGACCCGGACGTCCTGGACACCTGGTTCTCGTCCGCACTCTGGCCCTTTTCGACGCTCGGATGGCCGGACGAAGAGGCGCCGGACTTCCGCGCCTTCTATCCGACCACCGTCCTGGTCACCGGCTTCGACATCCTCTTCTTCTGGGTGGCACGGATGGTGATGACGGGGCTCCACTTCACCGGCCGGAGCCCGTTCGCGAGGGTCCATCTCACGGGACTGGTGCGCGACGCCGAAGGCGTCAAGATGTCGAAGACCAAGGGAAACGTCCTCGATCCCGAGGATCTGATCGAGGAGTACGGCGCCGATGCGGTGCGCTTCACGCTGGCTCTCCTCGACAGCCCTGGACGCGACATCCCGCTCGATCCGGGCCGCATGGCGGGATACCGAGCGTTCGGCAACAAGATCTGGAACGCCACGCGATTCGCCCTGTCGAAGGTGGGGGAGGCCGAGCTCGGCGCCGACGTTCCGTTCTCGGCGCTGCAGCTTCCGGAGCGCTGGATCCTCGCCCGTCTCTCGGAAACCGCGGAGGCGGTCTCGTCGCACCTCGAACAGTTCCGTTTCGACCTCGCCTGCTCGGAGCTCTACCAGTTCTTCTGGAGCGATTTCTGCGACTGGTACATCGAGATGGTCAAGCCGGCGTTCGATCGCGGGGCGGAGCGGCCGTTTGCCGCGGAAGTGCTGCTCTCGGCGCTCGACCGTTCGCTCCGTCTGCTGCATCCGGTCATGCCGTTCCTGACCGAGGAGCTCTGGCAACGGATTCCGGGTCATCGGACCGTCCACCCCGAGACCATCTGTCTTGCTCCCTATCCCGGGAGGGTGCCGGAGTGGAGCCTGTCGGCGGACGCGCAGGCGCAGATCGGCCTGCTGCGTGACGTCGTGACCCTGGTCCGCAACGAAAGGGCGGAGAAGAGTGCTCCGAACCGCGCGAAGGCGAAGCTGCGGATCCGGGCGGTCGGCGGGACCGAGAGCGATGCCCTCGTCGATTTCCTGGCGTCGGAGTCCACCGGAACGCTGCTGGCGTCACTCGCCGGAGTGGGCACCGTCGAGCGCGACGATGTGCCCGAGAGCGGAGCGCTCGAGCACGTACGCTCCGGGACCGGCATCCGCATCGAGTTCGAAGGGGGGAGCTCGGTCATCGACGTCGAGAAGGTCCGACAGGACCTGGCGCGGGTCGAAGAGAACCTCGAGCGGACCCGCGCCCGCCTCGAGAACGGGGAGTTCGCCAGCAAGGCGCCGGCGGCTGTAGTGGAGGGCGCTCGGAAGAACTTGAACGCTCTCGAGCTGGAGCGTGATCGGCTGACTGCGGCGCTCGCCGCTGCTGCGAGCGCCTCGTGAGCGCCGGCGGAGGAGTCACGGAGGGGCTCTCGGTTTCCCGGCTGGCGGAAGCCTGGGAGACCGTCCGAACTGCGCTCGATCCGCCGGAGCTGACGGCGATCTTCGCTTCGACGCTGCCGTCGACGCAGGCGCTGGCACACAGCCTGGTCAAGCAGTGCGTCCACGAGGACGAGGGGCCGCTGCCGTTCGCGATCGCCGCTCTCGAGCAGACGCAGGGACACGGGCGCCACGGCCGGGAATGGTCGAGCCCTGCCGGCGGCGGCCTCTACTGCAGCCTCGTCCTGCCGGTGGACAGCCCGGAGCGGCTGCAGCAGTTCCCGCTACGCACGGCGACGGCCCTCGCCGAGTTTCTGAACCAGCGGCTGGGAGGCCGGTGTCGCATCAAGTGGCCCAACGACCTCGTCGTCGGGCGCCGCAAGATCGGCGGGATCCTGGTCGACGCGATCACGCCGCCGGCCCCGGCCACGACCTGGGCGATCCTCGGAATGGGAGTGAACTTTCTCACCCCGTCGGTCCTCGGCGGCGGCATGGCGACTTCGCTTCTCGAAGAGGCGGCCGTACCCGGAGGACTCGAGCAGGAGCTTCCCGGGCTGCTGGTCCGGGCGATCTCCACCGTATGGAGCGCCGTGCACTCGGAGGAGAATGACTGGGTGGAGCGCTTCGTCCGTCTGACGGCGCACGAACCCGGCGAGAAGCTCCGCTTCCGGACGGCGACGGAAGATGTCGCCGGAACGTTTGCGGGATTCGACGCCCACGGCTTTCTACGCCTGCAGAGCAACAGCGGCGGCGAGGGCGGCGACGGGGTCCGTGTCGTCCGCAGCGGCGAGATCTTCGCGTGGTGAAGAGCTCCGGCCGGGACCACGAGATGCTCGTCGTCGTCGACGTCGGCAACACCAACACCGTCTTCGGCGTCTATCGTGGCGACACACTGGTCGCCAACTTCCGCCTTTCGACCGACACCGAGCGCACGTCGGACGAGTACTCGGGGATCCTGCTCCCGCTGTTCCAGCGCGCCGGCGTCGACCCGCGCCAGGCATCGGCGGTCCTGGTCTCCTCCGTGGTGCCGCCGCTGAACACGGCGCTCAATCGCCTTTCGGGCGATCTCTTCGGCCAGGCGCCGACCTACGTCGAACCGGGGATCCGGACGGGGATGCCGATCCGCTACGACCATCCGGCGGAGGTGGGAGCCGATCGCATCGTGAATGCGGTCGCCGCCCGCGAGCTCTACGGCGCACCGGTGATCGTCGTCGACTTCGGAACCGCGACCACCTTCGACGTCGTGAACGCCGCTGGGGAGTACACCGGCGGAATCATCTCGCCGGGGATCCTGATCTCGGCCGAAGCGCTCTTCGCTCACGCCTCACGTCTCTACCGCGTGGACATCCGGAAGCCTCCCGAGCTCGTCGGGCGCAACACCGCCGGCGCGATGCAGGCGGGGATCTACTTCGGATACATCGGACTGGTCGACGGCATCCTCGAGCGCCTGCTCGGCGAGATCGGCGCGGAGTGCAGGATCGTCGCGACCGGCGGCCAGGCCGAGCTGATCGCTTCCGGATCGCGTTACCTGCGACACGTCGAACCGATGTTGACGCTGACGGGACTCCGGTTGATCCATGAGCGGAATCGTTCCTGAACCGCCGCCGTCGGCCGAAGAGCACCACTACTTCCAGGCCATCGAGGCGCACTTTCTCCGCTTGCGGGGCAAGGCCGTACTGCTCTCGTCGTCCGACTGGCAGATCGCCCAGGGCTGGTACCGGGCCGGAGTACCCCTCGAGGTCGTGCTCCAGGTCATGGAGCAGCTGTTCGAGCGCGCCCGGGACAGGAAGGGACGCGCCATCTCGGCTCTGCGCTACTTCAGAGCCGCGGTCGAGGCCGCCTGGGAGGAGGTCGAAGCGCTGTCGGCGGGAAGCCGCCGCGATCGCCTCGAGCCGGTGCGGGTCGCCGAACGGCTCCGCCGGCTGACGGAGGCGTTGCCCGCGGATCTGTCCCGGCGCGACGACTGGGTGGCGCGGATCGAAGCGCTCGACGGCGCGGTCGAGGTCGTCGAGCACCGTCTGAGCGAGCTCGACGCGGAGCTCCTCGCTGCGGGGAAGGAGTCGCTGCCGGAAGCGCAGCGGGAGTCGATCCTCCGGCAGGCCGCTGATGCCCTCGGTCGATTGCAGGGTCGCCTGCCGGCGGAGGAGATCGAGCGCTCGCGGAGGCATCTCGAGGAGCAGCTCGTGCGTCGACTTCTCGCTCTGCCGGTGCTGTCTATCTTCGCTCCGCAGGCCCGAAACAGCGGATCGGACGGAAGTTAGGCCCCATCGCCGGCGTCTCCTCGGGGGACGTGATCCGGCAACCGGCACCCGCGCTCGTACCAGCGGCGCTCTTCCTCGGCGCGATCGCGATCGCCAGCGGACCTTTCCACGCCCCCACCGGTCCGACGATCGTCCTCGTCTGCCTCGGCTGGATGCGAGGAGGGCGCTCCGGCCTGGCGCTGCTCGCTTGCAGCATCGGCCTCCTCTGGGGCGAGGCGCTGCCGCCGCCCGACCTCCGCGGCGTCGAGATCGGGCGGCCGGTGGAGGTCGCGGGCGAGCTTTCGGGACGGTGGCGCGAGGGTGCGGGTGGACCGCGCTCGGCGCTGATGCCGGAGGTCGTCCGGCAGGGTGCCGTCGTTTTGCTGGGGGGACCGGAGATCACGATCGAGCTGGCGGAGTCGATCGTTCCGCCGGTACCCGGGAGCCGGGTGCGGGTACGTGGCGAGCTCGGCCGATCGGCGGGATACGAGAACGAGTCGCGAGCGCGGCCGGGTCGCTACCGGGTGCGGGTCAAGTCGGCACGCTTCCTCCGCGTCGAGGCAGCTCCGGGGAGACTGGCGTCCGTGGTCTGGCTCCTTCGCCGGACGGTCGAGGCGCCGTTCGTCGCGCTCTCCGGCACGCACCCCGGCCTGCGCGCGGCACGCGCGCTCTTCTTCGGCGACGCCGAAGCACTGCCGGACGACGAGCGGCGCGCATTCCGACGCGCCGGACTGGCGCATCTGGTCGCGGCCTCCGGAATGAACGTGGCGCTCGTCGTGACGGCGGTGGCCTTCGCGGCGACCTTCGCCGGCCGGCGGACACGGGTGACTCTCTTCGCCGTCGCGATCCTCTCGTACCTGCTACTCGTCGGTCCGGTCCCGTCCCTGCTGCGGGCGTCGGTCATGGCGACCGTGGCGCTCGCGGCGGTCGCCTTCGGCCGGCCCCCGCTCGTTCTCCACTGCCTCGCCCTGGCGATCGCCGGAATGCTTCTCGTCTCGCCCGCGATGTCGATGGATGTGGGCTTCCAGCTCTCTTGCGCGGCGACGCTCGGCCTCGTCGTCGGGGTTCCCCGGCTCGTCGAGCGCTGGCGGCGCGGCCCTCGCTCTCTGCGGGCAGCGCTGGCGACGGCTGTCGCCGCGCAGGTCGCGACCCTGCCGCTCTCGATTCCGGTCTTCCACGCCTTCTCGCCGGCGTCGATCGCCCTCAACCTCGTCGCCGTTCCGCTGGCGGCGATCCTCCTGATCGCGGCGTTCGTCTGGGCCGGGGTCGCCCTGGTCAGTCCGGCGGTCGCCGCGCTGCTCGCTCCGGTGCTCGATCTCCTCGCTGCGCCCTTCCGGCTCCTCGAAGCCGTCCCGGCCGGGCCGTGGATCAGCCTGCCGGCCACCGCCGCACCGGCCGGCGGCCTGCTCGTCGCAGCGCTTCTCGCCCTGATCGCGGCCGCTCCCCGGGTCTGGCGCAGGCCGGTGGCGCTGGCCGTCGTCCTGCTCGCGACCAACGGTGTACCGTCGGTCGACGGCTCGTTCGAGCTGGTGGTCGCCGACGTGGGGCAAGGTGAAGGGATGCTCCTGCGGCACGGCCGTCACGCCCTGCTCGTCGATGGCGGCGGCGGAGGCGGGCGCGATCTCGCGTCGGAGGTCTGGATGCCCCTTCTCGCCGCCCGTGGTCTGGTCGGCCTCGACGCCGTGATCGCCACGCATTCCCACGCCGATCATTGTGAGGGACTCGTGGACGTCGCGGTGTACGTCCGCATCGACCGCATCTTCGGACCGCCTTCGTTTCCTGGCTCGGCCTGCGCTGGCGAGCTGACCCGGTGGAGCCGTCGGGAGCCGACGACGCTGGCCGCCGGCAGTCGAATCGCCTTCGGTGGCTTGGTGCTCCAAGTCCTCGCGCCGTTCCCCGGTCGACCCTCGAGAAGCCCGAACGAGGACTCCCTTGTCGTGCGGGTCGACGGAGGTGGACGAACGCTCCTCCTCACCGGCGATCTCGATGGTGCGGCGGAGCGTCGCCTCGTCGACGAGGAGGGGCGCCGTCTCGATGCCGACGTCCTCAAGGTCGGACACCACGGATCGTCGCGAGGAACCGGAAACGCCCTGATCGCCGCGGTTCGTCCGCGGATCGCGTTGATTTCGGCCGGGGTTCGGAGCCGGTTCGGCCATCCGGCAGCCGAGACCGTCGAGCGTCTTCGGCGGGCACGCGTCAGGATCTATCGCACCGACCTTTCGGGCGAGCTGCGTGTGCGTTGGGCTCCGGGTGGGCCGCTCATCGTCGACCTGCCAGCCGCGCCCCGGAGCGCCAGCGGCTAGACTGCAGCTGCATGTCATCGCCGATCGTCGCCGTCGTCGGACCGACCGCCACCGGCAAGAGCGCACTCGCGCATCGCCTGGCGCGCGAAATCGACGGCGAGATCGTCAACGCCGACGCCCTCCAGGTCTACCGGGGATTCGACGTCGGCACGGCGAAGCCCACGCCGGCCGAGCGGGAGGAGGTTCCCTACCACCTGATCGACATCCTCGATCCGGGAGAGCGCTACTCGGCAGGTGAGTTCTCGCGCCGCGCACGCGAACGGATCGCCGAAATCGAGGCCCGCGGTCGCAGCGCGATCGTGGTCGGCGGAAGCGGTCTCTATCTCCGGGCCCTCTGGTCGGGTCTCGCGCCGCTTCCGCCACCGGATCCCGTGGTCCGGCGCGAGCTCGAAGAGCGGCTCGCACGCGACGGCATTGCCGCGCTCGCAGGAGAGCTCCGGCGAGCGGATCCGACGACTGCGGGAAGGCTCGGCGCGAGAGATGCACAACGGATCCTGCGTGCGCTGGAGGTCCGGATCTCGACCGGACGGCCGCTCTCGAACTGGATCGCCCGGACTCCGTTCGGAACGACGCCGGTCGCGATGCGGAAGTTCGGATTGACGCTTCCGCGCGCCGTTCTGTACGATCGCATCGAGAAGCGGGCGCGTGAAATGATGAAGCTCGGATGGATGGAGGAGATCGAGGCGCTTCTGGTCTCCGGTGTCGACCGGGACGCGCCCGCGTTCCAGGCGATCGGATATGCAGAGCTCCTCGCCGCGATCGACGGGCGAGACAGCCGGGAGGGCGCACTCGAGAAGTTGATCCGGGCGACGAGGAGATTCGCCAAGCGCCAGGAGACCTGGTTCCGGCGCGAGGACGACATCCACTGGTGGGACGCGCGCGTCGTAGCGGCGGAATTCGATGCGATCGTGAAAGCCGCCGTCTCCGACGGCGGCAGGGGGACGGATGAATAAACCGAGTATCAATATCCAGGACGGATTCCTGTTCCAGAGCCTCAAGGACGGGCGTTCGATGAATCTCGAGATGGTCACCGGCAAGCAGATCGAAGGAAAGATCCGTCGCTTCGACCGTTTCGCGGTCGTCGTGGAGATCGGCGGGCGGGAAGTTCTGGTCTACAAGCACGCCATCGCGACGATCGCCCACGCGGGCGACAGCTGACAGGGAGCAGCTATTGGGGTTGCTGCTCCGTCAACGGTCGCTCCTGCCGGCGATTACGGCCGCCGCGCTGCTGACTTCCTGCGGACCACCCCCCGCGCCGCCGTCCCCGGTCGCCAGCGTCGACTCGTCGCTGCTGCCCTTTCTCCTCGATCCGGTCCAGGACTGCCCGGCTGCGGAGTCGTCCGGCGCGGAGGCGACTTCGATCTCGCGACAACTCCGAATCGACGGCGACGCAGCATCGGCGCTGGCCAAGACCGAGAGGTTGCGGGAGGCGGACCGCGCCTCGCTTGCGCTGCGGATCGTGCGGGGCCAGGCTCTGCTGATCGCCGGCAGGCCGTCGGAGAGCCACGAATCGCTGCGCGGTTCCGAATACTGGCTGGACTCCTGCCCGCCGCTCGCGCTGGTCTACGGGCGGGCGGCCGAGGAAGCCGGTGAATATCTGGAGGCGTTCGAACTCTTCCTGCGGGTTCGCGGCAGATCCGAGGCCGCCGCAACGCGACTGCGCGAAATCTCGGACCGGGCGCTCGAGGAGGGTGGCCGCCGGTTTACGGAGGAAGTTACCCGCGGGAGGCTGGAACAGGCGGCGGAGACGGCGCAGAAGCTGCAACAGTTCTGGCCGCAGTCCGAGATCGCCCTGCGTGCGGAGATGGACGTCGGACGTCGGCTCGACGATCCGGCACGTGAGCTCGCCGCAGTCCGGGCGCTGCAGGTCGCACGACCGGAAGATCGCGACCTCGCAATGCGCCGCGGGCGACTGGAAATCGAGGCGGGGGATCCGCGGGTCGGACTGCGCCTCATCGAAGAGCTCGCCGCGGCGAGTCCGGGTGACAGCGAGCTCGCCGCGGAGGTTGCGCGGGCACGCTTCGACTGGCGACTCCTGAATGCACCCGAAAGGGTGCGGAGCCTCGGCAGGAAGAGTTCGCTCACACGTGCCGACTTCGCGATGCTCCTGTACTGGATGGTTCCGCAGGTGCGGACGGTGCGGGTCGCCGATGCCAGGATCGCTTCGGACGTCCTCGACCATCCGGCGCGCGAGGAGATCGTCCGCATCGTGAACCTCGGCGTCATGACGGTCGACGAGTCGCTGCATCGCTTCGTGCCGGAGGCACCCCTGCGCCGATCCGAGGCGGTCGCCTCGCTCGTCCGGCTGCTGCGGGAAGTTGCGGTTTCGTCCTGCGCCGGGCCGCGCGGCGGCGGGCGCGAAGCGGTCTGTTCGGCGGGCCTCGCCTGTGGCATCGCGCGCGATTCCGCCGACTGTCAATCCGGTACGCCGGTGAGCGGTCGCGAGGCGATCGGCATGCTGACGATCGCGCTCGACCGCCTGGACGGCAGCTGATGCTCACCGTACCGAACCTGCTCTCGATCTTCCGGATGGGATTGATCCCGTTGTTCGTGGTCTCGGTTCTCGAGGGGCGCACGGGTCGGGCAGTGGCCTGCTTTGCCGTCGCCGGAATCACCGATGCCCTGGACGGGTTCATCGCCCGGTTCTGGAAGCAGCAGTCCGCGCTCGGTGCCTACCTCGATCCGCTCGCGGACAAGCTCCTCCTGGTGACCGCGTACGTCGTGCTGGCCATTCCTCACCTTCGCGAAGGCCTGGTGATTCCCGCCTGGATTACCGCTCTCGTCATCACCCGCGACGTAGTCATCGTGCTGGTCGCGCTGCTCCTGCATCTCGCGGCCAGCGTGTCGCGTTTCCCGCCGTCCCCGTTGAGCAAGGTCAACACGGCGGTCCAGCTCATCGCCGTCATCGTCGTCCTGCTCTCGGATCGGGGACCGCAGGTGGAGGCGGTCGCCTCGATCCTCGTGCTCCTCGTGGCGGCGCTCACCGTGGGCTCGGGGATCGAGTACATCGTGCGCGCGAACCGCATGGCGTCTCAGGGTGGTGCAGCGGGGAAGGGGGACGATTGAGCGATTTCGTCCACCTGCATCTCCACTCCCAGTACAGCCTGCTCGACGGTGCGAATCGCCTCGACGACGTGATCCAGGCGGCGGCGGATGCCGGTATGCCGGCCCTCGCGCTCACCGATCACGGGAACCTGTTCGGCGCGATCGAGTTCTACGACCGCGCCCGCAAGGCCGGGGTCAAGCCGATCGTCGGGATCGAGGCCTACGTCGCCCAGGGAGAGCTGACCGACCGGAATCCGGCGCGATCGAGCAACAACCACCTGGTGCTCCTCGCGACCAACGAGACCGGCTACCGCAATCTGATCAAGCTGACGACGCGCTCCTACCTTGAAGGCTTCTATTACAAGCCGAGGATCGATCACGCGACGCTCGCGAGACATGCGGAGGGGCTCATCGGGCTGTCCGCCTGCCTCAAGGGAGAGATCAACGAGCGCCTGATCTCCAACCGCGAGGCCGAGGCGGAGCAGGTGGCGAGGAAGTACATCGAGATCCTCGGCCAGGAGAACTTCTTCCTCGAGCTCCAGGATCACGGGATCGCCGAGCAGCGTGCGGCGAACGACGCCCTCCGCCGGATGGCCGGGAAGCTGGGCGTGGGGCTCGTGGCGACGAACGACTGCCACTACCTGCGGCAGGACGATTCCTTCGCCCACGACGTCCTGCTCTGCATCGGGACACAGCGCGCGCTCGCCGATCCCGACCGTCTCCGCTACGCGAGCGACCAGTTTTACCTGAAGAACGTCGACGAGATGCGAAGGCTCTTCCCGGACGACCTCGCGGCGATCGAGAACACCGTCGCGATCGCCGAACGCTGCAATCTCGAGATCCCCTCCGGCACCTTCCACCTCCCGGAGTTCCCGGTGCCCGAAGGGGAGGCGGTCGACGGCTATTTCGAGCGCATCGCCCAGGCGGGCCTCGAGGAGCGCCTGGCGGAGATGACGGCGAAGGGTCGGCTCGACGCGCGCTTTACACCGGAGCAGTACCGCGAGCGGCTGCGGTTCGAGATCGCCGTGATCCAGCGCATGGGCTTCCCCGGCTACTTCCTGATCGTCTGGGATTTCATCCGCTATGCCCGCGATGGCCGCATTCCGGTGGGCCCGGGAAGAGGATCGGCCGCCGGTTCGCTGGTTTCCTACGCGCTGCGCATCACGGACATCGATCCGATGCGCTACGACCTGCTGTTCGAGCGCTTCCTGAACCCGGAACGGGTCAGCCTCCCCGACATCGACATCGACTTCTGCATGCGTCGCCGCGGTGAGGTGATCCAGTACGTCAACGAGAAGTTCGGCCGTGACCGGGTGGCCCAGATCATCACTTTCGGGACGCTCGCGGCGAAGGGAGCCCTCCGCGACGTGGGCCGGGTGATGGGGCTGCCGTTCGCGAAGATGGACCGGGTCGCGAAGATGCTTCCGGACATGACGCGCTCGCTCGCCGAAGCGGCGAAGAGCGTCGACAGCCTCGCGGCAGAGGTGAGGAGCGACCCGGAGATCCGCAGGGTGGTGGAGGTCGGCGGTCGCCTCGAGGGCCTGACGCGCCACGCTTCGGTGCACGCCGCCGGCGTCGTCATCGCCCCCTGTCCGATCGACGAGCTGGTTCCGCTCTACAAGACGAGTCGCGACGAAGTGACGACCCAATGGGACATGAAGGCGGTAGAGCGCCTCGGGCTGCTGAAGATGGACTTCCTCGGCCTGAAGACCGTCACCGTGGTCGACGACACGCTGCGCGCCCTCGCGCATCGCGGCGTCGAGCTCGATCTCGACTCGGTCCCGCTGGACGATCCGGAGGTCTTGAAGCTGTTCTGCGACGGTCGCACGAACGGCATCTTCCAGTTCGAATCGAGCGGCATGAAAGACATGCTGCGGCGGGCACAACCGTCGAAATTCGAGGATCTCGCGGCGTTCAACGCCCTCTACCGACCCGGTGCTCTCTCGGTCGGCATGGTCGACGAGTTCATCCAGCGCAAGCTCGGGCGAAAGAAGGTGCACTACATCCTGCCGGAGACACAGAGCATCCTGGAGGAAACCTACGGGGTCATCGCCTACCAGGAACAGGTGATGCAGATCGCGGTCGCCGTCGCCGGATTCACCATGGGCGAAGCCGACGTCCTGCGCAAGGCGATGGGCAAGAAGGATCCCGTCGCCATGGCGAAGCAACGCGAGAAGTTCGTCGAAGGGGCGGCGGCACGGGGCACGGCGAAACGCAAGGCGGAGGAGCTCTGGGAGTACATCGAACCGTTCGCCGGCTACGGCTTCAACAAGAGCCACAGCGTCGCCTACGCGATGCTCGCCTACAAGACCGCCTACCTCAAGGTGCATCATCCGGTCGAGTTCATGGCGGCGATGCTGTCGAGCGAGATGAACGTCACGGACGAGGTCGTCAAGTACGTCTCGGAGGCGCGGGACATGAACATCCGGGTAGTGGCTCCGGACGTCAACTCCAGCGAGTGGTACTTCACGGCCGCCGGAGACGATGCGATCCGCTACGGACTGGGCGCGATCAAGGGAGTGGGTGAGTCGGCGGGCGAAGCGATCCTCGCCGCCCGTCGCCGGGTCGGGAAGTTCCCGAGCGTGGCTGCGTTCTTCGCCGAGGTCGATCCGCAGGCGATGAATCAGAAAGTCCTCGACTCGCTGGTGAAGTCGGGCGCATTCGACGGTTTCGGAGTTCCCCGGTCGGCTCTGGTCGCTTCCCTCGGATCGTACGTCGAGGCCGCGCAGCGCCGCCGGCGGGAGATCGAGGAGGGGCAGCACAACCTGTTCGGTGGTGCGCCTCTCGCTCCGGCAACGTCCGACAGGGAAGAAGACACCTGGAGCGAAGCCGAGCGCTTGCGGGCGGAAAAGGAGGCCCTGGGGTTCTATCTCTCGGGGAATCCGCTGACCGAGTTCGAGGAGCAGATCGGACGGCTCGCGACGCGCACCACCGCCGACCTCCGCAACGCCGGTGAGGAGGCCAACGGCGAAGCCGTGGTCGGCGGCATCATCACCCGGATCTCGCGCATCAAGATCAAGAGCGGAGCCAACGCGGGCCGTGTGATGGGTCGGTTCGTACTGGAAGATCTCACCGGCGGCATCCAGGCGACCCTGTTCGCGGACAAGTTGCAGCGCTTCGACTCGCTGCTCGTCGAGGACGCGATCGTGCTGGTGCGGGGGCAGGTGCGGGAGCGCGGGTCGGAGATGGAGATGACGGTCGACGAGATCGTCCCGCTCGAGAAGGCGATCGAGAAGCTGGTGACCGGGGTCCGCGTGGCGCTGTCGGCGGAGCTCGCGACGCCACGGATGCTGGAACTTCGCGACCTGCTGACCGATCACCCGGGAGAGTCGGCCGTGGAGCTCGAGTTGCAGGTCGACGGAACGAGCGTCCGCATCGCACCCGAAGCGCGGTTCCGGATCGATCCGACACCGGAGGTCCTGCGTGCCATCGAGGCGATCGTCGGCGCCGGCTCGGTCGTCCGGCTGGGAGTCTGACCAGGGCACCACGTGGCCGGTTCCCCGATCGAACCGATTCCGCGGCCCCGGGGCGACGTCCTGGCGCCGCTCGACGTCGCTCGACAGGCCGGCTCCTCCTGTGGAACCGCGGTATGGTGGGCCGGAGGAGGAGTCCGTGACCTCCTGCGGGGAGTTGTGTCGGTCGACCTCGACCTCGTCGTCGAGGGGCCGCTCGAGCCGTTCCTCGAGCAGTTCTCCGGGCTCAGCGGCGCACGCGTGGTCGCGCGGTCCCGATTCGAAACCGCCCGGCTCGAGTGGAGCTCGCTGCGCGTCGACCTGGCGCGGGCGCGGAGCGAGGAGTATCCGCTGCCGGCATCTCTCCCGGTGATCCGACCGGCCACGATCCACGAGGATCTCGTCCGGCGGGACTTCAGCGTCAACGCCATGGCCCTGCCGATCCACCCTCCCGAGCCCTGGCGCCTGCTGGATCCAGCAGGTGGCCGTGCCGATCTCGCTGCCCGCGTCCTGCGGATCCTGCACGCGCGGTCGTTCGAAGACGATCCGACCCGGATCGTCCGGGCAGTCGACTTCGCTGCCCGCCTCGACTTCGGGTTGGAAGCGGGAACCGAGTCCGCGCTGCGCGGCGAGATCGCGCGCGGTGGCCTCGATCGTCTGAGTGCCGGGCGTCTCGACGACGTCCTCGAGCGCCTTCTGGACGATCCGGAATCGGTGATCTGCGCACTTGACATCGCCGCCGGACTCGGCCTGCTCGCGGCGCTCGCACCGGGTCTGCGCTGGGACGAAGAGAACCGCGAGGCGCTCCGCCGGGCGGTCCGCGCGCTCGCGACCTTTCCGGACCAGCCGGCGGGCGGGCGTGACGTCTACCTGCTCGCCCTCCTGGGCATCGGTGGGGGGTCCGACTCGACGGCCGGAGCCGGGCTCGTCGCGCGCCTCGAGCTGCCGCCGGCCGAGATCGCGAGACTCCGAACAGGATCGATCGAGATGGCCGACGCCCGGCAGCTCTCGCCGGAGACGCGCCCGAGCGAGGTCCACCGGGTTCTCTCCGCCCTGCACCCGATCCAGCTCGCCTGGCTCGCGGGCACGACGCCCCGTCTCGCTCCCTGTGTGGAGATGGAACTTGCCAGGCTGCGTCCGTTTCGCCTCACGATCGGAGGCGACGAGCTCCTGCGGGGCGGCGCGAGTCCCGGTCCGCACATCGGCGCGGCACTGGCCGCGACCCGCGCGGCCCGGCTCGACGCCGAGATCGGACCGTCGGACGAGCTCGCCTTCGCACTGGAGCGCCTGGCCGAGGCGGGCCGATGAGCGTACGCTCGCTGACGGGTGCGGTCGTCCTGCTCGTGCTCCTGGCCCCCGGGCGGTCGTGGTCCGACGAGCGAACGGACGAGGTCGTCCGCCGCGACTGTTCGACGGAGCTGGGGCGGAACGAGCTGACCCTGTTCGCCAACGGCACAATCCGGCTCCGGGAGTGGCGCGGCGAGGAGAGCTCGATGCGCCTCGCCGAGCTCGGACGTGACGAGCTCGAGGCGTTCCGGCGCCGGCTCGACGCGTCCGATCCGGGAGAGCGGCGAAGCCCCCCCTCGGGCGTGTCCGGGGAGTGGGTGGAGCGCTGCGATCTCGAGGTCGGGTTCTCCGACGGCGGCAGGCGCAGCTTCCGGTACGGACGGCTCGACACCCACCAGCTCGCCTTCGCCTCCTTCCTCCGCCTCGTGGACGAGCTGGCGGGGATCGTCTCCGAGCGCGCCGAGACGTCGACCCTCCCGGCCGACTACACACCCCGGCGCGGCGACGTTCTCCTGCGACGCGACGGAGTGGCGTTCGAGGTCGTCGGATTCACCGTGGTCGGCGAAGGAGTCGAGCTGCGCGGGGTCGTGGACCCGTTGACGATCTACATCGCGAAGTCCGATCTGCGGAGTCTCTTCGACCGGCTCGAACGGTCCGGGCCGTGAAGCCGGCCGGACTGCGGATCGGTGCGGGAGAGCTGCGCGGGCGCCGGCTGGAGGTGCCGGCTGGGATCCGTCCGAGCGAGGGCAAGATCAAGGAGGCGCTCTTCTCGATCTGGGGAGAGGCCCTCGACGGTACCACCTTCCTGGACCTCTTCGCCGGCAGCGGCGCGGTCGGGATCGAGGCGGTGAGCCGTGGCGCGCTGCACGCAACCTTCGTCGAGATGCGGCGCCAGGTCGCCGGCGTGTTGAAGCGGAATCTGCAGCTGCTTCCGCCGTCCGCATGGCGACTCCGGGTGGAGACCGCCGAGTCCGCCCTCGTCGCCGGGAGCGCGGCCGGCACGACGTTCGATCTCGTCTTCGTCGATCCGCCGTATCGCCACGAGGTCGATGCCGGACTGCTCGAACCGTGCGCCTCGGTGCTCGCACCGGACGGTCGGATCGCGGTCGAGCACGACGCCCGTAGTCGTCCGCCGGCGGAGACGACCCGTCTCGTCCGGGTCGAGACCCGGCGCTACGGGGAGTCGGCGCTCAGCTTCTACGCCAGGGGCTGAGCCGTCCGGACGGGCCGCTGCGAAAGCTCGGGATCAGGAGATCGGGCGGGTGCCGCTGTCGAACCAGATCCACTCCCGATTCTCTTCCTTCTGGGCGTAGAACTTCGACAGGACGCTGTCCCACTTCTTCATCGCGATCCGTCCGGTCGCCGGGGTCTCGACCCGGACCTCGATGATCTGCCCGGCGCCGTCCATGAACCGGAACGCTCCGACGCGGTCGACCGAACCGTCGGGCAGGAAGGTCGGACCGGGTTTTGCGGGGGCATCGTCCCAGCCGTCAACGGCGTTGGCGCCGTTGGGCGCGGCATCTCCGGGCCCCCGGAACTGGACACGGCGCGGCAGCCGGACCTCGGCGCTGAGGAGGCGATCCGCGCCGTTGCGGTTGCCGTCGCGATCGAAATCGAGGAAGGCGATCAGCCGGTTCTGCGTCGAGTCGTAGCGTACCTCCACCGGCGCCGACATCTTGATTGCCTCGAGCCGTGCGACCTGCATCAGGGTCGCGGTCTCGCGACTGACCCCGGTGAGCTGCATCCGGTTGAGCATTCCCAGCATGGTCGGGATGGTGATGAGGATCAGGATCCCGATGACCGCGACGGTGATGAGGGCTTCGATGAGCGTGAATCCGCGTTCCGCGGCTGCAGGAAGGGGTCGGTTCGTCATGGGGGACCTCCGGCACCGATTCTACACCGGCCGTCCGGGGGCGCCGGTGGAGGGCTCCGCTAGTCCCGGTCGTCCGGGGCGCCGAAGAAGGCGAGCTCTTCGAGATGGGTACGGAGATCGACGTTCTTGACCCGGCAACCGGGAGCGGTCGGCAGGACGATCGGTGCGAAGTTGAGGATCGCCCGGATCCCCGCGCCGACCAGCGCCTCGTACCCGGTCGCCGCGGCCTCGACGGGCACGGCGAGGACCGCCATGGAGGCGCGGCTGCGTTTCACGACCCGGGGCAGATCCACGGGCGAGTGGACCGGAACCTCGGCGACCCGGGTACCGATCTTCCGCGGATCGGCGTCGAACCCCGCCACCACCCGGAAGCTGCCATCGTTGAACGGTGGGTACCGCGCGAGCGCCGTACCGATGTTGCCCATGCCGAAGATCACGAGCCGGTGGAGACGGTCGAGTCGCAGCACGCGGACCAGGTGGCGCGCCAGGGGCTCGATGTCGTAGCCGACGCCGCGGGTGCCGAAGCCGCCGAAGGCCGAGAGGTCTTTGCGCACCTGCGCCGCCGAGAGACGGCAGAAACCGGCCAGGGCGGCCGAAGAGACGCGCTCGATTCCGACCGAGCGGAGCTGGTGGAGGCTGCGGAGGTAGAGCGACAGACGGTTGACCGAGACCGGGGAGACCGGATCGCCGGGAGAGCGGGGGTCGTTTCTGGTCACAGCGGTCTCAGCGCAAGGGGATTCGATTCCGGGGGCGAGCGGTCGGTCCGCTTGCCCGGTCGCTTCAGAAGCCGGAGACGATCGACTCCACCCAGTCGAGGAACGGTCCCGGGAAGAGGCCGAGAACGAGCACTCCGACGGCCGACAGCAGGGCTGCGGAGCGGCCCGAGAGATCGAGATGGAGGCCTACCGGTGCTGCGATCTCTTCACGCATGTAGAGCATGTAGATCACGCGCAGGTAGAAGACGATGCCGATCAGGCTGGCGAGAATGCCGACCAGAGCGAGGGTCAGGTCACCGTGCTGGATGGCGTGCAGGAAGATCAGGTACTTGCCGATGAATCCGGCCGTCGGCGGAATTCCGCCGAGCGAGAGCATGCAGACCGCCAGGCACGCCGCAAGGAGCGGGAAGCGGCTTCCCCAGCCCGAAAGCGCGGTGATGGCGTGCTGCTCGCCCGGCTTCGGATAGAGCATGGCCACCAAGGCGAAGGCGCCTCCGTTCATCAGGATGTAGGCGAAGAGATAGACCAGGATCGGCCGCCAGGCCGCCGGGCCGGGCGAGGCCAGGGGGATCAGGAGATATCCCATGTGGGCGATCCCCGAGTAGGCCAGCATCCGCTTGATGTCGCGCTGGGCCAGGGCACAGAGGTTCCCGATCAGCATCGAGGCGATCGCCAGGACGCTGATGAAGCCCGACCAGTCGCCGGCGGTCGGCGAGAGGGCCACCAGGGTGACTAGTCGCGTCATGACGACTGCGGCGGCGGCCTTCGGTGCCACCGAGAGGAAGGCGACGAACGGCGAAGGAGCGCCCTGGTAGGCGTCCGGTGCCCAGGCGTGGAACGGGACGAGTCCCAGCTTGAATCCGAACCCGGAGATCAGGAGCAGGAAACCCATCAGAACGAGTCCGGCCGATCCGTGACCGGTGGCCAGGCGCTCGGAGACCTGGTCGAGGAAGGTCGTCCCGGTCTCGCCGTAGACGAGGGCCGAGCCGTAGAGGATGAACGAGCTGACGAAGGCGCCCATCAGGAAGTACTTGATCGCCGCCTCGGCCGAGACCGCCTCGCGGCGGTGGTACGCCGCGAGACCGTAGAGCGATACCGAGAGGAGCTCGAGACTGACGAAGATCGTGAGGAGCTCGACACCACGAACCAGGAGGAGGAGACCCGCGGCGCACCAGAGGAGCATCGCCGGGTACTCGCCCGAGAGGAGACGCTCCCGGATCAGGTAGCCCTGCGAGGCCAGCAGACCGATCGCCGTGGCGAGGAGGATGGCGAGCGCGAACGCCATCGTGATCGGCGTCGCCTCGATCAGGCCGTGGAACGACGGGCCCGAAGGCAGGCCGAGCATCAGGTAGCCGGCACCGACCACCGCCGCCAGGGAGAGCGCGATGAAGAAGCGACGGAGCGCGGGAACGAACGCTTCCAGGAGGAGGATCAGCGAGCCGGCGGCGGCGAGGAGGATCTCCGGAGAGATCGACATCCAGTCGGCACGCGGGAGATCGAAGATCGGGTTCATGGAGTGGTGTTCCCTCCGCCGGCCTGGGTACCCGCCTCGAAGGTGACCGGGTCCGCGCTCGGCGGCACCAGCGGCCGGAGCACGAGCCGATCCGGAGTCGTCCGGGAGCGGTGGGCGGTGAACTCGGTGAGCACGCGAGTGAGGGCCGGGCGGCTCGGTTCGAGGAAGCGGTCGGGTGAGACGCCGATCCACAGCATCATGATGCACAGCGGAACGACGGCCAGGACCTCGCGCAGGGAGAGGTCGGACAGCCCCTGGTTCTCCTCCTTGGTGACCGGACCCCAGAGCGTCTCCTGGAGCATCTTGAGGAGATAGACCGCGGCCAGCACCACGCCGAAGGTCGCGATCGCGGTCGGCCAGTGGAGTCCGCCGCGCCAGGAGCCGACGAGGATCATGAACTCACCGACGAAGCCGTTGAGCGCGGGCAGGCCGACCGACGCGAGCGTCGCGAAGACGAGAGCCAGGGAGAACCAGGGGATGACCCTGGCGAGGCCGCCGAACTCGTCGAACTTCTTGGTGTGCCGTCGGTCGTAGAGCATGCCGACGAGCAGGAAGAGCGCGCCGGTGGAGAGGCCGTGGTTGACCATCTGGAGAAGCGCCCCCTGCCAGGCAACGAGGTCCCAGGCGAAGAGGCCGAGCATGACGAAGCCGAGGTGGGCGATCGAGGAGTAGGCCACGAGCTTCTTCATGTCGAGCTGGGCCCATGCGACGAGCGCACCGTAGATCACGCCGACGACGGCGAGGCCCACGGCCCATGGCGCCAGCCTCGTGGAGGCCTGGGGGAAGAACGGGATCGCGAAGCGGAGGAAGCCGTAGGTGCCGAGCTTCAGGAGCACACCGGCGAGGATGATCGAGCCGCCCGTCGGAGCCTCGACGTGCGCGTCCGGAAGCCAGGTGTGGAACGGGAACATCGGCACCTTGATGGCGAACGCGAGGGCGAAGGCGACGAAGAGCCAGATCTGCTGCTGGAGCGGGAAGTCGAGCTGCAGGAGGTCCTCGTAGCGGAAGCTCCAGACGCCGGTCATCTCGCCGTAGGACCAGGCCATCCAGAGGATCCCGAGCAGCATCAGCAGGCTGCCCGCCATGGTGAAGAGGAAGAACTTGACCGCCGCGTAGATCCGGCGCTCGCCGCCCCAGATCCCGATGATCATGTACATCGGGATCAGCATCACTTCCCAGAAGACGTAGAAGACGAGGAGGTCGAGGCTGACCAGCGCGCCGAGCATTCCGGTCGTCAGAAGCAGCATCGAGCCCGCGTAGCCGGCCCAGTTCCGGGTGATCCCGCGCCACGATCCGAGGATCACGATCGGCATCAGGAATCCGGTCAGGAGGACCAGCGGCAGGGAGATGCCGTCGAGTCCGACCTCGTACAGCACGGTGAGCGACGGGAGCTCGATCCAGCGGATCGTCGCGTCGCGGGTCACCATTCCCGCCGCGCTCCAGTGGTTCACCGCATAGAGCGCGATCAGGGCGAATTCGACGAGGGTCGCAGCGAGCGTGTACAGCTTGACCGCCCGGCCGCCGGCACGGCGCATCAGGAGCAGGGGCAGGGCGGCGATCGTCGGGAAGAAGACGAAGCGGGTGATCGTGTCGCCCAGCAGGAGATCGAGGAAGCCGGACGACATCAGAAGATCATCCACCAGAAGAGCGCGAGCGCGCCGGCGAAGAAGTAGAGCCCGTACTGCCGGACGTTCCCCGTCGTCGTGAACCGACCGAGGTCGCCCGCGAGCTCGGTGAGGAAGGCGACGACGTGCAGTCCGCCGTCGATGATCACGGTGTCGACGACCTTCCAGCAGAATCGCGCCAGGGAACCCAGCGGCTTGACGACGATTCGGTCATAGAGCTCGTCGACGTAGTACTTGTTCTCGAGCAGGCGCCGGACGGCGGGAGCCCTGCGCGCCATCGCCTCGTCCGCCTGGACGCCGCGTTCGCCGCCCCAGGCGCGACGGGCGATCAGGATGCCGGCGATCGCGACGGCGATGGAGCCGAGGATCAGCGCGATCTCGGTGGAGTGGGAGAGGGCATGCTCGGCCGCCTCGTGTCCCGGGATCTCGACGATCACCGGTGCGAGGAAGTGGTGGAAGAGATTCCGGTCGGCCGCGCCGAAGAGCTCCCACATGCCCGCCGGGATGCCGATCCAGCCGGCGACCACCGCTCCGACGGAGAGGATGACGAGGGGCACGGTCATGGAAGCGGGCGACTCGTGGAGATGGTGCTTCTGCTCCTCGGTCCCGCGGAAGCTGCCGTGGAACGTCATGAACACGGCGCGGAACATGTAGCAGGCGGTGAGACCGGCGGTGACGAGACCGACGGCCCAGAGAATGTAGTGACCACCCGCGAAGGTGGAGGCGAGGATCTCGTCCTTGCTGAAGAAGCCCGCCAACGGCGGGATTCCGGCGATGGCGACCGCGCCGATGACGAACGTGCGGTAGGTCGTCGGCATCTGCTTTCGCAGACCGCCCATCAGGCGCATGTCCTGCTCGCCGCTCATGCCGTGGATCACCGAGCCGGAGCCGAGGAAGAGGAGCGCCTTGAAGAAGGCGTGGGTCACGAGGTGGAAGATCGCCGCGGTGTACGCCCCGACGCCGGCGGCGAGGAACATGTAGCCGAGCTGCGAGACGGTGGAGTAGGCGAGGACCTTCTTGATGTCGTTCTGTGCCAGTCCGATGGTCGCCGCGAAGATCGCGGTCGCAGCGCCGATGATGGCCACGAACTGCAGGATTCCCGGCGCGAGCTGGTAGATCAGGTTGGTGCGCGCGACCATGTAGACGCCCGCCGTCACCATGGTGGCGGCGTGGATCAGTGCGGAGACCGGGGTCGGGCCGGCCATGGCATCGGGTAGCCAGACGTAGAGCGGGATCTGGGCGCTCTTGCCCATGGCGCCGACGAAGAGGCAGAGGGCGACGAATCCGGCGAGCGAAAGACCCAGGACGTAGGGCGCCTTGGCCAGCGCGAGATTGGCGAGCACGGCGGTCTGCAGGTCGCCGTAGTCGAGCGTGCCGAAGTTGGCGAACAGGGCGAACAGACCGAGGAGGAAGGCGAAGTCGCCGATCCGGTTGACCACGAATGCCTTGCGGCCGGCCTTGGGCGGAACGTCCTGATCGAAATAGAAGCCGATCAGCAGGTAAGAACAGAGACCGACCCCCTCCCAGCCGACGAACATCACCAGGTAGTTGCTGCCGAGCACGAGCAGGAGCATCGCCCCCATGAACAGGTTGAGGTAGGCGAAGTAGCGCCGGTACCCCTCCTCGTGTCCCATGTAGCCCACGGAGTAGACGTGGATCCAGAAGCCGACGAAGGTGACGACGAAGAGCATGACCGCGGACAGCGGATCGAGCAGAAAGGCGATGTCGATCCGCAGGTCTCCGGCGGTCCAGGGATAGAGCAGGAGCTCGAACGGCTCGTGCCCGGGGCGATGCAGGAACTCCCAGAGACAGCCGAGGGCGACGATCAGCGAGAGACCCGGGGCACCGATGCCGACCGCCGTGGCGAGCCCCTTCTGCCGGTTCCGCACCAGGAGCCCATTGAGCGCCGCACCCAGCAGGGGCAGCGCCGGAACGAGCCAGAGGTAGGGCAGGAAGGTCATCGCGTCACCATCGCAGGAGGTTCATCCGGCCGACGTCGATGGTGCGGCGCAGCCGGTAGATGCCGATGAACAGAGCCAGACCGACGGCCGCTTCGGCGGCGGCCACGGCGAGCGCGAAGAAGACCAGCATCTGACCGGCGCGATCGCCGAGCAGGCGCGAGTAGGCGACCAGCGTCAGGTTCGCGGCGTTGAGCATGAGCTCGATCGAGAGGAAGACGGCGATGCCGCTGCGGCGCGAGAGGGCGCCGAACGCGCCGATCGCGAACAGCACCGCGGCGAGCACCAGGTACCAGAGGATCGGCACGCTCACGAGTCGGCTCCGGGTTCGCCGGGCGCCGGGCGTCGCGCGATCCAGCTGGCAGCGACCACGGCGACGAGGAGCAGCAGACCGATCATCTCGAACGGCAGGAGATAGCGGCTGAAGAGCTCGGTCGCGACGGCGTGGAGCGAGAAAGCCTCCGGATCGAGGGGCGGAGTCGCGGCGTCGGCGTATCCGGCCCAGAAGAGGCGGATCGCGGCGCCGGCGAAGATCGCGGCGCAGAGGGCCGCGCCGGCGGTGATCCCGGTGATGCTGGCGTGGACTGAGCGCTCGCGCTGGACGTTGAGCAGCATGATCACGAAGAGGAACAGGACCAGGATCGCGCCGGTGTAGAGCAGGATCTGGAGCGCGGCGAGGAACGGCGATCCGAGCATCAGGAACAGACCGGCGGTGGCGACCAGGGTGACGACGAGGCTCATCGTCGCGCTCACCGGATTGCGGTGGAAGACGACGACGAAGGCCGAGATCAGCGCCAGCCCTCCGAGCAGGAGGAAGATCGCGAGCTCCATCAGATCTTCCCCGCCACGGCGAGCGCGGCGATCGCCACGAAGTTGACCAGCGCGAGGGGCAGCAGGACCTTCCACCCGAGGCGCATCAGCTGGTCGTAGCGGAAGCGCGGGAAGGTCCATCGCACCCAGATGAAAAAGAAGAGCAGGGTATAGGTCTTGATCATCAGGACCGTGAAGCCGGCGATCGCCGTCGCCAGACCGGCTCCGAGGAGCGGACCGATCCAGGGCAGACCGGCAATCCACGCGCCGACCGTCGACAACTCGACGAACGGAATCGACCAGCCACCGAAGTAGAGGGTCGCGCCGAGCGCGGAGAGGATCGCCATCGACTGGTATTCGCCCATGTAGAAGAGTGCCATGCGCAGGCCGCCGTACTCGGTGTGGTACCCGGCCACGAGCTCCGATTCGGCTTCCGGAAGGTCGAACGGCAGGCGGTTGGTCTCGGCGAACGCCGAAACCAGGAAGACGAGGAAGCCGAGCGGCTGCACGAAGACCCCCCAGGCGGGGACGGGCCCGAGCAGCTGATGGCCGATCTGCTGCTCGACGACGCGGGAGAGGTTGAGCGAGCCTGCCGGGATGAGGGCGGCCAGCACCGAGAGCGAGAGCGCCAGCTCGTAGCTGATCATCTGCGCCGAAGCGCGGATGCCGCCCATGAGCGACCACTTGTTGTTCGAGCTGTACCCCGCGAGCACCAGCCCGTAGACGCCGAGGCTGGCGAGGGCGAGGAAAAGCAGCATGCCGTTGTCGGTGTCGATGACGACGAGCGGGAAGGAGTGCCCGGCGACCTCGACGACCGGGCCGAACGGGATGACGAGATAGGTCAACAGGGAGGCGACGAAGCCGATGGTCGGCGCCAGCATGAACAGAGTGCGATCGGCTCCCGCCGGATTCACGTCCTCCTTGAAGATGAACTTGAGAACGTCGGCGATCGCCTGGAAGAGCCCCAGCGGTCCGAGCCGGTTGGGTCCGAGGCGGTCCTGCATGTACGCCGGAGCGCGACGCTCGAGCCAGAGCATGATCGGTGTCACGTTGATCAGCGAGAACAGCCAGACCCCCATCAGGGCGGCGGCGGTGACGACGGTCGCAGTCACGGTCCGGGCCTCAGGCTTCCCCGCCGGCGGCGCCGGCGCGCGCGAGGGGCGCACCGTAGGGTGGAATGGTCGAGAAGCGCATCCCCTCGAACTCGTCGAGGTCCTCGCTCATGAGATCGAAGACCGAGGCGGCGGTCACGGTCGACCACTGCGGCTCGATCCGGGACAGGAGGTCGGCGAGAACTTCGAGTGCCGGGCGGACCTGGGCCGGTGCGGGGAAGGCGCTGACGAAGCGCTGCACCCGCCAGTCGACGTTGACGAACGTGCCGTCGCGCTCCACCGGAGTCGCGGTCGGCAGGACCACGTCGGCGACGCGGGCGAGCGGTGTGTCGGCCCAGCCCATGACGACGAGGAACTTCGCCTGACGCAGGCGTTCGACGACCTTCGGGTCCGAGGCGGCGCGGCCGAAATCGCTGTCGAGGACGAACAGGACACCGCACTTGGCGGCCTCGTGCTCGAGGAGGAGGCCTTCCGCGTCGATGGCGCCCGGGCCCGGGACGAGTCCCGCGAGCTCCGCACCGCGGCGGTTCGGCGCCGCGTCGCGTCCGGTGACTCCCCCCTGGGGATTCGGGATGTGTCGCGGCACGCCGCTGTCGACCCAGATCGACTGATGCGGCGAATCGACGAGACGGGCGAGACGGCTGGCGAGGAACGCCTCTTCGGTCGACAGGAAGCCGGAGCCGAGGAAGGTCAGCGCACCTTCGGCGCGGCGCGAACGGAACGCCGCCGAAACCGCGCCCACGGCCTCCTTCCAGGCCGCCGCCACGAGCTCGGTCTCGCCGCTGGCGAGCTGCCGGCGGACCATCGGTACCGTCAGCCGGGGGAGCGAAGCGTAGCGTTCGTGCGAGCCACGGCCGTGATCGCACATCCAGTAATCGTTGACCTGCGGATTGTGCCGCGGCTTGAGACGCTTGATCGACCCGCGGCGGTGCTCGACCGTGATGTTGCATCCGGCGTCGCATCCGGTGCAGATCGAAGGCTTCTTGGCGAGATTCCAGACGCGCTCGGTGAAGCGGAAGCGGGTCGAGGTCAGCGCTCCGACCGGGCAGATGTCGACGACGCAGGTGGAGAGCGGATTGTCGAGCGGTTTCCCCGGGAACGTTCCGATCTCGGCATCGGCGCCGCGCTCGAAGAACCCGAGCTCGCCGGTCTTCGAAACCTCCTCGGTGAAGCGGACGCAGCGCGTGCACTGGATGCAGCGGTTCATGTTCAGGAGAACCGTCGGGCCGAGCGGGATGCGCTCCTTCTCGGGGTAGGTCCGCTTCTCCTCGAAGCGGAAGCGCGAGAACGCCTGTCCGTGCTTGTAGGAGTAGTCCTGCAGTCCGCATTCGCCGGCCTGATCGCAGATCGGGCAGTCGAGCGGGTGGTTGATGAGGAGGAATTCCATGATCGCCCGCTGCGCCTCTTCGGCCGGAGCGGAGGTGGTCTTGACGACCATCCCGTCCTTCATCACCTGGGTCGAGCAGGCCGCCTGGAGCTTGCCCATCCCTTCGATCTCGACCATGCACATGCGGCACTGGCCGACGACCGAGAGGCGGGGGTGGTAGCAGTAGTGGGGGATCTGGACGCCGACCTTCAATCCCGCTTCGACGAGATTGGTGCCGGCAGGAACTTCGACGGTGCGTCCGTCGATCGTGACGGTCGGCATCAGGCTACGGCTCCTTCGCCGAAGAATCGGACTTCGGGGAGAGGGTAGCGCTTCTCCCGGAGGTTGGTACGGATCTCGTCCCCGAACTTCTGGACGAGCGATTTGACCGGACCCTGCGCCGCATCGCCGAGCGCGCAGAGGGAGATTCCGCCGACGTTGGGTACGACGCGGGCGAGCAGGTCGAGATCGGCCTCGCTGCCGTGCCCGCTCTCGATGCGATGGAGGATGATCTCCATCCAGCGGGTCCCTTCGCGGCAGGGCGTGCACTGCCCGCACGATTCGTGGGCGAAGAACTTTGCGAGGCGCAGGGTCGATCGCACGATGCACGCGGTCTCGTCGATGACGATGACCGCGGCCGAGCCGAGCATGCTGCCCGCCTTGGCGAGGGTGTCGAAATCCATGCGGATCTCGCGATCGGCGGCGGTCATCATCGGCGCCGACGCTCCCCCCGGGATGAACGCCTGGAGCGCGCGCCCCTTGTACATTCCGCCGCAGCCGTCGAGCAGCTGCTGGAAGGTGACACCGAGCGGATATTCGTAGGTTCCGGGCCGCTCGACGTGACCGGAGATCGCGTAGAGCTTCGGTCCCGTGTTGCGCTCGTCGGTGCCGATCGACTTGAACCAGTCGGCGCCACGCAGGAGGATGTGCGTCGCACAGCAGAGCGTCTCGACGTTGTTGATCACGGTGGGGCAGCCGAAAGCCCCGACGACGGCCGGGAACGGCGGCTTGACGCGGGGCTGGCCGCGCTTCCCTTCGAGCGACTCGAGCATTCCGGTCTCTTCGCCGCAGATGTAGGCGCCCGCGCCCCGGTGGACCACGATGTCGTGACGGAACGGAGTACCGAGCACGCTCGATCCGAGAATGCCGCTGTCGTAGGCGTCGCGGACGGCGCGCTCGAGGATCGACGCCGCCTTCGTGTACTCGCCGCGGATGTAGATGTAGGTCGTGTTCGCGCCGACCGCCCAGCCGGCGATGATGCAGCCTTCGAGAAGCTGATGCGGGTCGTGCTCCATGAGCAGCCGGTCCTTGAACGTCCCGGGCTCCGATTCGTCCGCATTGCAGACGATGTACTTCGGCTTGTCGTTCGACTTCGGCACGAACGACCACTTCATGCCGCAGGGGAATCCGGCGCCGCCGCGGCCACGGAGGCCCGACTTCTTGACCTCCTCGATCACCTCGTCGGGCTGCATCTTGAGGGCCTTGGCGAGCGCTTCGTAGCCACCGCTCTCGCGGTAGCCGCGGACGGTGAGCGCCTCGGGCCGTCCGACGTTGCGGGTCAGGACTTTCTCGCCGACGCCGCTCACGGGAGGTTCCTCGCGATCTGGCGGGCGCGCTCGGGCGTCAGGTTCTCGTGGTAGTCGTCGTCGACCATCATCATCGGAGCCGTGTCGCAGGATCCCAGGCACTCGAAGTGGACGAACGAGCACCGACCGTCCGGGCTGATCTCGCCCTCCGCGACCCCGAGCTCTTCGCCGAGCGCTTCCATGATCTCGTGTGCGCCGCGCAGCTGGCAGGAGAGATTCGTGCAGACGCGGATCCGGTGTCTGCCGACCGGGCGCTCGTGGTACATGTCGTAGAACGAGACGACGCCGGCGACCCGGGCGACGGGCAGCTCGAGGAGGGCGGCGACGCCGGCGATCGCCGACTCCGGGAGCCACCCGCCGGAGGCCCGCTGGGCGATGTGCAGCGCCGGGAGCGTCAGCGCTTCCAGCGTGGGATAGAGAGGGCGCAGCGCGAGGATTTCGCGGATGACCTGCTCCGGCAGGCTCTGCGCTGGCGCGGGACTCTCGTCAGCCACCCTCAGGCCTCCCGGCTCGTCGCGGAGACGGCGCGCGTGACGACTTCGAGGCCGCCCTTTCGCCAGACGTAGGCGTAGCCGACCAGGATCAGCGCCAGGAACCCCATGACCGCCCAGAAGAGCGGCCAGGAGCCCTCGCGCAGAGTGCTCACCCAGGGAAAGAGGAACGCGGCTTCGACGTCGAAGACCACGAAATCGATGGCGATGAGGAAGAAGGCGATCGAGAGGCGCTTGCGCGACCGATCGAGCAGCGGCAGTCCGGACTCGTAGGTCGAGGTCTTGATCCGCCCGCCCGTGCGACGGCCCGCGAACCAGGAAATGGCCATGAGAAGGCAGGCCAGCGCGAAGGCCGTGAGGAGCGCGGCTAGGACCGGGACGTACGCCTGAGGCACCCGTGAAGATTGTCACAAGCATCGCCTCGCCCACAAGAGGTTCCGCGGTGTGGCGCGTGTGTTATAAGCCCCGGGCGCGTGCCTGATTCCCGACTCTCCGTGGTGATTCCCGCCTACGATTGCGCCGCCACCGTCGGTGCGGTGGTCGCCGGTGCGTGCGCGGTGGCGGGCGATGTCGTGGTGGTGAGCGATGGCAGCCGCGACGAGACGGCCGCCCGGGCCGGAGCGGCCGGCGCCCGGGTCGAAATCCAGGAGCGGAATCGTGGCAAGGGGTTCGCGCTGCGCCGGGGGCTCGAGCTGGCACTCGAGCGAGACCCCGACTGGGTCGCCCTTCTCGACGCCGACGGACAGCACGATCCGGAGGACCTGCCGGCCCTCCTCGCCGCGGCCCGCCGGGAGGAGTACGACATGGTCATCGGCTGCCGGCTGCAGGATCCCGAACGGATCCCCCCGGCTCGCTACTGGACCAACTACATCGGGACGCGCATCCTGACCTGGATGACCGGCTTCGAGCTCGAGGACTCGCAGTCCGGATTCCGGCTGCTCTCGGCCGGGCTCGCGCGTCGTCTGGCGCTGCGCTCCGACGGCTACGCGGTCGAGACCGAGATGCTGATCCGCGCCGCGAAGCTCGGTACCCGGCTCGGTCACGTGCGGGTGCGAACTATCTATAATGACGAAACCAGTCATTTCCGGCCGCTGGCCGACACTCTGCGGATCGCCCTTGCCGCCATCCAATTCAAGATCGAAGACACCTGAGCGGCATCCGCTCGACGGGCCGTTCGTGCCCGCCCTGAGCGTCGACGTCGAAGAGTGGTACCACAACTGCTGGGTTCCGGAGTACAACGATCCCGGCCCGAGGCCGGGCCTCCCCGACGAGCTCGACATCCTCCTGCCGCGACTGGTGGAGGAGCTCGCGGTCTGCCGGGCGCGGGCGACCTTCTTCGTGCTCGGAGAGCTGGCAGACCGGATCGCCGGTAGGCTGCGCGAGCTCGTCACTGCCGGGCACGAAATCGCCTGCCACGGCTGGCACCACACGCGGGCGAACGAGCTCGCGCCGGACGAGTTCCTGCGCCAGATCCGCGATTCGAAACGCCGCCTCGAAGACCTGACCGGCGCCCCGGTCCACGGTTTCCGGGCTCCGGAATGGTCGCTCCGGACCGCGACGAACCCGCGGCTGCGGCTGGTCGCCGAAGCCGGGTTCGCCTACGACAGCTCGCTGGTCGCCTCTCCGCTCGCCGGGTCGTCGCGCAATCCCGAGCGACCGACCCGCCTGCGCTGGGGGAACGGCGCGAGCCTGGTCGAGGTTCCACCCCTGACCTGGGGAGGTCCGTTGCGCCTGCCGGCGGGTGGCTGGTGCGGCCGCACGGCGGCGCCGGGCTGGATCCTCTCCGCGATCCGGCGCGCCGGCCGCCGGGGCGCGCTGCCGCTCCTCGTCGTCCACCCCTGGGAACTCGTCGATCGACCCTGCCCGGGACTGTTCACGGGCTTCGCGCGCTTCTTCCACGACTGCGGGCGGCGTGGATTTGTCGACCGGTTCCGCAGCCTCCTCGCGGCGACGACCTGGGCGCCGATCGCCGAACAGATCGTCGTTCCGCGCCGGGTCCTGGACACCGCAGCGGTGGTCGCTCCATCCGCCGCCGACGACGGGAGCCTCGTCTGGCGAGCGGGGGCGGTCGCACCTTGAGCGCCGGCGAGCCGCAGGCGCACGTCGCGCTGGTGACCGGCGCGAGCGGCGGCATCGGCGCGGCGACGGCCCGCCGGCTGGCGGCGCGCGGCGTGCGGGTCGCCCTGACCTACCTCCACCAGAGTGCCGCCGCGGAGAGCCTCGCCGGCGAAGTCGGCGGTCGTGCCTATGCGCTGGACCTGCGACGGGCCGAAGAGATCGCCGCGCTCGTCGAGGCGGTGCGCGCGGATCTCGGCACGATCGACATCCTGGTCCTCAACGCCGGCACGACGAAGGACGCCCTGCTGCCCTTTCTCGCGGACGACGACTGGGCCGAGATCCTCGAGGTGAATCTCCACTCCGCCTACCGGCTGACCCGCGCCGTGATCAAGGGGATGCTCACCCGGAGATGGGGCCGGATCGTGGGCGTCTCGAGCGCCAGCGGCGTCGCCGGACAGCGCGGTCAGACGCACTACAGCGCCGCCAAAGGGGGATTGATCGCCTTCCTCAAGGCGGTGGCGAAGGAGTCCGCCACTTTCGGCGTGACCGCCAATGCCGTCGCGCCGGGATACGTCGACACAGAGCTTCTCGGGCGGATGCCGCCCGCGCGCCTGGAGGAGGCGCTGGCGGGGATTCCGCTGGGCCGGATCGGGACGGCGCAGGAGGTGGCCGCGGCGATCGACTTCCTCGCCTCCGACGACGCCTCCTACATCACCGGCCAGACGTTGCGGGTCGACGGCGGCCTGCTGACGTCCTGAGAGACCGGACCGCGGGCGCGTGATAACCTGCGCCGCCCGAGGATTCGAGGAGTCTCCATGAGTTCGATGCAGGAACAGATCAAGGAACTGCTGGTGGAACGCCTGAAGCTGGAGCGTGAGCCGGCGTCCATCGGTGACGACGAGCCGCTCTTCGGCCCCGAAGGCCTGGGGCTGGACTCGATCGACGCGCTCGAGCTGGTGCTCGGAATCGAGCAGGTCTTCGGCGTCACCCTCGACGACCAGCAGGTCGGTTCCCAGGTCCTGGCGACCGTGAACAGCATCGCGGAATTCGTCGCTGCCAAACGCGACACGCCCGTCGCGAGCTGAAGTCCGATGGACCTGCCGCACACCTTCCCGTTCCGTTGGGTCGAACGGGAGGAGGCGGACGTGGCGCTGGTCGAGCTGACGACGAACTCCTTCTGGCTTCGTGACGGTGGCAGGCTGCCCCTGCCGTTCTGTGCCGAGATCCTGGCGCAGGCGGCGGCCCGGCTGCTCGCCGGCAGGGATCCGGAGAGGGGGAGGGAACGATGGCTGGCCGGGATCGAGGACCTGACGTTGGAGAGACCGCTGCTCGCCGGCGACCGGTTCGAAGTGCGCGTCACGCTGCGGGCCCGCGTCGGCGGACTGCTCAAGGTGGACGGCGAGCTGCGCGACGCCTCCGGGCAGGTCGCCCGTGGCTCGCTGATCCTCGCCTGATGTCGATCGATCGGAGTCGAAATTTGGTGCGAAAGGGGGGACTCGAACCCCCACGGCCTTGCGACCACAAGCTCCTGAGGCTTGCGCGTCTACCAATTCCGCCACTTTCGCGCGGACGCCATTGTATGGATCGGGTCGAGAGAGTGTCAACGTCGTGAGCGAACTTTCCACCGTCGCCATCGTCGGCCGCCCGAACGTCGGCAAGTCGACCCTGTTCAATCGCCTCGTCGGAAAGCGCCAGGCGATCGTCCACGACGAGCCCGGGGTGACCCGGGACCGCAACGTCGCCGTAGCGGATCTCCGGGCCGGCTGGCCCGTGCGCTGGATCGACACGGGGGGCTTGGTCGCCGACGGCGACACGCTGGGAGTCAACGATCAGGTCCGAGCCGCGGTGCGCGAGAGCGATGTCCTGCTTTTCGTGGTCGACGGGCGCCAGGGGATCGTCGGCGCCGACCGCGAAGTGGTGGAGGAGCTCCGTCCCCTCGGGAAGCCGATCGTCCTGGTGGTGAACAAGACGGAGAGCCGGAGCGCGACCGCGGCGGCGGGGGAGTTCTTCGAGCTCGGACTCGACGAGCCGCTGCTCATCGCGGCCGAGCACGGGCAGGGCTTCGACGCGCTGCGCGAGCGACTCGCGGCACACCTGGTCCGGCCGGACGAGGGTGGCGGTGTCGCGCCGGAGATTCCGCGCATCGCGATCGTCGGCCGCCCGAACGTCGGCAAGTCGTCGCTGGTGAACCGGATTCTGGGAGAGGAGCGGGTTCTGGTCTCGCCGGTCGCCGGCACGACCCGCGATCCGATCGACTCGATCATCGAGCGCGACGGCAGGAGCTACCTGTTCGTCGATACGGCGGGGATCCGGCGCCGCGCCAAGGTGAGCGGCGCACCGGAGGATCTCGCCGTGCTGATGGCCAAGCGTCAGGTCGAGAGGGCCGAGCTCGCTCTGCTCGTGGTCGAGGCGCCGCAGGGCATCGGCACCGGCGACCTGGCGATCGCCGGCGCGATCTGGCAGGCCGGTCGCGCGGCGATCGTCGTGGTAAACAAGTGGGATCTGCTCGACGAGCGCGGACGCGAGAAGCTCGACCGTAGCTGGCCCCGGCTCGACGAGATTCTCTGCGGACCGCCCCGGATCAACCTCTCGGCGGTGAGCGGGCGGGGGGTCGACCAGGTCTTCCCGGAGATCGACAAGCTCCGCGACCGGTTCCAGATCCGGCTCCAGACCGCCGAGCTCAACCGTCTCATCGAACGGGCGGTCAAGGGGCACTCGCCGCCGACCGCGAACCATCGCCCCTGGAAGTTCTACTACGCGACGCAGGTCTCCTCGTCGCCGCCCACCATGATGCTGTTCGCGAACCGCGCGCTGCCGTTGCGCCACCCCTACCGGCGCTACCTCGAGAATCGGCTGCGCGAGGAGCTCGATCTCGGTGGGGTGCCGATCCGACTGGTCATCCGGTCGCGCCGCGCCTGAGCCGCGCTCTTCGGGGCTCGACGCCGCGGCGTCCGGGAACTAGAATCGGTGGCGACGATGGGAGCGAAGAAAGGCATGCGGAGCGCCGACCTCTGTCGCGCGCTCGAGATCCAGCCGTACGTCCTGCGCTATTGGGAGACCGAGTTCCAGGCGCTTTCCGGAGAGCAGTCGACCGGCGGCCAGCGGACCTACAGCGAGACCGACGTCGAGCTCGTCCGGCGGATCAAGCAGCTCCTCTACGAAGAGGGCTACACCATCGCCGGCGCCAAGAAGAAGCTCGAATCCGAGCCGTTCGACGCGACGGCCGGCCGTTCCGCGTCGCTGTTCGAGGAGGAGGCGGAGGCCGGTTCGGAGCCGGAGGCGCCGGCGGCGGCGGTGGCCGCCGTGAAACCGGACGCGGCGCTTGACAGCGTTTCGGTCGAGCGGATAGAACAGCTCCGCAAAGGGATCGAAGAGGCCCTCGCGACGGCGCGCTCCGCGCTGGAGCTCCTCGAGAAGTAACCCCGCAAAAGCAGGACCGCAGCAACTCGGTCGGGACGTGGCGCAGTCTGGTAGCGTACCTGAATGGGGTTCAGGGGGTCCCGGGTTCAAATCCCGGCGTCCCGACCAACTTTCTTCCCCGGAAAGACCTTCCTTTGTCCCACGCCTCCCGGATCACCAGACCCGCCCTGATCAGCGGAGCCGGATCGGGCATCGGCCGCGCCGTCGCGGTGGAGCTCGGTCGCCGCGGACATCCGCTGGTCCTCCTCGGCCGGCGGGAGGAGCCGCTGCGGGCGACCCTGGCCGAAGCGGGGGACAACGGGCGCGTCGTCGCCGTCGACGTCCGGGACGCCGGGATCGTCGACGCCCTCGTCGAAAGTCTGCCGCAGGCGCTCTCGCCGGCGATCGTCGTCCCGGCGGCCGGGGTGGCGCGGGTCGCCCCGTTCGTCGACCTGACCGACGGTCAGTGGCGGGAATCGCTGGACACCAACCTGCTCGGGTCCCTCCATCTCTACCGGGCCTTTCTCCGCCGCCGTGCCGCGGACGGAGGGCATCTGTTCGCGATCCTCTCGATCGCCGCCCGGCGCGGCTTTCCCGACTGGTCTGCCTACGCGGCCAGCAAGTGGGCGTTGCGCGGGGCGTTCGAGTGCCTGCGCGAGGAGCTGCGGGGTCAGCCCGTCCGGCTCACCTCGATCTACGCCGGGGCGACGTCGAGCCCGCTGTGGGACGATGTCGGCGGAACCTGGGATCACGAGGCGATGATCGCGCCGGAGGAGATCGCCCGCAGCGTCGGCTGGGCTCTCGATTCGGCCGCCGCGGTCGAGGAAGTCGTCCTCCGGCCGCCGGGGGGCGATCTCTGATGCCCGGCCCACCGGGCGCCGATTGACAGCCCTGGCCGCGGCCCATAGAGTCTTCCGTTTCAAGGGGTTACCGTGCATACAGGCGTTCCCGGACAGATTTCCATCGCTGCCGACGGTCTGCGGGTCGGCATCGCCGCCTCCCGGTTCCACGGAGAGATCGTCGAGCGCCTGATCGGCGGCGCCCGGGAGGCACTGGCGGAGTACGGCCTGCCCGGGAGCGCGATCGGCCTCGAACGGGTACCCGGAGCCTGGGAGCTGCCGTTCGCGCTCGACCGGATGGCCGCGACCGGGAGGTGGGACGGGCTGCTGGCGCTCGGGACCCTGATCCGCGGCGAGACCAGTCACTACGAGGTGATCGCGCACGTCTCGGCGGGCGCGATCGCCGAGGTTTCGCGCCAGCGGCAGGTGCCGATTTCGTTCGGTGTCCTGACCTGTGAAACGATCGACCAGGCGATGGCGCGCTCGGGCGGAAGCGCCGGAAATCTCGGCGCCGACGCGGCGCGCGCGGTCCTCGAGATGGCGGCGCTCGCACGCCGCCTGAAGTCCGGGCAGGACGCCTGAAGCGGATCCGGTGGTTCCGCTGCGGGTGCGGCTCTTTGAAGGAACGAGGGGATCTTGGGCAAGCGAAGAATGGCTCGGGAGATGGCGATGCAGATGCTCTTCCAGAGCGATCAGGGGAGCACGCCCCATCCCCTCGTCCTGAACAGCTTCGATCCCCACGACTTCGCCTCCCGCCTCGCGGTCGAGCCGGAGGAGGAGGGGGACGACCTGCGGGGAGCAGATCTGCCGCCGGGCGCCGAGAGCCTTCCACCGGAGAGCGCACCGACGACGCGCCGGGTTCCCGCCGTTGCCGCCGAGATCGACGAGGCGTTCGCCTACGCCCGGCGCATCGTCGAAGGAGTGCACCGGGATCTCGAAGCGATTGACGGGAAGATCCGCTCCCAGGCCGACAACTGGCGCCTCGAGCGCATGCCGTCGGTCGATCGCAACATCCTCCGCCTCGCGGTCTACGAGCTCGTTCACGAGCCCGACATTCCCAAGCTCGTCGTCCTGGACGAGGCGGTCGAGCTCGCCAAGCGCTACGGATCCGAACAGTCGAGCCGCTTCGTGAACGGTCTGCTCGACGGCATCCTCCGTCGCCACGAGCTCCCGGGGAGCCGGGTCTGATGCGCCGCAGCGGGTTCACGTTCCTGGCTGCCTTGCTGATGCTGGCGGCCTCGGGCGGAGAGCCGCTTCGGGCGGCGACCTACGTCGTGAGCGGCGTCGACGACGCCACGCTGCTGGTGCCGGCCGGCGTCCGGGTCGAACCGTACGAGAACGTGGGCTACCGGCTCGACTTCGAGGAGAGCACGGCCCGCATCCACGTCGAGGCCTCGCCGTTCGGCAGTCGGCAGGGTTTCGCGCTCGCGAAGCTGGCTCCCGGCCGTGGCCCCGCCTCACAGCTCGCCCGGGCGGTCGCTGCCGACGCGACCACCCGGTTCGAGGCGGTCTCCCGCATCCTCGCGTGGGTGGCGGCCAACATCCGCTATGACCTCGACCGCGGTCTACCGCAGGACGCCGAGAGCGTGCTGACGCGGCGTTCCGCCTACTGCACCGGCGTCGCGCGACTGACCGTCGCGCTGCTCGATTCGCTGGCGATTCCGGCTCGCGAGGTCGCCGGCTACGTCGTGGGCAGCCGGCCCGGAAGCGAACAGGACGGATTCCACCGCTGGATCGAGATCTTCTACGACGACCGCGGTTGGGTCTTCGCCGATCCGTTGTCGAGCCATCACCTGGTGCCCGCGACCTATCTCCGCCTGGCGTCGAGCACGATCGAGTCCGAGCTGCCGGGCCCGGCGCTGCTCCTCTCGCGCGAGGACCATCTCGAGCGGGTCGATCAGAAATCGTCGACTCCGGCGGGCCGCGTGCTGGTCCGGGCCAACGGCGAGGAGCGCTACTCCGCGGTGCTGCAGGTTCTCTCGGATGCGGCAGCGCCGGCCGCGGCGACGCTCGAGGGCGCGGGGCGGAGAGTTCGCCTCGACCTCGTCGACGGCCGCGGCGTCTTCTACGGTGTGACCCCCGCAACCTACGATCTGCGGATCTGGTCGGCGGGACGAATGGCGACGGAGCGTTCCGTCATCGTCGACGGACCGCGCTGGACGGACGTGGAGATCCTGGTCGGAGAACGACCTGGAGCAGGTACGGGTGGATCGAAATGAAGCACTACGATCACAAGGCGATCGAAGCGAAGTGGCAGGACCGGTGGGAACGCACCCGGGCGGCGGAGGTCGACCTCCGCAACGCGCGCGAGAAGCAGTACATGCTGATGATGTTTCCCTATCCGTCGGGAGACCGTCTCCACGTCGGACACGGACGGAACTACATCCTCGGAGACGCGCTCTACCGCTTCCTGCGGATGAAGGGACACCGGGCGCTCAATCCGATGGGCTGGGACGCCTTCGGGCTGCCGGCGGAGAACGCCGCCATCCAGCGCGGCGTCCACCCGCGCGACTGGACCCTCGACAACATCCGCGTGATGAAGAAGCAGTTCCGGCGCTGGGGAATCCTGTACGACTGGTCGAAAGAGGTCACCTCCTGCCTGCCGGACTACTATCGCTGGAATCAGTGGCTCTTCCTGCGCATGCTCGAGAAGGGTCTCGCCTACAAGAAGCTGTCGCCGGTCAACTGGTGTCCCAGCTGCCGCACCGTGCTGGCGAACGAACAGGTCGTCGACGGCGCCTGCGAGCGCTGCGGCACGACCGTCGAGCCGCGCGACCTCGAACAGTGGTTCCTGCGCATCACGGAGTTCGCCGATTCGCTGCTCGACGGGCTGGACGATCTGCCCGGCTGGTCCGAGAAGGTCAAGTCGATGCAGCGCAACTGGATCGGCCGCTCCCGGGGAGCTGAGATCGACTTCGCGCTCGAGGGTGACGGGCGGAAGATCACCGTCTTCACGACCCGCCCTGACACGATCCACGGGGCGACCTTCCTGGTGCTGGCTCCGGAGCATCCGCTCTCCGCGGCGTTGGTCGCCGACCGGCCCGGCGCCTCCGAGATCGCGGCGTGGGTCGAGTCGGTTCGCAAGACACCACGATTCGAGCGCGAAGGGGAAGGGCTGAAGAAGGAAGGGCGCGACACCGGTGCGCGGGTGAAGAACCCGGCGACCGGAGAGTGGATCCCGGTCTGGCTGGCGAACTACGTCCTCCCGGACTACGGTACCGGAGCGATCATGGCGGTTCCGGCGCACGACGGCCGCGATCTCGTCTTCGCGCGCCAGGAGGGACTCCCGGTCCGCGCCGTCTACCATCCCTCCGACGGCGAGGTCGAGGGCTCCGCTCTGCTCGAGCCGATTCTCGGCGAAGGGACGATCCGGAACTGCGGCGAGTTCGACGGACTGCCTCCGGGCGCGGAGACCGTCTCCCGGTTCATCAGCTGGATGGAGAGGGGGGGCTGGGGACGGGCCAAGGTGACCTATCGACTCCGCGACTGGCTGATCTCGAGACAACGCTACTGGGGGACGCCGATTCCGGTGGTCTACTGCGACGACTGCGGCATCGTCCCGGTCCCGGACAGCGCGCTGCCGGTCGAGCTCCCGTACGACGTCGAATTCACGGGCAGGGAGGGAAATCCGCTCTCCCGCAACGAAGCGTTCGTGAACGCGGACTGCCCGGCCTGCGGAAAGCCGGCGCGACGCGAAACTGACACGATGGACACCTTCGTCGACAGTTCCTGGTACTACCTGCGCTACCTCTCAGCCCGCGACTCGACCCGGATCTTCGACCCCGAGCTCGCCGCGTCCTGGACGCCCGTCGACCAGTACATCGGTGGAGTCGAGCACGCGATCCTGCATCTGCTCTACGCGCGCTTCATCTGCCGCGTGCTGAAGGGTCTGGGGCTGGTCGAGATGGAGGAACCGTTCCGCAACCTCTTCAACCAGGGGATGATCACCCGGCTGGTGGAGAAGACCGGGCGCATCGAGAAGATGTCGAAGTCGAAGGGCAACACCGTCTCGCCGGACCCGCTGATCGACGAGATGGGAGCGGACACCGAGCGCGTCTACACCCTGTTCCTGGGACCGCCCGAGGACGAGGTCGAATGGAACGACGAGGCGGTGTCGGGCGGCTACCGGTTCCTGCAGCGGATCTGGCGCGTCGCCGAGCGTGTCGGTGAGGCGCCGCCGACCGCGCCGGCGGATGGCGAGCTCGAGCGTCTGCGCCATATTACGATCCAGAGGGTGACGAGGGACTTCGAGCGGCTCAAGTTCAATACTGCCGTCGCGGCCCTGATGGAGCTCCTCAACGGACTGACCAAGGCCGTCGAGGAGAAGACGGCTTCGAAGCGGATCTGCGAGGAGACGCTCGAGACCCTGGTCCAGCTCCTGCACCCGCTCGCACCCCACGTCACGGAAGAGCTTTGGGAGATGCGCGGACACGGCGAGTCACTGCTCGACAGTGACTGGCCCGTCGCCGACGAGAGCAAGTTGAAGCGCGACCGCTATTCGCTCGTCGTCCAGATCGACGGCAAGCTCCGCGATCGCATCGATGTCGACGCCTCCTGGGACGAGCGCGAGATCAAGGCAGCCGTGTTGGAGAGCGAGAAGGTCCGCGAACACCTGCAGGGGAGAGAGATCGCGAAATGGGTGATCGTGCCCGGAAGGCTGGTCAATCTGGTGGCGCGCAAGGAGGCAGGATGATCGGGAACCGACTTCGGGTCGCGGCGGTGGCCGCGGCCGTGCTGATGGTGGGCTGCGGATATGCGCTGGTCGGAAGGGGATCGACCCTGCCGCCGGAGGTGAAGAGCGTCTATCTCAAACCGCTCGAAAACCTCACCCAGCGCGCCTCCGTGGACCAGATCCTCACGCAAGCGCTCTCGTCCGAGCTGGTCAACCGGAAGAGCTTCTCGGTCGTGCCGGACGCCGCGTCCGCGGATGCGGAGATCTCCGGCGCGGTGACGTCGTTCACGCTGAGCCCGGTCTCGTTCGACAGCGAGGGCCGGGCGACGCAGTACGAGATCCTGATCGTTGCCCGCGTCAAGCTGACCCAGAAGGTGCCGGAGCGCGAGCTCTACGCGAACGAGGGCTACCAGTTCCGGGCCAGCTACGAGGTACAGGCTTCGGAGCTGGGGTTCCAGGACCGCGAAACCCCGGCGATCGAGGCGACCGCCAAGGACTTCGCCGAGACTCTGGTGACCGACCTGCTGGAGGGGTTCTAGGAAGCTACTTCGCGGAGCCGCGGAGGACGGCAGTCAGGCGCGACTTCGTGCGGGCCGCCGTGTTGCGGTGGATGACGCCCTTCTGTGCGGTCGAATCCACGATCTTGATCGTGCTCGCCAGGAGCTCCTTGGCGTTCTCGTCTCCGGCCGCCGCCGCAGCCCGGAACTTCTTGACGGCAGTGCGCATCTTCGAGCGTGAGGCTCTATTCTTGGCCCGCTGCGCTTCCGACTTCTCGGCGCGCTTCTTGGCCGACTTGGTGTTCGCCATGACTCTTCCTTTCGTGGTGCCCGGAGGGGGTGCCGGTCCGGACGGCGAATCCTACTATTTTCGGCTGTTGACCTCAACGCCGAGCGACTGCAGGCGCTGTTTGGCCAGATTTGCCTCGTCCGAGGAGGGAAAGGTGCGGACGACGCTCTGGAGCTGGGCGATGCCGTCCTTGCGTTGATTGAGCTCCAGCATCGCGAAGCCCTTCTTGAGCAGTGCGCTCGCCGTCTTGTCGCTACGGGCGAAGTTGCGCAGAACCTTGTCGTACTCGACGATGGCATCGGCGTACTTCTGCTGGCGGTAGAAGCACTCGCCCACCCAGTAGGTCGCGTTGTCGGCTAGGTCGGTCTCCGGGAACGCTTCGAGATACTGGCGGAATCCCATCATCGACAGATCGTAGTTGCCGCGCAGGTAGTCGCTGTAGGAAGTCTGATAGAGCGTCTCGGGATCGGAGGTCGCACCGCCTGCACCGCCCTCGCCGAACTCGGCGGCGGGGGACGTGGCGCTCCGCACCGCCTTGAGATCCTGGTTGGTGGCCGCGATCTGCTGCGAGAGCTGGGACAGGCGGTAGTTGGTGTCGTCCAGCTTGCCCTGCAGCTCGGCGATCTGGGACGAGAGGTTGCTGACGTCGAGCCGGAGATCTGCCTCCGCCTTCAGCAGGGTCTCCGTCTGATGCTTGATCGACGAATCCAGGTTGGCGACTTCCTGCTTGCTCGAGCCCTGCTGCTGCAGCTGCGCAAGCTGGCGCTGGGTGTCTGCGATCTGGACGTGGATCGCGTCGATGTCGGTCGACGAAATGCAACCGGCCGCCGAGAGTCCGGCGGCCAGGAGCGCGAAGGATCGTAGGTTGCCCAGCTTCATCCGGCTGCGGATCCGCTCAGCCCGCGTTCCCGCGGCCGGTGACCACGAAGTGCGCGCGCCGGTTCAAAGCCCAGCAGCTCTCGGTCGAAGCCGTGCACTGCGGACGCTCCTCGCCGTAGCTGATCGAGCGCAGACGCGACGTCGGGACACCGAGCGAGGCGAGGTAGTTGAGCGCTGCGCCCGAGCGGCGGTCGGCGAGAGCGAGGTTGTATTCGTTCGTTCCGCGCTCGTCACAGTGGCCCTCGATGGTGACTTCGAACTCCGGGTGGGAGCGCAGCCACTCCCCGTTGCGGGCCAGGCGCTCACGAGCGTCCTCGCGCAGCTCCGCACGGTCGAAGTCGAAGAAGACGTCGCCCAGAAGACCCTGGCTCGCCAGGTAGTTGTTCAGCTTGGCGATGTCGGGATCCTTCAGTGGATCGTACGCCTCCGCGTCGTCGGTCGCTGGACGCGGCTTGGAGTTCACATCGGTTGCGTCCGAGGGCGTCGCTACGGGCGCCGCGTCGAGGTCCGAAGTGACCGGAGCCTTTTTCGCACAGGCCCCGAAAACGAGGGCGGTTGCCACTAGGGCCAGCAGGAAAGTTCGTTCGCGATGCATTCGGTCCTCCTTTGAGCGCAGATGGGTCGAAGGGTCAGTGATCAACTACCTCAATCTAGCAAAGTCGGTGCCGTCCCACAACCGCACGCGCCGCGATCAGGGGAGATATCCGGACCAGTCGGGAGCGAGATTGGAGCCATCGAACGTCAGCTGCTGCGGATCGGCCCCGAATCGGGCATCCATGACGAAGATGTTGTATTTCCCGGCGCGGTTCGAGCTGAACACGATCCTGCGCCCGTCCGGCGAGAAGGCGGGGGTCTCGTTCGAGCCCGGGCCGTTGGTGATGCGCTGGGCGGCGAGCGAAACGAGGTCGAGGAGTGCGATGTCGAACCGGTTCTGCTGGATCCGGGTGGCGTAGGCGAGTCGCGTCCCGTCGGGGCTCCAGGAAGCCCCGTCGTTGTACTCGCCCTCGAAGGTGACCCGGCGCTGGTTCGAGCCTTCGACGTCCATGACGTAGATCTGCGGCGAGCCCGATCGGCTCGAAGTGAACGCGATCTCGGAGCCGCTCGGGCTCCACGACGGGTTGGTGTCGATGCCGGGCGAGGTGGTCAGCCGCTTGAGCTCGCTGCCGTCCCGCCGACAGGAGAAGATGTCCATGTTCGCGCCCGTGCCGCGCGCGAAGGCGACTCTCCTGCCGTCTGGCGAGAACGACGGCGAGGTATTCAACGAGCCGCTCGTGACGAGCGGAGACTTCTTCCCGGTGGTGATGTCGGCGAGATAGATGGCCGGACCGTTGCCGCCGAAATAGGACATGTAGGCGAGGGCGTCGCCTCCGGGGCTCCAGGTCGGCGACATCGAGATCGAGCGATGACCGCTGATCCGTCGCTGATCGAATCCGTCGTAGTCCATGAGGTAGATCTCCTTCTCGCCGTCACGGTCGGAGGAGAAGGCGATCGAAGTGAGCGCCACACCGCGCTTGCCGGTAAGGTAAAGCACGATCTCGTCGGAGAAAGTGTGGGCGATGCGCCGCGCCAGGTCGAACGTGCCGCGGTAGCGCTTGCCGACGATCGCCTGCCGGCTGGCAAGGTCGATCAGACGCCCCTCGAGCACCAGCCGATCGCCCTCGAGCTTGAGCTCGTCCTGCAGCAGCATCTCGGCTCCGAGCGACCGGTACTGGTCGGCGTCGTGCGCGAGTTCGCCGGTGAGTGTCAGGACCGAGAGTTCGTCGCCGCTCTGAATGCGGAAGATTCCGCTGGTCTCGAGGTCGCGCCGCAGGGTCTGCTCGAGAGTCCGCGCGGCGTTTCCCGCGGTTCCCTGGAACGACGCCAGATTGCGGATGGCCGGCATCGCCAGAACGACCTGGCTGCGCACCGATCCGTCCGGCATGCGCAGGGTGATCGTCGTGCCCCCGGCGCTCGCGGGGCCGGCGACCGGTGGCGGCGGGGTACCCGCCGGCACCGGGTCCTGCGCCGACGAGAGCAATCCGGCCGTCAGGGTCGTGGCGGCGAGAGCGAAGAGGACGACGAACTTCGATCGGGTCATGTCGGAGGACTCCATTCAGCGGAAGATCAGATGAACGCCGAGCCAGCTCTCACGGAAGGCGCGCGGCAGAGGAGGAAGCGGGCTCGCCGACTGGACGGCCCGCAGAGCCGCGAGATCGAACGAGTTGATTCCGGACGAGCTCGAGATCGCAACGTCGGTGATCCTGCCGTCGCGGCCGATCCGGTAGGAGATCGTCGCTTCGATCCCGGAGCCGACGATCGGCCGGACCCAGTTCGCCTGGATCATCGAGAGCATCTGATCGACGTAGTAGCCGTAGGTGAAGTCGGGATTGTCGAGCCCGGCGACCGAGGCTCCCATCGCCAGGCCGGAGACCGATCCGCGCTCGCTTCCCCGGACTTCCGGCGTCGCCTGCGGTTCCGGCGGCGTGCGGTCCGGTCTCGTCTGCGGCTTCGGAGTCGCGGGGGCCGCGGTCGGCTTTGCGGCCGGCTTCTCGGCGGGCTTCGGCAGACTGGGGGCAGCGGCGGGCGGCGGTTCGACGGGTCTGGGCTGCTCCTTCTCGACCTCGGGAGGTCGGGGCTTCGGGGGCACCGGACGCGCGACGCCGAGGCGCGCCGCGGGCACGACCTGGACCGCCACGAATTCGATCGGCGGAGGCGCGGCGCGCGTCCAGCGCGGAATCCACCAGCCGACGACGGCGACCGCGAAGTGAATGCCGAGCGCGACGGCGAGGAAGCGTCCGAAGAGCGGTGTGTGGCCCGTGTGCAGACGCCGGTCGAGGATCCCGGTGACGGCGTAGGCGGTGGTCATCGCCGCTTCGATTCCGGCTTCTCGGTGACCATGCCGATCTTGACGATGCCGCCCTTGTGGAGCGTGTCGAGAACCGCGATCACTTCTCCGTAGGGGACGTCGCGGTCCCCCTTGAGGAAGACGGTCTCGTCGCTCCGGCCGCGAAGCATCGGAGTCAGGATCTCGACCAGCTTCGTCGGGTGGACCGGCCGGTCGCGGAGGTAGATCATCCCGTCGCGATTGATCGAGAGGACGATCGGATCCTCCTTCTTCAACGGCAGGACAGGAGAGTCGGAGCGGGGAAGGGCGACCTCGATGCCCTGGTGGAGCATGGGCGCCGTGATCATGAAGATGATCAGCAGCACGAGCATCACGTCGACGAGCGGCGTGATGTTGATTTCCGAGAGGATGCCCTCGTCCTCGTCGCTCCCGCCCTGGAGGAAGGCCATCAGGTGAAGTTGCGCTCCGTCAGGTTGAGGAATTCGAGAGCGAAGTCCTCCATCTGTAGGCGGAGCCGCTTGAACCGTCCGCCCAGGAAGTTGTATCCCATGAGCGCCGGGATGGCCGCGCCGAGGCCGGCGGCCGTGTTGATCAGCGCCTCGGCGATACCGGGGGCCACGGCAACCAGCGACGTCGATCCGGTGCGCCCGATGTCCTCGAAGGCGCGCATGATGCCCCACACCGTTCCGAAGAGGCCGATGAACGGGGAGACGGCGGCGGTGGTGCCGAGAAACGAGACGGCGCGCGTGAGCGACTGCAGCTCCACGCCGACGGCACGACGCAAGGTACGTTCCACCGAGACCAGCGAGCGGATGCGGAACGAGGCACGGCCCTCGGGCGACTCGGGTTGGGCCCGGATCTGATGGTCGATTTCGGCGTAGCCGGCCTGGAAGATGCCGACGAGGGGCGAGGCCGAGAGACGCGACGTCGCCGAGCTCACCTCGCTGAAGCGCTTGCTGCCGCGGAAGATCTCGAGGAACTTCCGGCTTTGGCGTGCGGCGCGCCGGAGATGGACCAGCTTCCAGAGGAAGATGGCCCAGGATCCGACCGAGAAGAGGAGGAGGAGGCCGAGGACGATCTGCGCCATCGCGCCGGACCGGCTGAACGCTTCGAGCATGCCGGTCGACGAAGGTGTCGCGGGGATCTGTGCGAGTAGGGTCGGGGTCATCGAGGAGGCCTTCGGACGCCGTGCTCCGAGGACGCGCCAAACTAGCATGGGCCGACGAAGACTGTCCACGCGGAACGCCTCGAACAGCTTACGTTCGAGAGGTGCGGAACGTTGACGCGGCTGCCATTCCGGGCAAAACTCGGGAGACGCCGCCGGGCGAGAACGGAGAAAGGTCGAGATGAAGATCGTGGTCTGTGTGAAGCAGGTCCCGGACACGGAGTCGCGGCTCCGGGTCGCGAAGGACGGGCGCTGGATCGACGAAGAGGATGTCGCCTTCGTCCTCAACGAGAGCGACGAGTACGCCCTGGAAGAGGGTCTCCGGATCGCCGAGAAGACCGGCGGCGAGGTCGTCGCGCTGAGCCTCGGTCCGGAACGGACGCGGGAATCGCTGCGCAAGACGCTGGCGCTCGGCGCCGCGCGCGCCGTCCTGCTCCGTGACGAAGCGTTCGCCGGAGGCGATGCTCTCGCCAACGGCCGCGCACTGGCGGCGGCGGTCCGGCGGGAGAGCCCCGACCTCGTGCTCACCGGTTCGCAGTCCGACGACTTCGGCTACGGCGCGACGGCCACCGCACTGGCCGGAGAGCTCGGCTGGCCGCACGCCTGGCTGGTCATGGGGGTCGAGCTCGAGGACGACGGCAAGGCGCTCAAGGTCACCCGCGAGATGGAGAGCGGGCTCAACGAGCTGTTCCGCCTGCGGACGCCGGCGGTGCTCGAGATCCAGGCCGGGATCAATCATCCACGCTACGCCTCGCTCAAGGGGATCATGGCGGCGAAGAAGAAGGAGATCGCCGAGCCCGGACCCGGGGAGCTGGGGCTCGATCCGGCGACGATCGGCGCCGCCGGCTCGCGACTCGAGATCCTCTCGGTCGACTTCCCCGAGAGCGGTCGCAGCGCCCAGATCCTGCCGGGGGACGCGGCGGCGGCGGCGAAGGCGCTGGTGGACAAGTTGCGCAACGAAGCGAGGGTGATCGAATGAGCGCCGCACCGAAGGTCTGGGCCGTACTGCAGCACCGCGAGGGCAGGATCCATCGCATGGGATGGGAGGCGCTGGCGGCGGCGCAGGAGCTCGCCAGCCGCGTCGGTGGAACGGCCGAGGCGGTGCTGCTCGGCGGCGACGGGATCGACGGATTGGCGGGGGAGGTCGCACGCCACGACCTCGCGGCGGTCCGGGTCGCGCGGCACGAAACACTCGCCGGCTACACCCCGGGAGGGTACACGACGGCGCTGGTCGCGGCGATCGCGGCCGAGCATCCCGACCTCGTCCTCTTCCCGCACTCGTACCAGTCGGTCGAGTACGTTCCTCGCGTCGCCCAGGCGACGGGAGCCGCGCTCGTTCCCGAGGCGATCACGGTCGAGGGAGACAGCCTCGCGAATCTCGTCTGGAAGCGACCGATCCTCGTCGGCAAGCTGCATGCGCGTGTGCGGACGAAGGGCGAAGGCACGGTGCTCGCTACCCTGCAGTCGGGGGCCTACCCGGCGGACTCGCGGCGCGCCGGCAGCGCGGAGATCCGGCCGCTCGTGGACCTCGCGACGACCGGGATCGACACCTGGCGCGAGATCCTCGGCGTCGAGCAGGCGGGGGGCGACACCGTCGACCTGACCAAGGCGGAGATCATCGTCGCCGTCGGGCGTGGCGTCGGCGGCGCGGACAAGCTGCCGCCGATCGAAGCGCTGGCGACCGCGCTGCGGGCCGAGATCGGCGCGAGCCGCCCGGTGATCGACAGCGGCTGGCTTCCCCGGGACCGGCAGATCGGCTCGAGCGGGCAGACGGTCGCGCCGAAGCTCTACCTCGCGCTCGGGATCTCCGGCGCGATCCAGCACCTCGTCGGGATGAAGGGTGCGACCTGCATCGTCGCGATCAACAAGGACGCCGGAGCGCCGATCTTCAAGATCGCCAGCTACGGCATCGTCGGTGACCTGCACGAGGTCGTCCCGGCCCTGGTCTCCGAGCTCTCAGGGAGCTGAGCGCCGAGCTCGGCGCTCGATCTCGGCCAGGACGAGCGCCGCAGCCACGGCCACGTTGAGCGACTCCAATCCGCCCGCGAGTCGGATCGTGACCGATTGATCGAGGGCGGAGCGGGTGTCGGCCGATAGTCCGGCGCCCTCGGAGCCGATGGCGACGACGTAGGGGCGCTCGAGCTGCAGGCCCGTGAGCTCGCGCGCCCCCTCGTGTGCCTCGAGCCCGACCCAGCCGGCCGGGGGAGAGGCAGCGCGGCGCGCGACCGAAGCGGCGATTCCGGAAACGACCGGCAGGCGGAGCAGGCTCCCGGCCGAGGCCCGCAGAGCCCGCGAGTGGCGGCTGTCGGCGCAGCCGGGCGAGAGCAGCAGTCCGGTCGCGCCGAGCCCCTCCGCGACTCTCGCCAGCGCTCCCAGGTTGCCGGGATCCTGGATCCCGTCGAGATAGAGCCAGGCGCTGTCCGCCGCGGGTGCGAAGCGTTCCGGTGCGAGCCGGGGGAGCCGCGTCACCGCGAGCACACCGCGCGGCGCGTCCGCGTCCGCGAGCGAACGCAGGAGCGCGTCGTCGACGTAGCTCGGTGGTGTGTCGAGAGCTCCGACGAGCTCGGCTCCACGGTCCGAGTCGGCGAACTCCGGGGTCACGACCACGAGGTCGAACGGTCTCCCGAGCCGGAGCGCTTCGCCGACGAGATGCGGACCTTCGAGAATCGCGTGCTCGCCTTTACTTCGCCGCAGGCGGCGAATAGTCTTGATCTTCTCGTTTTGCGGGCTCACGATCATGGCGCAGAATCTAAAGGAGTTCCTCGGCGAGTACCAACGCGGGATCGAGGTCTGCGTCGCGGGTGACGAGCCCGACACCCTGCTCGGAATCCGCGAAGCCTACAGGCGTTTCTTCCTCGACGGACAGGGCAGGGTCGCGCCGATCGCCGTCGTCCCGCAGGCGGTGGTCGAGCGCCGGACCGGACTCGCGGTTTCGGACGAAGAGGCGATCGAGGCGGCGAGCCGCGCGGCCCTCGCGCTGGAGGAGAAGCTCCCCGGCATCTACCATTTCTACGTCGCCGTCGAGGCCTGCGTGCATGATCTCCACTTCGGCGGCGGCCGACATCTCTTCGTGCGTAGCTGGACGGTGCTTCGTGGAGTCGCCGGCCAGTCGTGCGGTTCGAGCGGGTCGGTCGAGATTCCGATGCGACTCCTCGGCGAGGGAGAGATCGACCGCTCGTCGTTCACCGTACCCGGCACCAGGAAGCGGGGAGGAATCCTCGCTTCTCTGACTGGTGGGCGCGAGACGCGCCGCAGCGCCGTGACGGTCTCGACCCTGCACGCGCTCTCTACGCAGTTCTACGGCGTGCTCGAAGCGCGCGGCTGAGGCTCGCGGCACGGCGCCCGGACCGGATGCCGCAGACGAAGCCGATCGATTTGGTAGGATCTCCGGGCGGAATTCCTGCCGCTCCCTATCTTTCCGAGGGCCCCTGATGAGTACCCGAGACGCGAACCTGTTCACCTCCGAATCCGTCACCGAAGGGCATCCCGACAAGGTCTGCGATCAGATCTCGGACGCCATCCTGGACGAGGTCCTGCGTCAGGACGCCGCCGGACGCGTGGCCTGCGAAACGCTCGTCGCGACCGGTCTGGTCGTTCTCGCCGGCGAGATCACGACCACGGGCTACGTGAATTTCAACGATGTGGCACGCCAGACGATCCGCGAGATCGGCTACACGGAGGCGGGCCTCGGGTTCGACGCCGACAGCTGCGGCGTGATCTCGGCGGTCGGCAGTCAGTCGCCGGACATCGCGCTCGGAGTCGACACGGGCGGAGCCGGCGACCAGGGACTGATGTTCGGTTTCGCTTGTCGCGAGACGCCGCAGCTCATGCCGCTGCCGATCATGCTCGCGCACGCTCTGACGCGACGCCTCGCCGACGTCCGCCGTTCGGGTGAGCTGCCCTGGCTGCGCCCCGACGGCAAGAGCCAGGTCACGGTCGAGTACGAGGGCTTGAAGCCGGTCCGGGTGGAGGCGGTGGTGGTCTCGACCCAGCACGCGCCGGAAGTCACGCACGGCGAGATCCGCGAGGCGGTGATCGAGACGATCATCCGGCCGATCGTTCCGCCGCAGTATCTCGATGCCGCGACGAAATACCACGTCAATCCGACCGGCAAGTTCGTGATCGGCGGTCCCCAGGGCGACTCGGGTCTCACCGGCCGCAAGATCATCGTCGACACCTACGGCGGCTACGGTCGCCATGGCGGCGGTGCTTTCTCGGGGAAGGATCCGACGAAAGTCGATCGCTCCGCGAGCTACATGGCGCGCTACATCGCCAAGAACCTGGTTGCAGCCGGCCTCGCCGAGCGGGCCGAGGTGCAGCTCGCGTACGCCATCGGGGTGCGCGACCCGGTGTCGGTGCGGGTCGACACCTTCGGGACGTCGGTGATCCCCGAAGAGCAGATCGAGAAGCTGGTCCGCGAGGCGTTCCCGCTGACGCCCGGCGGCATCATCCAGACGCTCGACCTGCGGCGCCCGATCTACCGCCAGACCGCATCGTACGGACACTTCGGCCGCGAGGAAGACGGCTTCTCCTGGGAGCGCGTCGATCGCGCAACCGAGCTGCGCAACGCGGCCGGGATCTCGGGGCAGATCCCGGCGCCCGTCGCCGTCTGACGCCGGCTTCCCGGAGACGTCGCGGAGTCCGGCAGAGTGGCAGTCGTCTCCCGTTCGGCCATCGCGCGCATCCTGCGTGAGACCGCGGCACTCCTCGAGCTCAAGGGGGAGAACCCGTTCCGGGCGCGCGCCTACTCGAACGGTGCGCGTGCGATCGAGGGGCTCACCGAGGATCCTACGGTGCGCTACGAAGCCGGCACGCTGGCGGAGATCCAGGGGATCGGACCGGGGCTCGTCGCCAGCGTCGCCGAGATCCTCCTCACCGGGAAGCTCTCCCTCCACGACGAGCTGAACCGCCACTTCCCGGCCGGGACGCGCGCCCTGCTCAAGATCCCGGGGCTCGGCGTCAAGCGGCTCCGAACGCTGATCGCGGAGCTCGGGATCGATTCTCCGGCAGCTCTCGAGCGGGCCTGTCGCGATGGCAGGGTGGCGGCTCTCTCCGGCTTCGGTGCGAAGAGCCAGGAGAAGATCCTCGAGGGGCTGGCCGCGGTTTCGCGCTTCGCCGGGAGACATCTGCTCCCGGTGGGCGTCGAGTTGGCCGAGATGGCATTGCAGCGGCTGCGCCAGGATCCGGCGGTCCGGCGTGCCGAAGCGACCGGCGAAGTCCGGCGGCGTCTGGAGACGATCGGCGGCATCGCGCTCCTCGTGGGTGTGCCGGCGAACGAGCGCGCTGCAGTCGTCGAGCGCTTCGTCGGCGACGGTTCGTTCGTCGACGTCTCCGTGGCAATGGCCGACGGACTCGACGGCACGCTCGAGGGGGATGTCGGCTTCGAGCTCCGCTTCGTCGATCCTCCGGCATTCGCCGCGAGCTGGCTGGAGAGCACCGGAAGCGCCGGGCACCTCGCCGAGCTCGAGGCAGCGGCGCGGGAGCAGGGGCTGGTCCTCGACGACGGGGAAGCGCCCCGCGCGGGCGGTGCCGTACCCACGAACGAGGCGGCGATCTACGCCGACCTCGGTCTGCCCTGGATCGAGCCGGAGCTGCGCGAGGGACTCGGGGAGGTCGTCGCGCTGCACGGCTCCGCTCGACCCGAGCTCGTGTCCCTCGACGATCTCCGCGGTACCTTCCACGTCCACTCGACCTGGAGCGACGGCATCGCCTCGATCGCCGAGATGGCAGGAGCCGCGGCAGCGCACGGCTGGGAGTACCTCGGGATCGCCGATCATTCGCGCGCCGCGGCCTACGCCGGAGGCCTCGACGCCGAGCGCGTTCGCAGGCAGTGGCAGGAGATCGACGCCTGGAACGCGGCGGGGAACTCGCCGAGGCTGTTCAAGGGAACCGAGTGCGACATCCTCACCGACGGTGCGCTCGATTTCGACGACGAGATGCTCTCCGGATTCGACTTCGTCGTGGTATCGATCCACAGCCAGTTCCAGCTCTCGCGCGAAGCGATGACCGCGCGGCTCGTCCGCGCCGTCTCCCATCCTTCGGTCACTTTTCTCGGGCACGCGACCGGCCGACTCCTGCTGGTCCGCGATCCCTACGAAGTCGATCTCGACGTCGTTCTCGAGGCTGCCGCCGCCAACGGAGTGATCGTCGAGCTCAACGCGAACCCGCACCGGCTCGATCTCGACTGGCGCGTCCTGCGTCGCCAGCTGGCGAACGGCCGCACGACCTCGATCCACCCCGACGCCCACTCCCCGCAGGGCCTCGCCGACGTGCGGTGGGGGATCGACATGGCACGCAAGGCGGGGGCCACGAAGTCGCAGATCTTCAATACACGGACCTGCTCGGAGATTGCCGACTACTTCGAACAGCGCCGGCGCCGGGCGGCCAATCTGCGCGGCGGATGACCGCGGCGGACCGTCCTCAGGAACGGACTCCGAGAAAGAGATAACTCGCGAACAGGGTGAAGATCGCGTTCGGACTCCAGACCGCGATGAAGGCGGGGAAAGCGCCGACCTCTCCCAGTGTCCTGAAGATCGCGAAGATGGCCATGAAGACGATCCCGAGCCCGATGGCGACGCCGAGTCCGTAAAGCGCACCTCGCCGCTCGAGGCGGAACGCGAACGGCAGCGCAACCAGCGCCATGACGACCGAAGCGAAGGGGAACGCCATGCGACCGTGCAGGGCCACCTCGAGCGCCGGCACCGACTGGCCGCTGCTGCGGAGCTCTTCGAGGTAGGCCTTGAGTTCGCCATACGAGAGCTCCTTCGGCCTCCGCACCTCGGCCGCGAAGTAGTCCGGCGGCTCGTCGAGATCCAGCTTCAGAGGGGCCGTGAAGGCACGGAACGAGCGCTCGGTCAGTCCGTCGAAGGTGCGGACCCAACCGTCCTCGACCACCCAGCCGTCGGCACCGAAGCGGGCATGGGATGCCATGAGACGGCCGACGAGCGCGTGATCGGCGTCGAAGGTGAACACCTGGAGCCGCTGGAGTGAGCTGGTCTTCGGATCGTAGTTGAGGTAGTTGTAGATGAACTTGCCCTGACCGAGCAGCCACTGCTGATCGGCGCGCCGTACGGCCCGGGGTTTGTCGCGGCCACGGATGCGGTCGGTGGCCTCGGCCACCTTGTGGTTCGATGCCGGGAGGACCTGGAACTGGAGGAAGGCGCAGGCCGTCGCGATGAAGGCCGAGCCGACGATGACGGGCAGGGAGATACGGAACAGGCTGACGCCGAGCGAGCGCAGTGCGACGACCTCGCTGGTGCGCGACAGAAGGCTGAACGTCACCAGCGTGGTGACCAGGACGGCGATCGGCGCGACGTCGAACGCCAGCTGGAGCGAAAGGTATTCGTAGTACCGCCAGAGCACCGAGGCCGGCACGCTGTTCTTGATGATGTCGTCGATGTTGCTCGTCAGGTCGGCGACCGCTCCGAGCGCGACGGCGGAGATCCAGACCAGGGCGAGGACCGAGGCGAAGCGCTGGAGCACGTAGCGGTCCAGCAGATTCGGGAAGCGGAGACGCAGGCGGGGGAGCCGGAGGAGGATCCGCCCCTGGGGAACACGGCGGTCGCGCCGCGATTCGGACCAGCCGGCCGACTCCGGGCGGGTCTCCCGCGGTGGTGCCGCCGCCACGCCGCGCCGGCGGCGGAACAGGCGGGCCTTGAGGCGCTGGGTCCGCGCACTCAACCAGCGCTCGAAGCGGCGCGGCAGGAAGCCGCGATCGCGATTTCTCAGCGTGAGAAACGTGAGTCCGAGGACGAGGAGCACGAGGTTCGGCAGCCAGATCGCGAACCCGGGGGAGAGCTTCCCCAGTCGGGCTGCGTCCTCCCCCTGGGAAAGGAGCACGTAGTAGACGACGATGACGCCGATCGACAGGACGAAGCCCGAGGACTTGCCGCCGTGGCGGTTGGTGAAGGCGAGAGGCAGCGCGAGCAGACCCATCACGAGGCAGGCGAACGGGATGGCGAACATCTTCTGGATGCCGATCCGCGCGAGACGCCGCGCCTCCGGTTCGACGGAGATGTCGCGCGACACCGCGCGGAGCTCGGGGAGGGTGAGCTCGCGGGGGCCCTTGCGCTGGGCGAGCTTGGCGCGTTCGGTGGAGAGGAACCGGTCGCGGAGGACGAGGCTCAGCGTCTCGTGACGGCTCGTTTCGTAGCGCTTGGGAGAACGCAGGTCGAAGCTGTGCTTGATGGCGTCCTTGAGGTCGAGGACGACCCGTTCACCGTCCCCCTCGACCCGCAGACGGCCGGTGCGGGCGATGATCGTTTCCTGGCGTTCCCCGGGCACGGCGTCGGCGAGGAAGACACCACGCCAGTCGCCTCCGCGATCACCGGACACTCCGAAGACGTAGAGCACCTTGCCCTGCCACTCGGTGTAGAAGACGCGCGGCTCGACCTGCTGGCCGACGGTGCGGGCCAGGATGTCGAGGTAGAGCCGCGAGACCGCGTGGTTGCCGCGCGGCAGGATGCCGATCATCAGAATCGCGTTGACGAGCACCAGGAAGCCGGAGAGGATCAGGACCGGGCGCAGGATGCGGACGATGCCGACCCCGTTCGAGCGCAGCGCGACGAGCTCGCTGTCCGAGGCCATGCGCCCGACCCCGACCAGGACCCCCAGCAGGAGCGCCATCGGAATCGTCAAGACGATGATGTTGGGCAACGAGTAGAGCAGCAGCCGTCCGACCGTGGCGATCGCCAGGCCGCGACGGATGATCATCTCCGCCGAGCTGAACAGGAATTGGAGCAGTAGGATGAAGGTGTAGACGAGGAATCCGAGTCCGAGAGGTCCGGCGATCTCGCGGAGAATGTACCGATCCAGCGTCCCGAACCATGACCTCACCGCGAGAGACTAGCGCAGCTCGGCTCGCCACTTTCCCGTTGCCACGGAGCCTCGATCGATGATCCTCTTCGAACGGACTTACCAGTTCTCTTCGAGTCATCTCTACTGGCGGGACGACTGGTCCGAGGAGCGCAACCGCGCGACGTTCGGAAAGTGTGCCATCCGTCCGGCCCACGGTCACAACTACCGCCTGACGATCCGGCTGCGCGGCAAGGTGGATCCGGAGACCGGATTCCTGGTCGATCTGGGCGAGCTCGACCGGATGGTCCGCGAACGGATCGTCGGCCGGCTGGACCACCGCCACGTGAACGAGGTCGTGCCGGAGTTCGCTCCCGGGGGAAAGGTCCCGACCTCCGAGAACCTCGCGCAGTGGATCGCGGACACGCTCCGGGCGGATCCGGTCGGCCGGGCGACGCTGCACGAGGTCCGCCTCCAGGAGGAGGACCGGATCGCCGCGATCTGGCAGGACGATCTCCGGGACTCCGGGTCCTAGGCAGCGCGGCCGCCCGTTCCGCGGGGCGGCCTTTGCGGAAAGAGAGGTCGCGGTGGCGAGTGAGGAGGCGGATGCGGTGGGTTTTCGGTCCGTGTAGCGAGTCCGATAAGATAGATTATGTAAAGCTGACTGCGAACGGAAGTCGAATCTCCTGCATCCGGATCCCTTGGATTCCATGCACTTCCGCTGATTCTGGTCAGTCGTTGGCGTTGCGGACTTCGGCCAGGATCTGCTCCAGTGCCCGGATCAGGTCCGAGCGATCGACTGTCGCCTGGCGGAAATTCACCTGCAGCTGGAACGACTTGTCCGGCGAGCGGAAGCGGAAGACATAGGGCTTCGCTCGCTGCCCCGCGGATGGGCGCTCGGGCGCGGAACGGCTGGCCTGGCGCAGATCGTCGCGGCTCAGGCCCTCTCTCGCGGCCCGGTCCAGCAGCGCTGCCATCGCTCTGGGGTCCTTGAGTTTGGCGATCTCCAGGAGGGCCGACCGGGCCTCGATCCCGAGGTCCATCGCCCGCTCGCGGATCTCCTTCGGAACCCGCAGCAGCGTCAGGCTCTCGGCGACCGAGCTCCGGGACCGGCCCGTCGCCTTGGCGATCGCCTCCTGGGTGTATCCGTGCAGGTCGCCGAGCGCCCGATACCCCTCCGCCTCTTCGAAGGCGTTCAGGTCCTTGCGCTGCAGGTTCTCGATCAGGGTGATCTCGAGCGCCTCCTCCTCGGTCACGTCGAGCTCGATCGCCGGGATCTCGAACAGCCCGGCTGCGAGCGCAGCACGGAAGCGGCGCTCGCCGGCGACGATCTCGAATCGCCGCGCTTCGGGCCCCTCTCCCGGCTCCTTCGGCTCTTTCGCTTCCGCGCCGCGGGATCGCACCAGGATCGGCTCCAGCACACCCTTGTCGCGAATCGAGGCGACCAGATCGGTCAGGTCCCCGACGTCGGTTCTGGGCTGCGAGGCGTTGGGCTGGATCGACGAGAGCGGCAGGAGCTTGCCGACCGGCGCCTCGTGGCGCTGGGAAAGCTCGTCGACGAAATGGGCGCCGTGGCGCATCTTGACCCGGATCGGGAGTCCCCTCTTGGCGGCCGCCTCAGACACGACTCAACACCTCCTCGGACAGTTTGTAATACTCGTAGGCTCCGCTCGAGCGCGGCGCGAAGGTGAAGATCGACTCCTTGTAGGCCGGGCTCTCTTCCAGGCGGACGCTCTTGGTGATCATCGTCTCGAACAGCTTGTCCCCGAAGACCCTCTGGATCTGGTCGACGATGTCTCGCGACAGCAGGGTTCGCTTGTCGTGCAGCGTGATCACTGCGCCGAGAATCTGCAGCTGCGGGTTGGCGCGCTGCTTCACCTTGTCGATCGTCTCGAGAAGATCGTCCGTCCCTTCGAGGGCGAAGTAGCTCGACTGGATCGGAATCAGGACGTGGGTCGAGGCCACGAGCGCATTGACCGTGATGATCCCGAGCGTCGGAGGGGTATCGAGGAGGATGAAGTCGAACTCCCCTTCCACCGGTCCGAAGGCGTCCTTGAGCCGGAAGTGGCTGTCGAGCTCGCCGAGGAGCTTCGACTCGATCTTGGCGAGCGAGATGTTCGAGGGAGCGACGGAGAGATTGGGAACCTTCTCCGCCGGTCGGAGAACCGCGCTCAGAGGAACATTCGGGTCCGTCAGGACGTCGAAGACCGAGCGTTCGAGTGAATGCACGTCGAGGAACGACATCGAGCTGTTGGCCTGCGGATCGAGATCGACCAACAGAGTTTTCAGTCCCTTCGAGGCGAGAGCAGCGGCGAGATTGATGGCGGTCGTGGTCTTTCCGACGCCGCCCTTCTGATTCGTGATGGCCAGGATCATGAGGTTCTCGGAGTGTATGGAAGCGTCGCGTCGCGGTCAAGAAAACGGGACGCACGGCCCCCGCGAACCGTGTCGGCGCGCCGACAATTCTCCGAACTGACTCTATTTCAATGACTTACCGGTCGCCTTCCCCCGCTTCACATCTTGTACTTGCCGAGATCCTCAGGTCGCACCCGCTCCAGCCAGGCACGGAGATCCTCCGGCTCCGCCTCGGGCTCCGGATCGGCCCGGAGAGCCTCCTCCAGGACCTCGCGCGCCACCCAGATCGACGTCCCGGTTCGTACAGCGAGGGCAATCGCGTCGCTCGCCCGCGCGTCGACCGTCACCGTGGCTTCCCCCTCGCGTGCAAGGTAGAGCCGGGCGTGAAACGTCGCTTCGACGAGTCTCGCGATCTCGACCCGCTCCAGCGCGCCACCCAGAGCTTCGATGCTCGCGCGCAAGAGGTCGTGGGTCATCGGCCGCTGGAGCTCGATCGCTTCGATCGCGACGGCGATGGCATTCGCCTCCGGCAGTCCGATCCAGATCGGCAGGAGGAGATGGCCGCCGACCGACCGCAGCACGACGACGGGCGTGCTGCTGGAAGGATCGAGCAGAAGGCCCTTGACCTCCATCTCGATCCACGCCTCACCGAGTTTTCCTCGGACCCGCCGTTCCGGACTCGTCACGCTCCGATTGTCCGGTCTCCAGCGCGAAGCGTCAAGGAGAGACACCGGTGCCTCGGCATCGCGCCGGTGTCGCGGCGGTCCGCAGGGCTCTTTCTGCTCGAGAAGCGGAGTTTTTCCGGCGCGGTGCGCGCGGGATCAGGCGGGTGTCGGGACGAGCGTCCCGAGGAGACTGTGCGGCTGGGAGCGTGTGATGCGGAGGCGGCGGACCGTGCCCGGCACGGGCGGTTCGCTCCCGGCGCCCTCGAAATGCACGATCCGATGGCAGCTGGTCCTTCCGGCGAAACGCCCCGGCAGCTTGCCGCTGCCTGTGACCAACACCTCCATCTCGCGTCCGACGAGCGTGGCGTTGATCTTCGCCTGGATCCCCTTCTGGAGCTCAAGCAGACGCTGCAGGCGCTCGGAGGCGATCTCTTCCGGGACCGCCTCATCGAGCAGCCGGAGAGCCGCCGTTCCGGGTCGCGGCGAGAAGCAGAAGGCGAAGAGGGCGCTGAACTCGACCTCCTCCACCAGACCCAGGGTCTGCTCGAAGTCGTCGTCCGTCTCGCCCGGAAAGCCGACGATGAGATCGGTGGAGAGAGCGATCGTCGGCCGGGCGGAACGCAGGTCGTCGACCAGCCGGCGGTACGAGGCGATCTCGTAGCCGCGGCCCATCCGGCGCAGGACCCGGTCGCTTCCCGACTGCACGGGAAGGTGCAGGTAGTCCGAGAGATTCGGATGCCGGCGGAACTGTTCGACCATCCGCGGAGTGAAGTCGCGCGGATAGGAGGTCACGAAGCGCAGCCGCTGGACGCGCGGGTTGCTGGCGACGGCATCCAGGAGGTCGGCGAAGTCGCCCTCGCCATCCGGTTCCCGCCAGTGATTCACGGTCTGTCCGAGGAGCTCGATCTCGACGAACCCGAGATCGAGGAGGTGGTCGACCTCCCGCAAGATCTCGGCGCCCGAGCGGCACGACTCCGGGCCGCGTGTCGTCGGGACGATGCAGAAGGTGCAGCGTTTATTGCACCCCTCGATGATCGTCACCATCCCCTTGAACTCGCCGTCCCGCGAAATGACGTCGAGGTCGTACTGGCGGTCTGCGGGAAAGCCGGTCGCGACGATCCGCTCCCCTGCTTCGACCCTTCCGAGGATTCCGGCGAGCTCCCCGACCCGCGCAGGGCCGAGTACGAAGTCGAGCTCCGCCAGGCGATCGAGCGCAGCCTCGCCTTCCTGCTGCGCGACGCAACCGCAGAGTCCGAGCACGAGCCCGGGGCGATTCTCCTTGAACAGGCGGTACTCACCGAGGCGGGAGTAGACCTTCTGAACTGCCTTTTCGCGCACGGAGCAGGAGTTGAGCAGGATGACGTCGGCTTCCGCTGCCTCCCGGGTCGGCAGCAGGCCCTGTTGCATCAGTTGGCCGGCGAGTCGTTGGCTGTCGAGCTGATTCATCTGGCAGCCCCAGGTCTCGACGAAGTAGCGCCGGCTGGGGCGCAGCGAACGGGTCACTCCGGATCCCGGGGCGCCTCGGTCGCCTCCACCGGCTCGGTGGGTTCGGCGGACGGGCTCCTGCGCTCCGGCGGCGCCGGCTCGAGCTCGATTCCTTCACGGAGCCAGCCCGGCAGCGCGCCCGCCCGGCGGCCTTCGAGAAGGAAGCGCTCGATCTCCTGGGAGCAGCGCTCCTCCTCGCGACGCGACTGGTCGAGCTCGTCGAGCGCCCGGTCCCACTCCGGTTTGATCTGGCCGTCGCGGACGTAGGGATCGTCGGTGCTGTAGAACCGGGTCCGCAGCTGCTCGGCTTCGCCCTGCAGCTCGGCGATCCGGTCGTGCGCCGACCGCCATCGCTGGCGGATCTCGAGGCCGCGCTCGCGCCAGTACTTCTCGTCCTGCTCCGCTGCGGCGACAGCGGCTGCGGCGGCTGCGGCGGGCTCCGGATCTTTGCCTTCGGCCCCCTCCGCGACCGTCAGCTTCTGGTCCTTTCCGTACGCCGTGAGAGAGGAGTTGTTCAGGACCACGACCGGCTTCTTCGCGGTGGCGCGCCGGGCCTGTTCTGCCCGCGCCGCCTCGGCGAGGGTCTGCGGTGCCTGCGCGGTCTGCTCGGCGGCTGGATCGTCGATCATCACGACGGTCGGCGGCGCCGGGGCCGCAACCGGCGACTCGGCCGGAGTGGGCTCGGGGAGCTTGGCGACGCTTTCGGAGACCGGCGGCAGGCTTTCGGCTTTGTTCTGGTTGGCGGCGCACCCGGCGAACGGCAGGGCGAGGAGGATCGCAGCGGCGACCCGGATCTCAGCTGCGCCCATAGCGATCCTCGAGGCGGACGACGTCGTCGAGCTCCGGGGTGGAGACTTCGAACAGTTCGCATCCTTCGCTCGAAGCGACCATGCGGTGTTTCGTCCCGGGCTCGACGTGGTACGACTCACCGACCCTTAGCGGATGACGAATCAGCTCGCCCCCCTCCTCGACCTGGAGCTCGATCTCTCCCTTGGCGACGAAGAAGGTCTCGTCCTTCAGACGATGGAGCTGCAGCGAAAGCGCCTCGCCGGGCTCGATGTGGAGCAGCTTTCCGACGTAGCGACCGGTGTGAGCGAAAATCAGCTCGTATCCCCAGGGCTTCTCGACTCTTCGCACCGACTGTTTCATTCCGACCTCGGCGGCCTGGGATCAGCTGGATTCGCCGCCCTCCCGCAGGATTTGCAAGACCTCTCGACTCGTGCGCGCTTCACAGGCCTTCCGGGCGAGCTCGCCGGCGCGGGAGACATCGATCTCCGAGAGGCGACGGCGGAGCGCCGGAATCGCTCGCGGCGAGGCGGAAACGCGGCGTAACCCGAGTCCCAGGAGCAGACGGAGGGCATCCGGATCGCCACCCATCTCTCCGCACAGACTGACCGGTTTGCCGGCTCCGTCCGCGCTCGCGATCACGAAGCGTAGCATGCGCAGAATCGCCGGATGAAAGGGATCATAGAGGTGGGCGACGCTCTTGTTGTTGCGATCCGCTGCCAGGGAATACTGGATCAGGTCATTGGTGCCGATTGCCAGGAAATCTACCGCCTGCGCCAGACTGTCGGCGATCATCGCGGCCGCCGGCACCTCGATCATGATCCCGAGGCGGATGTCCTCGCGGTGCGCAAGCCCCTCGTCCCGCAACTCCTTCGCCGCGCCCGCGAACACTTCGCGCAGAGCGTCGACCTCGTCGTAGCGGCTCACCATCGGCGCCATCACCCAGAGGTCCCCTTCGATGGCGGCGCGCAGCAAGGCGCGGATCTGGGTGCGGAAGATCTGAGGACGCGCCAGCGTCAGCCGGATCCCGCGCAGGCCGAGCACCGGGTTGTCTTCTTCGCTCTCCATCATCTCGCGCGCCAGCTTCTTGCCGCCGAGATCGTAGGTCCGGACGACCACCGGATGCGGCGCCGCCGATGCCAGGAGCTCGCGATAGATGCGGAGGTGATCCTCTTCCTCCGGCAGACGCGGATCGGTCTCCATGTAGAGGAATTCGCTGCGGTAGAGGCCGATCCCCCGGGCGCCGACTCTCAGGTGGTCCGCGAGCTCGTCCGGCAGGTCGATGTTCGCCATGAATTCGACCGCCACGTCGTCGGCGCTCCTTGCCACCTCGTCGCGCGACTCGAACGCCAGCGCGCGGTTGCCCTCGAACTCGAGCTGGAGACGGCGGTACCGCTCCAGGGTCTCGGGGGTCGGATGGAGGATGACGCGCCCTTCGATGCCGTCGATGATCACCGGGTCCTCGTCGGTCACGAGGTCGGTGACCTCCTCGAGTCCGGTCACGGCCGGCAGTCCCAGCGAGCGCGCGATGATCGTCGTGTGCGAGGTACGTCCTCCCGCCTCGATGGCGAAGCCGAGGACCTTCTGTCGCGCCAGGCGGATCGCCTCCGACGGCACGAGGTCGTCGGCGATCAGGATCACGTCTCCTTCGACCTCGGTGATGTCGCGGTGTGCGAGCCCCTGCAGCGTCCGGAGAAGCTGTCGCCCGACGTCCTCCAGGTCCTCTCCCCGCTCGCGCAGGTAGTCGGTTTCGAGATCGGAGAAGCGGCGCCGCAGCTCGCGCGTCGTTTCGTGAACTGCCCACTCGGCGTTCACGTGATCGGTCTCGATGTGCCGCTCGACCTCGCTCACGAAGGTCCGGTCCGAGAGCAGGAGGGAGTGCGCGTCGAAGATCGCGGCGAGGTCCTGCCCGAAGAGCTCTCCGGCCTGGACCCGGGTCTGGTGAATCTGCTGCTGTGTCGCGCGACAGGCGGCGCGGAAGCGGTCCAGCTCGGTCGGGATCTCCCCCTCCGAGAGCGGCAGCCGGAAAACGTCGAGCGCCCGATTCGCGATGACGACGGCACGGCCGATCGCCACGCCGTGCGCGGCGGCGAATCCGACCACGACCTGCATCGGCCGGCCGCCCATCAGGAACCCTCACCGAAACGGTCGGCGAAGAGCTCGGTGATCGCCGCCAGCGCCGCGACTTCGTCTTCTCCGTCGCAACGCACCACCAGCCGGCTGCCCTGTGGAGCCGCGAGGAGCAGCAACCCGAGGATGCTCTTGGCGTCGACCTCCTCGCCGCGGGAGATCACGAGGACGCGGCTCGAGAATGTGCTCGCGAGGTGCACGAACTTGGCCGCAGCGCGCGCGTGAAGTCCCAGGCGGTTGACGATCTCGATCTCCTGTTCGACCACGCTAGCTGCCTTCCGCTCCGGACCCTGAACCCGCCGGCTCCTCCGGCGGCCGGGCCCGGCTGATGCTGCGACGTCCCTTGATCTCTAGCCAGCGGGCGACGTCGGTCACCGGCATTCCCGGCGCCGACGAGCAGGCGAGACGGACGACCATCGGCAGATTCACTCCCGATATGACCTCGATGCGACCCGCCTCCGCCAGGTCGAGCGCCGCGTTCGTCGGCGTGCTGCCGTACATGTCGGTGAGAATGATGATCTCCGCGCCGGCGGGGAGCGCCGCGATCTCCCCCGAGATCCGCTGCCGTGCGGCCTCCAGCCCGTCCTGCCAGTCGAGCGTCAGCGCGCGGAACCCCGGCAGCTCGCCCGAGATCGTCCTGGCGGCAGCGAGGAGCTCCTCGGCCAGGCCGCCGTGCGTCACCAGAATGACGTGGATCACGACCGCGCCCTCGCCAGCTCCCGGTGCTGGACGCGGACCTTCCAGCCGCCGGCTTCGAGCTCCTTGCGGAGCGCTTCGACCGTCGCCACGGAGCGATGCTGCCCGCCCGTGCAGCCCACCGCGATCGTGAGGTAGCTCCGGTTCTCCTGCTGGTACCGTGGCAGCAGAAATCGCAGCAGCTCGGCGAGGCGACCGATCAGGTCGTGGAAGTCGTCCAGGGCGAGGAGATAGTCCTGTACCGGCTTGTCGAGACCGGTCTGCGGGCGCAGCTCGGGGACGAAGTGAGGGTTGGCGAGGAAACGGACGTCGAACAGGAGGTCTGGCGACTGTGGCACGCCGTACTTGTAGCCGAAGCTGACCAGCGAGACGTTCATCTCCGGCTGATGCCCGGCGTCCTGACCGAACTCGCGGTAGACCAGGCTGCGCGCGTCGTGGATCGACCAGTCGCTCGAATCGAGGATCAGATCCGCTGCCCCACGCAGATCGCGGAGACGCTCGCGCTCCGCCCGGATGCAGTCCAGGAGCGGAAGCTCCTCGGAGTACGGATGCGGACGGCGGCTCTCCGAGAAGCGACGCATCAGTGCGTCGTCGGAGGCCTCGAGGAAAACGGTCGTCGTTCGCAGGCCGCCCGTGTGACTCCGTTGCAGCAGCTCCGAGGCCTCCTCGGCGAAGCCCGGCGCTCGCATGTCGGTGACGACAGCGAGATGATCGCGCTGGCTCACCCAGGAGAGCGGATCCTGGAGGAACTCCCGGAGCATCGGCAACGGCAGGTTGTCGATGCAGTAGTAGCCGAGATCCTCGAGGCACCGGGCGACGGTGCTCTTGCCCGAACCCGAGAGTCCGGTGACGACGACCAGACGGGCCTCAGCGCGCCCGGCTGTTGCGGCTTCGCTCAATCTGTTCCTCCAGTTTGCGCGCGAACTCGCGCGCGGAATGTGTTCCCTGCAGTTTCAGGACGTGGTTCCGGGCCGCGATCTCGACCAGATTGGCGACGTTGCGGCCCAGCGCGACCGGCATGCGGATGTAGGGACAGGGAGTCTCGAGGATTTCGAACACGGTCTCGTCCAGGCCGAGGCGGTCGTACGCCTTGCCCTCCTGCCACGGCTCCAGCTCGACGACCAGATCGATGGTCTTGCGCTCGCGGATCGAGGCCAGGCCGAAGAGGTCCTTGACGTTGATGATCCCCAGTCCGCGCAGCTCCATGTGGTGCTTGAGCTCGGCCTCCGAGAAACCGAGCAGCTCGCCACTCGGGTAGCGCTTGATCGTCACCCGGTCGTCGGCGACGAGGCTGTGACCGCGGGTGATCAGGTCGAGGGCGGCTTCGCTCTTGCCGACGCCGCTCGTTCCGATGAGCAGGACGCCGAGCCCGTAGATGTCGAGCAGGACCCCGTGCAGCCTCGTCGAAGGTACCAGGTGATCTTCGAGGAAGTAGCTGACCCGCTTGATGACATCGGACGAGAGCGACGTCGACGACAGAACCGGCACCTGACGGGAACGGAACTCCTCGAGCATCTCTGGCAGCGGCGCGAGCCCCTTGGTGATGATGGCGACCGGGATCGGCAGGCTGGCGATCCTCCGCAGACGCTCCTGACGCTCCGCGGAATCGATGGTCCGCAGGTAGGCGAGCTCGCTCTCGCCGACGATCTGTACCCGCCCCGGCTTGATGTACTCGTAGTAGCCCGCGAACGCCAGGCCGGGCTTCTGCACCCGCGGATGCGTGATCGGATTGTCGAGATGCTTCTCCCCGCTCAGTACCGTGAGGTGGAGATCGACCAGCGAATCGCCGAGGAGCTCGCTGACCAGCACGTTCGCTCCTTCCGGAACCCGCGAATCCGGAACCATGTCAGCCTCCTTCCTGCAGCACGGCGAGCATTCCGTCACGATCGGCGGCGCGCGCGAGCCGCGAGCTCCGATCGGCGTCGCGCAGCCAGCGCGCGATGGCCGAGAGAATCGTGAGGTGGAGCGAAGTCGACGAGGCCGGCGCGGCGACCGCGAAGAAGTGGCGAACCGGGACGCCGTCGGGCGCCCCGAAGTCGATCTCCTCGGCGCTCCTTGCCACGAGGACGCACGGGCTCTCGATACTCTGCAGCCGGCAATGCGGGACCGCGAACCCGCGACCGACGGCGGTCGAGCCGAGCAACTCTCGCTCCCGCAACGAACGGAAGATCGCCTCCCGGTCCCCGGTCCCCAGCCGACCCTCGAGCGTCTCCGCCAAGCTGCGCAGCACCTCTTCGCCGGACCTTCCCTGGAGCCGATCCGTCACCAGATCCGGATCGATCCAGCGGGACAGCGCCGGCGCTGGCCGCTCGCCGATCAACGATCCGGTCCTCCGTCCCCGGACTCGATTCCCTCGTTGGCGGACGGCAGTTTCGCCGGCCGGCGGCGACGGGTGGCGCGACGCTCGCTCAACTTCCGAGCCTGGCCATCGATCTTGTCGAGAGCCAGCCGCAGCGACTCGAGCAGGTCCGCGCTCTCCTCCCTGGCGAGCAGTTCGCCGCGCTTCTGGAGGACGCGCACCTCGGCGATCTGCCGGTGTTTCTCGTTCGCGAGAGTGACGTGGACGTCCACCGGCTCGCCGAGGAAGCGGGCGAGCTTGGCGATCTTCTCCTCGGTCAGTTCGCGCAAGGAGGAGTCCAGGGTGACGTGTCGTCCGACGTACTCGATGTTCATGTCGCTCCTTCCGGTCAGAAGATTCTCTTGCGGTCCGAGGAGGATGGTACGTTCAGCTCGTCGCGGTACTTGGCCACCGTCCGCCGGGCGATCTGGATCCCTTCGCGATTGAGGATCCGCATCAGCTCGCTGTCAGACAGCGGATGCCGCGCGTCCTCGTTCTCGATCAGCTGACGGATCTTGCGCTTCACGGTGAGCGACGAGATGTCCTCGCCGTAGTCGCGGTCGATTCCGCTGTGGAAGAAGAACTTCAGCGGGAACAGACCGCGAGGCGTGTGCATGTACTTGTTCGACACCACGCGGCTGACGGTGGACTCGTGCATCCCAATGTCTTCGGCCACGTCCCGCAGCACCATCGGACGGAGCCGGTCGATTCCGTGGTCGAAGAAATCGCGCTGCTGGGCGACGATCGATGTCGCCACCTTGTAGATCGTCCGCTGCCGCTGATCGAGGCTCTTGATGAGCCAGAGCGCCGATCGCATTTTCTCCGAGATGTACTGCTGTGTCTCGCTCTGGCCCGCCTGCCGGCGCATCTGCTGCAGCATCCTGCGGTAGGTGCGCGAGATCCGCAGCTTGGGCAGGCCGTCGTCGTTGAGCTGGATGACGTATTCGTCGCCGACCTTGAGGACGTGCACGTCGGGTTCGATGTAGTGCGTCCGCTCGTTGTTGAATTCGCGGCCGGGCCGGGTCTCGAGGGTGCGGATCAGGTCGATCGCGGGCTCGAGATCGGCGAGCGGCATCTCCAGGGCCTTGGCGATCAGCGGATAGTGGCGGCGCAGGAACGCGTTCCAGTGTTCCTTCAGGATGCGGCAGGCGAGCGAATCGCCGGACTCCCCGCGCAACTCGAGCTGCCACAGGAGGCTCTCCTGCAGCGAGTAGCAGGCGATCCCCGGAGGATCGAGACGGCGTACGAAGTCGACGACCTCGGCGACTTCGTCGGCGTCGGGAGCGCCCTCCTCGTCGTGGCTGCAGAGCGCCAGAATCTCTTCGGCCGTCGCCACCAGGAAGCCGTCCGGGTTCAGATTCCCGACGATGAGTTCGGCGATCGCGCGGTGCCGGGGGGAGAGATCCGACATGTGGATCTGCCACAGGAGATGATCGTAGAGGTCGGGCTCCCGGGTCAGCGTGTTCTCCAGAGGCGGAGCCTCACGGTCTTCGCTGTCCCCGTACGAGCCGGAGTCGTCGCTCCACGACTCGTCGAGGTACGCCTCGAAGGCGACCTCCTCCTGATGCCGCTGGTCGACCGGCGGCTCCTGGGTCTCGATCTCGGCAGCGGGCTCCGCCTCGGCCTCGGCGGACTCGGCGGCGGTGGGGCTCTCGACCTCCTCCTCGTCCTCGGTCTCTTCGATCTCCTCGAGGATCGGGTTCGACTCGAGCTCCTGCGTGACCACTCCCTCGAGCTCGAGGCGGGTCATCTGCAGCAACTTGATCGCCTGCTGCAGCGACGGTGTCATCACCAGTCGCTGCGAGAGTTTGAGGGAGAGCTTCTGTTCGAGCGCCATTCCGGTTCCCGTCGCTACAGCTGGAAGTGCTCGCCCAGGTAGATCTTGCGTACCTGCGGGTCGGCGGAGAGCTCCGCCGGAGTGCCGGTTCGAAGGATTCCGCCGTTGTTGATGATGTAGGCCCGGTCGGTGATCTGCAGCGTTTCCCGGACGTTGTGATCCGTGATGAGGATGCCGATTCCCATCTGCTTCAGGTGTCGGATGATACCTTGGATGTCGAGCACCGCGATCGGATCGATACCGGCGAAGGGCTCGTCGAGGAGCATGAACGCCGGCGAGAGGACCAGCGCCCGGGCGATCTCCACGCGCCGCCGCTCGCCGCCCGAGAGCATGTAGCCGTGGCTCTTGCGAACCTTCTCCAGCCGGAACTCCTCGATCAGGCGATCGATCCTGCGCTCCTGCTCCGCGTGCGTGAGATCGACGGTTTCGAAGATCGCGCGCAGGTTCTCCTCCGTCGTCAGCTTGCGGAAGATCGACGGCTCCTGCGGCAAATAGCCGATCCCGCGCTGCGCCCGCAGGTACATCGGCATCTCGGTGATCTCCTCGTTCCCGAGGAGGATCTTCCCGCCGTCCGGCGGTGTCAGCCCGACGACCATGTAGAAAGTCGTGGTCTTTCCGGCGCCGTTGGGTCCGAGAAGGCCGACGATCTCTCCCGGATGGACGTTCACCGAGACGTCGCTCACCACGGCGCGCCCGCCGTAGACCTTCCGCAGATTTTCGGCGGCGAGGCGCAGCTCCCCTCTCAATTCCCGGCTCCCAGAAGGCGCGCAGCACCGCTCTCCATGTTGTAGAGGAGACGTCTCCCCTTGAGCTCGGCGCCCTGCGCATCCTTCATCCGCACCGGGCTCCCGCTCACGAGGAGCTCGCCCGACGCCACGGAGTACTCGGCCTTCTGCCCTTCGATTACCCTGCCGCCGTCGGGATCGTCCAGCCGGACGGCTCCCTCGCCGATCATCTTCTCGAGTTGGTTCTCGCGGTCGAGATCGGACGTCAACCGGTCGCAGCGGAAGGAACGGCTGCCGCGCTTGACCCTCACATCCCCTTCGTAGACCAGGCGCCCCTCTTCCCGGCGGTAGGTCATCGTCTTCGCGGTGACCTCGACCGGATCTTCGCTCGGCGGCACGGCGGCACTTTCCCCCTTCGCCGGGTCGCGGGTCGGGTACCAGACCGTGCGCACCGCGTTCGCGGCCGCCAGCTGGCCAGTCGCCTCGTCGCCCCGCAGCTGCTCGGCCAGCAGGAGGTTCCTGCCCTGCCAGGCGCGGACTCCCGAGGTGAAGGAGAACGACCGCGGATCGTTCTGCAGCGTCGCCTCTCTCGATTCCACCTGGATCGGCTCCTTTCCCTTCCAGCCGAGTCCCGACAGAGAGCTGTCGGCTTCGTCGCGCAGCACGGCCCGCACTCCGTCCGATCCGGTGAGCAGTCCCGTGGCCCGCGAGTAGATCAGGTGCGGAGCGGATAGATCGCCGCGATCCGTCGTTACCCGCGCATTCGGCCCGAGGATCTCGGCCCGGTCTCCCCCGACGTCGAACAGCGCACGCGCACCGACGGCGTGGAACTTCGGATCGTCGAGCTGGACGCCGCCGTTGAGTGCGATCCGGTCGACCGTACCGGCGGACGAGATCTCCGCCCGCCCCGAGTCGGCGCGTCCCGAGCGCACCGCCTCCTCGACGCCGCGGTGATACTCGGCGAAGTGCACCGGAGCCGAGCTTTCCGCTTCGGTCGGCTTGCCGTTCGCGAAACGGATGACCCAGCCGCGTGCCGCGAGCCCCTGGATCAGATCGTCCTTGGCCCCGACCGACTCGATCAGAGCGAGGTCGCGGCCGTGGCCGTCCAAGGTCGCCTCCTCCGGCTCGGACGCCGAGTCGGAGGCGAAGCGCAGGGAGAGCCGCGTGGCCTGGACCAGGATCTTCCGTTCGCCGGCCTCCACCGCGGGCGGCTGCGGCAGGGAGCCGACTACGCCGCCGCGCAGCGAGAGGAGCGCGGGAGCACTCTCGCCTTCGGTCAGGAACAGCTCCCCGTTCCCGGCCTGCATCCGGCTCTCGGCACGAGTGACGTAGAAGACGTCCGGGAACTTCACCAGGCGGCCGCTCCGGTCGTACTCGATCCTGCTTGTCTCGAAGACCAGCGGCTCGACCCCGGGTGCGGCACTCTCCAGCCGCACCGGCCCGTTCAGGCGCAGGAAATCGGTGGCGAGGTCGAAGGTGAGCTCTCCGGAGCTGCCGCGGAATCGCCCGGACTGCGCCAGCTGGACCGGACCCGCGGCGGAGATCCACTGCCCACCGCGCTCGAGCGACATCCGCTCGCTCGCGAGCTCGAAACCGTCCTGGCCACTGAGCCGGACCTTGCCGAGCAGGACGGCACCCTTGGTATTGGGATCGTAGCTGGCTCGATCGGCGGCGACCGAGTAGCGCACCGCGTCGCGGAAGAGCTCGAGCTGAACGCCGGTGAGCTCGACCAGGGCGTCCCGGCCGGTCGTGAACCGGTCCCCGTGCAGGCGGAACACCGGTTGCCCTTCGATGGTCTGCGTGAAGTCGAACGCGTCGCTCGAGGCGACGACCCCCTCTTCGGCCGGGGGTGTCGCGGCCGGAGTCTCGACGACCGGCTCCGGCGAACGTCCCTGCCTGCCAAGAAGATAGAGGCCGGTGAGGGCGGCGCCGAGGACGAGCAGGGCGATCAGGATCCCCCGGCGCAGGCGGGCGGTATGCGATCTCGGCCGGGCGCTCATGCAAGATCCATTCTAGTTCGTCCGGCCGAGCCACCGCCGGATCGCGGCGACCCGCACCCGGGCGCCCGACTCGAAGCGATCGGCTTCGACCGCACCCAGGAGCTCGAACGGCCCCTCCTCCGCCAGCGGCGCGAACTCGGGCGCTCCTTCCGCAGCCCAGGCGACGAGCGAAATTTCGTTGCCCGCGTCGTTCCGCGCCCTGGCGGACTGGTGCCCGTTCCCGAACGACCGCACCGCGCCGCTCCGGCGCACGGGTCCGATCCGGAACAGCGGTTCGGGATTGCCGGCACCGAACGGTGCGAGCCGCGCCAGATCGGCGAGAAGAGGCGATCCCACCTCCGCCGGGTCCAGGTCGAGGTCGTACCAGCGCGTCCGCTGCCGTACGTCGTCCGCAGCCCCGGCGCCGGACAGCTCCGCCAGACGTCCCGCGAACAACGACAGTCGCGACGTCTCGACGGTGAGCCCGATCGCCTGCGCATGTCCGCCGAAGCGGAGGCAGAGCTCTGCAGCCGGTTGCACGAGTCGGTGCAGGTCAATCCCTTCGACGCTGCGCCCGGAGCCGACCGCCTGGCCATCGGCGCCGCAGGAGAAGAGGACGACGGGCCGCCCGATCCTGCGCGCCAGCCGCCCGGCGGCGATGCCGACGACGCCGCGGTGCCACTGCTCGCTCCAGGAGACGAACACGCCGTCCCCCCGCTCGTCGGCAGCGAGGCGCGACTCGCTTTCCTCGACCACCGTTCGTTCGAGGCGCTGCCGCTCGCGGTTGGCCTCCTCCAGCTGTCGCGCGAGCTCCCGCCCGCGCACTTCGCTCCGGGTGAGCAGGAGCTCGAGCGCAACGTCGGGATCGCCGACGCGGCCGGGAGCGTTGAGGCGGGGTCCGATCCGGAAGGCGACGTCGGACGCCGAGAACGGGGCGCGCAACTGAGCGAGCGCGAAGAGCGCCTGCAGGCCGGGAGACGGGGTCAGGGGCAGCGCCTCGAGTCCCAGCCGGGCGATCGTCCGGTTCTCGCCGCGCAGTGCGACCGAGTCGGCAATGGTGCCGAGGCTGGCGAGCCGCAGCAGTCCGTCCCAGGGGGGTGTCCTGCCGGACGCCACGAAGAGCGCGGCGGCGAGCTTTGCGGCCACCCCGGCGCCACTCAGCTCCTGCACCGCCTGCGGCGTTCCGGGAAGGCGCGGATTCACGATCGCCCGGGCCGCCGGCAGCTCCGCCCCCGGCAGATGGTGATCGGTCACCACGACCGGCAGTCCGTGCTGATCCGCTTCGGCGATCGCCTCGAGCGAACCGGTGCCGCAGTCGGCGGTGAGGAGCAGGCCGCCCCCGTCGGCGATCACCCTGCGGACGTGGGAGACCTGGAGACCGTACCCTTCGGCCCGCCGGCTGGGGAGGATCCAGGAGACCGCGAAGCCGAGCGACTCGAGCGTACCGACGAGAAGTGCGGTGGCGGTGATGCCGTCCACATCGTAGTCCCCGAAGACCACCACCCGCCGGCCGCCGCTCCGGGCCCAGGCGAGGAGATCGAGGGCATCGTTCAGTCCGGGGAGCGCGTCCGCGCCTGACAGGTGGTCGACGGACGGCGAGAGAAACCGTTCGGCCGCGGATGGCGAGTCGATGCCGCGCTGCGCGAGGAGCTGGGCGCGACGGCGCGGCATCCCGCCGGCCGTGAGCCGCTCCGCCTCCGGCGGGACGGGGCGCGGAAGCCACGCTTCAGGCACGAAGGATCAGTTCGCGACGACGCCGAGCGCCCGGAACCGCTTGTAGCGCGCTTCGAGGCGCTGCTCGACGGTCAACTTCTCGAGTTGCTGCAGGGCGCGTTCGATGGCGTCGCCGACGCTCCGGGCCGCGGCCTCGGGATCCGAGTGGGCGCCGCCGACCGGCTCGGGAATGAGCTCGTCGACCACGCCCAGCTGGATCAGATCGGGCGCCGTGATGCGCATCGCCTCGGCGGCCTGCGCCTTCTTGTCCTGGTCCTTCCAGAGGATCGCGGCACAGCCTTCCGGCGAGATCACCGAGTAGATCGAGTATTCGAGGATCAGCACGCGATCCCCGACTCCGAGGGCGAGGGCTCCGCCGCTGCCGCCTTCGCCGGTCACGGTGACGACGATCGGCACCCGCAGCCGGGCCATCTCGAGGAGGTTGCGGGCGATCGCCTCCGCCTGTCCGCGCTCCTCGGCGTCGAGGCCGGGATACGCACCCGCCGTGTCGATGAAGGTGAGCACCGGCAGGCCGAAGCGCTCGGCGAGCTCCATCACGCGCAGCGCCTTGCGGTAGCCCTCCGGTCGCGGCTGGCCGAAGTTGCGGGTGATCCGCTCCTTCGTCCCGTGACCTTTCTGCTGCCCGACGATGGCGACCGAGCGGCCGCGGAAGCGAGCGAGCCCGGCGACGATGGCCGCGTCCTCACCGAAGGCCCGGTCGCCGTGCAGCTCGACCCACTCCTCGGTCAGGTATTCGACGTAGTCGAGCGTGTACGGCCGCTCCGGGTGTCGCGCCACGAGCGTCTTCTGCCAGCGCGACAGACCGCTGAAGACCTCTCTGGTCTTGCGGCTCAACTCCTTCCGGAGCCCGTCGAGCTCGCGCTCGCGTCCGCTCTCCGGCGGGTAACCTTCGAGCTCCTCGATGCGCTGGCGCAGCGCCACCAGCGGCTGCTCGAACTGGAAGTCGGGGGTGCTCACGGAGGGGGGCAAGGTAGCAGACGGCCGGGAATCCGGTCAAACCGGACGCCCGGAACGGGCTTCAGAGCAGCTGGAACGGGTCGACGTCGAGCGCGATCCCCGCCCCCGGCTGCTCGCCCACGACCTCCCGGACCGCCTGCCGCAGCGCCGCACCGCGGGGCGCGCGCAGGAGAAGCTGGAACCGCCACTCGCCGCGCAGCCGCTCGAGCGGCGCCGGTGCGGGACCCGTGGTGCGGATCTCGCCCGCGAGCGGATGGCGCGACAGCAGGCGGGCGATCTCACCGAGCCGTTCGAACGCCCGATCTCGGTTGCGGTCGCGCGACAGGATCTGCACCATGCGGGTGAACGGCGGATAGTGGAACGCCCGGCGGAAGCGCATCTCCTGCTCCGCGAACGCCTCGTCGTCGCGGTCGAGCGCGGCGCGGATCGCGTAGTGCTCCGGGAGGTAGGTCTGGATGACGACCTTTCCCGGACGCTCCCCGCGCCCCGCCCGCCCTGCCACCTGCGTCAGGAGGGCGTAGGTCTTCTCCACCGCACGGAAGTCGGGGAACCCGAGATAGCTGTCGGCCGAGAGCACCGCGGTCAGCGCGACCCCCGGGAAATGGTGACCCTTCGAGATCATCTGGGTGCCGATCAGGATCCGTGACTCGCCCCGTCCGAACCGTTCGAGGATCGCTGCCGGCCCGCCGACGCGGCGCGCGGTGTCGCGGTCGAGGACGTCGATCGGCACACCGGGGAAGCGCTCCGCGACCTCCTCCTCGACCCGTTCGGTTCCGGCTCCGACCGGCTCGAGCGTCTCGCCGCGACAGCTCGGACAAGAAGCCGGCACCGGGAGACTCGATCCGCAGTAGTGGCAGAGAAGCCTTCCCGCCCGCCGGTGGAAGGTGCGCGGCAGGCCGCAGTCGTCGCAGCGGAACTCCTCGCCGCAGGCGCGGCAGAGGAGAAGCGGCGCATAGCCGCGCCGGTTCCGCAGCAGGATCACCTGGTCGCCCGCGGCGAGCGCGCCCTCGATCTCGGAGACGAGCCGCACGGAGAGCCGCAGGTCGCCTGCTCGCGGGGCTCCCTTCTCCTGCCGGAGGTCCACCAGAACGCCTTCGGGCGGTACGCTCGATCCCGAACGCGAGAGCAGCCGGAGCACCCGGGAGCGTCCCTGGTCGACCGCGAGGCGCGACTCCAGGCTCGGCGTCGCCGAAACGAGCACCGCCACGGCGTCGCTGTTGCGGGCACGCACCAACGCCAGGTCGCGACCGTGATAGCGCGGCGCGCTGTCCTGCTTGTACGCGAGATCCTGCTCTTCGTCGACCACCACGAGTCCGAGGTCGACGACCGGCGCAAACAGGGCGGAGCGGGCACCTACGACGATCCGTGCTTCGCCCCGGCGGACGCGCTCCCACTCCTGCACCCGTTCGGCGACGCCGAGGCCCGAATGAAGGATCGCCACCTCGGCACCGAATCGTCGCCGCGCGGCCGCGGCGAGCGCCGGGATCAGCGCGATCTCCGGCACCAGAAGCAGCGATCCCCGACCCTGGTCGAGCGCCGTCCTTGCCGCCCGGAGGTAGACCTCCGTCTTGCCGGAGCCCGTCATCCCTTGCAGAAGGAAGCGCTCGAACGTTCTCTGGGCGAGGGCTGCCGCGAGCTGATCGATGGCCTCGATCTGATCCGGGCGGAGCTCGAACGGGCTCTCGCTCTCGCGCGCCGGATCACCGAGGAGGTGACGGTCGAGGGAGAGCGCCTGCGGCTGCGAGAACCGCCGCACGATTCCGAGCGCAGCCAGCCGGCGCAGTACCGCAGCCGACGCCCCGGCCCCCTCTTCGAGCTCCGTGGCGAGCGCCGGACGACCGAGCGTGCGCAGGTACGCGACGGCGCGCCGTGCTGCCGGCGAGCGGCCGCAGCGCTCGAGGAGGTCCGGCAGGTCGCCCGCGGCGAGCTCGAAGGCGGAGGCGAAGCGCGAGCCGCGGCCGGCGAATTCGCCGGCCTCCCACCAGCCGCTGGCGACCCCGCTCTCGATCCAGTCGTCGAGCCGGTCGAGCTGGAGATGTTCGTCGAGCTCCGAGAGCCGGGTTACGCCGCCGTCGAGGAGCAGCTGACGGATCGCCGCAGGCTCCGGCTCGCGGATCGCAGCGATGGCGCCGCCGTCGGTCAGCCGGATGGTCCGGTCGCCCCAGGTTTCAACCTCCGCCGGCAGCATGACGCGCAGCATCTCCCCCACCGGTGCGAGGTAGTAGGAGGCGGTGAAGCGCGCCAGTTCGAGGAGTTCCGCGGGGAAGGGCGCAATCCGGTCGAGCAGCGCCTCGACCGGGCGCGCCTCGACCCCTTCGGGAAGCGAAGCGTCGAGCGAGAGGAAGAAGCCGGTCATCCGGCGCCGGCCGACCGGAACCCGCACGCGGGCTCCCGGTGCCGCCCGTCGCCGCTGCGCCGCGCTCAGGGAATAGGTGAGGACCTGGCCGACGGGAAGGGGGAGCGCGATCTGCGCGAGCGTCCGCTCCTCGGCGGTCATCTCAGGAGGCGGTGCGCCGCCGCCGGATCTCTTCAGCCAGACGCGCGACGTCGGCGTTCCCCGGCGCCAGCGCTTCGAGCTCGCCCAGTTTTCCGACCGCGGTCTCGAAATCGCCGAGGTCGATGGCCAGAACCACGAGCTCGTTGAAACGCGCCTGCCAGTGATCCGGTGCGACCCTCTCGGCTTCGCGGAAGCGCGCCAGCGCGCCGTCGAAGTCGCGTTGGGCACGCAGACAGATGCCGAGATCGGTGAGCACGTCGGCGTCACCCGGCCGGAGCACCAGGAGCCGTTCGTACAGCTCGATGGCGCGCGGCCAGTTCTGGATGTCGAAGTTGAGGTTGGCGAGCTCGAGGATCGCCTGGCCGTCGTTCGGATCGGCGTCGATCCGCTTCTTCAGGCGCTCGATCTCGGCCATCGGCGCGGCGCCCGAGGGCGCCCCCCCGGCGGCCGGCCCGCCGCCGGGCGCGACCGAGCCGGCGATCACCCGCTGCGGCTGCCGCGCAGCGAGCTCTTCCTGGAGGACGTATCCGGCGAGGAATCCGCCGAGGATTCCGATGATCAGAAACAGCGCATGGTCGCGATTCAACGACTCCTCCGGTTTCCGCCGCGAATGAAAACGGCCGCCTCCCGATCCGGAAGCGGCCGTCCGATCCGACCCGCCGGGCGATCAGCTGGCGAGCTGTTCGCCCTTCTTGCGCTTCTCGATGCTCGACGTCAGCGCCTGCTCGATCTGACTCTCGGCATCGCGCTCGTTCAGGTTCTTGACGTGGGCGACTTCGCTGACGATGAAATGCCGGGCGCGCTCGTACATTTTCTTCTCGCGGAACGAGAGGCTCTTGCGCTGGCTCACGAAGCGGAGATTCTTCAGCACTTCCGCCACCTCGGTGATCCGCCCGGTCTTCATCTTTTCCACGTTCTGCTTGTAGCGGCCTTTCCAGTCCTTCTGGGCGTCGACGCTGCCGTTCTCGAGAATGTTGAACAGCGTGCGGATCTCCCGCGCCTCGCAGAGCGGACGCAGACCGACGAGATCCAGATTGTCCTTCGGCACCATCACCTTCGAATTGCTGGACAGCAGGCGCAGGTGGTAGCAGGTCCGCTCGGTACCGTCGATGTGGCTTGGAGCGATATCTTCCACAACCGTGACGCCGTGATTCGGATAGACGACTTTCTGACCGACCTTGAATGTCACGTCCCGAACCCCCTTGATCTAACTCGTTGTCGGCTGGAAACTTACGACTACTTCGACCAGGGAGAGGATACTCCGGAGCGGCGTTTTCGTCAAGCCCCCGCGAGGCGCAACAGAGGCGGCATTGCCCACTTTTCAGGGCACCTGTTCCCAAACGACCCAAATTGACAGTCGGGGCAGCGGCCCTTATTCTGCCGCCTCTCCCGCGCCCCGAGCGGCCTGTGCGCGGAGTCGCCGGAGTGGCGGAATGGCAGACGCAGGGGACTCAAAATCCCCCGTCCTCACGGGCGTGCAGGTTCGACTCCTGTCTCCGGCACCAGCTTCGTTCGGGCCCACTCCACCCCCCCCCGGAGGGCCGGAGCTCACTCGTAGCGGAGCGCCTCGATCGGGTCGAGGCGGGAGGCCTTTCCGGCCGGGTAGATTCCGAAGAAGACGCCGACGACCACCGAGAAGCTCATGGCGAGCGCCACGGCCCAGATCGGCACGTGGGCGGGCGGCCACTCGCCCGGCAGGAGCGAAGCGACGAGCGCGCCGAGCCCGTAGCCCACTCCGAGCCCGATTCCCCCGCCCACCAGGGAGAGGGTCACCGCCTCGATCAGGAACTGCGCCAGGACGTCCTGCCGCCGCGCGCCGACCGCCTTGCGGATGCCGATCTCGCGCGTCCGTTCGGTGACCGAGACCAGCATGATGTTCATGATGCCGATGCCGCCGACCAGCAGGGCGACGCCGACGACCGCTCCGACCACGGTGGTGATCATCCCCAGGATCGAGCCCACCGTGTCCAGCAGCTCGTCCTGCAACATCACTTGAAAGTCCGCCGGCTGACCTTCCGCGATCTTGTGCCGCTGGCGCAGGACCTGGGTGATCCCGTCCTTGACCTGCTCGACCACCGAAGCGTCGGTCGCCTGCAGGCGGAGCTGGATCTGCTCGCCCGCCTCCCGCCCGAGGACCGAGAGGGCGGTCTCGAACGGCAGGAAGGCGAGGTCGTCCGAGTCCTGGCCGAGCGCCTGCCCCCGCTTCTCCATCACGCCGATCACCGTCACCGGCAGATCGCCGACGTAGATCTCCGCCCCGACCGGCTCGCTCAGCCCGAGCTCCTCGACGATCTTGCGGCCGATCACGGCGACCTTCCGCCGGTGACGCAAATCGATCTCGGAGAAGAATCGGCCGACCTCGACCTGATGATTGTTCGTCTCCGGCCAGTCCTGATTGACGCCGAGGATCATCGTCCCGTGCTGACGGTCGCGGTACTTCACCAGGCGGCCGGGCGCCGCGATGAGAGGGGTGATGAGGCGCACTCCGGCGACCTGGTCGCGGATCGCCAGCCCGTCCTCCCAGGTGAGTTTCACCTGGCGGGCGACGACGCCGGGCCCCTGGTTCTGTTCCTGTTTCGGCAGCACCATCACGTACGTCGCGCCGACACCCTGGAGCTCGCGCGTGATCATGAACTGGAGGCCCTGGACGATCGAGACGACGGCGATCACCGCCGCCACGCCGATGATGATCCCGAGCGTCGTCAGGATCGACCGCATCTTGTTGGCGCGCAGCGCCCGCAGCGCGATGCGGAAATTCTCCGAGATCACCATCCGCGGCGAGGTCTCCGGTTCAGTGCGCGCCGGCCGGAACCCTGGCCACAGCCTCGTCGCTCACCACCTGCCCGTCGCGGAGGACGATCTTGCGTTCGGCGTGCGCCGCGATATCGGGCTCGTGGGTGACGAGGATGACCGTGTTCCCGGCCTTGTGGAGCTCGTCGAACAGCTGCATGATCTCGGTCGAGGTCGCGCTGTCCAGGTTCCCTGTCGGCTCGTCGGCGAGAAGGATCGACGGTTCGTTCACCAGGGCGCGGGCGATCGCGACCCGCTGGCGCTGACCGCCGGAGAGTTCGTTCGGGAGGTGATGCGAGCGCTCGGTCAGGTGGACCCGCGCGAGAGCGCGCTGCGCCATCTCGCGGCGATCCTTCTTCGAAGTACCGGCGTAGATCAGCGGCAGCTCGACGTTCTGCAGGGCGTCGGTGCGGGCGAGCAGGTTAAAGGTCTGGAAGACGAAGCCGATTTCCTTGTTGCGGATCGCCGCCAGCTGCTGGTCGTTCAGCTTCTCGACCGCGGTCCCGTTCAGCACGTAGCTGCCCGAGGTCGGCGTGTCGAGGCAACCCACCAGATTCATCAGCGTCGACTTGCCGCTGCCCGACGAGCCCATGATGGCGACGTATTCGCCCTTGTCGATCGCCAGGTCGACGCCGTTCAGGGCGCGCACCTTTTCCGCTCCCATGTCGTAGACCTTGTGGATGTCGTGCAGCTCGATGATCGCCATTATTTCTTCTCCTCATCCGACTTCTTCGATCCGGAGAGATCGGGGCGCGAGAGTCGCACCGCGTCGCCGCTCTCCAGTCTGCGGAGGATCCGCTGGGGTCCGGAGACGACCTTCTCGCCCGCCGCCACTCCCTCCAGGATCTCCACTTCGGTCGCGTCGGAGATCCCGGATTTCACGCGCCGCAACTCCGCCTTGCCTTCGCTCACGACGAAGACGACCTGCTGCGGCGGACGCCGCCGCGCCGCCCGCGACGACCGGTCCTGCGGCTCGTCCGTGGTCTCGTCTTCGCGATCGCGCTCGACGACACACTGGATCGGCACGACCACGGTATCGCGGTGCGTCGCCACCTCGATGTCGGCACGCGCCGACATCCCCGGCCGCAGCGCCTCGTCCGGCTCGCCCAGCAGGAGCTTCACGCGGAAGAAGGTGACGTCCGGCTGGCTCGGTTTGGCGTAGCCCGAGCTGCCGATCTCGACGACGCGGCTGCGGTACTCACGATCGGGCACGGCGTCGACCCGGACCCAGGCGGACTGGCCGACCGCGAGGTGCACGATCTCGGTCTCGTCGACGTCGATCTCGGCGAGGATCTCCGAGACGTCGGCGATCGTGCCGATCACGGAGGCCGGGTTGTTCATCGTCCCCGAGACGACGACTTCGCCCTGTTCGGCATTGAGCGCGATGACTCGCCCGGTGAGCGGGGCGTAGATGGTGGTCTTGCGCAGATCGTCCTCGGCCTTGGAAAGCAGGGCCTCGGCCTGCTTCACCGTTTCACGGGCCTGCTCCAGCCGCAGTCGGGCCGAGGTGAGCGCGAGGTTCGCCGCTTCGAGCGCCTCGGGCGACGAGATCCCCTGTTCCGCCAGCTTCGCTGCCCGCGCCTGGCGGACCTCCTGGTCCGCCAGCGAGACCTCTCCCTGTCGGACTTCGGTTCGCCCCATCTCCAGCTGCGCCCGCGCGTTGTCGCGGGCGGCGAGGAACGCCTCGCGCTCGAGCTCGAGAAACGGCTGGCCGGCGGCGATCTCCTGTCCCTCCTGAACGTAGAGGCGATCGATCTTGCCGACGACATGGGCGGAGATGTTGACCTTCACTCGCGGCTGGATCTGGCCGCTGGCCTTGACGATCTGGGTGATGTCGCGGCGCACTGCCTCCTCGACGAAGACCTCTACCGCGCTGCCCGAGCGGCCTCCGAAGATGCTCGCCAGGACGACCGCGAGGAGCACCAGGGCTCCGGCAGCGATCACGAGTTTCTGTTTCATGGTCCGCCCGTGCTCCGCACGCCCCCCGACCGGGAAGGAATGCTCAGAAGATCGCCGCGAGGGCCGCTTTGCCGAACACGTACGCCGCCCAGAGTCCGACGACGCACCCCCAGGCCTGGGCGGCGCTCACCCGGCCGACGACGCGGTAGCCGATGGCGAACAGCGCCACCGCCCAGAGCGAAAAGAGGTCGATACTCCCGAGGAACGAGACGAGACCGGCTCCCGTGCCCTCGGGTGCGAGAAAGGCGAGATTCGACTTCAGAAACCCCCCCGCGCGAACCTCCGCCAGGGAGAGCGACTCGCGCGACAGCACGACCGGGAACGAGAGCAGCGCCGCGACCGACATCGGCAGGAATCCGTGGCTCGCCACGGCGAGGCTCTGTTTGAGGTCGAGATCGCTGCCCAGCAGCCGGAGGAACGCCAGAAAGACCGCCGCGACGAGCAGGATCACCACCGGCTGGATCACCACCTGGGTCAGGCTGCCGATCCAGCCGAACTTCTCCGCGATCTCGAGCTGCTGCTCGAGCTGCTCGGCGCTCACTTCGACGCCGCGTTTCTCGAGCGATTCGCGGACGATCGATCGCATGTCGAGCCGTGGCGTCACCACCACGGACAGGCTGACGGCGAGCGCGGTCACCAGGAGCAGTGGCAACCACCACCGAGGACGCCGGGCGAGGGACGCGAAGGCGCGCTCCGGCCCGGTCAGGACACCTGCGACGGCTCCCAACGCCCCCTGCTGCTCCTGTAGCTCCCCCTGCTCCCCGCTCTCCGTCACGCGGCCTCCTCGCCGTCAGTCGGCGATGGTGATCGACGAGTTCTCCAGCAGCTTTCCGATCGCCTGATAGTAGCTCACCAGCGACTGACGGTAGCCGGTGGTCGCCGTGACCAGCCGGCTGCGGGCCGCGGTCAGGTCCTCTTCGATCTGGAGGATCTGGAAGTTCGTCGACAGTCCGTTGTCGTACTTCCGGCGCTCGGCGTCGAGGTTCTTCTCGGCCAGGCGGCGTGACACCTCGGCGGACTCAAGCTGCTCGCGAGCGGTCTCGATTCCGCGCACCGCGGCCCTGACCTCGGTCGTGATCCTCAGCTCGAGCTCGCTCTGTGCCAGTTTGCCTTCTTCCAGCGCGAGGCCGGCGATCGCCGCCCGCGCCTTGGCCGTCCGGTTCGGCAGCGGCATCCCGAACTCGAGACCGATCGACCAGCCGGGGAAATCCCAGCCGGTGACCTGGTCCAGGGCGTCGCTCCAGCCGCCCGAAGCGGTGCCGATGACATTTCCGTTGGCGTCGCGGATGAGGACGTCGCCGCCGAGGCCGTTGAGCCCGTAGCCCGCTTTGAGGTCGAGCCGCGGCCGGGCGTCCTGCTTGAGGAACGCCTGGTCCAACTCGAGGGTACGGATCTGAAGCTCCTGGGTGGCGGTCTCCGGGCGCGCCGCGAGGGCGGTCCGGATCGACTCGTCGAGATCGACATCGACGGCGTCCATCTTCGCTTCGGTGTCAGGAACGATACTCAGTGACCAGGCATCTCCCTGGTCGACGTTGAGGAAGAAGAAGAGGAGGTCCTCGGCATCTCCGATCACGCCGCGGGCGCGGATGATCGCTTCTTCACGGGTCGCGATTCCTGCCTCGCTCGAGACCAGTTCGAGCGGCGCCAGCGTGCCGACGTCCACCCGCACCTGGTTGTTCTCGTGCAGCTCCTTTGCCAGCGCGAGGCTCTCCTCCGCCACCACCAGCTCGTAGCGCGCCGCGACCAGGTTCCAGTAGGCGTTCGAGACGCGCTGCACGAGAGAGGTCAGCTGCGCTTCGAACTGCTGGCGCGAGATGTCGCTGTTGAGGTTGGCGACTTCGATGCCGTACTCGGTCGCCGAGCGGCCGAAGCCACGCAGCAGCGGCTGCGTGAGGCTCAGGTCGAGCCCGCTGGTGAACTGCGGATTGAGCAGCGAGAACTGCGAATTGGTCTCGAACTTGCCGTTGCCGAAAGTGATGCCGGCGACGCCGCCGGTCGGCAACAGCTGCGAGCCGCCGACGTAGAGGTTCGTGCGCTCGGTCTTGCTGACTTCGGCACCGTCGAGGTTCGACGCCGCGGGCGACTCATCCTTGGCGAACGAGGCACCGGCGTTCAGATTGAAATCGTAGATCCCGGAAGCCGCGTCGATTCCGAGCCTGGCCCGCTCGCGCGAGTACTGCTGCGCGCGAATCGCCAGGTTGCGTTCGATCGCGAGGCGGATGGCTTCCTCGATCGTCAGATGGATCTCTCCGCCCTCGATGCGAAGCTGCGCCGGGCCGGGGGCCTGGCCCACCGTCGTCGAGACCTCGATCGATTCCGCCGCCAGGGGGCGGAACGGGGCCATCATCAGGCAAAACAGAGCAGCTCCAGCGAACCAGCCGCGAGTCCGTACGAAGCGATGTGAGTTCATGCAGCGTATCCTCTCCATTCCCGTAGTTTACGTCCCTCTCCTCTACGTCGCCTGCGAGGAAAAGTTCCAGATTCCTGAATTTTCTCCGGCGCCGGGCAGGGCCTCCCCCGGATAATGACAGGCCACCGCGCCGGCGGAGGCCGAATGGCGCAGCTCGGGTGCCTCGAACCGGCACCGCTCCCGCGCGATCGGGCAGCGGAAAGCGAAGGCGCAACCGCCCGGCGAAGGGCTCTCTGCCGGTTCGGGCGGGCCCTCCGCCGTCATCGGCCGATACCCGCCTCCCGGTGTGGCCGCCCGCAGCATCGCGGTGTACGGATGCCGGGGAGAGCGCAGGGTCGGAACGGTCGCTCCGCTTTCGACGACCCGCCCACGGAACAGGACGACGATCCGTTCCGAGATGCGCTCGACCAGGGCGAGATCGTGGGCGACGAACAGCACCGCCAGCCGCCGGGCACGCCGCCTCTCCGCCAGGAGATGGACGATCTGCGCTTGGACCGACGGATCGAGAGCCGAGACCGGTTCATCGGCGATCAGCAACTCGGGGTCGGTCGCCAGCGCCCGGGCGATGCCGATCCGTTGCAGCTGTCCACCCGACAGCTCGTGCGGCATCCGCTCCGCGAGCTCGGAGTCGAGTCCGACTTCGGCGAGCAGTGCGGCGACCCGATCGCCGATCGCCCTGCCGCGCGCCAGACGATGGATCTCGAGCGGCTCGGCGACCGAATCGCCGATCCGCATGCGTGGGTCGAGCGCCGCCAGTGGATCCTGGAAGATCGATTGCAGCCGCCGGCGTGCGGCGCGAAGCTCCCGGCCGCGGAGGGCGAGAAGGTCGACGCCGGCGAACCGGATCTCACCCGAGGTGGGCTCGAGCAGACGCGCCAGCATGCGGGCCAGCGTCGTCTTCCCGCTCCCCGACTCGCCAACCAGGGCCAGCGTCTCGCCGGATCCGATCTCGAGGTCCACCCGGTCGACGGCCCGGAACGGGGTGGTCGAACCTGTCGAGCTCGCACGGTTCCGGTACTCCTTCGAGAGCGACCGAGCGACGAGGAGCGCCGTCACGTCGTCGACTCCGTCGCCGCACCCGCATGGACACAGCGAAATCCCGCCTCCGGCGCGGTGGCGGTCCAGTCCGGGCGGACCTCGGCGCAGCCGTCGATCCGCTCCGGGCAGCGGGGATGGAAGAGACATCCGTGCGGCAGCGCCGCCGGAGTCGGGATCTGTCCCGGGATCCCAGGCAGCGCCTCGCCGGATCCGCCCCGTCCGGGAATCGGCAGGGTAGCCCACAGAGCGCGGGTGTAGGGATGGCGCGGTGCGCGGACCAGGTCGGGAAGCACGTTCGACTCCATCAGGTCGCCTGCATAAAGGACCAGCGAGCGATCGCAGCGCTCGGCGACGACCGCGAGATCGTGCGAAATCAGGAGGACGGCGAGCCCGAGCTCGCGTCGCAACTCGGCGAGGAGGTCGAGGACCTGCGCCTGGACCGTCGCATCGAGAGCACTGGTCGGCTCGTCGGCGACCAGGAGTCGCGGTCCGGGAGAGAGCGCCAGCGCGAGCGCCACGCGCTGCTTCTGCCCGCCCGAGAGCTGGTGGGGATAGGCGTCCATCCGCCGGGCAGCATCGGGGAGGGCGACCCGGACGAGCAGCTCGACCGCGCGCTCCTCGGCCTCCTCACGTTCGACCCGGCGATGCGCTCGCAGTGTCTCGACGAGTTGGGACCCGATCGTCCGCGTGGGGTGGAGCGTCGACATCGACTCCTGCAAAAGCAGGGCGATGCCAGCCCCACGGAGGGTGCGCAGTCGATCCTCCGGCAGACGCGTGAGGTCGTCGCCGGCGAACCGGATGGAGCCGCGGACCGTCCAGTCCGGCGGTTTCAGGAGTCCCAGGAGCGCGCGCGCTGTCGTCGATTTTCCGGAACCCGATTCGCCGACCATTCCGACGATTTCCCCGGCGCCGACGTCGAAACTGAGCTCACGGACGATCGGCAGCGCCGTCGACGAACGGTTGCGCGCAAGTCCGATCGACAGCTCCTCCACCGCAAGGAGGGGGATGTCCCTTTCCGGCGCGGCGGCGGAGTCCACGTCAATCGCCGGCGAGCCGCCGGAGCCAGTCGACCGTCAGGGCGACTCCGTAGCCGGTCGCGCCGCGCTTCGGATTCGAGTCGCCGCCGACGTAGGCCGGCCCGGCAATGTCGAGATGCGCCCAGCGCGAGACCGGAGAGACGAATTGCGAGAGGAAGGCTGCCGCCGTCGAAGCCCCTCCCCAGCGCCCGCCGGAGTTCCGCAGGTCGGCATGCGAGCCGCGCATCTCGTCGAGGAATTCGGGCCAGAGCGGGAGTCTCCAGAGCCGCTCCCCGGCATCACCGGCAGCGGCGAGCAGGGACGTCGCGAGCTCGTCCGACGGGGTGAACAGGCCGGCTCCGGTCGGTCCGAGGGCGACCACGCAGGCCCCGGTGAGGGTCGAGAACTCGAGGAGGTCGTCGGGCTTCTCCTCCGCCGCCCAGGAAAGCGCGTCGGCGAGGATCATCCGCCCCTCGGCATCGGTGTTCAGGATCTCCACCGTCTTGCCGTTGGCGCAGCGCACGATGTCCCCCGGACGGTAGGCCTTGCCGTCGGGCATGTTCTCGGCGAACGGCAGATAGGCCCGCACGCGGACACGAAGGTCGAGGCGGCTGAGCGCTTCGAAGATCCCCAGGACCGCGCAGGCGCCGCACTTGTCCCACTTCATCTCGTCCATCTGCCCCGCGGGCTTGATCGAAATCCCGCCGGTGTCGAAGGTGACTCCCTTGCCCACCAGCGCCACGGTCCGCGGGCCGCGCCCCATCTCGAGGCGAACCATCCGCGGCGGATTCTCCGAGCCGCCGCCGACGGCGAGCAGCCCGCCCATCCGCCGGCGCCGGAGCTCCGCCGGGCCGAGGACCGAGATCCGCGCTCCCCAGCGCTTCGCGGCGGCACGAGCCTGCCGCGACATCCAGTCCGGGGTCGCCTCGTTGGGCGGTGTGTTGGCCAGGTCGCGAGCGAACGCGACTCCGGCGGCGAGCGCGGTGCCGAACTCGGCGCCGCGGCTGTAGCTCTTCCTCCATGCGGCGGGAACGACAAGGTGTGCCGTCCTCAGGAGCGGCGTTCTGCCCGGCTTCTCGTGGCGGCCGAAACGGTAGGTCGCGAGTGCGAGCGCCCGCGCGATCCGCGCCGCGACCTCTTCACCGGCGAAACGATCGTGCTCCGGAACGAGAATCGCGACGCTCCGCACGCCGGCGGCCTGGCTCTCCCGGGCGAGGCGCTCGAGCAGCTTGTCGAGACGCCGCTCGTCGAACGAGTCTGACGGCCCGAGATCGATCGCCGCGAGCGCGCGCTTGCCGTCGTCCAATGCCGCTTCGGCGGTTCCTCCCTCGTCGCGGCGGAAGGTCGCGCGACGCTGCAGCTGCCGCACGAGCCTCTGCTCCGCAGCCGGCAGCGGCTGCAGGTGCGCCACCTCGGAGCCGAAGACGAGAACAGCGGTTCGCTCTGCCGACATGGGGCGGCGCGTGACGACATCGACTCGGACCTGCTCGGACATCGGAATCCCACTCCTTCGCGAAGTTGTTCGACGGCGGCACGCCGCGGCGGTTACGGAAGTTCGTGCAGCCGGTCGCGGATCAGCTGCATATCCTCCCACGTCGGGCGCTTGTAGCCGGCGTTTCGCAGCAGCGCCGCCGGATGGTAGGTGACGCGCAACGGAATGCCATCGAGATCGTGCCAGGAGCCGCGCAGCCGACCGAGAGGTTCGCCGCTCCCCAGCAGCGACTGCGCCGCCACTCGCCCGAGCGCAACGATCAGACGAGGGCGGACCAGCGCGATCTGCCGCTCGAGAAATCCGCGGCAGGCAGCGACCTCTTCGGGCGCCGGGTCGCGATTCCCCGGCGGCCGGCACTTGACGATGTTGGCGATGTAGACCGCTTCACGCTCGAGGCCGATCGCCCCGAGGATCTTGGTGAGGAGCTCTCCCGCGGCGCCGACGAACGGCACTCCCTGCCGGTCCTCTTCGGCCCCTGGCCCTTCGCCGACGAACAGGATGCGGGCGTTCTCCGGTCCGGAGCCGAAGACGACGCGGTTGCGGCCCTGGCTCAGGGCGCACCGTTCGCACGTCGCCGCCTCGGCAGCGAGGGCGGCGAGCGCGGACCCGGAGTCGACCTGCTCGGTCGCCACGCCGGCCCCTTCAGGCGTCGCCGGCGCCGCAGCCCTTCCGCGATCCGGAGCGGTCCGCAGGTCGACGAAACCGAGGTCCTGCAGGTACTCGAGGAGGTCAGCGACCGCTGCGTTCGGCTTCAATCGCCGGGCTCTCGAGAAGTGGGACGAGGCGATCGAAGATCGCGCGGGCGAGCTCGGCCTTGGGCCGCCGCTCCAGGAGCTCTGGCGTGGCGCCCGGCCGGAAGAGCGTCACTTCGTTGTGATCGCTGGCGAATCCGATGTCCGGCCGCGAGATGTCGTTGGCGATCAGGAGATCGATCGACTTGGCCCGGAGCTTCCGTTCCGCCTCTTCCGTGGTGACGCCGGTCTCGGCCGCGAACCCGACCCGGACCGCCGCCGGTGCCAGCACCGGAAGCGAAGCGAGGATGTCGGGATTGGGGGTCAGGCCGAGTTCGGGCGTCCCCGCGTGCCGTTTGATCTTGCGTTCCGAGACGACCGTGGGCCGGAAGTCCGCCACCGCGGCCGACATGACGATCAACTGCGAGCCGGGAGCCAGCTCGCGAACCGCCCGCTCCATCTCCAGGGCCGTCTCGACGTCGACGCGACGCACACCGGAGGGTGTCGGAAGCGAAACCGGTCCCGCGACGAGGGACACGTCGGCTCCCCGTCGCGCCGCCTCGGCGGCGAGCGCGAAACCCATCTTGCCGGTCGAGCGGTTCCCGAGATAGCGAACCGGATCGATCGGTTCGTGGGTCGGTCCCGCCGTGACGAGGACCCGCACTCCGCTGAGCTCTCGCGGCGCACAGGCCGATTCGATGGCGAGGACGAGATCGGCAACCTCGGCCAGACGCCCGAGACCGATCTCTCCCGATGCAAGCGGGCCCTCCACGGGTCCGACGCGAATCGCTCCGCGTGCCGCCAGCAGATCGAGATTCGCCTGTACCGCCGGCTTCTCCCACATCGCGGGATGCATCGCCGGAGCGATCAGCAGCGGACCACGGAAGGCGAGAACGGTCGTGGAGAGGAAGTTCGGAGCGAGCCCCTGCGCCAGGCAGCCGATCATCTGCGCCGTCGCGGGGACCACGCAGATCGCGTCGGCCCATTTCGCGACGCTGATGTGGAGCTCCTCGCCGCCGGTTCCCGGCGCCAGGTACTCCTCGCCGTGGACCGGATGGCCCGAGAGGACTTCGAGGGTCAGTCGGGAGACGAAACTCGCAGCCGAGGGCGTCATCGCGCAACGCACTTCGTGCCCGCGCTCGCGCAGGCGGCGGATCAGATCCGCGGCTCGATACGCGGCGACGCCGCCACAGATGCCGAGAAGGATCCGGCGGCCACCGCCGCTCGTCGCGGTCTCGGGCTCGCCGGAGCGGTTCACTCGGTGGGCTCGCTGGATTCCGCGAGGGGCTCGGGAGCCGGCGCCGGACCGTAGTCCCAGTCAACCAGGTTCTCGATCACCTCGCGCATCGCGATACGGGACGGCTTGTTCGAGGGCATCTCGACGCGCGGGCTGGCCCCGCGCACGAGCTGCTCCGCCCGCTTGGCGGCGATCAGAACGTAGCGGAAGGTGCTGTCGATGCGTTGCGGCAGATGATCCATCGTCTTCCCCCGGAGATCAGGTTGGCGCTTTCGGTTCCGAAAAACTCGTCAGGATGGCTTCGACGCGTGCCTGCATGCGGGATCTCCGCTGCCTCTTCTCGAGCACGATCGCCTGCAGCGCGCGACCGGCACGTTTCGCGTCGTCGTTGATAATAACATACTGGTATCGGTCGTAACGCTTGATTTCCCAGAGAGATACGGCCAGTCGACGGGCGATCTGGTCGGCCCCGTCGAGCTTCCTGCCCTCCAGGCGCCGGACCAGATCGGCGTAGGACGGCGGCAGGATGAAGATGCTGTAGGCCTCGGGAAAACGGTGCATCATCCGTTCGGCGCCCTGGACGTCGAGATCGACCAGCATGTCGATACCGCGCTCCAGGTACGGCAGCACCGCCTCCGCCGAGGTGCCGTAGTAGTTGCCGTGCACCTCCGCCCACTCCAGAAAGAGATCAGCCGCGATCATGCGCTGGAACTCGGCCGCGGTCACGAAGTGATAGTCGCGCCCGTCGACCTCGCCCTGCCGCGGGGCGCGGGTCGTGTGGCTGATCGAGAACTCGAGGCCGCCGCCTTCGTCGCCCGAGAGCTCTTCGAGGACATGACGGGTGAGCGTGGTCTTGCCGGCACCGGAAGGGGCCGACAGGAGGAAGAGCTCGCCTCTGGGCGGCCCGAAGACGGGCTGGGTCTCATTCGACATTCAGGAGCTGCTCCCGGATCTGTTCGCACAGCAGTCGCGCATCGAGCGCCACTTCCACCAGCTCGACGTCGCGGCACTTGGCACTCGTCGTGTTGAGCTCGCGCAGCAGTTCCTGACAGACGAAGTCGAGGCGACGGCCGGCCGCCTGGTCGCTGTCGAGTCCGTCTCCGAGTGTCCGAAGATGGGCCGAGAAACGGTCGAGCTCCTCGCGGATGTCGGCCTTCTCGGCGAGGACGGCGAGCTCCTGCAGCCAGCGGCTCTCGTCGCGGTCGAGCTCCTCCGCAAGCGAAGGGAGTCGCTGACGCAGACCGTCCGCGAGTCGCTGCTGCGCCGTCGGTGCGATCGCGAGCAGCCGCTCCGCGCGCTCCCCGAGGGTCGCGAAGAGGGCCCCCAGCGCCGCCCGGGTCGCTGCCCCTTCCGCCCGACGCCCGTGAACGAACTCGGCGAGCGCCTCTTCGAACGCATCCAGGACCAGGGCGTCGTCGATCGCCTCCGTCTCGCCGGCGACGGATCGGTCCCAGCGCACCATTGCGGAGTTGCGCAGGAGGTCGCCGAGATCGAGGTCCCCGCGCACCCGCCCCGCCTCCACGAGCGGCCGGGCCGCTTCGAGGAACGCGGTAACGACCTCCTCGCGAACCTCCACCCGCGGTGCGCCGGCGTCGTCGCTGACGCGCAGAGTCACGCCCACTTCGCAGCGCCCGCGCCGCATCTCGGCGACGAGGCGGGCGCGCAGTCCGGCCTCGAGGTGGCGGAGTGCGTCGGGCAGGCGGAACTGGAGGTCGAGCTGGCGACTGTTCACTCCGTAGAGGCGCACGGCGATCTGGACACCGCCCTGCTCGCGCGTCGCCTCTCCGAATCCGGTCATGCCGATCATGACGGCTCCGCCGCCAGACGATCGGCACGGGCTTCGACCGCGCCCAGGGAGGTGCCGAGCCGTGCCGTGGCCTCCTCGACGATCTCACCCTGCAGGAACTGAAGCGGTTCGCCATAGACGATCTCGACCCGCGCCCCGGGAAGTGGAACGAGCATCCGGTCCCAGCTGCCGAGCAGACGGAAGCGCGAGGCGCCGATCGCGACCGGGATCACAGGCAGCCGCGTCAGCATCCCGGCGAGGACCACACCCGGCTGCACCACGCGCAGCGGACCGCGCGGTCCGTCCGGCGTGAACGCAAGGTCCGAACCCTCGCGCGCCAGGCGCACGGCGCCGCGGAGGGCGTTCGCGCCGCCCCGCGAGCTCGAGCCGCGCACGGTGTCGATTCCGAGTCGGCCGAGCGTCCTCGAGGTCAGCTCCCCGTCCCAGCTCTGGCTCACGAGCACGTTCATCCTCATGCCGCGATAAGCGTAGCGCATGAGGACGAGGTGCCGGTGCCAGAAGGCGAGGATGAAGGGGCGTCGTGCCCGTTCCCACTGCCGGATCGTCGCGTCGTCGTGGAAACGGATGGTGACCGTCGCCGCGATCGCCCGGATCAGACCCGAGAGCAGCAGCGAGAGCGGGCTGATGCGCCAATCATCGAGCGGGTTGCCGCGGCGGCTGGCGCCCATTTCAGGAGGTCACTCGCGGAACTGGAGCTCGTGGAGGCGGCGGTAGAGCCCGTTGCCCCGCAGCAGCTCGTCGTGCGTCCCCTCTTCGACGACTCTCCCCGCCTCCACGACGATGATCCGGTCGGCGTGCGCGACGGTCGAGAGGCGATGCGCAATGACCAGAGAGGTACGGTCCCGCATCAGGTTGTCGAGCGCCTTCTGCACCAGCGCCTCGGATTCGGCGTCGAGCATCGAGGTCGCTTCGTCGAGCAGGAGGATGGGTGCATCCTTGAGGAGCGCACGGGCGATCGCGAGCCGCTGGCGCTGACCGCCCGAAAGGCGGACCCCACCCTCGCCAATCTGCGTTTCGTAACCCTGCGGGAGCTCGAGGATGAAGTCGTCGGCGAACGCTGCTCGCGCTGCGTTGCGCACGCTCTCGAGCGCTAGGTCTTCCCTCCCGTAGGCGATGTTGGCACGGACGGTATCGTTGAAGAGCACGGTCTCCTGCGTCACGAGACCGATGAGCGCGCGCAGATCGGCGAGCTTGTAGTCGCGCAGGTCGACGCCGTCGAGAAGGATCCTGCCCTCGCCGACGTCGAAGAAGCGCGGTACGAGGTTGCACAGCGTCGTCTTCCCGCCGCCGGACGGGCCGACCAGCGCCACCGTCTCGCCACGCCGCACCGTGAAGTCGACGCTCGAGAGCGTCTCCTTCTCGTCGTAGCGGAACGACACGTTCTCGAACCGGATCTCCTTCTCGAGCGTCGCGACGCTTCTCGCGTCGGGCCGGTCGGCGATCTCGATCGGCAGCTGCATGACCTGCCGCACCCGCTGCGCCGCAGCCAGCGATTGCTGGACGACCAGGTTCACCTTGTTCAGCTTGCGGATCGGGTCGTACATGGCGTACAGGCCGATCAGGAACTTCACGAGCACGCCCGGCTCCATGGTCTGGGCGTGGATCGCCCGGCCGGCGAAAACCAGGAACAGGCCGGCGCCGACGACGCCGAGCGATTCGATGACCGGGCCGGAGAGGTTGGAGAGCAGCTGGCCCTTCAGGTTCGCCCGCATGTGCCGGCGGGTCGCCTCGCGGAACCGGCGCTCCTCGAACTCCTCCATCCCGAACGCCTTGACCACGCGGTGTCCGCGCGCCGACTCCGAGACCAGGTTGGCGAGATCCGCCGTCCTCTCCTGCGCACGGTGGCTCGTCTTGCGCATGCTCTTGCTGAAGCGAACGATCGGATAGAGGACGGCCGGCGCCGCCACGATGCAGAAAATCGCCAGACGGAAGTGGATCGAGAAGAGGAGACAGAGGAGCCCGACGAGAGTCACCGACTGCTGCACCAGGTCCACCAGCCGCGTCGAGATCGCCCCCTGCAGGACGCCGACGTCATGGACGACGCGACTCACCAGCTCGCCCGACGGGTGCTCGGCGTGGAACCTGGCGGTCTGGTCGAGTGTCCGGCGGTAGAGGTCGTTGCGCAGGTCGGTCGTGGCGCCGAGCCCCAGATGCTGGAAGGCGTAGCCGTTGAGGAAGTCCGAGAAGCTCCGCAGGACGAACACCAGCACGAAGAGGATCGGTACGAAGTAGATGACCTGCTCGGGCCGGATCCCGAGACTCGTTTTGAGGCGCTCGTAGCCGTTGGTCAGATAGCGGTCGAGGAACACCCGCGCTTTCGCCGCGTTCTCGGCCAGGGCGTCCGGCGGAGCCGGTGCGGCTTCGGGCGGCGTGTCCGGACTCGCCTTCGGCGTCCCGAGGACCTTCCCGAGCCCGCCGGGAATCTCCGCCGATCCGACCTGCAGCACTTCGCTGAAGACCGGCTCGAGGAGCTGGATCAGGACGACCGTCGCCGAAGCGTAGATCGCGGTCGCCGCGAGCGCCAGCAGACCCCAGCGCCAGTAGGAACGTGCGTACTTGCCCAGGAACGTGAGCAGCTTCATGCGGCGAGCTCCGCGCCGAGATAGGGCGCGATCGCGCGCGCCGCCCGCGCGCTGGCACCGTGTGCGCCGAGTGCCGGCCGCAGATCGGCGAGGCTCCGGCGCATCTTTCGGAGCCTGTCGCCGGAAGAGACCAGGCTCCAGGCGATCTCCGCGATCCGCTCCGGCTCGGTGTCGTGCTGCAGGAGCTCCGGGACCGCCGCCCGGCCGAGGACCAGGTTCACCAGACTGAAGTGCGGCAGGCGCACCAGCATCCGGGCGAGGAAGTGGCTCCAGGAGTTCAGGCGGTAGAGAACGGCGAGGGGGGTCCCTAGCAATCCGACTTCCAGGGTCGCGGTGCCGGAGGCACAGAAGGCAAGATGGGAGTCGGCGATGGCGTCGAAACGATTCCCGTCGACGATCTCGATCCCGGAGTCCCCGAGCAGCTCGCGCAGGAATCCACCGTCGACGGTGCGTGCGCGGATCAGCCGCGCGCTCACCGGAACGTGCTTCTTCAGGTGAGCGACCGCCTCGACCATGCGCGGCAGGAGGGCCGCGACCTCGCTCCTCCGGGAGCCCGGCAGCAGAGCCAGACGCAGCCGGCCGAGCGGCTGGTGTTTCGGTTCCTGATCCCAGGCGACCGGCAGCACCGGAACCTCGTCGACCAAGGGGTGTCCGACCCAGGTCACCGGCACGCCGAAACGGCGATAGAACCCGACCTCGAACTCGAAGAGGACCAGCATCCGGTCGACGACCTCGGAGATCGCACGTACCCGTCCGCGCCGCCAGGCCCAGATTTGGGGGCTGATGTAATAGATGACCGGGATCCCGAGCCACTTGAGACGCCGGGCGAGGCGCAGATTGAACTCGGGGAAGTCGATCAGGACGGCGGCAGCGGGACGTGTCCGCTCGCATTCGGCGACCACCCGATCCAGGATCTCCTTGGCGCGGACCAGGACACCCGCGGCTTCGGCGATCCCGACGACCGAGATCTCCCGCACGTCCGCCACCTGACGCTGTCCGGCGCCGGCCAGCTCGTCGGTGCCCAGCCCGAACGTCCGGAGATCGGGTACCAGAAGGCGGAGTTCGTGCAGCATCCGGGCGCCGTGAAGATCGCCGGAGGCCTCGCCCGCGACGATCAGCAGGTCGCGACGACTCATGGGAAGGGCGCGGCGGGTCCGGTCGGGAAGAAGTACATGATCCAGCCGAGCACGATCGCGCTGCCCACCATACCGACGAAGATCTGCAGGAAGAGTCGGAGCTGCGCCTTGCGTTCGCGGCGCCAGAGCAGCGCGAAGAAGGCACCGAGGAGCAGCGCGTAGATGACCATCAACCCGAGATGGGTCACTCGTCCTCCTTTCGTCCGAGGGCGTGGTCCCAGACGTCGAGCACGAGGAGGAGGTTCATCAGACCGGCCGAGAGGAGGAAGATCGATCCGTATTCGAACATGGTCGCCGCCGGATCACCGGTGAAACCGGCGACCAGACGAGCGACGAAGTACGGCAGGCCCGCTCCCATCGCGCCCAGCGTCGCCAGCAAGGAGAGCGGCTGACCGGCCACGATCCGGTAGAGATTGCCTTCGAGATGGATCCCGAGGAGGAACGCCGTCAGTACGATGGCGAGGAAGGCGAGACCGCGGGCGCGCTTGCCCAGCAGGAAGTGCCCCGAACCGGGGACCAGCCAGGCGACGACGGAGAGAGCCACCGCTCGCCACGGAAATCGGGCCTGCGCCACCTCGGTCAACTGAGCGTTCCTCTACGGATTACCCTGATTGAGCTGTTCCTTGAGCTCCTTGCCCGGCTTGAAGTACGGAATCCGCTTCGGTGGCACTTCGACCCGTTCGCCGGTCTTGGGATTGCGACCGAGGCGAGCTCCGCGATTGCGGATCCGGAAGCTTCCGAAACCGCGTAGCTCGATCTTTCTTCCCGAGCGCAGGGACTCGACGATCGTCTGGAAGACCAGATTGACGATCGCCTCGGCCTGCTTCTTGGTGAGCTGAGTGACGCGGGCGACCTCTTCGACGAGATCCGCCTTCGTCAGCCCCTCGCTGGTCGAATGCACTCGAGTCACCCGTCAGGCCGGCTCGTCTTCGGACTCTTCGCTTTCGACCGGTGGCGTGACGGGCGTCGCTGCAGCCTCGAGCTCGACGATCTCTTCGTCCGTCGGCTGGGTGACGCCGCGAAGGGTCAGGCCTACCTTCTTGTCATCCTGCTCGATCCGCAGGATGCGGGCCCGGACCCACTTCCCCACTTCGAACTGCCCCTCGAGCTTGCCGCCCGGGAAATCGATCTCGCTGATGTGCGCGAGACCTTCGAGGCCGTCGAAGATGTCGATGAACAGTCCGAAGTCGGTGACGTTGACGACCCGGCCGGTGACGACGTCTCCCACCCGGTTGTTCTCCACGAACTCCTGCCACTCGTTGGGCAGGAACTCCTTGATCGACAGCGAGACGCGCTGGCTGTCGGCGTCGATGTTCGTGATCCGCGCCCGGACGATGTCGCCCTTCTTCAGGACTTCGCTGGGATGCTTGATGCGCTTCGTCCAGCTCATGTCGGAGACATGAACGAGGCCGTCGATCTCCTCGGTGATCTCGATGAAGGCACCGAACTCGGTGAGATTGCGCACCCTTCCTTCGATGATCGAGCCGACCGGGAAGTGATGGGGCAGGTCCTCCCACGGATTGCGCTCGGTCTGGCGGAGCGAGAGGCTGATGCGCCGCTGGTTCAGGTCGAGCTCCGTGACGATCGCGTCGAGCTCCTGCCCGACCGTGAGCAGCTTCGCCGGGCTGACCACTTTCTTCGTCCAGGACATCTCGCTGACGTGAACCAGTCCTTCGACGCCCTCTTCGAGCTCGATGAACGCGCCGTAATCGACCAGGCTCACGACCTTGCCGTGCACGCGCGATCCGACCGGATACTTCTTGTCGACCAGGACCCAGGGATCCTCGCCGCGCTGCTTGTAGCCCAGCGAGACGCGCTCGGACTCGCGGTCGAACTTGAGCACGATGACTTCGATCTCGTCACCGACGTTGAAGTGCTCCGAAGGGTGATTCACGCGGCCCCAGGAGATGTCGGTGATGTGCAGAAGGCCGTCGATGCCGCCGAGGTCGACGAACACGCCGTAGTCGGTGATGTTCTTGACCACGCCCTTGAGCTTCTCGCCCTCCTGCAGGCGCTCGAGCGTCTCGCCCTTCTTGCGCTCGTACTCCTTCTCCAGGACGGCCTTGCGCGAGAGGACGATGTTGTTGCGCCGGCGGTCGAGACTGATGACCTTGAACTCCAGCTCCTTGCCGCGCAGGCTCTCGAGGTTTTTCACCGGTTTGATGTCGGCCAGCGATCCGGGGAGGAACGCCCGTACGCCGACGTCGACGGTGAGACCGCCCTTGATGCGGTCGATCACGCGGCCCTTGATGATCCGCCCTTCCTTGAAGCTGTTCTCGACGTCGGTCCAGACGCGCATCCGCGCGGCCTTCTGGTAGGAGAGGAGGATGTGCCCCTCGACGTCTTCCGTCTTCTCGAGCAACACCTCGACGTCGTCTCCGACCGCGACGGTGCTCTTGCCGTCCTCGTTGACGAATTCCGCGGTCGGGATCAGACCTTCGGACTTGTATCCGACGTCGACGACGACCGCGTTGTTCGTGATTGCCACGACTCTGCCGCGCACGATCTCGCCCTCGGCGAGATTGCGCATGCTCTGGTCATAGAGACCTATGAATTGCTCATAGGCGCGCTGGTCCTCGGCGCTTGTCTCCTCCTCGAACTCTGCGCGCTGCTTGCCCACCAAGCTCATTCGGGTACTACCTCCTTGATTTATTTTTCAGGCCGCAGCCTGTTCACCCTGGGAGGGGAACTCCAGTGTCTAAGCTATTGACACATCGAGCTTTTGAAGTATACGAGGCGGAAATGCAACATGTCAAAGGGATTCCTCGGACTCTCCGGAAGGGGGGGAGGCGAGGGCGAGCAGGGCGTTCCGCCGCAACCCATCCGGTTTCGGTCGCAGGAGGGGCGTCCCGCGGAAGAGCCGCCGCAGCTCGTCGTCCGAAGCCCCGGCTAGCGCCGGCAGATCGAGGCCGCGACGCTCCGCCGGCGTCTCGAACCGCGGGTCGGCCGGCGCCTCGTCCCCGCCGTTCCAGGGACAGGCCTCCTGGCAGATGTCGCATCCGAAGAGCCAGCCGGAGAGTCGTTCCGCCATCGGCTGCGGGATCTCCCCCCGGTGCTCGATCGTCCAGTAGCTGATGCACAGGCGGCTGTCGAGCTCCCACGGCGCGACCAGCGCCCCGGTCGGGCAGGCGTCGAGACAGCGCCCGCAGTCGCCACAGAGATCGCCCAGCGGCACGTCCGGCTCGAGCTCGAGCGTCGTCAGGATCTCTCCGAGGAGGAACCAGGAGCCGTCCTGCGGGTGCAGAAGCATCGTGTTCTTCCCCACCGCTCCGAGGCCTGCCCGGGCCGCCCACTCCCGCTCGAGGATCGGCGCCGTATCGACACAGCAGCGCGTTTCCGAGCCGGCGAACTCGCGCTCGATACGCGCGGCGAGCCGCTTCAGCATGGCGCGCAGGAAGTCATGGTAGTCCTCGCCGCGAGCGTACCGCGCCACGCGGGGCCAGACCGCGCTTCCGCACTCCGCTGTGCTCGGGGAGGTGCCGCCGGGATAGCGGAGGGCGACGCAGAGGATCGACTGCGCTCCGGGGAGGAGCCGTCGGGGGTCCTCGCGGATCTCCACGTGCCGCTCGAGGTACTCCATTCCGGCCTGCCGGCCGTCGTCGAGCCAGCGGTGGAGCGCGGCAGCCGTCGTCGAAGGACCGAGTCGAGCGATCCCGGCGCGGTCGAAGCCTTCTTCGACCGCGAAACGCCTGATCGTTTCGCTGCGATCCGCGCGGGGCACGGCGCTATCCTACGGGCCCGGGAACCCTCCTGCGGTAGAGTCACCCGGTTTCAGGGAAGGAGATTCCGGAGCGACATGAACGTCTTCACCGAGATGAAGGACCTGGGGCACGAGCGCGTGCTCCTGTGCTGCAACCCGCAGGCCGGCCTGCAGGCCGTGATCGCCATCCACAACACGGTCCTCGGTCCGGGGCTCGGCGGCACCCGCATGTGGCCCTACGAATCGTTCGACGCCGCGATCACCGACGCCCTGCGTCTCTCGCGCGGCATGACCTACAAGGCCGCCGCGGCCGGGATCAACCTCGGCGGAGCCAAAGCCGTCATCGTCGGCGACCCCAAGAAGGACAAATCCGAGGCGCTCTTCCGGGCTTTCGGGCGTTTCGTCGATACGCTGGGCGGGCACTACATCACGGCCGAGGACGTCGGGACGAGCACCTCCGACATGGAGTGGATCGCCACCGAGACGCCCTGGGTGACCGGGGTCCCTCCCGAGCTCGGCGGCGGCGGCGACCCTTCGCCGGTCACGGCGCTCGGAGTGCTCCAGGGGATCCGCGCCTCGGCCCAGGAGCTCTGGGGCTCACCGGACCTCACCGGCCGGCACGTCTCGATCCAGGGGCTCGGCAGCGTCGGCGGCTACCTCGCGCGCTACCTCCGCGAGGAGGGAGCTCGCATCACCGGGACCGACATCGATGCCGCGGCGATCGCGGCGGCGCGCGACTCCGGCGTCGAGATCGTCGAACCGAATGCGATCTACGACGTCGAGTGCGACATCTTCGCCCCCTGCGCTCTGGGAGCAATCCTCAACGACGAAACGCTGCCGCGGCTCAAGGTCCGGGCGGTTGCGGGCGGGGCCAACAACCAGCTCGCCGACCCGGCGCGTCACGGAGCCGAAATCGAACGCCGGGGAATTCTCTACGCACCCGACTTCGTGATCAACGCCGGCGGACTGATCAACGTTTTCCAGGAGTTCATCGGTTACGACCAGGAACGTGCCCTGCGGCGCGCCCGCGGAATCTTCGAGAGCGTCCTCCGGGTCTACGACATCGCCAAGCGCCACAAGGAGCCCACGGCGGTGGCAGCGGACCGGCTCGCGGAAGAGCGGATCTCCGCGGTCACGGCGCTCGGTCCCCGCCACTGGGACCGGGCCGTCCTCGACCGTCTCGCCTCAGCCCACTGACGCCGACCGTTCGGCGACGAGTTCGCGCATCCGCGCCACGACCTCGTCGATGGTGAGCCCGTCGGTGGCGATCACGGTCGCGCCCGGAGCCGCGACGAGCGGAGAGCTGGCGCGGGAGCTGTCGCGCCGGTCCCGTTCTCGCAGCTGACGCTCGAGCTCCGGCAGCGAAGGATCCTGCCCTCCTGCCGCGAGCTCGCTGTGGCGCCGCCGGGCCCGTGTCTCGGGCGAGGCATCGAGGAAGAACTTGCACGGCGCCCCCGGGACGACGACGGTTCCGATGTCCCGGCCCTCCATCACCCCGCCGTGACGCGACACGAACGCCCGCTGCCGTGCAACCATGGCGGCGCGCAGCTCGGGGTGGACGGCGACGCGGGAGGTGAGCGCGCCGATCTCGGCGCTGCGGATCCGCTTGTCGACGATCTCGCCTTCGAGCCGTACCGTCGCGGCGCCGTCGTCGAGGGTGAGCGAGATCGGCAGCTCCGGAACCAGCGCCGCCACCGCGGCACCGTCGTCGACGTCGATTCCCCGTTCCCGGAGATAGAGCGCAGCCGCCCGGTACATCGCTCCCGTGTCGACGAACGGCAGCCCGAGCTGGGCCGCCAGGCGCTTCGCCGCGGTGCTCTTGCCGGCGCCCGCGGGGCCGTCGATCGCGACCACCAGCGGCGGAGGGGTCATCGTTCCTGCGGTCGGCGCCGGCGCGTGCCGCGGGTCGCCCCCGGACCGAGCGCCTTGCGCGGCACCGCCTTGCGCGCTCCCGGGGAGCGTGGCGTCGACTTCCTCGCCGGCTTGGACGCGCCCTTGCCCACGACGCGCTCGGTCGATCGGCGAAGGGCATGGATCTCGCGTTCCGAGAGCTCGCGGAGCGCGCCCACCGGTAGCGCATTGTCGCGCAGCGGGCCGATGGCGATCCGGCGCAGCTTCTGCACCGGATGACCGATGCGGTAGAACATCTCGCGGATCTGGCGCGTGCGCCCTTCGGAGAGCTCGACACCGAACCAGGCGTTGCCGCCCTCCTCTTCCCGTCCGGCGGTCGTCTTCAGCAGCTCCACGCGACAGGGGGCGGTCCGGTGACCGTCGAGGACGATCCCACGTCGCAGGCGCTCCACCTGGCGCTCTTCGGGCACCCCTTTCACCTTGACCTCGTAGGTCTTGTGGCAGCCGTAACGTGGGTGCGAGATGTGCTGGGCGAACTCGCCGTCGTCGGTCAGCAGCAGCAGCCCCTCGGTCTGGTAGTCGAGCCGTCCGACCGGGATCAGCGCCTTGCGCCACGGCTGCGGCACCAGCTGCGTGACGGTCGGCCGCCCGGACTCGTCCTCGACCGCCGTGAGGTATCCCTTCGGCTTGTTGAGCAGGAGGTAGCGGTACGGTTTGACGCTCTGCACGCGCTTGCCGTCCACCTTGATCGAGTCGACCGCCGGATCGGCCTTGTCCCCGATCTTCGCGATCTCGCCATTGATCGTGACTCGACCCTGGCGCACCAGCTCCTCGGACTTCCTCCGCGCAGCGACGCCGGCGCGGGCAAGGATCTTCTGCAGGCGTTCGGCGCTCATGGGTTCTCCGTCACAGCGGCGGCTTCCGCCTCTTCCTCGGTCGCGACCGGCGTCGATTCCGCACTGTCGCCGCCGAATGTCTCTTCGAACTCCTCGAGTGGCGGCAGATCGGCGAGAGTCCGCAGACCGAAGTGCATCAGGAACTCGCGGGTCGTCGAATAGAGGAATGGCCGGCCGACGACCTCGCGTCGGCCCGAGATCCGGACCAGGCGGCGATCGAGCAGATTCTTGAGCACCGCCTGCGACTGCTTCGATCGCAGTTCGTTGACCTCCGGCGCGGTCACGGGCTGGCGATAAGCGACGATGGCGAGCGTTTCGATGGCGGCCATCGAGAGCTTGTTACCTCCCGCCGACTCGAAGTACTTCCGCAGGTAGGGGTGATAGTCCGGCGCCGTGACGATCCGCAGGCCGCCGGCGACCTCCTCGATCGCCAGTCCGCGCCCGGGAGCGGGACTGTATCTCTCGCGCAGGGTCGCGAGCGCCTCCGCGACGACCTCGCGTTCGCTGGTATCGAACAGCGAAAGGAGCCGTTCGACCGGCGCCGGTTCGCCGGCGACGAACAGAACCGCCTCGAGGGCGGCTTCGATCTCTTCCTTGGTGCTCATGCTTCGAGGCTCTCCAGGTCTTCCGTCGCCAGGTCCCGCGTCGTGCGGTAGAGGACGATCTCTCCCGCGGCGGTCTGGTGGATCCGCACGAGCCGCAACCGCGCCAGCTCGAGCACCGCGAGGAACGTCGAGATCGCCTCGGCGCGGCAGCTCCTGGTACGCAGGTCGTGCAGCAGGTCGAACGGAGCCGCGGCGCTGAGTGTCTCCATCAGACGATCGAACTGGGCGCGAACGGGGAAACTCTCCGTCGGGAGGAGCATCGGATCGGGGTGTTCGCGGTCGTAGCGATCGAGCACGCCACGCAACGCGCTGAGCAGATCGAAGAGCGACAGCTCTTCGATCTCGCGTTCCTCCTGCTCCGGGTCCGACCAGCGGCTCTTCTCCCGTGCCCAGACGCCGACCCGCAGGCGATCGACCTCGGCGAGCGACTGAGCGGCCTCCTTGATGCGGCGGTACTCGAGCAGACGCTGGACGAGCTCGGCCCGCGGATCCTCGTCGATCACTTCCCCTTCGGCGTCGCGCTGGCGCGGCAGGAGCATCTTCGACTTGAGCTGGATGAGCAGCGCCGCTTCGAAGATGTACTCCCCGGCGATGTCGAGGTCGAGTGTCTCCATCAGAAAGAGGTACTCGTGGAACTGGTCGCAGACCGTGGCCACAGGGATGTCCGAGATCTCGACCTCGTTCAGCTTGACGAGATGCAGGAGCAGGTCCAGGGGCCCCTCGAAGGTCGGCAGCTGGACCCGCCACGATTCGGGCAGGAGGCGCGTGACCGGCGGCTGTGCGGATGCGGCGTTCACTGCAGCTCCTGCCGAAGCAGCCGGTCGTAGTCCATGCCGAGCGCGCCGCGCACCAGGGTCATGGTCTCCCGGGCCCGCTCGCGGGCCTTCTCCGAACCCGCCCGCAAGAGCTCGAGCAGCGAACCCCGATCGCGCAACAGCTCGGCACGACGACGCTGGATCGGTTCGAGGAAAGCGATCAGCTGCTCGGCGAGCAGCTTCTTGTCGTCGACACAGCCGATCGCGGCGGCCCGGCAATCCACCGCGACCTTCGCCGCGACTTCCGGCGGTGACACCAGCCGGTGGAACTCGTAGAGGTTGCAGCTCTCTGGATGTCCGGGGTCGGCCCGGCGGATCCGCGTCGGGTCGGTGAACATGCTCTTGCACTTTTCGCGCACCAGGTCCGGCGGGTCGGAGAGGTTGATCGCGTTGTCGTACGACTTGGACATCTTGCGGCCGTCGAGGCCCGGCACCTTCGGCGTGGGGGTGAAGAGCGCCTTCGGCTCGGGGAAGACGTCGCCGTAGATTCCGTTGAAGCGCCGCGTGATCTCGCGCGACAGCTCGAGATGACTCGCCTGATCCTCTCCGACCGGAACGAAGTGCGCCCGATAGAGGATGATGTCCGCGGTCTGCAGCACCGGATACCCGAGGAAACCGTACGTTCCGAGGTCCTTGTTGGCGATCTCCCGGATCTGGTCCTTGTAGGTGGGCACGCGCTCGAGCCACCCCAGCGGCGTGATCATCGACAGGATGAGGTGCAGCTCGGCGTGCTCCGGCACCATCGACTGGACGAAGACCGTGGAGCGCTCGGGGTCGATGCCGGAAGCGATCCAGTCGGCGAAGGCCTCGACGGTGTTTTCGGTGACGCGCGAGGGATCGGCGTAGTCGCTGGTCAGAGCGTGCCAGTCCGCGGCGAAGAAATAGCAGCGATGGAGCGCCTGCAGCTCCACCCAGTTGCGGATCGTACCGAAGTAGTGCCCGAGGTGGAGCTTCCCCGTCGAGCGCATCCCGGAGAGTACGACTTTCGGATCAGACGACAGAAATCCTCCTGCTTGCCGGCGCGCGCCAGCCTGGCTCCGCTCGGGTTTTACGGGGAGGAACGGGGCACGATGCGGCCGGAATCATAGCAGTTGCAGCCGCGATCCGCCCGCTCTCAGGCCGCCGAATCGGGTGCCGCGGCCGACTCGTCGACATCGCCGAGAGCGCGGCGCTCCAGCCAGAGCGCGGCGACGTGGCTGACGACGATCCCGGCGCCGATCGCGGCGTGAACCGAAGGCGCGAGTCGGTGCCAGAGCAGTCGGCCGGCGAAGAGAAACGCCACCGCCAGCCAGACGAGTGAGAGCGCCGAAGCCGCGAGTGCCACGGTCCGTCGGCGCGCGGAACCGGGCGTCGCCGCATCCGACGAGCTCCCCGACGAGAGGAGGAGGAAACTGATGGTCCAGGTGCGGGCGAGGAGAGTCAGCGCCGCCGCCAGCAGCGCGCCGATGGTGTGCCACGCGAGGGTCGGCCGCCCCGTGTCGACGGCGAAACCCTGCGCCAGGGTCACCAGCCAGCAGAGCAACGCGAGCACCCCGATCCACTGCATGATCCTCGCGTACCGGTTCATCCGCTCCCTCTCCTTTCGATCGCCGCGGTGACGACGCGCTCCCAGATTCCGGCGACTCGCTCGGCACCATACTCCAGCTCGAGCCGCCGGCGCCCCGCCGATCCGCGCCGGTCCGCCTCCTCGGGCCGTCGCACGGCCTCCCCCACGGCTCCGGCGAGCGCGACCGGGTCCTCCGCCGCGACCAGCCAGCCGGTCTCTCCGTCGAGGACGACCTCAGGAATTCCGCTGACCCGGCTCGCGACGACCGGTCGCGCGGCCGCCATCGCTTCGAGAATCACCAGCGGCATCCCTTCGTAGGTCGACGGAACGGCGAGTGCCGCGCAGCGCTCCATCGCCCAGCGGACCTCGGCGGGTGGACGTCTCCCCAGGAACCGGATCTGGTCCGCCGCAGGCGAACTGCGAACCGAATCGGCGAGCGCCGGGCCGTGCTCCCCCGAACCGACGATCCAGAGCGGGGGACGAAGACCCTGTTCGCGCAGGAGCGCCAGCGCCGCGAGCAGGACCTCGATCCCCTTGCGGATCCGCAGCCGTCCGACGAACAGAAGCGGACGATCTGCAACAGACTCGACTTCGGCGATCCTCCGCGCCTCCGGCCGCCGGCCGGCCGCCGCGTTGGGAACGACGACCACGCCCTGCACGCCGTAGTCGCGCTCGAGCTCCCGGGCGGTCTCCCGGCTCGGGGCGATCACCAGGTCGGACGACCTCGCCGTCCGGCGTCCGAGCGCGATCTGCAGCGGCGCCTTCAGCCAGCGGAAGCGCATCTCGGTTGCGCCCGGTCGCCCGAGGATCCGGTCGTTCCAGCGCAGCGGACGGACGGCACGACGCTCCTCGCTGTAGCTCACCTGGAGCAGCGAGACGAGCAGCGGGCGCGGGCTGCGACGGATCAGAGTGGTCGCCAGGAGCCCACCGTCGGACTCGTGCAGCTGGACGACGTCGGGCTTCCAGTCGTCGACCCTGCGCAGGCCCGGCGCCACGATGCGCAGCGGAAACTGCAGCTTCGATCCGCGCGCGCCGGCTCCTCCGCGGCCGAGGATCTCGACGTCGTGCCCGCGCGCCCGCAGCCCGGCCGCGAGGTTCATCACCTGTTCGCCGACCCCCGAGAGGTCGGAGGGCGGGAGGGTGTTCGCTATCAGCAGGATTTTCATCTCTCAGCCACCGGCGAGCTGCCCCGCGAGCCGCGACTGCCGCGCTTCGGCCCGCTCCCGCAGCCGACGGTACGGTTCCTGTTCCAGCAGAGGAACGATCTCCCTTGCATCCTGCCGCGACCGCTCGAGCCAGGCGCGGTGCGCGGCGAGATCGGCGACCCGGAAACGCGGCATGCCGGCCTGCCTCACGCCCAGGAGATCGCCCGGGCCGCGGATGGCGAGATCGGCCTCGGCGATGGCGAAGCCGTCGCTCGTCGTGGCGAACACACCGAGGCGGCTCCTGCCCTCCTCCGAGAGGCGGCCGTGGATCGCCACGCAGATCGAAGGACGTTCTCCCCGGCCCACCCGGCCGCGCAGCTGATGAAGCTGTGCCAGACCGAAGCGTTCGGCACCGTCGATCACCATCCAGGTCGCGTTGGCCACGTCGACACCCACTTCGATCACCGTCGTGGCGACGAGCACGCGCAGCTCGCCGGCGGCGAATGCGCGCATCGTCGCCTCTCGTTCCTCCCGCGGTAGCCTTCCGTGCAGAACACCGCTCCGAAACTCGCCGAGGTAAGAGCGCACCCTCGCGCCCATCGCCTCGAGCGAAGAGGCCTCGATCTCGTCGCTCTCCTCGATCAGCGGGAAGACGACGTACGCCTGCTCCCCCGCAGCCAGCGCCTCGCGCAGGCGCCGGTAAACGCCTGAGCGCTCGGAGGCGGGGACGACTTCGGTGCGGATCTCCTTGCGCCCGGGAGGCAGCTCGTCGAGCAACGAGACGTCGAGGTCGCCGTAGACCGTGAGCGTCAGCGTGCGGGGGATCGGCGTCGCGGTCATCACCAGGAGATCCGGGTGACTGCCCTTCGCCTGCAGCCGGCGCCGCTGTTCGACTCCGAACCGGTGCTGCTCGTCGATCACTGCCAGTCCGAGATTGCGGAACAGCAGACGCTGCTCCGCGAGTGCGTGAGTCCCGACGACGATCGCGACCTCTCCGGAGCTGACCTCTTTCCTGAGGCGCGCCGGACTGTTCCCGGTCACCAGCTCGACCCGCGCGCGCTCCCCGAGCAGGCGGCGCAGGTTCCCGAAGTGCTGCTCCGCGAGGAGCTCCGTCGGTGCCATGAACGCGGCCTGCAGCCCGCTCTCGGCGGCGAGCAGGAGACAGAGCGCGGCGAGGATCGTCTTGCCGCTGCCGACGTCCCCCTGGACGAGGCGGAGCATGGGGCGCCCGTCGCGAAGGTCGTCGAAGATCTCCTTGAGAACGCGGCGCTGCGCCGAAGTCAGCTGGAACGGCAGCGCCTCCTTCAGGGCGTGGCGGGTCGCATCGTCGAAGCGGTAGCGCTCGCCCTTGTCGAACTCCCCGCTCCGGGCGCGCGCCATCGCGAGCTGAATCTGGAATTCGAGCAGCTCCGAGTAGACCAGGCGGGCGTGCGCCGGGCTCTCTCCGCGGTTGAGGAGCTCGACGTCGGCATCGGCGGACGGGGCATGCACGGCGCGCAGCGCGTCGCCGAGGAGAGGGAAGGAGTAGCGCTGCCGGAGCGGTTCGGGCAGCGGGTCCGGCGCCCCGCGCTCCGCGACGAGCTCGAGCGCCGTCGCGATCAGTCGCGAGAGATTCGCCGGAGAGAAGCCGGCCAGCCGGCCGTAGACCGGATGGACGCTGCCCGAAGGCGCTGCAGCTCCGTCCGGGAGCGCTTCACAGGTAGGATTGGTCATCTCCCAGAGTCCCCAGTCGACGCCGCGCACTGCACCGTACAGGAGCCACTGCCCTCCGCTCTCGATCCGCGACTTGAGATAGGGCTGATTGAACCAGGTGACCGGCAGGGTGCCACTCCCGTCCTCCAGCCGCGCCCGGACGATGACAAGCCCGCGGCGTCGGGTTCGCACCGCCCGCACGTCCACCAGCCGACCGCGGACACCGAAGTTCCCGGGCCGGTCGATGTCGGCGACGCGCACGAGCGACCGCCGGTCTTCGTATCGCAGGGGCAGAACGAGAAGGAGGTCCTCCACGGTCTCGAGGCCGCCGGCGGCGAGGAGCTCGGCACGCCGCGGACCGACACCGCGCAGAAATCGGAGGGGTGTGACGAGGGACGACGCCTCGATCGCCGCTACTCGGCCCGGAATTCGAGATTCACCAGTCCGCACCGCACCTCGTCGCCGAACTGAATCTCGGTGGGAACGCCGGTTTCGATCCGCACACCCTTGACGAAGGTGCCGTTCATCGTGCCGATCTCCTCCGCCACGAAGAACTTCTCGCCACGACGGTAGATCTTGGCGTGCCGGCGACTGATCGAGCGCTGCGTGTCTACCGGCGTCAGGTCGATGTCGGGGTCGATCCCGGTCACCGGATCGCGGCGGCCGATCATCGTCTCGGAGGCGCTCGACAGCGGGAACACCATCCCCGACTTGTCGTGGACCAGGCGCTCGGGGCCGCCGGACACGGCAGCCTCCGGAGCCGGCGGAGGTTCAGGAATCTCTTCGACCGTGGTCCGCGGCGCCGCCCCGAGCGCCTCGCGCAGCAGGCGGTCGGTCTCGCGCAGGCGACGCGAGAGCTTGCGCATCATCCGCACCGCGATCTCCGGATTCGAGCGCAGCATCTGATCGAACGTCGTGCCGTTGATCAGCAGCAGCTTCACGTCGGTGACGGCGCGGGCGGACGCGGCGCGGGGCAGATCCTCCAGGATCGACATCTCGCCGAAGAAATCGCCCTTCTCCAGGACCGCGAGCTGCCGTTCTCCGGTGTCGAGCTTCTTCAGTATTTCGACCCGGCCCTCGTGAACGATGTACATCTCGATCCCGAGATCGTCTTCCCTGAAGACGAAGTCGCCGGCATTGAATTCGACGGTGTAGTTCGGCAGAGCCGCCTTCTTGCTCGTCGTCTTGAAGACCGGTTTCGACGATGCCACGGCGGCGCCTCAGTCCTCTCCGATGACGAGCTCGAGTCGACCGACGTCGATCCGCGCCGGCAGCCCGAGCGGGACGGTCAGGTTCGGCCGGCGGTGCCCCGACGCCAGGCCCCAGAACAGAGGAACACCGGGCGCGGCATCCCGCGCGAGATCGAGCCAATCGCCGAGCGGGTCCGGCGCGATGGAGGTGCTGAGGATCATGGCCTGGACGGCAGCCAGACTACCCGAGCGCCGCAACTGGGTCAACATTCGGTCGAGCCGGTAGAGCGGTTCGTCGACGTCCTCGAGGAAGAGCAGTCGGTCGTACGGCCGGGTCGCAACGGGGTAGGGATCCGCTGCCAGGAGGCTCAGGCAGCCGCCTTCGAGCACCCCGTGCAACCGGTCGTCGATTGCCGCGCCTTCGCCACCCTCGAGAGGGAACCGGAACGGAGATTCTCCCGCCAGAGCGGCGAGCAGAGAGGCCTCCTCCTCCGGCGTCAGACCGTCGGCCAGGTCGCTCGCGACCATCGGCCCGTGGAACGTGGCGAGACCGCACTGCTCGCCCACCGCAGTCAGAAGCGGGGTGAGATCGGAGTAGCCGACGAAAGCCCGCGGCCTGGAGCCCACCTGTCGCCAGTCGATGCGGTCGAGGATGCGCAGCAGCCCGTGCCCCCCGCGGGCGAAGAGGATCGCGCCGAGCGATGGATCCTCGAGGAGCTCGTGGAACCCGCGCAGTCGCTCGTCGTCCGTGCCGGCGAAGATGCGATCGACGGAGGCGAGATTGGAGGCCGGCACCGCCGTGAAGCCGAGGCGTTCGAGCTCGCGGATTCCGTCAGCCAGGCGGACGCCGTCAACCCTCCCGGAGAGGGCGGCGATGCCGATCCGGTCTCCCGGGCGGACGGGTGGAGGCATTCGTCTCATCGCAGCAGGCCGGAGAGCCCGATAAGCCGAATTCTGTTTCCGGCGGAGCCGGAAGCGGTCATTCCTCTGGGAACGGCGTTGCCGCCGCCCTCGAGCGACCTACCCGGAGATGTCGCTCCGGCGAACCGGAACGGGCGGGACGGGCGGCCCGCGCGACCATCCCCCTATTTGGTCTTGCTCCACATGGGGTTTGCCGTGCCCCGGACCGTCGCCGGCCGGGCGGTGCGCTCTTACCGCACCCTTTCACCCTTACCGGAACCTCGCGGCCCCGGCGGTCTGCTCTCTGTTGCACTTTCCGTCGCGTCACCGCGCCTCGCCGTTGGCGAGCATGTCGCCCGTAGGAGTTCGGACTTTCCTCTCCCCGGATTCCGGGAAGCGACCGCGCCGAGCTCTCCGACCTGACGGCAAGATAGCAGAAGACCGGCTCAGCCCTCGTCGCGCCGACCGAAAAGGCGATCGAAGAGACCGCCTCCGGTCGCCTTGCGCGCGTCCTGCGACTCCTGGAGCTCGCGCAACTTGGCGAGTGCCTGCAGATGATTCGGATTCTCCCGCACCGCCGCCGTGTACTGCGCCCGGGCACGGCCGAAGTCCGCGCCCTGTTCGTACAGCTCGCCGAGCTGGAAGCGGGCATCGGCGCTGTGCGGGTCGATCTCGAGTGCCGCACGGCAAGTCTCGATCGCCCGCTTCGCCCAGTTCGGATTCTTCGCCTGCAGGCGCGCCAGAGCCAGCAAGTACTCGGCCTTGCGATCCACCTTGACGGCGAGCTGGAGCAGCTCGATCGCGAAGTGGAAGTCGCCCCGAGCCGCCAGGGAGAGACCCTGCTCGTAGTGCTGGCGCGCGAGGGCGGTGCGCTCCACGTCGCGCTGCGCACCCGTCACCGTCGAACCACGGATCTCGATCTCCTGCGCTTCGTTGTAGCGCCGCCGCCGCTCCGGCTCCGACAGCGTCAGGAACGACTGGGTCGCCCGCTCGAAGAGCATCTCGAGCACCTGCGACAGCCCCTCGAGACCGTAGTTCTTCTCGTTGACCGGATGCGAGAGCCGCGCGAGCTCTTCGTATTTCGCCTGCACGACCTCGGAGGAAGCGCTCGCCTCGATGCCGAGGAGCTCGTAAGCGTTCATCCCGCCGAGTCTCCCCAGTAGATCCGCGATCCGCGCCCGGTAGGCGTCGACCGGCAGCTTCAGCGGCACCTCCCGGACATCGCGCTCGAACCTTTCGTACAGCTTCTTCGCCATCTCGCTCTCGAGGGACCCGGTCGCGCGAGATCCGGAGTCCGAGCGCCCGAAGATCCGCACCCGGAGTGCCGCCTTGAGCTGGACCAGCCGGACCAAAGTCTCGAGACGCGAGACCGGACTCTCCGAGAGAATCGCCTCGACCGTCATGGGCTGGCTCAGGCGCTCGGCGAGGAAGAGCTCTTCTGGCGTCCATCCGAGCGCGTCGGTTCCCTCTCTCGGCCGCACCGATACCAGTCGCGCCGCCGGGCCGCCCAACCTGTCGACCAGCGCGGACTCCGTCAGTCCGATCGTCGCCCCTTCCATGACGAGACGCGACGTCGGCAACGGTCCGACGAGCTCGGCTGGAAGTGCGCTCTCGCTGCCGTCGAACGAATAGCTCCCTTCGCGCCAGTCGGCGACGACCTGCGCCATACGCTGGACGATCTCGAGGACCTGCTTCCGGGCTTCGGTCTGCTCCACCGTGGGCACGACGTTCGCCTTCCCGTCCTCCTGGACCCGCAGGCGCTCCACGAGATTTCCGAGCTTGCGCGCCAGCGGATGACTCGCGGCGAGGAATAGCTGCCCGGAGCGGAAGAAGAGGCGACGCTTCTGCCCCGCGGCATCGATTTCTAGCGTTCCGCTTCCTCCGGCGACGTGGATCGAACGGACCACGTCGAGAATCGGAGTCTCCGCCAACTCTCCGGATTTCGGCCCGCCGGGAAGATCCATGGTGCTGGAAGTCTAGTCCAAGGGGGGCGCGGATCCGGCCAGGTGGGACCGGATCCTCGAACCGAAAGCGGCGCCCACCACCGCCGCGAGCTCCTCTTCGGTCGCGGCGCGTATCGCATCGAGCGTACCGAAGCGAGCCGCGAGGAGCTTGCGTCGTTTCGGCCCCACTCCCGGGATCTCCTCGAGCAGGCTGGCCAGGCTCCGCGCGCTGCGCATCCGCCGGTGGCGTCCCACGGCGAACCGGTGCGCTTCGTCGCGCAGGTGCTGCAGGAGTTTCAGGCCTTCGTCGTTGCGCGCCCAGCGCAACGGTTCCGGACGGTCGAGCGCGAAGACCAGCTCTTCGCGCTTGGCAAGCGAGACCAGCGGCAGCGTGTCGAGGCCGAGAGCGGCCAGAGCACCGGCGGCGGCGCCGAGTTGACCCCGCCCGCCGTCGATCAACACCAGATCCGGGAGCAGGCCGCCTTCGGCGAGCAACCGCCTGTACCGCCGATCTACCGCCTCTGCCAGGGACCGAAAGTCGTCCTGTCCCGCGAAGCCGCGGATATTGAAGCTCCGATAGTCCGACTTCCGCACCTTTCCGTCGCGCCAGGCGACCATCGACGCCACGACCGAAGTTCCCTGGAGGTTGGAGATGTCGAACGCCTCGATCCAGCGCGGCGGCGCGGCGAGGGCGAGGTGGGCCGCGAGCGCTTCGGCGCCGGCGTCGCGACCGGGCTTGACGCGGAAACGCCGGCGGAAGGCGAACTCCGCGTCCGTGCCGGCGATCCGCAGCCTCTCCGCCTTGGGACCGCGTGCCGGAAAGCGGAAGTAGACGCGCTCGCCCCGCTTCTCCGCAAGCCACTCCGCGAGCAGATCGGTGTCTTCGATCTCGACCGGAAGATGGATCTCCTTCGGGAGGAACGAGGTCCGGTCGTAGATCTGCGGCAGCAGCTCGGAGAGCACCGCTCCCGGAGTCGTCGCGGCCTCTCCCTCCCAGAACAGCTCGCGACGGTCGAGGGTCTGTCCGCCGCGCATCACCAGGATCGATACCGCAGCCTGTCCGCCGTGAACGGCGACGCCGAAGATGTCGCTGTCCTCCGCGTCGACCGACGACAGCGGAGAGCGCTCTCCCTGACCTTCGATCTCGCGCAGCAGATCACGCAGCCTCGCCGCGCGCTCGTAGTCGAGACGCTCCGATGCCTCCCGCATCTCCTCGCGGATACCCCGCGCGAGCGGCGCGATCCTCCCGGCGAGGAACAGTTTCGTGCTCTCGACGGCCGCGGCGTACTCGTCGCGCGTCGTCAGGCCGGTGACACACGGCCCGAGACAACGCTTCATGTCGTGGTACAGACAGGGGCGCGGCAGGGAGCCGTCGATCTCGAGGTCACACACGCGGATCCCGAAGAGGCGCTGGACCAGTTTCACCGCCCGCCGCGCCAGGCCGGCCGGAAGATACGGCCCGAAGTAGTCGGCTCCGTCCTGGCGGATCCTGCGTGTGAAGACCAGGCGTGGCCAGGGATCGTGCGTCAACTTGAGGTAGGGATAGGTCTTGTCGTCGCGCAGCAGGACGTTGAAGCGCGGGCGAAGACGCTTGATCCAGTTGTTCTCCAACAGGAGTGCAGCGCTCTCGGTAGCACTGCCGACGAACTCGACGCGAACGGCGCTTTCGATCATGTTCGCGAGGCGCGGTTCGAGCGGTCGTGAGAGATAGCTCCCGACGCGCTTGCGCAACGACTTCGCCTTGCCGACGTAGAGCGCCGTACCGCCGGCGTCCCGGAAGACGTAGATTCCCGGGCTGTCCGGCAGCTGCTCGACCTGTTCGCGCAGTGTCGCGCTCATCAGCCGGCGTAGATCTGCTGCTCCCGGAGCTCGCGGAGCTTGTCCCGGAGGGTCGCCGCCTCCTCGAACTCGAGTCGCTTCGCGGCCGCCTTCATCTCCTTCTCGAGCCGCGCCACCCGCTGCGCCAGCGGAATCTCCTCCGCATCGGCGACGAGGAGAGCACCCGGCTCGAAGCGTACCGCGTAGTCGAGGTTGCTCATCGCGACGAGCGGACTGTGAATGTCCTTGAGAATCGTCGCCGGTTCGATGCCGTGCTCGCGGTTGTGCCGCTCCTGGCGCTCACGGCGCCGCTGCGTCTCGCTCACCGCCCGCGCGATCGAGTCGGTGTCGTGATCGGCGTACATCACGACCAGACCGTTGACGTTGCGCGCGGCGCGGCCGGCGGTCTGGATGAGCGACGTCTCGCTGCGCAGGAACCCCTCCTTGTCGGCGTCGAGGATCGCGACCAGTGACACCTCGGGCAGGTCCAGCCCCTCACGCAGCAGGTTGATTCCGACCAGAACGTCGAACTCGCCCCGCCGCAGGCCGGTGAGGATCTCGATTCGCTCGAGCGTCTCGATGTCGCTGTGGAGATAGCGGACACGCACGCCCGACTCGGCGAGATACTGCGAGAGCTCTTCCGCCATCCGCTTCGTGAGGGTCGTCACCAGGGCCCGTTCGCCACGTGCGACCACCTCGCGCACCCGGGCCAGGAGGTCGTCCACCTGCCCGCGGGCCGGACGGATCTCGATCCGGGGATCGAGCAGACCCGTCGGTCGGATCAGCTGCTCCGCCACGACGCCGCCGGTGCGCTCGAGCTCCCACGGAGCGGGTGTCGCCGAGACGTAGATGCGCTGCCCTACCCGCTCCTCGAACTCCTCGAAAGTCAGTGGCCGATTGTCGAGCGCGGACGGCAGCCGGAAGCCGAAGTCGACCAGCGTCTGCTTGCGCGAGCGGTCGCCGTGGAACATGCCGCGCACCTGGGGAATGGACTGGTGGCTCTCGTCGACGATGAGCAGGAAGTCGTCGGGAAAGTAATCGAGCAGAGTCGGCGGCGGCTCGCCCGGCGCACGTCCGGAGAGGTGTCGTGAATAGTTCTCGATCCCGTGGCAGTAGCCCGTTTCTTTGAGCATCTCGAGGTCGAATCGGGTGCGCTGCTCGAGCCGCTGGCGCTCGAGGAGCTTGCCCTCGTTCTCGAGCTCGGCCAGGCGGTCGGCGAGCTCGGCGCGGATCGTGACCATGGCCCGCTCGAGGTTCTCCTGCGGCGTTACGTAGTGGGTACGCGGGAACACCGCCACCCGCTCCACTTCCTCCAGGACGTCGCCGCGCAGGGGATCGAAACGCACGACGCGCTCGACGTCGTCGCCGAAGTACTCGACGCGGATGGCGACGTCCTCGTAGGCCGGGAGCACCTCGAGGACATCACCGCGGACCCGGAAGCTGCCGTGGAAGAGATCCAGCGAAGTCCGCTGGTACTGCATCGCGGCAAGCCGCGCCAGCGCCGCGTCGAGCCCCTCCGTGCTGCCCTTCTCGAAGAACTGCAGCATGCCGAAGAACGCCTCGGGCGATCCGAGACCGTAGATGCAGGAAACCGATGCCACGAGCAGCACGTCGCGGCGCTCGAAGAGAGACTTCGTCGCCCGCAGCCGCAGGCGATCGATCTCTTCGTTGATGTTGGTCTCCTTCTCGATGTAGGTGTCGGACTGCGGGACGTACGCTTCGGGCTGGTAGTAGTCGTAGTACGAGACGAAGTACTCGACCGCATTCCCGGGAAAGAACGACCGGAACTCCTGGAAGAGCTGCGCAGCGAGCGTCTTGTTGTGCGACAGCACCAGCGTCGGCCGGTTCATTCGCGCCACCACCTGGGCGATCGTGAACGTCTTGCCCGAGCCGGTCACGCCGAGAAGAACCTGCTCACGCTCGCCGCGCTCGAGACCACGGACGAGCTGCTCGATGGCCTCCGGCTGGTCCCCCTGAGGCGTAAACGGAGAGTCGAGGACGAACTTCTGCATCGAGCTCCCGGTCAGCTTCCCGGCGACTCGCCCTCGGAGGCTCCGGCGGGGGCCGGTACTGCGTTCGCGCCGCTGAAGTCGTCGAGCGCTTTCTGCAGGTTCCGCACTTCGGCGGTGGTCAGCTTTCTCGACGCCGCGTTCTGCGCCGCGGTCGTCAGCTGGTGCTGCAGCGCCTGCAGCGCCGCCGGGTCGATTTCCCCGCTGCGGATCTTCTGCATCGCGGCCGAGAACCCGTCCTCGAGTCGCTGGCGTTCCGCGGCGGTGGTTTCGTCGGGCAGATGCGAGACGACCTCCGTCTGCAGCCGCCCCATGGCGAAGGCGAGGACATCCTTCGCCTTCATTACGAAGACGATCGCACCGATACCGAGCAGCAGGGCGAGCGTCCCGCAGCCGATCAGGAGCGGTTTCTGACAGCCCGAGGCCGACTTCGTCGATCCGGGCTCGAACGGCTTCGGATCGAGTTGCGGGCGCGGCGCGCTGGTATCGGTGGGATCGGTCATCTCTTCCTCTGCGGCGGCGAAGTCCGCGATCCCGGGAAGTCTATAATGCGCGGCGTGACGTCCCGATCCATTCCGTCACCCCCGAAATCCCCTTCGACATCGATCCGCGGCGCGTCCTCGCCTTCGAAGAGGTGGAGCGGGCGGTGGATCGCCTGGCTCGTCGCCGCGGTCGTTCTCGGCGGCCTCGCCGGGCTCGGCGTGGCGGCCGCGATCCGCGTCCCCCAGGTCGACAGCCTCGCCGACTTCAGCCCCAAACTGATCACCGAGATCTACGACCGCGACGGCGCATCGTTCGCGTCCTATGCCCGCGAACGGCGCCTGATGCTGGACCAGAACGAGATTCCCGACCGCTTCCGCGACGCCGTCGTCGCGGCCGAGGACGGAAATTTCTTCCATCACGGCGGGATCGACGCCCTGAGCGTGGTGCGCTCGGTGATCGTGGACCTGCGTCGCGGCCGTCATGCCCAGGGTGCTTCGACGCTCACCATGCAGGTGGCGCGGATGCTCTTCCTCACCAGCGAGAAGAGCTGGAAGCGCAAGATCTCCCAGGCGTTCCTCGCCGTGGAGCTCGAGAAGACGCTGAGCAAGCAGCAGATCCTCGCCCTGTACTGCAACCTCGTCTTCCTCGGCCACAACAACTACGGAATGGAGAGTGCCGCTCGCTCCTACTTCGGACACGGCGTCAAGGACCTCTCCCTGCCGGAGGCCGCCACCCTCGCCGGAATCGTGCAGCGCCCGAGCAGCTACAGCCCGTACCGTCATCCCGACCGGGTCGTGGCACGCCGCGATTACGTGCTGCGACGCATGTTCGAGGAGGGCTGGATCAGCGACGAGGAGCTGCGCGACGCGCTCGCCACCCCCCTGACCGTCGTACACCAGAAGCAGCGCTCCGAGCTCGGTCCATACTTCGCGGAGGAGGTCCGCCAGCATCTCGAACGTCAGTACGGCGAGGACCGCCTCTACCACGAGGGGCTCCAGGTCCACACGACGATGGACGCCGCGATCCAGAACAGCGCCGAGTCCGCGCTCCGCGACGGGCTCCTGCGCCTCGACCACCGGCGCGGCTTCCGTGCTCCCCTGTTGCGCGGCCAGGACGTCGCTCTCGACGGTGAGCAGATCGACCAGCTCGCCGGACGGAATCCCGACCCCGAGAACTGGGTCGCCGGACTGGTTCTGTCGTTCGACGGGAAGAGCGCCCTCGTGCGATCGAGCGAAACCGAGTTCCGGCTCGAACCGGAGGGGTTCTCTTGGACCGGGAAGGGATCGGCTCGCGAGCTCCTCAGGCCCGGCGACGTCGCCTGGTTCCGCCAGGTCGAGCGCGCCAGGAAGCCGGGCGAGCTCTACTGGATGCTCGAACAGGAGCCGATCGTCGAGGGGGCGGTCATCGTTCTCGAATCGGCCACGGGAGCGATCCGCGGTCTGGTCGGAGGATGGGACTTCCGGCGCAACAAGTTCGACCGCGCCATGCAGGCTTCGCGGCAGGTGGGGTCGGCATTCAAGCCGATGGTCTACGGCGCCGCGCTGGAGAGTGGTTTCACCGCCGCCGATACCCTCTTCGACGCACCCGTCGTCTTCCTCGGCGCCGACGGGCTGCCGAGCTACAGCCCGCGCAACTACTACCGCAAGTACTACGGCGTCGTCACCCTGCGACGCGCCCTCGAGCTGTCGGTGAACGTGACGGCGGTCAAGCTGATGGACCTGATCGGCGTGCAGCGAACGGTGGATTTCGCGAGGCGCTGCGGGATCACCGCCCCGCTGCCGCCCTATCCGAGCCTGGCGCTGGGCTCGGCCGACATCGTACCGATCGAGCTCGCAGTGGCCTACGCCGCGATCGCCAACCAGGGAGTCGTCGTCCGCCCGTATTTCGTCGAGCGCGTGGCGGAGCGGAGCGGCGCCGTACTCGAACAGCATCGCCCGGACGCCACGACCTCGATGTCTCCGGCAGTCGCCTTCGTCCTCACTTCGATGATGGAGGGCGTCGTCGATCGCGGGACCGCGGTGGCGCTGGCGGACCTGCCGCTCGACATCGCCGGCAAGACGGGGACGACGAACGACTACACAGACGCCTGGTTCGTGGGCTTCACGCCCCGCTACACGATCCTCTCCTGGGTGGGCTACGACCAGAAACGGAGCCTGGGTCGCAGGATGACGGGCGCCGAGGCCGCGCTGCCGATCTGGCGCCAGATCGCGCAGGACGGACTGCGCGACGGCTGGCTGCAGGAGGGCGAACGCTTCCCGGTACCCTCCGGAGTCGAGTTCCGCTCGATCGAATACCGGACCGGACTCGAGGCGGCCCCCGGGGCGACGAGGCTCATCCAGGAAGCGTTTCTCCAGGGCAGCGCGCCCGCCCGTGCCTACGATCCGCGTTGGGAGCGCATCCTCGATCTCCCCTGGCCGCAACAGCGGCCGTTCTACACGGCCCGCGCAGGCGAACGGATGCCCGACGGCCTGACCGCCGAGACCTTTCCCGAGACCTTCTTCGAGGAGCGGGAAGCGGCGAACTGACTCAGCCGCCCGGTTTGACGCCGAGCATGGCGTAGTCCTGGCAGCCGAAGAGCAGGTCGTCGACCCGGTCACGCAGCGAGTTCACTTCGAAGACCAGCTGCCTGAGCTCCGGAGCGGCAGTCGCGGGATCCAGTTCGGGAAGGCGCTCCTCGGCCGGGAACGGCCGCAGGTCGATCCGCTCCACCGGGGCGAACCCGGCGAGCTCGAAACTCAGCTTGAGGCTCTCCGGATGGACCGGCCGTCGATGGGTCGGATCGAGCCAGAAGTTGCGCGCCGCGACGACGATCGAAAGAGGGTTCGGCGTTTCGAGAAGCAACGCTCCACCCGGCTTGAGCGCCCGCCACGAGAGGCGGACGAGGCGGTCGAGGATCTCCGCCGGCAGGTGTTCGATGACGTGGAACGAGACGATCGCGCCCAGACTCCCTTCGGCGCAGCCGGCGAGCTCGTCGAGCAGATCGCCCTGCTTGGCCTCGAGACCCTTCTTGCGGCACTCGGCGATCATCGCCGACGAGAGATCGACGCCGCGTGCGGGGATCCCCTCCCGGGAGAGCAGGGCGAGCGCCTCTCCCCGTCCGCAACCGAGATCGAGGACCTCGCCGCGACCTGCGAGCTGCGGCAGGAAACGGGAGATCCGTTCGGTGATCTCCTCCTCGGTACCGCGGTAACGCCGTTCGAGCTCGACGTAGACGTGTTCCTCCTGCGCCTTCGCCAGACCCGCTACCCCACCCTGTTCCGCCAGGGCGAGGGCCGATCCGAGGCGGCCCCAGATCGTCCGCGTCTCACGGCGCACGAAGTCCAGCTTCTGGTCGACGCGGGCGAAGAGTGCGTCGTTGTGGTGCATCACCTCGCTCAGACCTTCGCGATAGACCGCTTCGAGGTGGTTGAGTCGGTGTTCGTGCACCTCGGTCACCAGATGGCGTACCTGCTCGCCACGTTCGAGGTATTCGAGGAGGATCAGGTTGAAGATCCGCTGGCGGTCCCAGAGATCGCGCTGCGGTGCCTGAACGAACGGGCGCAGGATCCGCTTGCAGAGGACGACCAGCCCGCCGAAAAAACCGCGATGGCTGCGAATCGGGAACTCGCGATCCCCGCTCCACAGCCATCGCCAGTCTTCGAGCCGACGAGTCGGCTCTCCGAGAAACCGTTCGAGCGTGGGTTCGGCTGCGGCGGAATCGCGATCCCGGCCCGTCTCCTCCACGCTCGGCCGCCTACTCTTCGGCCGTGACCGTGACCGTCATCTCCGCGATCACGTCGGCGTGCAGGTCGATGCGGACGAGGTGCTCGCCGAGCGCCTTGATGCCGCCGGCGAGGTCGATCTGGCGCCGGTCGATCTCGATCCCGCGTTCGGCGAGCGCGCTGACGATCTCGCCCGGGTTCACCGAGCCGTAGAGCGACCCGTTCTCCTGCGCGCGCTTGGCGAGCGTGAGCTCCACGCCGGCGATCTGCGCCGCGATGTCGGCTGCCGCCTGTCGCTCGTTGTCGTTGCGCAGGTCGATCTTCTTGCGCTCGTGCTCGAAACGCTTCATGTTGCCCGGGGTCGCCACCATCGCGAGACCCTGCGGCAGAAGGAAGTTCCGGGCGAATCCCGGCTTGACCTCCACCACCTGGCCGCGCCGGCCGCGGGCGCGAAGATCGCTCATCAGAATCACTTTCATGGCCGGCTCCTAGTCCGTGGTGTAGGGAATGAGCGCGATGTGGCGCGCTCGTTTGATCGCCGTCTGCACCATCCGCTGGTGCCGGGCGCTGTTGCCGGAGATACGCCGGGGAAGGATCTTGGCGCGCTCGAGGATGTACTGCTGCAGGAGCTTGACGTCCTTGTAGTCGACGTATTCGATGTGTTCGACGGTGAAGCGGCAGACCTTGCGACGGCGGAAGAACGCCTTCTTCTTCGCCGCCGGCTTGCCCTTGCCACCGCCCTTCTTGCCGCCGCGACCACCCGATTTGAACGGCTGCATGTCAGGCCTCCGCCTTCTCTTCCGAGCTCTCGGAAGCGGTCTCTCCGGCGTGCGCGGCCTCCGCGGATTCCGCGGCGGGGGTCACGGCTTCGTCGTAGCCGCCCGTCTTCGCGACCTGGCCAGGACGCGCCCGGTTCGCGGCACGCTTGAGATCGACGTCGGTGCGCACGGTCAGGAAGCGCAGCACCTTGTCATTCTGGTTGAGCCGCATTTCGACTTCGGGCAGCAGGCTGGTCTTCCCCGGCTCGATCTCGAGATAGAGGAAGACGTAGCGGCCTTCGGTCAGCTTCTGGATCGGATAGGCCAGCTTGCGCCGGCCCCAGCTCTCTTCGCGGACGACTTCGCCGCCGCGGCTGGTGATGAGCTGCTTCGTCTCGTTGGTGAGCGCCACCATGTCGTCGTCCGAGATCCTCGGATCGGCGACGAGCGCCAATTCGTACATTCTCACTAGGCCCTCCCTTTGGCCGTTGGGTCCCATCTCCGGGATGGAACAGAGAGGAAATCACGCGCCGGCGGATCCGGCGGGTGGGTGCGCTTTCGCTGCGCGCAACCGCAGGATTCTAGGCGGTCGGGGGCGCCTCTGGCAAGTCCGGAGCGTTGGAGCGGGTCATTGCCCGTTCGATCCCCTCGACCATCCAGGCCTCCGCCGCCAGGGCGGCGCGCCCCACCAGATCCTCCACCGCTTCGAGCTCTTCGGCGAGGAACGGCTGCAGAACGAACTGGTCGAGCGCCATCGCCGACGGAGGCGGGCCGATTCCGAGGCGCAACCGCGGCACGGCCTCGGTCTGGAGCGCATCGACGATCGATTCCATCCCGCGGTGTCCCGCCGGGCTGCCACCCGCCCGCAAGCGCAGTCTCCCCAAGGCGAGGTGGACCTCGTCGTAGATCACGAGGATCCGCTCCGGTCCGAGTTCGTAGCGCTCCGCCAGGCAGCGCACGGCCGCTCCGCTGCGATTCATGTAGGTCTGCGGCTGGCAGACGAGACGTTCGCCGTCGCCGACGAGCAGCGCCCGGCACTCCTCGCGCACCGGTCCGCCGAGGCCGAGCCGCTCCGCCAGGCGCTCGACGGCGAGGAATCCGAGGTTGTGACGGGTCGCACGGTAGTCGGCCCCGGGGTTGCCGAGGCCGACCACGAGGCGGCGATCGCTTACGACGCCGCCTCCTCTTCCTTCTTGCCCTTGGCGATGACCTCGGGCTCCGCTCCGCCCTCGGCAGGTGCCGCTTCGGTCGCCGTCGCCTCGTCCTCGGCCTTGGCATGGGCGATCGACAGCACGACGCGGTCCGGGTCGTCGTTGAGGGTCACACCCTCCGGCATCACGAGATCCTTGACCTCGAGGTGCTGCCCGACGTGGACGTCGGTGACGTCCACTACGATCGACTGTGGAATCGCCGACGGCAGGCACTCCACCTCGATCTCGCGGGTGACGAAGTCGAGCACTCCGCTTTCCGTCTTGACTCCGTACGCGACGCCCTGGAGCTCGATGTGGACCTTGACCCGGATCCGCTGCGCCATGTCGATGCGCATGAAGTCGACGTGCGCGACCTGGTTCGTGATCGGATCGACCTGCATGTCGCGGATCATCGCGTGGCGACTCTGCTCCGTCCCCGCGAGCTTCAGGAGGAAGATGCGGTTCTCGCTGCCGCCGTCCTTGAAGATGTTGATCAGCGTCTTGCGAGGAACCTGGATCGCGATCGGATCCTTCGCCCCGCCGTAGACCACGGCCGGAATCGAATCGGCCCGGCGCAACCGCGCATTGGGCGACTTGCCGGTTGCTTCCCGGCGCTCCACTTCGATGGTGACTTCTTCGTTCATGACTCTTCCTTTCGAGGTGCGTCCTTCGCGGACGCGCCCGGACCTGTATCAGACGAACAACGAACTCACGCTGCTGTTCTCGTGGATCCTCCGGATCGCTTCTCCTAGGAGTGGCGCCACCGAGAGAGAACGCAGTTTCTTGCACTTCTGCAGCTTCTCCTCGACCGGCGTGGTGTTGGTGATCAGCACCATCTCGAGGGGCGACTGCTCGATGCGCTGGATCGCCGGACCGGAGAGGACTCCGTGCACGCCGGCAGCGAGGATCCGCTTCGCGCCGTGCTTGCGCAGCGCCTCGACCGTCTTCGACAGGGTTCCGGCGGTGTCGATGATGTCGTCGAGAATGAGGACGTCGCGACCGGAAACGTCACCGATGATGTGCATCACCTCCGCCACGTTGGGCGCGGTGCGGCGCTTGTCGACGATCGCCAGGCCGGCCTCCAGCCGCTTGGCGATCGCCCGCGCGCGTTCCACGCCCCCGGCGTCCGGCGAGACGATCACGAGGCCCGGAATCGCGAGCTCGCGGATCGCCTCGAGCAGGACGGGAGCAGCGAAGAGGTGGTCCACCGGCACGTCGAAGAAGCCCTGGATCTGCGAAGCGTGGAGATCCATCGTCAGCACGCGGTCCGCCCCCGCCCGCGAAATCAGGTCGGCTACCAGCTTGGCGGTGATCGGAACCCTGGGCTGGTCTTTCTTGTCCTGCCGCGCATAGCCGTAGTAGGGCATCACGGCGGTGACGCGCGACGCCGACGAGCGCTTGAAAGCGTCGAGCAGGATCAGCAGCTCCATCAGGTTCTCGTTCACCGGCTTGCAGGTGGGCTGGACGATGAAGACGTCCGAGCCACGGACGTTCTCGTCGATCTGGCAGAAGGTCTCGCCGTCGGCGAAGTTGTACGCCGACGAGTTCCCCTGGGGGATCTCGAGGTATTCGCAGATCTCGCGGGTCAGCGCCGGATGGGCGCGGCCACCGAAGATCTTGATCTGGTCGTAGGTCTCGATTTCGCCCTTGGAACTCTTCATCGGGTGAGTCTCTTTCCTGGTTCGTCGAGGTGTAGGTGTTCCGCGTCCGATACGCGACGGTCACGAGTCTGGTTGGGGCGGGAGGATTCGAACCTCCGAATGCGAGATCCAAAGTCTCGTGCCTTACCGCTTGGCGACGCCCCAGCGTCGCGGCCTCAGGGACGAGAGTCTATCGTTTCAGCCCACACCCCAGAAGGAATCGCCCAAATGGCGTCGTTCGATCTCCTCCAGCGACTCGCACGTCGCACCTTCCGCGCCCTCCCGTACCGGCGCGGCGGGCGTCGCCGCGACGCCGCCGGTGGGCTCGCGACGCTCTTCCGCCGGGTGCAGCTCGCCCGAGGACGTCGGCGAACCGACGCAGTCCCGTTCCGGCAACGGCAGCCCCTCGCTCAGCGCCCGGAAATGCCCGAGGATCCGGTCTTCCACCCAGCGCCGGGTCGCGGTGTTCAGCGGATGAGCGACGTCCTTGAAATCTCCGCTGCGCCGCTTGCGGCTCGGCATGCTGACGAAGAGACCGTCCTTTCCGCGGATGATCTTGATGTCGTTGACCATGAAGCAACGATCGAAGACGATCGAAACGAACGCCTGCACCTTCTCGTCCTGCACCGGGTAGACCCGGACGTCGGTGATCTCCACGATCGCCCCCTCGACAGACGACAGAGAACTTCAGATTCCCGTGGAGTCTCTCCAAGTCGACCGCCGGAGCGTTCGAGCTCGCAACCACTCCACACCCTCCGGCAGCGCGGCTCCGGCGCGCTCGGCATCCGAGGCGCGATCGAAGATCGCCACCAGCGTCGATCCGCTGCCCGACATTCTGACCCACGAAGCTCCGGACGCGAGGAGCGAATTATACATCCGCCCGAGCTCCGGCCGGAGCGCGAAGCTCGCCCGTTCGAGGTCGTTCCGGCCGCGCCATCTCGAGAGGCGTCGCGGCAGGGCTCCCGGCCAGTCCACCTGCATGTGCGCAGACGGTTCGTCGACGAGCGACGCTCCGAGTGCCGCGAACGCCTCGCCGCTCGAGACTCCGAACGGCGGGACGGCGAGCCGGATCTCTTCCTCTTCGATCGCGTCGTCGGGGAGTTCACGCAGGATGTCGCCGCGCCCGGTTCCGATCGCAACGCCCCCGCGCAGGAAGTACGGCACGTCCGCTCCGAGGCGTGCGGCGAGCGGTTCGAGCGCCGCGAGAGGCGGAGCCTCGGGATGGAGTCGGGCGAGCGCGGCGAGAATCGTCGCGGCGTTGGCGCTCCCTCCGCCGAGTCCGCCGCCTACCGGAATCCGCTTTCGCAGCCGGATCCGCACTCCGGCGGGTCCGCCCGCGAAGCTGTCGAGGAAGAGCCGGGCAGCTCGCCAGGCGAGGTTGGACGCATCGTCGGCGAGTGGCGGCATCGGCGAGCGAGTCTCCTCCACGGCCAGCTCGATCCCGCCCCCACACTCTTCGACTTCGATCTCGTCGGCGAGAGAGATGGTCTGGAAGAGAGTCCGCAGCTCGTGATACCCGTCGGAACGACGTCCGACGACTTCGAGTGCCCAATTGATCTTGGCGTGGCTACGAAGTCGCAGCACCCGGGCACTCCGTCTCGACGAATCCTGCGGCAGGGTCGGCGTCCGCGTCAGTCTCGGCGGGGAGACCCTGGGCCGCCACTTCGCGCCAGCTCAGCCGGAAGGCGGGCTCCTGGGCCCAGAGGGCGGACTCGCGGCCCTCCCGTCGGAACCAGAGAACCGGACGACCGTCGCTCCAGGCAGTCCAGCTCTTCCAGCCGTCCGCGTCTCGGACGGCGTCCCAGCGCCCGCCCCCGGCGTCGAACCAGCGCCGCGCCCCGTCCTCTTCCGCGGTCGCCGCAGGTTCGCCGGCGCTCGCCGGAATCTCGCCGCGCAGGACGCGGGGCAGATCGACCACCGGCAGCGGCGCGGCGAAGTCGTCGAGCCGGAGGCGTCGCGAGCCGTCGAGCGGGCAGAAGCGGCGATGGACCGGATCGAGCAGCAGTACCCGGTCGTCGCGCCCCCAGACACGCCAGCGCTGCTGACCGAGCGCATCCGATGCCGTCAGATCGAAAGACCTCGCCCCGTCGAGCCGCAGGAGGAGCCGGAGCGAGAGACGTTCGCCCGGACGCTCGAGCTCCGCGCGATAGAGCCACTGTCCGCGATCGCGCGCAGGCGGCACCGATTCGGGCCGGACAACGGGGACGGCCCTGTTCCCGGCGCACCCGCCGAGCAGGAAGAGCGCCAGCGCCAGCCGGGCGGGTCGGAGCCGCCAGTGCAGGAGTCGGATCAGGAACCGCCGCCCGCGCGGCCCAGGCGCTCCAGCTTCGCCGAAAGCTCGCTCGCCTTGCCCGCGTCGGTCAGACCGAGCGCCCGTTCGTAGGCGTCGCGGGCGCCGCTGCGGTCACCGCTCGACACGAGGGCATCGCCGAGGTGCTCGAGGATCGTCGCGTCCGACGACTCGAGTCGCGCGGCGCGCTCCAGGAGCCGCACGGCGCGCTCGTGCTCGCCCAGGCGGTAGAAACCCCAGCCGAGGGAGTCGACGTAGGCGGCATTGGTCGGATCCATCTTCACGGCGCGGTTCACCATCTCGACCGCCGCAGCGACCTCTCTCCCGGCTTCGATCCTCATGTACGCGAGATAGTTCAGCGACGGAGCATGATCGGGATAGTCCGCCAGGAGCTTCTCGAACTCCGCTTCGGAAGCGCTGCCCTTGCGGCTTCGTTCGAGGGCCATCGCCAGGCCGAAACGGGCGCGCAGGGAGCGCGGATCGGACTGCACCGCCTGACGGAAGAGCGGAACCGCTTGCTCGAAGCGCTCCAGACGGCTTTCGGCCTCGGCCAGCGCGAGCCACTCGTCTCCGCTGCCGCGCGCGAGCTCCGCCCGCAACGCCTTCGACCCCGCCCTGTCGCCGCTGCGCTGGGCGATCTCGTAGAGCCGGCCGCGCGCGCCGGGACTGGCCAGCGGTTCGATCTCGCGCCGGGCCGCCTCCCAGTCCTCCCTGCGGATTGCCACGTCGGCGAGGATCCAGTGCGCGTTCGCCGCGGTCGCCGTGTCCGACGACCCGGCGACTTCGAGAAGTTCCCGCGCCCGGCGTTCGGCCTCGTCCGGGCGTGCCGCTTCGAGGGCGAGCTCGGCCGCCTCGAGCGCCAGGGCCCGGGACGCTTCCTGCTGGCCCGCGGTCTCCAGCGTCCGGCAGCGCAAGTCGGCGAAGATCAGCGCGTCTTCGACCCGGCCGAGTGCACGCAGCCCGCGGATCTGCATCGCGACGATCGGGTCGGGAACCACAGGGCGCGAGACCAGCGGAGCGATGAGCTCGAGGACCTCGGACCACCGGCCGTCCGCCTGCCGGATCGAAGCCAGCAGCAGTCGCAACGACGAGTTCTCGGGGAACTCCGCGAGCAGCGGTTCGGCCAGGGCGTCGGCTTCCTCCAGGTCGCCGTCGAGGAGCTGTTCGATGGCGCGCCGACGCCGGAGCTCGGGCGAGTCGCCCTGGTCCCCTGGTGCGGCCGCGAGCAGATCTTCGGCGGCAGCGTGCCGGCCCTGCGACGACAGGTTCTCGGCGAGCTCGAAGCGGAGGTCGAGACGCTCCGGGTCGGCCTCGAGCAGCGGCCGGAGGACGGCCTCCGCGGAGACGAGGTCGCCGCTCGCCGCAAGCGCCTTGGCGCGCAGGGTCTCGATCATCGGCGTTCCGGGGCGGAGGGCCGCCGCTCTCTCGAGCGCCGCGGCGGCCTGCGCCGCATCTCCCGCCGCGAGACGGAGCTGTCCGAGCGCCAGCCATGCCTCCAGTTCGTCGGGACTGATCCGGACGAGTGCGTCGAACGCCGAGAGCGCGGTCGCCCTCGCGGCCGGGTCGCGCTCGGCCCGCGCCATCGCGATCCGTCCCTGGGCCATCAGGATCCCCGCCGCCTCGGGCGCGAGCTCGCGGGCGCGGGCGATCATCTCCGCGGCGTCGGAGAACCGTCCCTCGCGGGCGAGCAGCTCGGCATAGTCGGCTCGCAGGTACGGGTCGTCGGGATGGATGCGCAGCGCCTCCGCGTAGGCCGCCTCGGCCTGGTCGAGGTCGCCGTCGGCGCTCAGCGCGCCGGCGAGAAGAAAGGAATAGGCCGCCGTCTCGTCGCCGCGGAGTGGCGAGACCGTGACGACCAGGAGAGCGGCGAGACCGATGGCGGAGCGCGAACGTCGCATCACGGCGCGATCATAACGGTCCGCGGCTTTTCTCGCCCGGGTCGCTCTGCTATCCTCCCCGGGCAGACGAACTCTTTTCGATTCAGGCAATTAAGAGCGAGACGCGAGACCGATCTTGAAGAGCACCCGCCTTCGCCTCGGCGAGACCCTCGAGCAGCGCGGAGTCCTCCAGCACGAGGTTCTCCTGCGCGCGCTGCGCAACCAGAAGGTCCTCGGTGGCCGACTCGGAACCTGTCTCCTCGAAATCGAAGCCGTCTCCGAAGAGGACCTCCTTGCAGCCCTCGCCGACGTCCAGGGGGCCGCGACGGCGACCCCGGAGGATCTGCGGGGCATCCCCGACGAGGTGACCGACCTGGTCCCCAAGAAGGTCGCCCGGCGCTGCCTCGCGATCCCGTTCCACGCGAGCTCCACGCAGGTCAAGGTCGCGGTGACCGACGCACGCGATCTCGACGTCCAGAACGAAGTCTCGTTCGTCGTCGGGCGAAGGATCGTCTGGCACGTGGCGCCGGAGCTGCGGATCTACGAGGCGCTGGAAAAGTACTACCACGAGGAGTGTCCGACCCGGTACGCGAAGCTCCTCGACCGGCTCAATCGCTCGCGGTTCCTCTGGTCGCGCGAGCCTGCCGGGCGGGGCTCCACGGGCTCGGGGATCGAGGTCTTGCGCTGGAGCGGCGGCGGAGCGGAAACGGACGAGACGCGGCGCGAGTCCGAGCGCCAGGCGCCCGCCCCGGGCCGGGACAATTCGCTGCCCTCGTTCGCCCTCGAAGATCATGCAGCGCTCGCGCCGCTTCCCGATCCGGTCGCGCCGCCAACGGCGCCGCGGCCGGCCCGTCCGGAGGTCGTCGCGGCTGCCGCCGCTCCGGAGCCCGCGGCGGCCGGAGCCGAGGATTCCTCCGACGATGCGACGTTCGATTCCGCCGACACTGCGACCGGCCTCGTGGCACCGCTCTCCGTCGAGGAGGCCGAACGGCGCCTGCTCAATCCGGCCGATCGTGACGAAGTGGCGCGTGTCGTGGTCGACTTCGCGGCGTCGAGGGCCCGCCGGGCGGCGCTGCTCGTGGTGCGGAACCAGGAGATCGCGGTCTGGCGCTGGGCCGGCGAAGGCCTCGACGGTCCCGTGCTCGCCGCCTATCGCTCCAGTTTCACGGAGCCGTCGATCTTCGTCGGCCTGCGCGACGGCGCGGCGCAGTTCCGCGGCGTCCTGCCGCCGATGCCGGCGCACCTCAAGCTTCTCGCCGCCTTCGATCCTCCGGCCGAAGCGGCGGAGTTCTTCGCGCTTCCGATCCGCGTCCGGTCGCGTCTCGTGGCCGTTCTCCTGTCCGAGTCGAACCCCGGACCGGTTCCGACCGCCGCGATCGACGAGATGAAACGGGTGGTCGCGAAATGCGCCATTGCATTCGAGCTCTGCATCATGCGCGCGAAGTTGCGCAAGGCATGAGCACCGCACGGAGACGTCCCTCGCCATCGTTGACACCGACGGCGGGGAGCCGCTAGATTTTCAGAAAGGTCGATTCCGAGATGATCAAGGCTGACATCGTGATGCACGTCGCGGAGAGTTCGAACATTCCGCGCATCAAGGCCGTTCAGGCGGTCGACACCATCATCGATGCGATGAAGGGCGCGCTGTGCGACGGTCGCCGCATCGAGCTCCGCGGCTTCGGTGTGTTCCAGGTGCGTGATCGCAAAAAGGGAGTCGGCCGGAATCCCAAGACCGGAGTCGAGGTCGCGATCACCCCGGGACGCACCGTGCGTTTCAAACCCGGCAAGGATCTGAAAGAGATCTAGAACTCCAGCGTGATCGTGAACGGTCCGTCGAGACGGCAACGGATCTTCATGTCGGCGCCGAAGCGACCACTCGCGGTCGGAATCCCCGCTTCCCCCAGCTTCTCCACCAGAGTTTCGACCAGCGGCTGCGCCAGCTCGGCGGGTGCGGCGCCGCCGAACGAAGGCCGGCGCCCCCTTTGCGTGTCGGCGAGCAGCGTGAACTGGGAAACCACGAGCACCGCGAACCCGGTGTCGGCGAGGGAGAGGTTGGTCCTGCCTTCGGCGTCGGCGAAGATCCGCAGCTCCGCGAGTCTGGTCGCCGCAGCCGCGGCCGTGGACGCGTCGTCCCCCCGCGCCACCCCCGCCAGGACCAGCAGTCCGCGACCGATCTCGCCGACGACCCCGCCGTCCGCCTCGACCGCGGCCATCTCCACCCTTTGCAAGACAAGACGCATCGATTCCGTCTTCCGTTCTCCGGGGAGCGCTTCGCGATGCGTATGATACCTTCGCGAAAAGTCGCTCGAGGAGGGCGTGCACATGGTGAACAAGGTGATTCTGGTCGGCAATCTGGGGCGTGATCCCGAAATGCGTTCGAGCCAGGCGGGGCTGCCGATCGTGACGTTCTCGATGGCGACGTCGCGGCGTTCCAAGGATCGCGACGGCAATCGCAAGGACGAGACGGAGTGGCACAACATCGTGGTCTTCGGCAAGCAGGCCGAGATCGCCGCGCAGTACCTGACCAAGGGCAAGCAGATCTTCCTCGAGGGACGGATCCAGACCCGCTCCTGGGAAGACAAGGAAGACCGCACGAAGAAGCACTACCGGACCGAGATCGTGTGCGAAAACTTCCAGATGCTCGGCTCCAAGGGGGACAGCTCGGGCGGTGGTCGCAGCTACGGAAGCGCCGCCGATTCCGGGAGCGAGGGTCCCGCCGCCGGCGGCGACTTCTCCGACGACGACATCCCGTTCTGAAGCGGACCGACGCGGCTCGCGGGTAGCCGCGGAGTCAGCGCCGCAGCCGCGCCAGATCGCGACGCAGGCGGGCGAGCCGTCCGACAGATCGCCGCAGGCAGGTTGACAGTGCCGGGTGCGCGAGGCGCTCGGCGATGGCCGGTGCCTCCTCGAGCCGGCGGCAGAAAAGGAGTCCGTCACAACCGGCGACGAGCGCCAGTTCGGCGATCTCCGGCAGCGTGCCGTAGCCTCCGAGTGCACCCATCTCGAGGTCGTCGCTGAACAGCGCCTTCCGGTAGCCCGACTCGCCGCGCAGGAGTCCGTGCGAGATCCGTCGACTCAGGCTCGCCGGGAGAACGGATTCGCCCCACCCCGGGTAGACGGCGTGGCTGACCATCGCCGAAGTCGTCCAGTCGAAGAGATCCCGGAACGGCTGCAGCGCGCGGCGCAGTTCGCGCGGCGCGAGATTGATCTCCGCGAGACCGAAGTGGGTGTCGGCCGGAGCGTCGCCCAGACCCGGAAAATGCTTGACGCAGCTCCCGACTCCGGCATCGTGCAGTCCGCCGGCGAAGGCCCGGGCCCGCGCCGTCACCGAACGCGGCGACGAACCGAACGTCCGCTCGTCGAGCGCGTTCCCTACCCTCCCGTAGTCGAGGTCGGCGACCGGAGCGAAGTCGAGATCGAAATCGAACCGGCGCACCGCGGCTCCGACGAGCCGCCCGGAGCGCCGGCTCGCGACCGGTGGCCGGCGTCCCAGCGCCGCCGCCGACGGCGACGGGCCGGCAATCGCACGCAGTCGGTCGACCCGCCCTCCTTCGGCGTCGAGACAGAAGATCGCGTCGGGCACGATCCTGCGCAACGAACCGGTGAGCTCGCGGAGCTCCTCTTCCTCGCCGATGTTCCGGGTGACCAGGACGATTCCGGCCGGTCGGACCCGGCGCAGGATGCGCGCTTCGCCGCTTCCCAGCCGGCGCCCTTCGAATCCCAGGAAGAGGACGCCGCCACCTTTCAACGCAGGCGATCCTTGAGGCTGGCGAGGAGATTGAGCGCCGCCAGCGGGGAGAGGCGCTCGATCTCCACCTCACGCAGGAGGTCCGCGACGACCTCCGAGGGCGAGTGGAAGAGCGGCAGTTGGGGCGTCCTCGCGTCGTCCGGGAGCTCTCCCTGCGCGATCCGCGGTCGACCGTCCGGCCCGAGCTCCTGCGCCTCGAGGTTCGCCAACACCTGGTTCGCCCGCTGCAGGACCGACTGCGGCAACCCTGCGAGCTTGGCGACGTGGATCCCGTACGACTTGTCCGCCGTGCCCGGCAGGACACGTCGCAGAAAGACGATCCGGTCCTCCCACTCCTTCACCGCCATCGTCCGGTTGACCACGCGCGGCAGGAGGTCGGCAAGCTCGGTGAGCTCATGGTAGTGGGTCGCGAACAGGGTCAGCGGCTGCACCGTCTCGTGCAGGTGCTCGACGATCGCCCAGGCGATCGAGAGGCCGTCGAAGGTGGCGGTTCCGCGCCCCACCTCGTCGAGGATGACGAGACTCTGCGCGCTGGCGAAGCGGAGGATGTTCGAGGTCTCGATCATCTCGACCATGAAGGTCGACTCGCCGCGCGCGAGATCGTCCGAAGCGCCGACGCGCGAGAAGATCCGGTCGACGAGCCCGATCTCGGCCGATGCCGCGGGAACGAAGCTCCCCGCCTGCGCCAGCAGCACGAGGAGCGCGGTCTGGCGCAGATAGGTCGACTTGCCGCCCATGTTGGGACCGGTCAGCAGGACGATCTGGGAGCTGTCGGGATCGAGCTCGAGATCGTTGGGAACGAAGGCGTCACCGAGCACCAGGTCGAGGACGGGATGCCTCCCCTCCGTGATGCGGAGCCCGCTGCCAGGTTCGCCCAGCCGCGGCCGCACGTAGCCGCGCAGGGCCGCGACTTCCGCGAACGATGCCAGGACGTCGATCGTCGCGATCGCCCGGCCGAGCGCCTGGAGGCCGGATGCGGCTTCGGCGACGGCGGCCCGGAGCGCCTCGTACAGCTTCCGTTCGAGCCGCAGCCGGAGCTCCTCGGCCTGGAGGATCCTCTCCTCGAGCTCCTTGAGCTCCGGCGTGACGTAGCGCTCCGCGTTGGCGAGCGTCTGGCGGCGGATGTAGTCGTCGGGAACCGCAGCCTGGTTCGCGCGCGTCACCTCGATCGAGTAGCCGAACACCCGGTTGTAGCGGATCTTCAGCGACGAGATCCCCGTCCGTCGGCGCTCCCGCTCCTCCATTTCCAGAATGTGCGACTTCGCATCGGTACCGAGACTGCGGTTCTCGTCGAGCGTCGGGTCGACGCCGGCGCGGATCACTCTCCCCTCCTCGACGTTCGGGGCCGGCGCCTCCTCGAGCTCGCGTTCGAGCCGCTCGCAGAGCGCGGTACAGCGGTCGGTCCGCGCCGCGTCGGCGAACAGCCTGCTGCGGCTCGCCGCCAGCGTCGTGAAGAGCATCGGGAGACGGCCGAGTCCGTCGCGCAGGGCGGCGGCCTCGCGCGGCGAGAGCGTGCCGAGAACGGCACGCGTCGCCAGACGCTCGAAGTCCACCATCCCTTCCAGTCCGTCGCGGACCGCCGATCGCAGCTCCGGCTCCCGCTGCAGCACCTCCACCGCCTCGAATCGCGCCTCGATCGCGGACGCCTGGCGCAGCGGCCGCCGCAGCCAGTCGCGGACGAGACGGGCGCCGGGCGCCGTCGCCGTGCGATCGATCGCCGACAGGAGCGTGCGCCCCTTCTCGCTGGCGCGCTGCCGCTCGAGAACTTCGAGGTTGGCGAGCGTGGTGGCGTCGATCGCCAGACGCTCGAGCGGCTCGCGCAGCTCGATCTCTCGAACGTGGGCGAGCTCCTTCTGCTGGGTCGACTCGGCGTAGGAGAGAACCGCAGCGGCGGCACGGACGGCGAGCTCTCCGTCCTCGAGGCCGAATCCGCGCAGGGTCGCCGTTCCGAACTGTCGCTGGAGGCGCTTCGCGGCGGGTTCCGGCGCCTCGAGCCAGCGGTCGATCTCGCCGCGGCAGGCGACCTGCCGCGTGATCTGGTCGCCGATCGCCGCCGGCAGCTCCTCGGGATCGAACAGCAGCTCGCCCGGGCGCAGGAGCTCGAGCTCGTTGAGGCAGGCGTTCTCGCTTTCCAGGCGACGAACGAAAAAGCGACCCGTCGACAGGTCGAGGAACGCCGCCGCTCCGCTCCCGCCCTGCCAGAGCAGCGCCCCGAGGAGCGCGACCTCGGCCCCGTCGAGGAGCTCCGGATCCGAGATCGTCCCCGGCGAGACGACCCGTGTGATGGCACGCTTGACCAGCCCCTTGGCCTGCGCCGGATCCTCCATCTGGTCGCAGACCGCCACCTTGCGCCCCATCCGGATGAGCCGGGCGATGTAGCCGTCGACGGCGTGATGCGGCACGCCGCACATCGGCGCCTCGTTCTCGGTCCCCTTCTGGCGGGCCGTGAGGGTCAGATCGAGCAGCGCGGCGACCTCCCGGGCGTCGTCGAAGAAGAGCTCGTAGAAGTCGCCCATGCGATAGAAGAGGAACGCGTCGGGCACCGTCGCCTTGAGCTCCAGGTAGTGGCGCAGCATGGGCGTGAGCTCGGCGTGGGCGGCCATCGGCGAGCGAAGTCTAGCCCGGCTAGACTTGCGCGGTGAGCGAACTCGTCCTGGCGATCGATGCCGGCTCGCCGATCTCGAGCGCGGCGCTGGCGTCGCACGGACGGCTCCTCGCCGAGGCCGCCGCCGAGTCGCGTTCGGGGACGCGCCTCCTCGCTCTCGTCGGCGAATGCTTCCGCGCGGCGGAGCGCGCGGCCGGAGAACTGACGGCGGTCGTCGCCGTCGCCGGTCCCGGCAGCTTCACCGGCGTCCGCATCACGCTCGCGACGGCGCTCGGACTCGCGCCCGGGATCGCGGGCGAGGGCCCTTCGTCGCTGCCGCTGCGGACGATTTCGACCCTCGCGGCGCTCGCGCTCCACGCACCGCCGGAGAGCGACCGGCTCCTCGCCGCGGTCGACGCGCTGCGGGGCGAGCTGTTCGTCCAGCCGTTCGTGCGGGACGGCGGAACCTGGAAACCGGAGCGCGAGCCGAGCCGGATCGCCGGCGACGCACTCGCCACCCTCGGCGGGCCTCCGGCACCTCTGTACAGTCATCGCGAGCTCCGGTTCGCCTGGCCGCACGGAATCCGCTGCGTGTCGCAGCTCGCGGCTCGCGTGGCCTGTGCCGCGTCCGATGCGCGGACGGCAGACTCCCCGCTGTTCTCGGGCCGGGTCCGGCCGATCTATCTGCGGGACGCCGCCACGACGCCGCCCCGGAGCCACAGCCGGTGAGCGCGCCGGCGGTTTCGTTCCGGCCGGCCACGGTCGGCGACGCCGAGGCGATGGCAGAGCTCGAGGCCATCTCCCTGCCCGACGCCTGGAACCGTGCCGAATTCTCGGGCAGCCTGGGCGAGACCGCGAGTCGCGGACTCCTGGCGGAAGCGGAGGGAGCCCTCGTCGGTCTGGTCCTCTTCCGCCACGCCGCCGACGAGGCCGAAATCCTCCGCCTGGCGATCGACCCTGCCTGGCGTCGCGCCGGGATCGGCGGAGAGCTGGTCGGGCGCGCCCTCCTCGACGGCGGGAGCCGGGGTGCTGCGACGTTCCACCTCGAGGTCCGGGAGCGGAACCTGCCTGCGCGTCGCCTCTACGAGCGTCTCGGTTTTGCCGAGACGGGGCGCCGGCCGCGCTACTACGGGGACGGCGAGGACGCGATCCTGTACCGGCGGGAGCTGCCCCCGCTCGTCGTTGGAGCGGGTTCCGCTCCGGTGCTATCCTCGATTCCGTCCGCAGCGCGACCCGGAAAGGAGAGTTCATCAATGCCGAATCTCGACGACCTCAGGCAGGATCTCCTCGCGACCAACGACGATTTCCGCCGTCTCGTCCAGGAGCATCAGGAGTGCGAAGGGCGCCTGCAGGAGCTCCTCCAGAAGACCCTCCCGTCGCAGGAGGACGAGGCCGAGGAGAAACGGCTCAAGATCCACAAGCTCGCTCTCAAGGATCGAATGGAAGCACTGGTCCGCGAACACCGACTTGCCGTCTAGCACTGGCGTCGCCGGACGGCCCGCCTCCGGAACGAGTCCCGACCGATGAGTTTCGCGAAAGAGGCCTGGCCGTTCGTCCTCCCGTTCCTCCTGCTCGGCGCGATTCTCGCGCTCACGGGCCGGCGCGGCCCCGCGATCGCCGTCCTGGTCGCCGGCTTCCTCGTCCTCCTCTTCTTCCGTGACCCCGCCCGCCGCTTCGACGGCGGAGACGGCATCGTCCTGGCACCGGCAGACGGACTGGTGACCGCGGTCGAGGAGGTGGTCGACGAGTCGATCGGTCCGGGACCATACCTCCGCGTCGTCACCTTCCTCTCGGTCTTCGACGTCCACGTGCAGCGCTGCCCGGTCTCCGGGAAGGTCGTCCACTCCGAGCTCACCCGCGGCCTCAAGCTCGCTGCTTTCCGCGACGACATCGCCGACAAGAACGAGCGGCATTCGAACGTGATCGTGCGCCCGAACGGCGACCGCATCGGAGTGCGTCAGCTCGCCGGACTGCTCGCCCGCCGCGTGGTCTCGTACATCGGCAGCGGCGACGACGTGCAGCGTGGCCAGCTGCTCGGGGTCATCAAGTTCGGCTCGCGGGTCGACCTCTATGTTCCGGCGAGCTATCGGGTCCTGGTGAAGAAGGGCGATCGCGTGAAGAACGGCGCGACGCCGATGGCCGAGGCGCCCGCCGCCGATCCGGGGACCGGAGGTTGAACCGGCAGACTCGCATGCACGCCCGCCGCCGGGCGGCGTACATCCTGCCGAGCGCCTTCACGATCGGCAACATTCTTCTCGGCTTCTTCGCCATCATCATGGCCCTGCGCGGCCGCTTCGTCGTCGCCGCTGTCTGCATCATGGTGGCCGGCGTGGTCGATACACTCGACGGACGCCTCGCCCGGATGCTCGGCACCGAGAGCGATTTCGGCAAGGAGTTCGACTCGCTCGCCGATGTCCTGACCTTCGGACTCTCACCCGGCCTGGTCGCTCACCTCTGGGGCATCGACGCCTTCCCGCGGCTCGGCTGGCTCGTCCCTCTCTACTACCTGGTCTGCTGCGCAACCCGACTCGCGCGCTTCAACGTGCAGACGGCGCGGCTCGACTCGCGCTGGTTCGTCGGGCTTCCGAGCCCGGCTGCCGCCGGCAGCATCGCGAGCTTCATCCTGCTCGTCCCGCACCCCGACGGCTCGCGCGTCCTGCTCCTCGCCATGCTCGCGGTGCTCGCCACGGTCGGAACGCTCATGGTCTCGACCTTCCGCTACTGGAGCTTCAAGTCGATCGACCTGCGCAAGCCGCGCTCCTACCGTGTCGCGCTGCCGATCGCCGCCTGCGTCGTCGTCCTCGCCTTCTATCCCGAGGCATTCCTGCCGGCGCTTTCCACGGTCTACGCCGCGTCCGGCCCGGTGCAGTGGCTGGTGGGCCGTTTGCGGTCACCTCGTGATCCGTCGTCGACCGATTCCGGGGACAATCCGGAGTCCTCCGCCACATGAAGCGGATCGCGCTGGTCCATCCGCTGTCGCTCGTCGGCAAGGAGTTCCGCGAGCAGGTCGAGGCGCGGGGCGACTTTCCGGCCGAGATCCGCCTCTACTCGCTCGACGACGACGACGTAGGCACCGTGACGGATGTCGCCGGTGCCGCCGCCTTCGTCAATCGCTGGGGCGAGGCCGTCGCCGACGAGTGCGACCTGGCGATTTTCTGCGGCGATCTGGCGCGCGACCGCCAGGCCCGGGCGCTCCTCCCGGCCGCGCTGCGTGCGCTGACCCTCTCGCCCGGAGCCGGACGCGAAGACGGCGTGCCCGCCGTGGCCGGCATCCAGGAGAACAGCTGGACCGGCGAGACCAGGACGATCGCACCGGCACCGACCGCGCTCCTCATCGCCCGGCTGATCGAGGCTGTCGCGCCCGCCAGGATCCTCGACCTCACCGCCACCGCGCTGCTGCCGGTCTCCGAGCTGGGTCAGGCGGCGCTCGATCACCTCTTCGAGGAGACCACCCGGCTGCTCAACTTCGGCGGCCGCAGGAAGTCGACGCTCTTCCCGTCGCAGGTGGCGTTCAACGTCTTTCCCTCCGGCGAGAGCGGCGACGAGATCGAGCGCCAGCTCGCGCTGATCTTCGGTTCCGAAGCTCCGCTGGCCACGATCCGGGCGCTCCAGGCGGGTCTGTTCCACGGCATCGGGGCCAGTCTCACGTTCCGGCTCGACGAGGACCTGACCAGCGCCGCGCTCCGCAAGCGCCTCGCGCGATCTTCGCGGCTGAAGTTCGCGCGCCACCCGCACGAGCCCGGCACCGTCGATGCGGCGGGCTCCGGGCAGATCCTGCTCGGCGATCTTCACCAGGGCGCAGCGGACCGTCACTCCCTGTGGGCGACGATCGACAACCTCGCCGCGGGCCGGGTCGAGAACGCGATCGACGTCGCCCTCGAGCTCGTCGCAACGGCGCCCGCCCGCTGACCGGAGCCCGGAGCTCCGCGCCTCCGGCGAGGAATTCTCGGCGGCACCCGGTTGTTATACTTCGCGCAACCGGAAGATGGTTCCTCCGATCGTCCGGCTCGCCGACCGCCACGTAGTCTCCATGCAAAGGAGTGACCCTCGCGCATGACGAGCGCCGCGCCGTCTTCCGACAAGCATTTCCGGATTGCGATCCTCGGCTCGGGACCCGCCGGCCTCACGGCGGCCCTCTACGCCGCCCGTGCCGGCCTCGAACCGATGGTCTTCGAGGGCTATCAGCCGGGTGGACAGCTGACGATCACGACCGAAGTCGAGAACTATCCCGGTTTCCCCGCCGGAGTCCAGGGTCCCGAGCTCATCGAGCAGATGCGTGAGCAGGCCCGGCGCTTCGGCGCGCGCGTGAGATTCGAGGCCGTGACGGGCGTCGAGCTCTCCGCCACTCCGTTCCGCTTCCGTACCGACGAGGAGTCCTACACCGCCGACGCCCTCATCCTCGCCACCGGCGCCAGCGCGAAGCTTCTCGGCATCCCGTCCGAAACCGAGATGATGGGGTACGGCGTCTCCGCCTGCGCGACCTGCGACGGCTTCTTCTTCAAGGGCAAGGAGGTCGCGGTGGTCGGCGGTGGCGACACCGCCATGGAAGAGGCCAGCTACCTGACGCGCTTCGCATCCAAGGTCACCGTGATCCACCGCCGGCGCGAGTTGCGCGCATCGCACATCATGCAGGAGCGGGCGATGAAGAATCCGAAGATCGAGTGGATCTGGGATTCGGAGGTGATCGAGGTCCTGGGAACGCGCGAAGGCGGCGTGAGCGGACTCCGTCTCCGCAACCGGGAGACCGACGCCGAGACCGAGTTCGCGACCCAGGGTCTATTCGTCGCGATCGGTCATCAGCCGAACACCTCCCTGTTCCGGGACCAGTTGCCGATGAATGCCACCGGCTATCTGCTGGTGGAGGAGCCCACGAGCCGCACCGCGGTGCCGGGCGTCTTCGCCTGCGGCGACGCCACCGATCCGATCTACCGACAGGCCGTCACCGCCGCCGGAAGCGGCTGCAAGGCGGCCATCGACGCCGAACGCTGGCTGGAGGCACGGGAAGAATGACACGAGAGATTCGCACCGTCGGAGAGCTCAGGCGCTCCGGCTACCGCCCGCGGACCGTGCGCGAGGAGATCCGCCAGAACCTCAAGCGCAAGCTCGCCGCGGGAGACGAGCTGTTTCCCGGCATCCTCGGCTACGAGCGGACGGTCGTGCCGGCGATCACCAACGCCCTGCTCGCCGGGCACGACTTCATCCTCCTCGGGCTCCGCGGCCAGGCCAAGTCCCGGCTCCTGCGCCAGCTCACCTCCCTGCTCGACGCCGAGGTCCCGGTGCTCGCCGGCAGCGAGATCAACGACGATCCGCTCGCACCGGTCTCGACCTGGGCGACGCGGCTTCTCGCCGAGGCCGGCGACGACGCGCCGGTGGAATGGTGGTCGGCCGAGTCGCGCTACAACGAGAAGCTCGCGACGCCGGACGTATCGATCGCCGACCTGCTGGGCGACATCGATCCGATCAAGGCCGCCACGCGCGGCCTCACCTACGCCGATCCCGAAGTGGTGCACTTCGGGATCGTTCCGCGCACCCACCGCGGCATCTTCGCCATCAACGAGCTCCCCGACCTCGCGCCGCGGATCCAGGTCGGCCTGCTCAACCTGCTGGAAGAGCGCGATCTCCAGATTCGCGGTTTTCCGGTACGGCTTCCGCTCGACATCCTGTTCGCCTTCTCGGCGAACCCCGAGGACTACACCAACCGCGGCTCGATCATCACGCCGCTGCGCGACCGCATCGCTTCGCAGATCCTCACCCACTATCCGCCGAGCGCGGCGATCGCCGCGCGCATCACCGAGCAGGAGGCATGGCTCGATCGCGACGGAGTGAAGATCCGGATCCCCGACGCGGTCCGTCTGCTGATCGAGGAAATTTCGATCGCCGCCCGCGACAGCGACCTGGTCGACCCGAGCTCGGGTGTCTCGGCGCGCGTCGCGATCTCCGCCATCGAGCTCCTCGCTTCGAACCTCGAACGCCGCGCGCTCTCCACCGGCGACGCGCAGCCGCACCCGCGGGTCTGCGACCTGCCGCCGCTGCTGCCCGCCCTGACCGGCAAGCTCGAAATGGTCTACGAAGGCGAACAGCAGGGGCCCGAGGTCGTGGCGCGCAAGCTGATCGGCACTGCCGTCAAGCGCGTCTTCGAGGCCCGCTTTCCCGAGTTCGAACGCGAGCCCGCGGAAGACGAGCCGGGACCGTACGCCGAGGTCCTCGCCTGGTTCGCCGGAGGGCAGGCGATCTCCCTCTCCGACGAGATGCCGTTCGAGGAGTACGAAGCGGAGCTCAAGCGTGTCCCCTCGCTCTTCGCGCTGGCCGAGTCCCAGGGCGGCGGGCGCGAGGAGACCGCCTTCTGGGCCGAGCTCATCCTCGACGGCCTGCACCAGTCGGTGAAGCTCGCCAGGCACGATCTCGACTCCACCGTCTCCTACAAGGAGCTGCTCAAGTTCCAGCTCCTCAAGACGCCGCGGCGGGGCCCGCGCCGGGGCAGCGGCGAGATCAACTGACGGAACCGCCGATGCGGCACCGCTACTTCCATCTCGATCCCGATCTGCTGCGGCAGGTCCTCGCCGGGATCGATCTCCAGCGGCTCTTCAATCAGCTGCTGATGGCCTCGAACGGCGATCCCGAACAGGCGATGGACTGGATGCGGGAGCTGCAGGCGCAGGGCTTCATCGATGCTTCGGTGGACCTCGAGGCGTTCTTCGCGCGCCTCGAGGCCGAAGGCTTCTTCGAGCGCGAAGGAGAAGAAGGAACGCTCGTCCTCTCGGGATCGGGCGAGCGCCACCTGCGCAAGAGCGCCTTCGAGCAGATCTTCTCCGGGCTGCGCAAGGGCGGAGCCGGATACCACTCGATCCGTTCGAGCGGCGAGGGAGTCGAAGTGCTGCCCGAGACCCGCCCCTGGCAGTTCGGCGACGAGCTCGGGCGCATCGACTCGGTGCAGTCCCTCTCGAACGCGCTCAAGCGGACCCACGGAGCGCTGGCGCTCGCCGAGGAGGATCTCGCGGTGCACGAGACCGAAGCGCAGACCGCCTGCGCCACGGTCGTCGCCATCGACATCTCCCACTCGATGATCCTCTACGGCGAGGACCGCATCACGCCGGCCAAGACGGTCGCCCTGGCGCTCACCGAGCTCATCACCACGAAGTACCCCAAGGACCATCTCGATGTCGTGACCTTCGGCGACCGTGCCGAACGGATCGAGATCCGCGATCTCCCCTACCTCGACGCCGGCCCGTTCCACACCAATACCCGCGAAGCGCTGCAGCTTTCACGAGCCCTCCTCGGCAGGCGCCGTCAGCCGAACAAGCAGATCGTCCTGATCACCGACGGGAAACCCTCGGCGCTGACCGAACCCGACGGGCACGTCTACAAGAATCCGATGGGCCTCGACCTGCGAATCGTCAACCGTACCTTGGAGGAGGCGGATCTCTGCCGCCGGCAGAAGATCGTCATCACGACCTTCATGATCGCGACCGATCCGTGGCTGCAGGAGTTCGTCGACAATCTGACCAAGGTGAACCGGGGACGCGCCTACTTCGCGTCACCGGACAACCTCGGCGAGTTCCTGCTCGCCGACTACATCCGCCACCGGCGCCGCCGGATCCGCTGAGCGCCCGTCAGTCGGGGCCCGGGACGCCGTCCCCGGAACGCTTCTCGAGATGGCTGCCGAGCGCCTCCGCCACGACGGCGTGGCCGTGGGCGTTCCAGTGCATGTCGCCGCCGGGAAGGTAGAGGGAGCGTCCCGAGCTCGCGAAGCTCGCCACGAGCTGCGGAGTCGGGTCGAAGGTCTCGATTCCCAGCCGGCGCGCGAGCTCGGCGATCCGCCGCCGTGCGAGCCCGCGCTCGAAGCACTCCTCGTCGAGGCCGTAGGCGGCGACCGTCGCCTCCCAGTCGCGCTCCTGCACCTCGTAGCGCTGCGGGAAGAGCAGCAGCAGCATCCTCACGCCGCGCTGCTCGAGCGCACCTTTCATCCCGGACAGCAGTTCGCCCGTGGCGCGCAGTGCCTGCTCGATCTCCGGCGGCGGTTGGCGCAGGCAGAAGCCCAGGCCGTTGCCGTCGAAGAGGCGAGGCTCCCGCCAGTCCCCGAAGTACGGCAGCACCGCCTCCCCCCGCTCCTCGCGCCGTGAGGCGAAGGCCGAACGGACGAGCTCCACCAGGCGCCAGCGCCCGGCGACCGGCCGCTCCTCACCCCGGGCCCTGACCGGCGAACGGCATGCCGCGGGAAGGAGGATCGATCGCAGCCGATCGACCGGACGCCCCTCCCCGTTCGCCGGCGGCAACCCCGGAAGCTGGCGGAAGTAGATCTGATCGAGGTCGTTGCCCAGGGTGAGACCGACGAGGACCAGAGTCGGTTCGAGCACCACGCCGAAACGATCGAGGTAGTCGCGGGCGGTCACCGGATCCTCGACCTCGGCGATCAGCGCTTCGACCGGCGGACGATTCGTGAGGGCATTCCACCGGCGCTCGAGCTGCAGCGGGAAGACGTCCGCCTGGTCCACCCGGTAGCCGGCGACGAACGAGTCGCCGACGAAGAGGAGCCGGACGGTCCCCGCAGCCGGCGTCGCGGCGATCTCCCGGTCGGTCCGGAATCCCCGCGCGTCGTTGCGCCAGCGGATGCGGCCACCGGCACCGTCGGTCAGCCAGGCATCGAAGCCGGGAACGAGATAGCCGGCCGGTCCGAGCTCCCGGCCCGCGACCGCCGCACCGTAGTCCGGAAGCGCCGGGCCGCCGGGACCCTGCGGCCCGAGCAGACGCAGGGCGAGCTCGGTGACGCCCAGCGCGAACAGCAGACTCACCACCGCCAGCAGCAGCCTGCCCCCCCGGCGCGGGCGACGAGCGCCGCCGCGAGTCATCCGTCGCCGAACTTGCGGCCGACGACGCGTTTGACCGGCGTTCCGGCCGCCAGCACCGCCGTGCTCCCCTCGACCCGGTTGATCAGCGCCAGGGTCGCCAGCGGGACGTCGCTCGGATAGCGCTCCGCGAACTCGGCGAGCGTCATCGCCCGCGGCAGCGCCACGATCTCGAGGCGCTGCGGCCGCGCTGCGAGGAGCTCGGGGTCGGTCAGCCGGGAGAAGCTCCGCAGGCTGGCGCTCAACTCCCGTCGCGCCTGCTCCCAGCGCTCCTGCGGCGCGAAGCCGACGATCTCGAAGACGCGTCCGGAGTGCTCGAGGAAGTAGGCCGTCCCGACGAGCGGCGTACCCTGCTGCCGGGCGAGCGAGAAGTCGGTCCGCACCGCCGCCAGTCCGTCGTACTCGACCGGACCCGTTCCACCGCCCGAGGCACCGGTCGACCGCCGGAAGTTGTCCGCGGCCTCCCTCGCCGTGCGGCCCGGCGCGATCTTCACCTGCAGCATCGCGATCCGGTCGGGGTGCAGCGCGACCACGCGGTCGGGCTCGTTCGCTCGCTTCCAGCCGTCGGGGAAGCGCACCGAGAAGGCGAGGTCGGGATGATGGAAGGTGGCACCCTCGAAGAAGCCGCGGCGCGGATCGGCGCCGAAGGCGAGGCCGTCGAGGCGCTCGACGTAGCTCCGGGCGTTCACCTCACCCTCCGGATACTGGCGCTCGGCGATCCGCTGGCGGGCGCGGTCGGCGCGCGAGCCCGGATCCGGATGGCTCGCGAGCCAGTTCGGGACCCTTCCCGCGCCGGCCTGCGAGCTCACGGCGTCGAGGAGCTGGAACAGCTTCGGCATCTCGCGTGTCTCGTAGCCGCCGATGGCCATGTAGCGCAGCCCGAGATCGTCCGCCTGGCGCTCGTCGTCGCGCCCGTACTTGAGGAAGAGCGCCTGCATGCCGACTCCCGCGAGGTCGGCGACCTGCGCCACTTCGGGCGAGAGGATCACGCCGGCGAGGAGCCCGCCCTGGACGAGCTGCGCCTTGCTCATCTGGTTCATGCTGTGCTGCGCTGTCACATGGCCGATCTCGTGACCGAGCACGGAGGCCAGCTCCGCCTCCGACGTCATGTGCCCCAGGATTCCGCGCGTCACGTAGATGAAGCCCCCGGGCAGAGCGAAGGCGTTCACCGCTGGATCGTCCATTACCTTGAAGGACCACGGAAGCCCCGGGCGCTCCGACTTCGCGGCGAGCCTCTGCCCCAGATCCGCGACGAAACGCTGCAACCCGGAATCGTCGACGACGCCCATCTCGGCCGAGATCTGACGGTCCGCCTTGCGGCCCATCTCGATCTCCTGCGCTTCGCTGTAGAAGTTGAGCTGGTTCTTCCCTGTCGCCGGATTGGTCGCGCAACCCGCGCCGAAGAGGAGCGCCGTCGCGACGAGCCCTGCCGTCACCGGAGCCGAAGAGCCGGCGAGGCCTGTCCGGAAATCCCGATTCCAACCCTCGAGTCGCTTCATGCCGCCAAGGATACCGGCCGCCGCCGACCGATGCGAGCTGCCGGTCAGGCCACGGCGGTGGTCGGCCGGTCCTCGACGATCCGGCCGTCCTGGATCCTCACGATCCGGCGGGTGCGGTTGGCGATCGCGTTGTCGTGCGTGATGAGAACCAGCGTGTGGCCCCGGGCGGCCAGCTCCTCGAACAGCGACATGATGTCCTTCCCAGACGACGTGTCGAGGTTTCCGGTCGGCTCGTCGGCGAGGATCAGCGCCGGCTCGCAGGCGAGCGCACGTGCGATCGCCACCCGCTGCATCTGGCCGCCGGAGAGCTCGGTCGGACGGTGCTTCATGCGATCGGCGAGACCGACCTGCTCGAAGAGATGCTCGACACGCTCGCGGCGCTCGGTCGCTCCCGTCCCCTTGAACAGGAGCGGCAGCTCGACGTTCTCGTAGGCGGTGATCTGGGGCAGCAGGTTGAAACTCTGGAAGACGAAGCCGACCTTCCGGTTGCGGATGTCGGCGAGCTCGTCGACATCGAGCTCGGCGACCTCCTCGCCGTCGAGGCGATACGAGCCGGCGGTCGGCGTGTCCAGGCAGCCGACGATGTTGAGCAGGGTCGACTTTCCCGAGCCGGAGGGTCCGACGATGGCGACGAACTCCTCCCGCTCCACCTTGAGATCGATCGACTTCAGCGCCTCCACCTCGATGGCGCCGGTGTCGTAGACCTTGCGCAGCTCCCTCATCTCGATGATCGGCGTTGGTGCCATCTCGCTGGCGATCTTGCTACGGTTCCTGCCGCTGAACAAGTTCATCCCGATCGAACCTCACTCGTAACGCAGCGCCACCGCGGGCTGGATGCTGACCGCGCGGCGCGACGGAAAGTACCCCGCCAGGAACCCGATCGTTCCCAGCAGGAAGACGGTGGTCAGTGCGATGGCGAAGGAGAACGTCGGCTTGCCCATGAACTCGAGCGCATCGCTGTTCGCCTTCGACTGCAGGACCGCCAGGAGCTGGACCAGGCCCACCCCGACGCCGATCCCGATGGCGCCACCGAGCGCGGTCAACGAGAGCGATTCGACGACCAGCGGACCGATCACGTAGGCGCGCTTCGAGCCCAGCGCCATCTGCACGCCGATCTCCTTCGTCCGGTGCTTGACCACCGCGTACATGATGTTGGCGACGCCGATCCCTCCGATCAGAAGGGTGAGGGCACCGATCACGCCGAGGAAGATCTCGATTCCGACGGCGATGTTGCGGGTGACCTCCTGCGACTTCACCGTGTCCCACATCGCGAGCGCCCGCTCGTCGGTCGGATCGAAGCGGTACTTTCCGCCCAGGACCTCGTAGAGCCGCTTCTTGATCGCTTCGTTCTGTTCCGGTGCCGCGCCCTTGATCACCAGGTCCGAGACGTAGCGCCGGCCGAAGTGCGCCTTGAAGGTCGAGAGCGGGATGACCGCGTTGTTGGCGTCCGGGCCGCCGTAGGTTCCCATCTGCAGCTTCTTCGCCATCACTCCGATGACGGTGTACGGGGTCTTGTTGATGAAGATCGTTTCCCCGACCGCCTCCTTCTCACCGAACAACTCGTCCTTCAGATCGTTGCCCAGGAAGACCACGCGCCGCTTGAGCTGCTCGTCGCGCGCGTTGATGAATCGCCCTCCCGCCTGCGCCACCTGGTTCCGCAGCTCGCCGTAGGGCGGCTCCACTCCGACCACCGGCCGCGTCTGCGTCTTGCGGCCGTAGGTCACCGTGTTGCCCCAGCGCCGCATCTCCGCCGAGGCGAGGACGATCTCGGGGATGTTGACCTGAAGCAGCTCGATGTCCTCCGGAACGAAGCGCAGGTTCCTCCCCTGCGGGAAGCCGGCGAACGCCTTGGTCGTGGCGCCGGGCCAGATCACGATGATCCCCTCGCCGAGACCGCGGCTGCCCTTGGTGAGGTTGCGCTTCAGGCCCTCGCCGAACGACAGCAGGAGGACGATCGACAGGGTCCCCCAGGCGATCGCCGCCACGGTCATGACCATCCGCTTGCGGTTGATTCCGGCGGTGCGCCGGAACAGCTTCAGGATCAGCGGGATGCGCAGCATGATCACATCCTCAGCGCTTCGACCGGGCGCAGATTTGCGGCGGCGCGCGCGGGGAAGAAGCCCGCGAGCAGCCCGATCGTGCCCAGGATCGCGGTGGTGATGGCGGCGACCTGGAAAGAAATCTCAGGCGTGCCGATGAACTCCTCGACGCCGAAATTCGGCACCACGGAGCAGATCGACCACGAGATCAGGAATCCGGCGCAGCCTCCGATCAGCGTGATGAGCAGAGTTTCGAAGAGGAACTGGCCGACGACGTAGCGCCGACGCGCTCCGAGAGCCATCTTGATGCCGATCTCCTTGGTGCGCTCCTCGACGACCACGTTCATGATGTTCGAGACTCCGATGCCGCCGACCACGAGGGTGAGGGCTCCGACGATCCCGAGGAAGCCGCGGAAGGCGAGGAAGAAGGTGTCGAGGAACTTCATCCCCTCCGTCGTGTCCCACATCTGGATCGCTTCCTCGTCGCTCGGATCGAAGCGGTACTTCTGGGCCGCCACCGCGATCACCTTCTTCTTCACCGCCTTGACCTTCTGGACGTTCAGCGCCTGGAAGACGAAGTTGTCGATGTACTTCTGGCCGTAGATCGTCTTGAACGTGGTGGAGGGGATGATCGCCTTGTCCTTGTCGCGTCCGCTGTAGGAGGAGTCCTGCTCCTTCGAGACCATCACACCGACGACGAGGAACGGCGAGCCGTCGATCTTCACCTGCTCGCCGACGGGGTTCTTCCCGGCGCCGAACAGGTCGATCGCCAGCTGGTCGCCGAGGAAAACGACCCGACGTCTCCCCTCCATGTCCGCTTCGTTGAGGAAGCGGCCGCCCTCCTGCGGATTCATGCTGCGCATGGTCCCGAACTCGACGTTCGAGCCCGAGACGTCGACCGACAGGGACTTCTTCTCCCAGCTCATCCGCGACCCGTCGGTCGAGTACTCCTCGCTGATCCTCCCGAGGCCCTCGACCTCGCTGCGGAACATCGCCATGTCCTCGTCGACCAGCTGGATCCTGCGTCCGCGCGGCAGGCCCTGCCACGGTTTGCTGGTGCGCGACGGCCAGGCGATGACGATGGCATCGCCGAGCCCCTTCTGCGCCACCATCACCTGGCGATGGAGCCCCTCGCCGAAGGCGAGCATCAGCGTCACGGCGGCGGTGCCCCAGACCAGTCCGAAGATGGTCAGGAAGAGGCGCAGCTTCTGAGCGCGCATGTCGCGCAGAAACTGCCGCAGGTAGTTCCCGAGATACATCCGAGGCCTCTTACTCGACTTCCTTGGCCGGACGCTGGACGACCTTGTCGCCTTCGCTCAGCCCGGCGACGACCTCGAGATTCAGTCCGTCGGAGAGACCAACCTCGATCTCCTTCTTCACCGGCGCGTCGTCCGGCTTGGCGCCGGGGACCTCGACCGAGGCCTTGTCGTCGTCGAGCGCCACGAGGCGCTCGGGCACCAGCAGGACGTCCTGCTTCTCCTGGATGATGACGTCGGCGTTCGCCGAGTATCCGGCGCGCAGGGTGATGCTGCTCTTCGCCGCGTCGATCGCCGCCTCGACGTCGAAGACGGTCGCTCCCTCCTTGTCGCGTGCCTTCGGCGCGACGCGCGTCAGCGTTCCGATCACCGAGCTTCCGGGAACGGCGCCGACCTGGATCCGCACCTCCTGACCCTCCTTCAACTTGCCGACGTCGATCTCGTCCACGGTGCCGCGGAACTCGAGCGTCTTCATGTCCGCCAGAGTCAGCATCACGGTCCCTTCCTGGAACGAGGTGAGGGGCACGACCGGATCGCCCGGATTCACCTTGCGTTCGAGGACGGTGCCGGCGGTCGAGGCACGGATCACCGAGTCGACGCCGCCGACCTTGCGCTGGATCCTCCCCTCCTTGAGGAGTTGCAGCTTGTCGGTCTCCTGCTCGAGCGTGATCCGGGCGTGCTCGAAGTCCTTCTGTCGCGCGTCGAACGCGTCGCGCGCCAGGATCCCTCCGCTCCACAGCGACTTGGTACGCTCCAGGTCCTGCTGCGCCCGGTCGTAGGCGACCTGCGCCAGCTCCACCCGGCGGGAGGCGTCGGCGAGCTCGACCGGAGTCGGGTCCGGACTGATCGAGAAGAGCGGCTGCCCAGGTACGACCACGTCGCCGATCTCCACGAAGCACTGCTTGACGATGCCGGAGATCTGGGACTTCACCTGGATCTCCTGGTCGGGAACGATCTGCCCCACGGCGAGCGCTTTGTCGACGATCGTTCCGCGCACGATCTCCACCGTCTTCAGGCCCTCCTCCTTGGCGGAGGCGTTGCGGCTGTAGAGGAACAGTCCGACCGCCGCGACTCCCACGGCGAGCGATCCGACGACGAATTTTGTCTTTCTGCTCATATTCTTCCCTCCGGAAGAGCTCCTGGTGATGACTACGCCCCCCGCCGCCCGAGGTTTCAGCCCCTCCATCCAGGTGATCCTCGTCGAGCCCGAGATCCACTGGAACACCGGCAATGCCGGCAGGACCTGCCTCGCCGCCGGCGCCGCCCTCCACCTCGTCCGCCCGCTGGGCTTCTCGCTCTCCGAGCGGGAGGTTCGCCGGGCGGGACTGGACTACTGGCCGGACGTCGCACCGACGCTCTGGAACTCCTGGCCCGAGATCGAAGCCGCCCTGCCAGTGCTGGGGGAGCCCTACTTCTTCTCGGCCGAAGCCGATCTCTCCTACTGGGACGTCACCTACCCGTCGCCGGTTAGCCTGGTGTTCGGAAGCGAGAGCTCCGGCCTGCCGCCGGCGATCCGCGAGCGCTACCGTGATCGTCTCGTGAGGATTCCGATGGAGGGGGGGGTCGTGCGATCGCTGAACCTCTCGACGAGCGTCGCCCTGGCGACGTTCGAGGTCCGGCGCCAGCAGCGCCAGCGCTGAAGCTCAGCCGTTCGGCGGGACCGAGGCCAGGGAACGCGACAGGGTGTCGACGCGGTCGTTCGCGGGATCGAGGCGCTGCGCGCGGCGGAGGAACTTCTCCGCCTCGCGCGGCTTCCCGGCCCGCAACGCCCAGTTGCCCATCGCCGCCTGCGCCTCTGCCTGCTCCGGCCCGAGCCGCAGCGCGCGACGGTAGAAGCGTTCGGCTTCGGAAATGCGTCCCAGCCGCAGGGCGAGATCGCCGAGCGCGAGGTAGCTGAACGGATTCCGGTTGCTCGAACGGTCGGTGAGCGCCAGAAGCTCCTGGGCCTCGATCGAGCGGCCCTGACCGCGCAGCAGTCCGGCGAGATTCTGGTAGGCGGTGATCGCGCCGGGATCCACTTCGAGGGCCCGCCGGTAGGCCTCCTCGGCGCCGGCGAGATCGCCGGTGCGCCGCCGGGCGACTCCCAGGTTCACCCACGACTCCGAGAGCTCCGGGTCGAGCTGCGAGGCGATCAGGAGATACTCCATCCCCTTCTCGTTGTGCCCGTCGCGCAGCTCCTCCGCTCCGCGGTTCGAGTAGTAGAGCGCCACCGCAGTCAGGTCGGAGATCGCCTCGACCCAACGGTAGGCCGAGACCGGCCGCTCGGCGAAGTCGAGGATGCGGCGCGAAGAAGGCGGACCGAGCGCCGTGGTGATGTGCGCCGAGGCGACGATCAGATCGCCTTCGCGCTCGAAGCTCTGCAGATCCGAGACGCGGAGGAAGTAGACCGGCAGGTCCAGCTCCCGGGCCAGGGCGATGAACATCTGCGTGAACCCGAGACAGTTGGCGCTCCCCTTCGCGAACACCTCCTCCGCCGGGTCGGTGTGGCCGGCGACGTAGCGGAACGCCGGTTCTCCCCGGTTGAGGACCGCCTGCAGGAGCCAGTTCAGCTGGATCTCGATGTTGCGGCTCTTGGGAACGTCCTTGTCGAGCCAGCTCTTCATCGCGGGAGAGATCTCGAAGGGGATGACGATGCTCGCCGGGTCGAGACCGCGGTCGCGGATCTCGGACCGCAGATTCGCGAGGTGCGCGTCGTGGGCGCTCGACGCACAGCCGCCGACGAGCAGCGCCGCGGCGGCGGCGAAGGCGCGCAGAGCCGGCTTCATCGCCGCGCTCCCTTTCCGAAGCGCTGCCGGAGCGCCTGCGCGGGCTCGCTCCGGCGCGTGAGGAAGAGGTAGCCGCCGCCGAAGAGCGTGCCGACGAGGAGCGCGCGGAGCGAGGGGTGCCAGCCGGCGAGCGCTCGCGACGCGACGAGCGCCAACGGGAGCACTGCCGCCGCAACGGCCCAGAGCGCCAGCGTCCGGAACTCGGCCGCGGGCCAGCGGAAGCCGCGCACGGTCGCGAGGACCTTCCGTCGCAGGGCCCACCATTCGACCCAGGCAGCGAACGAAGCGGCGAGCGCCAGTCCGAGAGCGCCGAGATGGAGCGTGCTGCTCTCCACCGCTGCACTCCGCGCCCAGAGGGTCGAGACCGGAAAACGATCGAGGCTCAGCATCAGCGGAATTCCGAGCGCCGCGCCGACCGAGACCCGCAGGACCGAGTAGCGCGCCGGCGAGCGCGCGTCGCCGCCCGCGTAGAGGCCCGACTGCAGGACGCGGGCTTGGGTGGCGGCAGGCAGTCCCAGCGCGTACGCCGCAAGGACGGCGTAGACGAGCCAGCTCTCCTCTGCCCCGAAGCGCCGGCCGAACAGCTGGAAGATCCCCTGCACCAATGGTAACCCCAGCAAGAGATACGCCACCGACGCCGGGAGGTTCAGGAAGGAGGAGAGCATCAGGTGACGCCGCAAGTCGCGTTCGACGGCCTCGGAGCGGCCCTCGCCGTGCTGACGGGCGAGGTCGGGCAGCGCCGCCGCCGCCAGGGAGAGCCCGAACAGACTGACCGGAAGCAGGTAGAGCGTCTGGGCGTAGGCCAGCGCGCCGATGGCGCCGGCGACGAGCCAGGAGGCCAGCAGCTGATCGATGTAGGAGGAGAACTGGACGGCTCCCCTGCCCGCGACTGTCGGCAGGAACGCCGCGATCGCTTCCCGGACGGCCGGGTTGCCGAGCCGGAATCCGAACCGGAACCCCTCAAGATCGCGAATCACTCCAGGAATCTGGATCAGGAACTGCAGCAGGCCACCGGCCAGCGCCCCGGCACAGGCCGCCACGAGCAGGCGATCCTCGCCGCCGCCGGGCGCCGCGCCCCGACCCGCCGCGACCCACCAGACCGCGGCGATGATGCTCGCGTTCCAGACCACCGGCGCGACATAGGAGAGGAAAAAGCGGCGGTGGCTGTTGAGGACGCCGAGAGCCCAGGCCGAGAGCACCAGGATCGCCGACATCGGAAAGATCCACCGCACCGCCAGGACGGCGAGCTGGTAGCGATCGACCGTCGCGAGGCCCTGGGCGATCCGCTCCTGGTCGCCGAGGAATCCGGGGGCGAAGAGCGCGACGATCGGGCGTGCCAGCAGGACGCCGACGAGCGCGGCACCGCCGGCGAGCGCAGCGAGGAGGGAGAACACGGCGCCGGCGAAGCGTCCTGCCTCCTCCTTGCGCCCGGCGCCGAGGAGCCGCGAGTAGACCGGAATGAACGCCGCCGACAGCGTCTGTTCACCGAGCAGGTTCTGCAGCAGGTTCGGCAACCGGAGCGCGGCGCTCCAGACGTCGGCGTGCGCTCCGACGCCGAAGATCGAGGCCAGTACACTGGTCCGCACCAGCCCCGCCACGCGGCTGAACAGGATGCCACTCGCGACGGCGAGCGCACCCAGACCACGGCGTCGGGGCCGGACCGGTGCGGCGGGCTCGCTGCTGGACGACTCCACGGCGCTCGGGCGCCGTCAGGAGCCGGCGGGATTCTTCGCCATCCAGGCCGAGACGAGCGGGCGGACGATCGCCGACTCCGCGTCGAGACCCGAGCCCGAGGCCAGGGCGCGCTCGAACCAGAGCCGCGCGTTCTCCCGGTCACGGAGCCGTGCGTAGCAATCGCCGATCATGTACTGGATGAACGGGCGGTCGACCTCGCCCTGCTCGAGCATGGCGATCGCCTCTTCGTACTTGCGCTCCTGCCAGCGCAGGTAGCCGATGAGGTAGGGATAGATCTGCCGATAGTGCTCGGCGTTCGCGGTGTCCGCCTCCATCAATGCCCGCGCCTCCTCGGCCACCGCCTGCGCCCGGCGCGATTCGCGGTTCGCGGCTGCCATCCGCGCCTCGGCATGCAGTCGCCGCACACGCCAGATGGTCTTCTCTTCGGGAGGCAGGGTCGAAGCGTCGATGATCTGCCAGCCGCGCTCGTACCAATCCGCAGCGCCCGCGCTCCCCGTCTCCAGCAGGACCCGCCCGGTGGCGTTGCAGACCGCCGCCGCGGAGTCGGGGCGGCCCTCGCTCTGCCAGAGTGCAACCGCGCGCTCGGCGGCGTCGAGCCCGCTTGGAAGCTCGCGCCAGTAGGTGTGGGCATAGACGATCGACATCCAGGCGCGCGCCTTGTCCGCCGGACTGTCCGCGACCTCCGCGGCACGCTGCAGATCGGCGAGGACTCCCTCCTTGTCGCCGAGCTGGAGCCGGGCTGCGGCGCGACCGAGGACCGCCGCCACCGGCCGGCCACTGTCGTCCACGGCGTGGTTGTACGCATTGAAGGCGGCGGCGAAGTCGCCTTTGCGCCGCGCGAGATCGCCCGTCGCGACCAGCGCCCGCGCGTAGGCGGGATCGAGCGCCGCGGCCGCCGCGAAGGCACGGGCCGCGCCGTCCCAGTCCTCCGCTCCACGCAGGCTGTCGCCGAGCAGCGTCCAGACGCGCTTGTCGGGGTGCAGCGTGAGCGCCGCGTTGTAGGCGGTCGCCGCGTCGGCGTGGCGACCCTCGGAAGCGGCCAGCAGACCGGTGCTCGCCTGCGCGATCCAGGAGCCGGCCGGGGCCAGCGCCGCTGCCTGGGTCGCGGCGCTCTTGCGCGCATCGCCCTGTTCCGCCATCGCCAGGAGGAAGAGCGACTCGGCCGCCTCTTCGGCGAGGCCCGCGCGCGCCCCGGCGGACTCTCCCCGATCGAGCGCGCGAAGCGCCGGCGACGCCGCGGGCGCCTGCCCCAGGACCGGGCCGGCTCCGCCCGACCAGAGCGCGAAGAGCAGCACCGGGATCGCTCCGGCGGGAGACAGGTGGGGACGAATTCGGTTCCGGATTCTGGACATCGCTCCTCCTCGGTTCAGGACGACAGAGAGTT